>JBDTPN010000017.1:0-64525 GCA_039932715.1 Pseudomonadota bacterium | reverse complement strand
GAAGGCGCCACCGGTCTCTGTGAGGACGACGTTGGGCGCCTGGGCAGCAACCTGGGCCAGACTGGTCTGATTGCGGGCGTCAATCATTTCGGCGGTGACCGCCGTGATCGCGATGGGGGTGTCCTGCAGCTTCTGCTCGCGGAACTGCGCGGTAACGACCACCTCTTCGAGGGTGTCGGTGACCACTGTCTCAGCGGCCATGGCGCCCACTGGCAGCAGCACAGCGAGCCCCAGGACGGTGCGTACGGCGATCCTGATTCCGGGGATAAGATGACTGGGTGTCATTGATTACTCCATTATTCGTGGCTTAAATAGATCTCGACGCCACGCCCCATCCCGGAGCTTGGCTGCGCAGGATTGGGACATAAGCGATAACCTGAATCAAGTTACTTTGTTGTAAAAAACTCTAATCGGTTGTTTTGTAGCGACATTAATAGGGGCATAAAAATGAAAATAGCTGCGAGGTCAGTCATTCGCATAGCAGCCGTACTTGCGCTGGCAGCCTATGCAGTCGGCGTCCCGGCCAAGGATCCGCTGCGCATAGGGGTGATCGGTAGCGGCAACATCGGCGGCACACTGGCAACCCACTGGGCGCATGCCGGACATGAACTGGTGATCTCCGGACTGGATCCAGAGGCGCTCAAGCCCCTGGCCGCTAAATTGGGATCCAAGGTGCGCGTGGGTACGCCCAGGGAAGCCGCCGCCTTCGGTGATGTAGTGCTGATTTCCGTGCCGTACAGCGCGCTGCCGCAGGTGGGACAGGATTACGCCAAGGAGCTTGCAGGCAAGGTGGTAATCGACACAGGTAATCCCTATCCGCAGCGCGACGGTGCCATGGCCGATGAAGCACGCCGCGTGGGAACGGGAGTGTCGTCGGCCCGCTACCTGCCCGGAGTGCGCCTGGTTCGCGCCTTCAATGCAATTTCATGGACCAACCTGCGCGATCTGGGCAATCGCGCCAACAGCAAGGTGGCGATACCACTGGCGGGAGATGACAGCAAGGCGCTGGCCACTGTGGAAGGCCTGGTGCGCGATGCCGGGTTTGATCCCGTGGTGGTGGGCGGATTGTCCGAAGCGCGACGCTTCGATGTGGATACACCGGTGTACGTCAAGGTGCTGGACGCGGCGCAACTGCGCAAGGCGTTGCAATTGCCGTGAGGCCATTTTCAATATGAGAATCGGCAAGCCCTTGCTGTTGATCACCACGCCCCTGGGACTGGGTCTTGGCGTCTTTGAGGCATTCAGATTGGCGCCACGCATTGCGTGGCTGCTGGTTTCGGCCCTGACGCTGTTCGGCGCGGGCCTGGTCTGGATAGTGCTCAAGGCCAGCGCAGAGAAGCGCCAGCCTTAGCCACTAGAGGCTGGAAAGTACTTCGGCTCCGGCCGCAGCGACGAGTCCGTCCTGGCTGGATTGCACGCCCGACACGCCGATGCTGCCCACCACTTCGTTGTTGAGGATCAGTGGCAGACCGCCTTCGACGGCGGTGACTCCAGGCAGGGACATCATGTGCACCCGACCACCCAGCACGCCTTCCTCCAGCGCCTTGGTGGGCCGCTTGAACAGCAGGGCGGTGCGGGATTTCTCCTGGGCCACTGCTACCGAGCCCAGCTGCGTGCCATCGGCACGCTCCAGGTAGAGGAGGTGACCGCCGCCATCATGAATGGCGATGACCACGGTCCAGCCCTCGGCCTGCGCCCGGGCCGACGCGGCAGTGGCAATGCGCTTGGCATCGGCCAGTGAAAGTGTGTTGCGCGTCAGCATGTACATCCCCTTGTTGTTCTGCTCACTCGTTGTCCTAGCTGCAGGTGCTCAGCGATTTATACTCGCGGCGCCGTCGGTGCAGTATGAATTCGGTATAGCCATTGGGCTGTGACCGACCTTCGAATATCAGCTCGCACGCGGCCTGCCAGGCAATACTTGCTTCGAGAGAAGGCGACATTGGCTGGTAGGAAGGGTCGCCGGCATTCTGCTGATCAACAACAGCCGCCATGCGCGACAAGGTCTCGCGCACCTGAGCCTCGCTGCAGACGCCATGATGCAACCAGTTGGCCACGTGCTGGCTTGAGATGCGCAGTGTTGCGCGGTCTTCCATCAGTCCCACGTCCTGCACATCTGGCACTTTGGAGCAGCCGATACCCTGGTCTATCCATCGCACTACGTAGCCCAGTATTCCCTGGATGTTGTTGTCCAGTTCGCGCTGGATTTCTCCGGCACCGGGCATGGAGGGAGCCAGTGGCGGGGTCAGCAAGTCGTCGAGCCCCGGTGTGGCATCGGACAGCAGGCGCTGCTGCACGGCGCGCACATCAACGCGGTGATAGTGCAGCGCATGCAGCGCGGCGGCAGTGGGCGAGGGCACCCATGCAGTGTTGGCGCCGGCCTGCGGATGCGCCTGCTTTGCCTTGAGCATTTCGGCCATGAGATCGGGCATGGCCCACATGCCCTTGCCGATCTGCGCCTTGCCGGAGAATCCCATCGCCAGGGCAATCTGCACGTTGCGCTTTTCGTAGGCGCGTATCCAGGGCTGGGTCTTGACCTGCTCCTTGGGCAGCACCGCTCCGCCTTGCATCACGGTGTGGATTTCATCGCCGGTGCGATCGAGGAACCCGGTGTTGATGAACACGATGCGGTGGCGGGCAGCGGCAATGCAGGCCGCGAGGTTTGCGCTGGTGCGCCGCTCCTCATCCATAACGCCCATCTTGACGCAAAATCTGGGCAGGCCCAGCAGGTCTTCGACGCTGTCAAACAGGTCATTGGCCAGCGCCACTTCTTCCGGGCCGTGCATCTTGGGCTTGACCACATAGGCGCAACCGGCGCGGCTGTTGCGACGTTCGCGCTTGAGATCGTGCACGGCAATGGCCAGCGTGACGCAGGCATCGACAACCGTTTCGAACACCGGCTCGCCATCGAACAGCATCATGTCGCTGATCATGTGGTGACCCACATTGCGCACCAGCATCAGGCTGCGGCCGGGAAGCGTGAGTTCGCGCCCTTGCGGGTCGGTGTAGCGGCGATCTTCGCTGAGTCGCCGCGCCACGGTCTTGTCACCTTTCTTGAACGTAGCCTCGAGGCGACCGTTCATCAGGCCCAGCCAGTTGCGGTACAGCGCCACCTTCTCGCCGGCATCCACAGCTGCCACCGAATCTTCGCAATCCTGAATCGTGGTCAGGGCCGCTTCGATGATGAGGTCGGCGACGCCAGCAGCATCGGTCTTGCCGATGCGATGCGTGCGGTCCACTGCGATTTCCAGATGCAGGCCGTTGTTCCTGAGCAGCACCGTGGTGGGTTGCGCCGGCGTGCCACGCCAACCTACAAAGCGCGCGGGATTAAGCAGGCTGGTGACATGGCCATCGGTCAACTGCACGCGCAGCTGGGCATCCTGGATGGAATAGTTGGCAGCATTGGCATGACTGCCGGCCAGCAGCGGCGCGATTTCATCAAGCAACTTGCGGCCATAGGCAATGACCGCGGCACCACGCACCGGGTCGTAACCGGAAACGGATGAATCAACGGGAAGCAGGGCGTCGGTGCCATACAGCGCGTCGTAGAGGCTGACCCAGCGCGCATTGGCGGCGTTGAGCGCGTAGCGCGGGTTGCTGACCGGCACCACCAGTTGGGGACCGGCCACCAAAGCGATTTCAGGATCGGTACCCTGGGTGTCGATGCGCACGCCTTGCGGCTCTGGCTGCAGGTAGCCGATTTCACCCAGGAAGGCAGTGTGCGCGGCCACGTCGAAGGGCTGGCCCTTGTGCTCACTCCACCACTGGTCGATCCGGGCCTGCAGTTCGTCGCGCCTGGCCAGCAGCGCGCGGTTGCGTGGCGTGAAGTCGCCGAGTATGGATTCGACTCCCGCCCAGAATCGGGGAGCGGCAATGCCCGTGCCGGGCAATGCCTCGCGTTCCACGAAATCATGCAACGTGGAGTCGATGCGCAGTCGTCCAATTGTGATGGGCTCAGTCACTGGACTATTCTATCGAATCTGGTCAGGCAGGGCATGCATATGAAGAGCGTTCGGGAAGTCACTTTTGCGCTGCTGCGCGACCTGGGGATCAACCATATTTTTGGTAACCCTGGTTCCACGGAATTGACCATGTTCCGCGATTTTCCCGCGGATTTCCGGTATGTGCTGGGGCTGCAGGAATCAGTGGTGGTGGGCATGGCCGACGGCTTCGCACAAGCCACGCACAATGCCGCCTTCGTCAATCTGCACTCGGCCGTCGGCGTAGGCCACGCCATGGGTAATCTGTTCACTGCCTATCGCAATCGCACGCCGCTGGTGATCACCGCCGGACAGCAGTCACGCTCATTGCTGCAGATGGAACCCTTCCTGTTCTCGACGCAGCCCACGGAGTTGCCCAAACCCTATGTGAAATGGAGCTGTGAACCAGCGCGCGCGCAGGATGTGCCCGCGGCCATAGCGCGTGCCTACTACCTGGCCATGCAACCGCCTTGCGGCCCGACCTTTGTGTCGGTGCCCATTGACGACTGGGATGAACAGACTGAGGCGCTGGTTGCGCGCAAGGTTTCGCGCAGCATTCGCCCTGATGCGCAGGCCATCGGCACCGTGGCCGCTGCACTCAATGCCAGTCAGCGACCCGTGTTTATCATCGGCGCCGCCGTTGATCGCGACGGTGCGTCGGATGACCTGGTCAAGCTTGCGGAGCGCCACGGCGCACTGGTGTGGGCAAGCCCGTTGATCGGACGCAGTGGTTTTCCCGAGGATCACCCGCTGTTCGCCGGTTTCCTGCCCGCGTTTCGCGAGGAAATCTGCGGGCGATTGCAGGGCCATGATGTGCTGGTGGCCATTGGTGCGCCCATATTCACCTATCACGCCGAAGGCCAGGGCAAATACGTTCCCGATGGACTCAACGTTTTTCAATTGACTGAAGATCCGGACTGGGCCGCATCAGCACTGACGGGGCAATCCATACTCTGCAGCGTGGGGTCAGCGGTGATTGACCTGCTGGCCGTGCCGCGCGTTCGACCGCCGGCGACTCAGCGTGGTCGCGTCAGGGCCGCGCGCCTGGAGACTGCCGATCCTCTCACCGACAGTTACCTGGCGCAGGTGCTGGCGGATCTGCGCGCTCCGGATTCCATACTGGTTGAAGAGGCGCCAAGCACCCGCGGTCCCATGCAGGAAAGATTGCCCATCCTGCAACGCGAAACGTTTTTCACCTGCGCCAGCGGCGGGCTTGGTCACGGCCTGCCGGCAGCGGTTGGCATTGCACTGGGCAAGCCGGGCAAAAAAGTTGTCGCCATCCTGGGCGACGGGTCGGCCATGTATTCCATACAAGGGCTGTGGAGCGCTGCGCAGCTCAAGCTGCCCATCACCTTCATTATCGTCAATAACGCGCGCTACGAAGCGCTGCACCACTTCTCGAAGCGCTTTGGTTTGGCGCATCCCGTGGGTGCGGATCTTCCCGGCATCGACTTCGTGCAGCTGGCAAAAGCGCAGGGCTGTGATGCCCTGCGCGTGACCAAGGCGGCCGACCTGGAGCCGGCGCTGCGGCGCGCGCTGGTCGCGCCGGGGCCCATATTGGTTGAAGTAGTCGTCGCCTGAGCGGCTATTTGATCCAGGGCCTTGAGACCTGTGTCTCCTGCTCGGTGATGAATTCGAGCAACGCAGGCACGCCTTTTTGCGTCTGCTCGATGCCGCGCTTGATGGCTGGGACAATGTCTGCAGCCTTGGTGACGCGTTCACCATAGCCACCGAAGGCGCGCGCCATGGCCGCGTAGTCACCGGAGATGTCCGTGGCGCGGAAGCGCTCGGTGGCATGCGGCATGATCGGCAGTTCAATGGCCATGCAGAAGTTGTTGAGCAGGATGGACAGAATCGGCAGCTTGTCGCGCACCGCAGTTTCGAAGTCCATGCCGGTGAAGCCGATGGCCGCATCGCCCCACACGTTGATGCACAGCTTGTCCGGATGCACCAGCTTGGCGCCCATAGCCAACGGCAGGCCATAGCCCAGCTGCGTGGTCTTGCCCCAGCCTATGTATGACAGCGGTGTGGTGGACTTCCAGAACGGCACGAGCTGATCGCGCGGACTGCCGGCATCATGCGTGATGATGGTGTTGTCGATATCCACCGTGTTCTGCAGGTCGCGCAATACCCGATAGGGCGACAGCGGGCTGCTGTCGCTGTTGATCTTGGGCAGCCACTGCTTGATCCACTCGGCCTCCACCGACTTGATCCTGGTGGCAACCTTGCTGGCATCGCGATTGCCCTTGATGGTCTTGCGCAGCTCCGCGATCAGCGCCTGCAGCACCAGTTTCGCGTCTCCTGCCAGTCCGATCTCGGAACGCACGGTCTTGTTGAAGTCCACCGGATCAATGGTCGAGTGGATGTAGCGCTTGCCTGGCCCTTGCGGGAACTGGATGGCAAAGCTGCTTTCGGTGAACGAGCAACCGATGCCGAAGATGACATCGGCCTCGCTGATGAATTCCCACAGCTGGCCGCTGATGCCATGGCCGCCGGATCCCAGTGACAGGGGATGGCGCTCGTTGAACGTGCTCTTGCCCGGCAGTGAAGTGCTGACCGGTGCGCCCAGCAGTTCGGCCAGTTCCTGCAGTTCTTTATAAGCCTCGGCCCAGTGCACACCCTGGCCTGCATGAATGACCAGCTTCTTGGCGCTGGCCAGAATGGCAGCAGCCTTGACCACTTCAGCAGGATCCGCCGCGGATCGCGTGCTGTACACCGGCGTGTAGTCCAGCGGTTCGGGCACTTCATCGTTGAACACATCGAAGGGAACTTCGACCACCACGGGCTGTGGACGTCCGTTTCGCAGTTGCGTGAATGCGCGGCGCATCACATTGGGCGTTTCCGCGCCAATCAGTATCGGTTCGCAATGCTTGGAGATGCCGCGCATCTGCAACGTCGAGTTGTAGTTGTAGGGCAGGTACATGTTCTTGCGGGCGTAGCCCTGCGGAACCACCAGGATGGGAATGGAATCGGCAAAGGCCTGTGCCACACCGCCGTAGGCGTTCTCGGCGCCAGGACCATGCTGCATGCAGAACGCACCCATGCTCTTGCCGCGCGTCATGCGCGAGACAGCGTCTGCCATGTGCAATCCGGTGCGCTCCTGGCGCACGATAATTGTGCGTATGCCCTTGTCGGCGGCTGCTTCCAGCAGCGCATTGCGCGGATATCCAAACAGGTACTGCACGCCCTCGCGCTTCAGGATCTCGGCCATTGCTGCATCGGTCTTCACGGGAGGGCTCTCCTTAAGAGCTGCGGGCAGGGAAAAGGGGTCGCATGATAGCAACCCGTGTCGCTGCTGGCCGCATGAGTGATAATGCCTTCGGGGCTACACCCTTGATTTTGGGTCACTACAACAATGCAATCGGGGCTTGATCGCAGGAAATTCCTGACCGCAGCAGCTGGCCTGGCGGCTGCGTGGCAGCTTCCCTTTGCGGCAGCCCGTGCCGGCCAGAAGTCAGCAGGTCCGCTCGTGCTACGCCTCGAATCCCTGGTCGACGGCATACAGCTGGTGCAGGGTGCGGACACCAATGTACTGGTGGTCCCGGGTGCCGACGGCACTCTCATGATCGACGGGGGCAGCCCGACACAGTCCGGGGCACTGCTGCGCCTGGTCACGTCCAGCGCCGGGCCAGTGCGCACACTGGTCAATACCCACTGGCATACCGACCACACCGGTTGTAACGAGACACTGGGCAAGGTGGGCGCCACACTTATCGCGCACGAGAACACGCGGTTGTGGATGCAGCGGCCGATTCATGTTGCGTGGCAGGAGCAGAATTATCCAGCCATGCCTGCCAAGGCCCTGCCCACCAGAACTTTTTACAACCACGAGTCGGTGACTCTGGGCAACCGCAATGCGCGGCTTGGCGCATTGGGCCAGGCGCATACCGACGGCGACATCTACGTGCATTTTCCCGAATCCAATGTTCTGGCAGTGGGGGATGTGGTTTCGGTGGGCAACTATCCGATAGTGGATTGGTCCACCGGTGGCTGGAACCGCGGCATGTTCGACGCCACCAATACTTTACTTAAGCTCTGTGATGACCAGACGCGCATCGTGCCGGGAACCGGACCGGTGGTGGGCAAGGCACATCTGCAGAAGCAGCACGACATGCTGGATGTGCTCACCGAGAGAGTGTGGCAGTTGATGCGCAAGGGCATGAGCGATCTGGATATCGTCGCGGCCAAACCCACTGCGGATTACGACGCGCAGTGGGGCGATCCGCGCCAGTTCCTGCTCAACACCTACGCCAGCGTGTGGAACCATGTGCGCGAAATGAAGGGCATAGTCTGATGCGCAGGCTCACGCAGGGCTTGTGGTTGGCAGTGCTCGCCGCGACCGCAGTAGCGCATGCCGATGACAGTGGCTCACAGCATTTTGCGATGCTCGAGAAATACTGCTCCGACTGCCACAACTCCACCGACTGGGCCGGTGGCGTGGCATTTGAACTGATGCAGCCGGAAAACATTCCCGCGGATGCCAAGGTATGGGAAGAAGCCGTGCGCAAGCTGCGCGGTGGCCTCATGCCGCCGCCGGGCCAGCCGCATCCGGATCCGGCTGTGAGCAAGCAGTTTGTCAGCTGGATGGAAGCCCGCCTCGACGAACATGCATCTGACAATCCGGATCCCGGATACGTAGCACTGCATCGCATCAACCGCACCGAATACGCGCGTTCTGTTGAAAGCATCCTCGGAGTGCAGGTGGACCCGGCCAGCATCCTGCCCCAGGAAACCAAGAGCGACGGATTCGACAACGTGGCCAATGTGCTGCGCGTGTCACCCACATTCCTCGATCAATACATCTCGGCGGCGCGTACCGTCAGCGCCAAGGCCATCGGCGATCCCGCCGCGCGCGCCATCAGCCAGACCTATCGTGCCTCGGGTGGGCGCAGTGCGTCCTATCGCGAAGGCATGCCCCTGGGCACACGAGGCGGCATGCAGGTGGAGCACTGGTTTCCTGCTGACGGCATGTACGAGATTTCGCTGCGCGTCGGTATTGGCGGTGGTTACGGCGCAGGATCCGGCGAGCAGACGGTCATCCTCAAGGTGGATGACCGGCGTATCAAGACCGTGAAATCCGGTGGCGCAGAAGACGCGCGCAATATCGACCAGCGGCAGGCTGCGGCGGCTGCCGAGATCGCCGCGAGGTTCCAGAAGATCCGCGTACCCATCAAGGCCGGTCCACACCAGATCACCGTGGCGTTCACGCAGGAATCCTATGCCGAGGACGAGGCACGCCTGTTTCCGTTCACGCCCGGCGGATCCAACGATTCCTACGCCAATGTAGGCAGCATCGACATCAAGGGTCCGTACGAAGTTTCCGGCGTCAGCGACACGCCCAGTAGGCGGAAGATCTTCATCTGTCGCCCCGCGACGCAAGCCGATGAACCGGCCTGCGCGCGCCAGATACTCACCCGCATCACACGCGAAGCGTACCGACGGCCTGTCACCGATGCAGACCTGCTGGCGCCCATGGCCTTCTTTGCCGAAGGACGCAAGCAGGGCAGCTTCGACAGCGGCATACAGACAGCCGTTATGGCGGTGCTGTCGAATCCCAAATTCCTCTATCGCTTCGAGACCGCACCGGCCAACCTTGCACCCGGCGCTGTGTATGAACTGGACAACCTGGCCATCGCTTCCCGCCTGGCATTTTTCCTGTGGAGCGAGGGGCCTGACGACGAGCTGCTGGCGCTGGCAGCCGGCGGGCGTCTCAAGGATCCTGCCGTGCTGGACCAGCAGGTCAAACGTATGCTGGCGGATGAGCGGTCCAGCGCGCTGATCAGCAACTTTGCATACCAGTGGCTCAATCTCGCCGCACTCAAGGACGTCGATGCTGATCCGGCATTGTTCCCGTGGTTCGATGAAGATCTGCGACGCTCGTATGTGCGCGAAATGGAGCTGTTTGCCGACAGCGTGCTGCGCGCCGACCGCAGTGTTGTGGATCTGCTGACCGCTGACTACAGTTTTCTCAACGAACGACTGGCGCTGCAATATCGCGTGCCCAATGTACGCGGCAGCCAGTTCCGGCGCGTGACGCTGCCGGACTCGGCGCGCTACGGTCTGTTGGGCAAGGGCGCCATCCTGATGTTGACCTCCTACGGCAATCGCACCGCTCCGGTGTTGCGCGGTGCGTATGTACTCGAACGCATTACTGGCACGCCACCCAAGGCTCCGCCTCCGGGCGTTGAGGCCCTGCCGGAAAGAGGACCGGATGGCCGCGCCATGACGGTTCGCGAGCGGCTGGAACTGCATCGCACCAATGCATCCTGCAATGCCTGCCACGGAATAATGGATCCGCTGGGATTCGCGCTCGAGAATTTCGACGCCGTAGGCACCTGGCGCACCGTGGACCGCGAAGCCATTGCACCAGTGGACGCCGGCGCCACCATGCCGGACGGGCATATGCTTAAGGGACCAGACGACCTGCGCAATATGCTGGCGTCAAATCCGGACCAGTTCGTGCAGGCGCTTACCGAGAAACTGATGACGTACGCGCTGGGACGGACAGTGGAATACCACGACATGCCGCGCATCCGCGCCATTGTCAGGGATGCCGGCGCACACGGGTACCGGTTCGCCTCCCTGGTCACGGGCATCGTCAACAGCGATCAGTTCCTCAAGAGCCGGGTGGCGGCACCCGCCGCCGCACCCGCCACGCAGCTCACACAGGTCAAGTAGATGTACCTCACGCGCAAACACCTGCAACGACGCACCTTCCTGCGAGGCGCAGGCGCTGCCATCGCCTTGCCGCTGCTCGATGCCATGGTGCCGGCATACACGGCCATCGAAAAAACCGCCGCTGCGGCCAAGATGCACCTGGGCTTTTTCTACTTTCCGCATGGCGCCATCATGGATCGCTGGACGCCTGCAGAGGTGGGCGCCAATTATTCGCTGTCGCCCATACTCGAATCGCTCAAGCCCTTCCAGAAACAGGTCACCGTGATCAGCGGCTTGGGCAACAAGCCAGCGGAGAGCGCTGCCGTGCATGCCATCGTGCCGGGCACCTGGCTGTCCTGCGTGCATCCACGCGAGACGCATGAACCCTTTGCCGGCGTCACGGCTGACCAACTCGCTGCAGCGGCTATCGGGCAGGATACGCCGTTGCCTTCACTGGAGGTGGGAACCGAAGGCGCCGGTGGTGGCGGCTCCTGCGATCGCAATTACGGTTGCAGTTATTCCGGAACCATCTCCTTTCGCACGCCCACGACGCCGCTGCCCATGGAGTACAACCCGCGCAATCTTTTCCAGCGATTGTTCGGTCGCGGCGATTCCCCAGAAGAACGCGCGCTGATGGGACGCCAGTACGCCAGCATCCTCGACATGGTTTCCGCTGACGCAGCGGCGCTCAACCAGACGCTGGGTGCTGCCGACAGGGCGGTGATGGCCGACTATCTGGACAGCGTGCGCGAAGTCGAGCGGCGCGTGAACAAGCAGGCATCGCAAGACCTGACGCATCTCAAGTTGCCGGATGTGCCCACGGGAATTCCCGACGCGTTCAATGAGCAGCTCAACCTGATGTTCGACATCATCGCGCTGGCCTACCAGGCCAACCTGACGCGCGTGGCCAACTTCATGATGGCGGCCGAGGTCAGCAATATGACCTACAACAACATCGGGGTGCCCGACGCCTTCCACGCCGTGTCGCATCACCAGGACGATCCCGCCAAGAAGGACAAGCTGGTCAAGATCCAGCGCTATCACACTGAGCAGTTCACCAGATTCGTCAAGAAGCTGTCCGAGATGCCCGATGGCGACGGCTCCATACTTGACCACTCGATCATTCTTTACGGCAGCAACATGAGCAACAGCAATGCGCACAATCAATTTCCCCTGCCCACAGCGCTGGTGGGTGGCGGTTGTGGTCGCATGAAGGCCGGGCAGCACATACGCTATCCGGACCACACGCCGCTGGCCAACGTGCTGCTGACCGTGCTCGACAAATCCGGCGTACCCGAAAAGGCGCTGGGCGACAGCACCGGCATCCTTTCGGAAATCTGAGTCTTGTCGCGAACTGTCCTTATCGCAGTGCTGCTGCTTGCGTCCTCGCTGCTAGCGCCGTCGGCCCACGCCGACTCGCTGGCCCTGGCTGTGCGTGACCAGCAGCCCACACGCGCCATGCAATTCCTGGCCGACCGGGCCGACGTCAACTCTACCGACGAAGACGGAACGTCGGCGCTGCAATGGGCCGTGCATTTTGGTTACTCCGAACTGGTTGACCGGCTGATCCAGGCCAAGGCCGATGTGCGCCATGTCAGTGACTTCGGTGCCACTGCCATGTCCGAAGCGGCCGTGCGTGGTGATACGCAAGTGATTGGCAAACTGCTCAAGGCCGGTGCCGACCCGGATTCGGCCAATGACCGCGGGCAGACCGCGTTGATGTTGATTGCGCGTACCGCCAATGTGCAAGCTGCGCGCGAGTTGCTGCGCAAGGGCGCCACGGTCAATGCCATTGAAACCACCAAGGGCCAGACTGCATTGATGTGGGCGGCAGCGCAAAGCCAGCCCCAGATGATCCGTGAACTGCTCGCGCGTGGCGCGAAAGTCGATGTGGTGTCGACTGTGGCGCAACACCAGCGCCAGGTCAGTGGCGAGCCGCGTGCACAGCACCGACAGTCTGGCGGCTATACGGCACTGCTGTTCGCAGCGCGCCAGGGCTGCCTGAGCTGCGTGCAGGTGCTGGTGGAACAGGGCAAAGCTGATATCGAAGTGTCAGACCCGGATGGCATCACGCCACTGAACCTCGCTATCGACAATTTCAATTTCGACATTGGAGCCTATTTATTGAGTCGCGGCGCTGATCCCAATCTGTGGGACCTGTGGGGGCGTACGCCACTTTATCTGGCGGTGGACCTCAACACCGTGCCGCGCGGTGGTCGCGCCGACATGGCCTCACTGGACCAGACCACCAGCCTCAGAATGATCGAATTGCTGCTGGCGGCCAAGGCCAACACCAACCTGCAACTGAAGTTGTTCCCGCCGTATCGCTCCGTGGGTGCTGATCGTGGCGGGGATCAACTTCTGACTATCGGCAGCACGCCATTGCTGCGCGCCGCCCGTGCAGCCGATGTGCCTGCGGTCAAGCTGTTGCTGGCGCAGGGCGCGCGCACCGATTTGCCGCAGATCGCCGGCATCACGCCATTGCTGGCTGCCGCGGGTCTGGGCGCAAGTGGCGTGGATACGCGCGGCACTTTGCGTACGGAACCGCAGATGGTCGAAACCATCGAGCTGCTGCTGGCAGCCGGTAGCAAGGTAAACGAGGTCGATTCCCAGGGACGCACGGCCATGCATGGCGCAGCCATGGGTGGTCGCAATGACATCGTGAAACTGCTGGCCGCACGTGGCGCCGACATAGCGACCAGGGATGCACGCGGCTTCACGCCGCTGGACTATGCGCAGGGCAAGGGCGGTGGCCCGGGTCGCGGTCAGGCGGCAACGGTGCAGGAAAAAACCGCAGCGCTGTTACAACAGCTGGTCGCCTCGAAGTAGGGCTGTTGGATATCATCTGACGGGCTATTCTTGGCCGAAATACTTCATGGAGTCGCAACGAATGTCTGAGAAACGCCTGGTCTGGGACCTGCCTCTGCGATTGTTCCATTGGCTGCTGGTGCTGTGCATCTGCGGCTCGTATGCAACTGCCAAAGCTGGTTTCAACTGGACGACAACTCATTTCTGGATTGGCTACACCACCCTGGGCCTGGTGGCGTTTCGCATCATCTGGGGCTTCGTGGGCCCGCGCCATGCGCGATTCAGCAGTTTCGTGGTGGGGCCGTCGAGCGTAATCGCCTACTTGCGCACCTTGTTCAAGCGCGATTCGCCGCCGACGCTGGGACACAACCCCCTGGGCGGCTTGGTGGTGATCCTCATGTTGTTGATGCTGGGTGCTCAGGCCACCGCGGGCCTGTTTCTCATCGACAACACCGAAGTATGGACGGCGCCTTACTATCCAGCGGTCAGTGCCGCGACTTCCAGCGCCCTGGGAAAATTCCATCACCTCAATTTCGACGTGCTGTTCTGGGTGATCTGCCTGCACGTGCTGGCCATCATTTACTACAAGGTGTTCAAGCGGCAGAGCCTGGTGATGCCCATGATCACGGGCAGGAAATCAGCGCACCTGGTGCCCAGCCACCATGCCATCGAGAATTCACAGTTGTTGAAAGCGCTGATCGTCGCGGTGCTATGCGCGGGCGCGGTGTACTGGCTGGTCGCCGCAGCGCCACCGCCACCGGAGATTGGCTACTAAGGCTGGTTTACAGACCAAGGAGGTCGGAGCTGTTGGCCCCGACCCCCGATTGAAGACTCGCTTAAGGCTTCTGGCGATAGTTATCGTGGCAGCTGCCACAGGCCTTGCCCACAGCGCCGGCGGCGGCCAGGGTTGCGGCCTTGTCGCCACCCTTGGCGGCAGCACCAAGGTCGTTGGCAGCTTTCACCAACGCATCAGCCTTGCTCTTGAAATCCGCCTGGCTGGTCCAGATCGCGGGCAGTGCAGCCGACTTGGTGGCGGTGAACGTGTGCGTATCGCTGGTGAACATCTCGGGAATGATTTCCCCAAGGGTGGCGATGCGCGGGGCATTGCGAGCCACAACGGCGGCGTCGAACGGCACGGTGCCGCGAAGCATGCCGCCGATGGGACCGAACTGCGTTGCCATCAATTTATAGAGACCCTGACGGGCGCCGATGGCTGAAGCGGCCTGGGCTTCAGGTGACGGCGGGCCAGGAGGGCCGCCTTGTGCGGCAGCCAGAGCGGAAGCTGCCGAAGCAGCAAGGGCCACACCAATGCGAATCAGACGATTCATTATCGATCTCCCCCGGAATTATGATGATGAAAAAAAACGGTTGCAGCGCGAAAGTCTAGCAGAACATCCGGTGTTACATAGGGTGCCAACCCGCGCGTGAACCGCGGCTGAATCCAGCCAGCTGTTAGCATCCGCCTATTACACAAGAACCAGCTACAGGGAAACACGCATGAAAAAAGTGCAACAGATGACGGGAATGCTGCTGGCGGCCTCCGGGGTGGTGACAGGCATTGCGCTGGCTGCAGGGCCGGCCGAGATCAAGATTCCGGGCACCAAGGTTTTTCCTGAAAGCTTCACCTCCAATTCCGATGGCAGCCTCTACATTGGCAGCGTCGGCCAGGCGCAGGTCTACCGGGTGCTGCCGGGCAAGGACACCGCCGAGGTATTCATCAAGCCGGGCACGGGCGGAATGCGCCAGGTGTTCGGCGTGTTCGCGCACGGCAAGAGCGACACGCTGTGGGTGTGCAGCAACCTGATCTCGGGCCAGCTGGGCAGTCCGGCCACCGTGCCCGGCCAGTTGATGAGCTTCGACATCAAGACCGGCGCAGCCAAGGCGCAGTACAACTTCAACAAGGGTGGCATGTGCAATGACATCGCCGTGGGCGGCAATGGCGCGGTCTATGCCACCGACACACAGAACATGCAGGTGATGCGTCTGCCGCCAAAAGGCGCGGCGCTGCAAGTGTGGGCGGGCAATGGCGCCTTCGGCCCTGCAGGCAGTGTGCTCGATGGCATCGCAGTGGTGGATGGGCGCGTGATCGTCAACACGCTGGCTACCAGCAAGCTGTTTGCCATCAACATCAAGAAGGATGGCAGCGCCGGCAAGGTCGATGAGCTCAAGCTCAGCGCACCGGTAACGCGTCCGGACGGCATGCGCTCCCACGGCAAGAGCGATGTGCTCGTGACCGATGGCACCGGCAAGATCCATCGCGTAACAATCACCGGCAATGATGGCCAGGTAAAAACCCTCAAAACCGGCCTGGACGGCGTGGTGGCGGTGGCGGCCGTGGGCGACATGGGCTACGCACTCGAAGGCCAGCTGGGCATCATGATGGCGCAGCCCGGTGGTCCGGCGGCCCCGGCCGAGAAGCCGTACCGCGCCGTGGGGTTCCCGCTGAAGTAGCTCAGGTCCGGTGCTGTATCAGTGACAGGAATTCATGACGCAATGCCGGGTCCTTGAGAAAGGATCCGCGCATCACACTGTTGAACATCTTGGCGTTGGTGTCCTTGACGCCGCGCCAGCTCATGCAGAAGTGATCTGCCTCCATGACGACGGCCAATCCATCCGGACTGACCTTTTTCATCATCACGTCGGCCAGTTGAGTGATGGCTTCTTCCTGGATCTGCGGCCGCGTCATTATCCAGTCGGTGAGACGCACGTATTTTGACAGGCCGATCAGGTTGGAATTCTTGTTGGGCATGAGGCCTATCCATACCCGACCCATGATGGGACAGAAATGGTGGCTGCAGGCGCTGCGCACCGTAATGGGCCCCACGATCATCAGTTCATTAAGACGTTCCGCATTGGGAAATTCGGTAACCGTCGGCGGTCGGTGGTAGCGGCCGCGAAACACCTCGTGCACGTACATCTTGGCGATGCGCTGTGCCGTCTCCTGGGTGTTGTGGTCGCTTTGCGTATCAATGACCAGCGACTCCAGTACTCCCTGCATGCGCGAGGTGACCTCGTCGACCAGCTGCTCCAGTTCGCCGGGCTCCAGCGCATCATGGATGTTGTCATTGGCGTGGAAGCGCCGGCCGTTCTTCTGCAGGCGCGCGCGGATGCGGTCGGAAACGGGCAGGGCGGCGGGATCCACGTGCGGCTGGCCTGAGGTGGGCTTCACTGCGGAAGTGCGTCTTTTCATGGGGGCAGTCTAAGCCAGGAGGGGCCGGGCCCGCCTGGCGGCACCCTGGGGACGTATTTGGAGGGCTCCCGGGCCCGTATAGGGCCGGAACAAAACCACCCTGTGGTAATCTCACCTGATTGGACACACCCTGATCAAGAGGCCTAAGCAATGACCACCAAGCTCGACCGTCCCCTGAAGCGTGAAATCGTCGTCGAAGACAAGCCCTACACCCTGACCATTGACGGCGCCGGCCTCAAGCTGGTCGAAAAGGGTCGTCGCAATGGCCATGAAGTGAGCTGGAAGCAGATCCTGGCCGCCGGCGGCGCAAGCACCGACAACGGCTGATCGGCCTGGGACGCGCGGCGGGCCTCAGCTGCCGCGCGCAACATACAAAGCCAGCAGTTCTGCCACTAGGGCTGGCTTTTCCTGACCCTCAATCTGCAGTGTCGCCTGTTGTCGCAACAGCACGCGACCCTCGCCCCGTGGCTCGGCAGCCAATACGCGGGTCAGGTAGCGGACTCGCTGCCCGGCAAATACAGGACTGATGAATCGCAGCTTGTCGATGCCGTAGTTGAGCGTCAGGGCCACGTCAGTGACCGGCGGAAAATCCCTTTGCCTGTGACCTGCAGCCAGCGACAGCAACAGGAAACCGTGAGCGACGGTAGCGGGAAAGGCGGTTTCCCTGGCCACGCGCTGGGGATCCACATGGATGAACTGGTGGTCGTCTGTGCAGTTGGCGAAGGCGTCGATTCGTTCCTGGTCTACAGTGATCCATTCGGTGGGCTCGAATTGCCTGCCCACCAATGACGACAGGGTTGCCACTGTCATTTGGGGAATCTCGGGAATATCCATGACCCAGCCTAGCAAACCGCTTGCTCGCGCCGCAGCGATCAGACACATTCCCGCCATGAGATATGGATGTCGTGGGCGCCTGATGGCGTGGCTGATGGGCACAACTGCAATGCTCACTGGCCCGGCCATGGCCGCGGTATATACCCTGGAAGGCGCCGGCGACGCGGTTTTCGGGCGCGAAGAGCGCGTGACCACGGTGCATGAAGACACGCTCTACGAGATCGGGCGCCGCTTCGGCCTGGGCTCCGAGGAAATCGTCCGGGTGAACCCTGGCATCGATCCCTGGCTGCCGCGTGCCGACCGCAACATCGTGATCCCCGGGCAGCGCATGTTGCCCTCCGGCCCTCGCGACGGAATCGTCGTGAACCTTCCCGAGCACCGGCTTTATTACTACCCCAAGACGCCCAAGGGGCAGCCACAACTGGTCTACACCTACCCGGTGAGCATCGGCAAGATGGACTGGCACACCCCGCTGGGAAAGACGCGCGTCGTCGACAAGCGCGAGAATCCCACCTGGACGCCGCCCGAGTCGGTTCGCAAGGAACATATCGCCAATGGCGACCCTTTGCCTGCGGTGGTGCCAGCCGGGCCGGACAACCCCTTGGGCGCCTTTGCCATGCGGCTGGGGCTCAAGGGGTCGTATTTGATCCACGGCACCAACAATCCCCTGGCCGTGGGCATGGCCGTCACCCACGGCTGCATCCGCATGTATCCGGAAGATATCGAAGAGCTGTTCCCGCTGGTGCCGGTGGGCACATCGGTGTACCTGGTCAATGAGCCGGTCAAAGTGGCCATGATCGACGGCGAGCTGCTACTGGAAACTCACCCGGCGGTGGATGCGCAAGGGCAAACCGTTGAGCCAGACGTAACCGTGTTCGAAGGGCTGCTGGAAAAAGCCCTGGGGGACACGCCGGTGGCCATTCACTGGGACCTGGCCCGACGGGAATTGTCAGCTGCGCGGGGCATGCCCGTGGTGGTGGGGATTGCGGCCGACAGCCCCGTAACCACCCCTCCGGCGCAGTGAAGGGGTTGAACCCCAGCGCGAATTGGTTATAGTTCGCAACCCAAAGGCGCGGGCCTTTGCCTAACTAACTGATTTAACGAAAGAACTGTCATCTTCAAGATGTCTGAGCGCGACAACGAAAGATTTGATATCGACGAAGACTTCATCGTCGAGCAGGAAGAAGGCAACGATTACGACCGGATTCTGGACCGTGTGGACAAGCGTTCCCGGGACAAAACCAAGAAGGTCGGAAAGGCAGCCTGGAGCAAGCTCGAAGAAGTGCTGGCCGAACGCAAGCTGAAGAAGGACCTTTCCGAATTCGACGAATTCGAATCCTGATCGCACCATGACTGATCATGGTGCGGCGCAGTGGATAGTGCTGAAGTTCGGCGGCACCAGCGTTTCCAACCTGGCCAACTGGCGCAACATCGCCCATGTGGCAGCTGCCCGGCGCGCACAGGGCAGGCAGGTGTTGATCGTTCACTCCGCCGTCAGCGGCATCACTGACCGACTGGAGCGCCTGCTGGTCGCTGCGGGCAGCGGTGAGCTGGAAGCCGCGCTTGAATCCATCGAATCCCGACACGTGGCGCTGTGCACCGAACTGGGCATTGGCCGCAGTGCACAGCTGGATGGCTATTTTGCGCAGCTGCGCGAGATTGCGCAGGAAGTCCATGGCACGGGCCAGCTGACAGACCGCACCCGCGCGCGTGCCATGGCCACAGGCGAACTGATGGCCACCGAGATCGGCGCGCGATTCCTGCAGCAGCAGGGACTTGCCGTCAAGTGGTGGGATGCGCGCACGGGACTCAAGGCCGTTGAGCGCCTGCATGCATCGGAAACCGGCAACTGGTTGTCGGCCACCTGCGATTTCACGCCCGATGCGCGCCTGGCGCGAGAGCTGACTAGCCTCTCTCCCATTGTGATCACCCAGGGATTCATCGCCAGCGACAGCAAGGGCGAAACCGTGCTGCTGGGTCGCGGCGGCTCGGATACCTCAGGCGCGTATTTCGCCGCCAAGCTCAGCGCCCTGCGACTTGAGATCTGGACCGACGTGCCCGGAATGTTCAGTGCCAACCCGCGCTCCACTCCCTCCGCAAGGCTGCTGCGCGAGTTGCACTACGACGAAGCGCAGGAGATCGCCAGCAGTGGCGCCAAGGTTCTGCACCCGCGCTGCGTCATGCCGGTGCGTGTGCACCGCATCCCGTTGCATGTGTTTGCAACGCAGACGCCAGACCTGGAAGGCACGCACATCTCGGCCACTGCGGATGCGTCTGCCAAGGTCAAGGCGGTGTGCGTCAAGAAAGGCATCACGCTGGTGTCGATGGAAAGCCCTGGCATGTGGCATGAGGTCGGATTCCTCGCGGATGCCTTCGCCATCTTCAAGCGCCACGGCTTATCCATCGACCTGGTATCCACGTCAGAGACCAACGTCACCGTTTCACTGGACCCCCAGGCCAACACGCTGGATGCAGTCACCCTTGCCGCGGTGACCCGCGACCTGTCGGAGCTATGCCGTGCGGAATTCATCGGGCCCTGCGCGTCGGTTAGCCTGGTGGGGCGCAATATCCGCGGCATCCTGCATGAACTGGGCGAGGCCTTTGAATTCTTCGCCGAGCAGAAGATCTACCTGGTCAGCCAGGCAGCCAACGACCTCAACTTCACTTTCGTGGTGGATGAGAACCAGGCTGATCGTCTGGTGGAGCAGTTGCATGCATTGCTGATTCGCCCGCAGCGCGGTGACCGCGTGCTGGGACCCACCTGGGAAGAACTGTTCCGCAAGCCTGAAGCGGTCGAAGCGCCCGCGCAGTGGTGGTGGCAGCGCCGCGCGCCGGAACTGCTGCAGGCCATGCAAGGTCGCGACACGGCCTACGTATATGACGCCCCCACCGTGCGCCACAGCGCCGGTGAATTGCTGGCGATGCAGTCCATTGATCGCGTGCACTACGCCAGCAAGGCCAATTGGCATCCGGACCTGCTGCGCCTGCTGCATGCGTCCGGCGTTGCCATGGAATGCGTTTCGCTAGCCGAGCTGCAGCATGTCTTCAACTGCATTCCCGGCCTCAAGGCCAGCGAAGTGTTGTTCACGCCCAATTTTGCACCGCGTGCGGAATACGCTGCCGCCCTCGAAATGGGCGTCAACGTGACCATCGACAATCTGTTCGTGTTGCGCCAGTGGCCGCAGCTGTTTCGCAATCGGCGCGTGCTGGTGCGTATTGACACCGGCACTGGTCGCGGCCATCACCAGCATGTGCGCACCGCCGGGACATACTCGAAGTTCGGTGTGCCGCTGGAAGAGCTGCCGGACTTGCAGCAGTTGGCGCTGCGCCTCGGGGTTGAGGTGTTCGGCCTGCATTCGCACACCGGCAGCGGCATAACCGACATCAGCAACTGGACCAGTACGGCCGAGGTGTTGATGGATGCGGCCGCAAAGCTGGGCACCGTGACCACATTGAACCTGGGTGGTGGCTTCGCTGTTCCTGATTCCGCGCACCGGGTGCGGGTGGACTTCGCCGCACTGGATGCCAAGCTGCTGGAATTCAAGGCCCGGCATCCGGGAATCCAGTTGTGGCTGGAGCCGGGCCGCTACCTGGTTGCCGTGGGCGGCGTACTTCTGGCGCGAGTCACCCAGGTCAAGCAGAAGGGCGCGCAGGGCTACATCGGTGTCGCCACGGGAATGAATGCGCTGATCCGTCCCGCGCTGTATGGCGCATTCCATGAAATCGTCAATCTCAGCCGGCTGACTGAAGAGGCCACGGGCAGCTACGACGTGGTGGGTCCGATTTGCGAAAGCGGTGATGTCCTGGGACATGACCGCCTGCTACCGGATGCGCAGGAGGGCGACGTGCTGCTGGTTGCCAACACCGGCGCCTATGGGCGTTCGATGGCCTCCAGCTACAACCTGCGGGCGCCGCCCGAGGAAATCATTCTCAACTAGGGAAGTGCCCCAAGCGCCGTGCGCGTCTTGTGGCGCGCGGCCAGCTCGGAAGCCACCTGCGCCAGTGACAGCCCGCGCGCGCGCAGCAGCAAAGCCAGGTGATACACGAGATCGGCCGCTTCGCTGAGCAGTTCCTGCTCATTGCCGCAGCTTCCTGCCAGTGCTACCTCGACGCCTTCTTCGCCCACCTTCTGTGCAACACGACGTATGCCTTCGGCAAACAGGTGCGCCGTGTAGCTGCCTTCAGGCAGTTCGGTGACACGCGCCTGGATGATGGAATCCAGCCGCGACAGGAACGACACCCCTTCACCCTGGGGCAGTGCGCCGTCACCGAAGCAGGTCAGGGTCTGTCGATGGCAGGCCGGACCCACCGCATGCACGCGCAACAGCAGGCTGTCGGAATCGCAATCCGCATCTATGCTGACCACCTCGAAGAAGTTGCCCGAGGTTTCACCTTTTTCCCACAGGCGTTGGCGAGTGCGGCTGAAGAACACCACGCGGCCGCGCAGCAAAGTCTCGCGCAATGATTCCGGGCTCAGGAACCCCAGCATCAGGACCGCCTCGCTGCGTGCGTCCTGCACTACGCCGGGGATCAGCCCATTGGCCTTGCCCCAGTCGAGGGAGTCGATGTCGTCGATGCCCAGACTCATATGCGCACCTCGATGTTTCGCGATTTCAGGAATTGTTTCAGATCCGGTATGGCGATCTGCCCGCTGTGAAAAACACTGGCCGCCAGCGCAGCATCAGCAGCGTGACGCTCGAACAATGCGGCGAAGTGCTCCGGCGTGCCTGCCCCACCCGAGGCCACCAGCGGCACATTGCAGACGGCCCGAACCGCCAGCAGCTGTGTGATGTCGTAGCCGCCGCGTACGCCATCACTGGCCATGCAGTTGAGCACAATCTCGCCGGCGCCACGCTGCTGCACTTCACGCGCCCAGGCCAGTGTGTCGCGCCCCGAATCGCGGCTGCGATCCGGATCGCCGGTGAACTGGTACACGCGAAGTCCTTCCGCCGTGGTCTGGCTGTCAATGCCCACCACCACGCATTGCGAACCGAAGCGTGTGGCCAACCTTTCGATCAGCGCCGGATCGGCAAGCGCGGGTGAATTGACGGAGACCTTCTCGGCGCCGCCGTTGAGAACCGCTTCGGCATCTGCCACCGAGCGAATTCCACCCGCTACACAGAACGGGATGTCGAGCACCCGGGCAACGCGACTGATCCAGGTGCGATCCACCGAGCGACCTTCGGGGCTCGCGGTGATGTCATAGAACACCAGCTCGTCGGCACCCTCGTCGCGATAGCGCTGCGCCAGCTCCAGGATCTCACCCACCACGCGATGATCACGGAATTGCACGCCCTTGACCACCTGGCCGTCGCGCACGTCAAGACAGGGAATCAAACGCCGGGCAAGAATGACTGCAACTCCTCCATGCGAATGCGTCCCTCGAGCAGCGCCTTGCCGCTGATGGCTGCGGCCAGTCCCATTTCATCCAGTCGTACCAGGTCGGCAATGGAATGGATACCGCCGGAGGCCTGCCACTGCAGCCGCGGAAATCGGGACTGTGCCTGCGCATAAAGATCGAAGCTGGGTCCACTGAGTGCACCATCACGCGCGATGTCCGTGCACAGCACATGACGCAGCGGTGTGTCGGCAAAAGACTCCAGCAGTTCCCACAAACTCAGGGCAAGTTCCCGGGTCCACCCCCGCGTGCTGACGCGTGGCACATCGGTTTGATCCAGGCGCACATCCACAGCAAGGCAGACCCGATCTGCACCATATTCCTCGAGACATTCTCG
Organism: Pseudomonadota bacterium; assembly: GCA_039932715.1. GTDB lineage: Bacteria > Pseudomonadota > Gammaproteobacteria > Steroidobacterales > Steroidobacteraceae > ZC4RG30. The sequence continues at coordinate 41,324 of JBDTPN010000017.1, read as the reverse complement.
CAGCAGCGATGGATTTTCCACTGCGGCGCTGCCGATCACCACCCGCGAGACACCTGCCAGCAAGGCCTCGTCAATCAACTTACGGCTGCGCAATCCGCCACCGAGCTGAATCTTGAGCAGCTTGAGGTGCGCCAGGTCATGGATCAGGGGTCGGTTGCCGGGCGTGCCGTCGCGCGCACCGTCGAGGTCGACCAGGTGCAGCCAGGGGGCGCCGGCATTCGCATAGCGGCGAATCAGCACGGCGAGATCGACATCGTACAGTGTCTCGGCGCCGAACTCGCCCTTGAGCAGGCGCACACATTGCCCGCCGCGCAGATCAATGGAAGGGATCAGCAGCACCGGTTACTCCTGCAATGCCAGGAAATTGGCCAGCACCCGCGCGCCCACGGTGGCGGATCGCTCGGGATGAAATTGCACGCCGCGAAAATTATTCCTGCGCACCACCGAGGCGAACTGCTGGCCGTAGCCGGTGACTGCCAGGGTGGCATCCGTGACTGGCGCGGCGTAGCTGTGCACGAAATACACATGGTCGGCAGGGGAAATGCCCGCCAGCAGCGGGTCTGCACGCAGCGATTCCATCTGGTTCCATCCCATGTGCGGAACGGGTCGATCCGGCGCACCGGCGAGTCGTTCGACCCTGCCCGCGATCACGCCGAGTCCGGGTGTGCCATCCGTAGCCGCGGCCGAGTGGGCTGAAGTCTCGGCTGATGAATCAAACAGCAGCTGCATACCCAGGCAAATACCCAGCAGCGGCTGCGTCAGTTGCGGTATGACTTGTGCCAGTCCGGCGGCCGTGAGGCGTTGCATTGCGTCGTGTGCCGAGCCCACGCCAGGCAGCAGCACATGCGATGCGCGACGGATGCGCTGCGGGTCGGCGCTCACAGTCGACTCAACCCCAAGCCGCGCCAGTGCGTAGCCAAGCGAAGCCAGGTTGGCACCACCGCTGTCGACCACGACCACATCAGCCACTAAAGCACTCCCTTGGTGGAAGGCAGCTCACTGCCTTCGCGCCGAAAAGCCTGGCGCAGGGCGCGGCCCACGCCCTTGAAGCAGGCCTCTACCATGTGGTGGGTGTTGTCACCCGTGACACTGACATGGATGGCCGCGCCCAGCGTCTCGCCCAGCGAACGGAAAAAGTGCGGCACCAGTTCCGTTGCCAGCCCACCCACTTCGGTCCGCGGGAATTTGCCTTCGAACACTGCAAAGGGACGACCCGACAGGTCGATGGCCACCTGTACGCGCGTCTCGTCCATGGGCAACAGGAACCCGTAGCGTGCAATGCCGCGCTTGTCGCCAAGGGCCAGCTTCAACGCGCTGCCCATTGCCAAGGCGCAGTCCTCGACGGTGTGGTGCTCGTCGATGTGCAAGTCGCCCTTGCTTTGCAAGGTGAGCGCAAATCCCCCGTGCCGCGCCAGTTGCTCCAGCATGTGATCAAAGAATCCATGCCCCGTGGCAATGCTGATGGGTCCCTCGGCATCCAGATCCAACTGGATATCAATGTGCGTTTCCTTGGTGGTACGCGTGAAGGTTGCGCGACGGCTCAGCAGTTCGTTGGCAAGCGCAGGCCAGGTCTCGCCGGCCGGGCCCGCAATCTGCACGCGCAACCCTCGCACACCCAGGTTGCGCGCGAACTCAAGGTCGGTAAGCCGGTCGCCAATCATGGCGCTGCTGGCCAAATCCACATTGGCATTGGCGAGGTAGGGTTGCACCAGGCCCAGCTTGGGCTTGCGGCAGTCGCAGTTGTCCGCAGGACGGTGCGGGCAAATGCACACCGCATCGAAGGTCAAGCCCTGCGAAGCAAAAGCGCGCAGCACGAAATCCTGCGCCACTTCGAAGCGTTCTTCGGGAAACGAGGCTGTGCCCAGGCCGTCCTGATTGGTCACCATCACCAGCCTGAAGCCTGCTGCGCTCAATCGCTGCAGTGCCGCGAATACGCCTGGCAGAAAGCGGATCTTCTCCACGCTGTCCACCTGTTCATCGGGCGGCTCCTCGATCAGGGTGCCATCGCGATCCACAAACAGCACTCGTTGCCCAGCATGCGTGTTCATCGCAGGCTCTCCAGCAGGCGGTCGTTCTCTTGCGGGGTGCCCACGGACACGCGCACGGAAACGGGCAGGGCGGCCTGGCGGACATCGCGGATCAGCAGGCCGGCGCCGCGTGCGCGCTTAAGCACTTCATCGGGGTCCGCGCAGTCCACCAGCAGGAAGTTGGAGTCGCTGGGCCACACCCGGGTGATGCACGCGCATTCATGAAGCGCCGCGACAAGTCGCGCGCGTTCCAGCAGCAGCTTCTGCACCCGCTCACGCATGGCGGCCACGCCGCCGGGCTCGAGCAACGGCGCAACAGTCTCCACCGTCATTTCCGTGATGGCGTAGGGCGGTATCACCTTGCGCGCCAGTGCGATAATTTCCGGCGCGGCCAGCAGCGCACCGCACCGTGCACCCGCTAGGCCATGTGCCTTGGAAAGCGTGCGCAGCAAGGCCAGGTTGGGGAATTGCGCGAGCTGCGTGGCCAGACTGGGCTGCGCTGAGAACTCCACGTAAGCCTCGTCCACCACCAGCAGCGCGCGCGGCGCCAGGCGCCGGCACAAGTCCAGCAGCACCGAACCTGCAACCGCGTTGCCCGTGGGATTGTTGGGCGAGCAGACGAACACCAGCTTCGTGTTTGCATCGACTCGATCAAGTATGCCCTGCACATTGAGCGCAAATCCTGTCTGCGCGAGCAGGGGCACGGACACAACGGCGGCGCCCTGGATGCGCGCCGCAACACCGAACATGCCGAAGGTCGGCGGACAGACAATGACATTGTCGACTTCAGCGCGACAGAACACGCGCACCAGCAGGTCGATGGCCTCGTCACTGCCGCGGCCTGCAAGCAACTGTGTCGGGTCCACGCCGTAAAGACGCGCCAGACCCTGCACCAGCGCCGGTGGCTGCGGCTCGGGATAGCGATTGAGTCCTGCAGCGGATCCATCTCCCGCTACACGCCATGGCAGTTCATTGGCATGCATGCGTGTCAGCGAAGGTTCCCATGAGGCATGGCTGTAAGGTTGCAACGCGCGGATATCTGCCCGCGCGCGACCGATGACCCAGTTGCTGCCATCCGCGCTCATGACGCGCTTGCCTGCTGTTCGAGTTCCAGCTGTTCAAGTCGCAAGGTCACGGCGCGCGCATGCGCGTCCAGCCCCTCGAGATTGGCCAGCGTCTCGGCAACAGGACCCAGCTGCTGCAATCCTGATGCGGTCAGTTCCTGCACGGTCATGCGCTTCTGGAAATCCGTGATCGACAGTCCGCTGTACGCACGTGCATAGCCATAGGTGGGCAGCACGTGGTTGGTACCCGAACAATAGTCGCCCATGGATTCCGGCGACCATGCACCCAGGAACACCGAACCGGCGTTGAGCACGCCCTCGAGTAGTGATCGGGGATCACGGGTCTGGATGATCAGGTGTTCAGGGGCGTAGCGATTGGACACTTCAAGTGCCGTGCTGATATCCGGCACGACAATGGCGCGACAGTTGAGGGCCGATTGCTTGAGAATCTCGACGCGCGACAGTGTGCGTCGCTGCTGCGCGAACTGCAGTGCCACGGCTACCGCCAGCTCCTTCGAATCGGTCAACAGCAAAGACTGCGCATTCACATCATGCTCAGCCTGTGCCAGCAGGTCCGCGGCGACAAATGCGGGGTTTGCTGCGCTGTCGGCAATCACCAGCACTTCTGAAGGACCGGCCGGCAGGTCGAAAGCCGCTCCCAGCGGATCGCCCGCGACAATTTGCTTGGCGGCAGTGGTCAATGCGGTTCCGGGTCCGAAGATCTTGTCCACCTTGGGCACGGTCTGTGTGCCATAAGCCATGGCGGCAATGGCTTGCGCACCGCCGGCCTTGAATACTTTGTCGATGCCGCAGCGTCGTGCCGCCACCAGCACTGCGGCATTGGCGGTGCCGCTGGCAGTCGGTGGCGTGCACAGCACCCGTTGCGGGCATCCGGCCAGCAGCGCAGGTACCGCTACCATGATCACGGTGGAGGGCAGGGGAGCGGAGCCGGCAGGCGCATACAGCCCCACTGCGGGAATGGGCCGGAATATCCGTTCGCAGCGCACCCCGGGCATGACTTCCATGGAAATGGGCGTGCCCAGCTGCGCCGCGTGGAAGCGTCGCACATTGTCGATGGCAGTCTCGAGCGCCGCGATCTGCACGGCAGACAGTGCCCGCTCGGCCGCATCGAATTCCTCGGGCGCGACTTGCAGCGAAGTCAATGTGGCGCGATCAAAGCGCGCCGCCAGGCGCAGCAGGGCCGCGTCGCCATCGGTGCGCACTTCGCGGATGATGGACCTGGCCAGCGTGTCAATGTCGCCGCGTCCCTCCAGACGCGGGCGTGCCAGCGCCGCTTCACGCGCAGCTGCATCTACTTGTTGCCAGTCGATTATCTGCATGATCAGCGCAACATCTTTTCCACGGGCAGCACCAGCAGTGAACTGGCTCCCGCGGCCTTGAGGCTTTCAAGGGTTTCCCAGAACACGTTTTCACGACACACCGCATGGACGGCGACCTTGTCTGCAGAACCTTCCAGCGGAATGATGGTGGGCGACTCGCTGCCAGGCAGCAGTTCGCGTATCCGCGGCAGCGCTGAGCGCGGCGCATGCAGCATGATGTACTTGCTCTCCTTGACCTGTTCAACGCCGTCGATGCGCAGCAGCAGGCGCGAAACCCAGCTTTCCTTGAACTCCGGCAGCCGCACGGGCGTGCGGATCAGCACGACCTGGCTTTCAATGAGGGTGTGCACTTCACGCAGGTGGTTGGCCTGCAGCGTCGAGCCGGATGACACCAGGTCGCAGATCATGTCGGCACGACCCAGGCGCGGCGCGATTTCCACCGCACCGGAAAGGGTGACGATTTCCGCCTTGATCTTCTCCCTGGCGAGAAAATCCCCCAGCAGTGCCGGATAAGTGGTGGCAATGCGCTGCCCCTGCAACGTCCCCAGCCCGGACCAGGCCATGCCATCCGGAACCGCAAGTGAGAGGCGGCAACGACCGAAGTCCAGCCGCCGCAGGATTTCAAACTGCGCCGTGGCGCCGCGCGCCAGCATTTCGAGACGGCGTTCTTCGAGCACATTGAGCCCGACCATGCCCAGGTCGCTGACGTCCTCCTGCACCAGGTCAGGGATGTCGTCATCGCGCACGAACAGCACATCCAGCGGCAGGTTCTCGCCGAACCCCATGAGCTGGTCCTTGCCGCGCGACAGCTTGAGGCCGCAGCGCGCCAGCAGATCCAGCGAATGATCCGTCAGGCGGCCTGATTTCTGCACGGCCAGCTTGAGGCGGGTTTCCTTATCCATTGCGCGGATTCTCCAGGCGGCGTACGGCCAGCGAATAGCCGCCGCTGCCAGTGGCCAGGTAACGGGCAACGCGCCCGATGGTGGTAATGCTGACCCCGGTGAGCCGGTGGATCTCGCGATAGGGCAGGTCGCGTTGCAGGCATTCGACCACGGCCCAGCGATCGGCCATGGCCTGCAACTCCGCCGGTGTGCACAGGTCGCGCAGGAAGGCACGCAGCTCTTCGGGCGTACGCTGCGTGAGCATCGCCGCGGCAAGGTTGCGCTCTACCTGGGCTTCCTGCCGCGAGGTGAATTGACGGTTGGTCTTCATGGTAATGTACTAATACGTTAACACAATGGAACACCCGCAACCAACCCTTTTGCTTGCTGCAATCCACGCATTCCCCGTAAAATTGCGCGCTTGACCACACAATCCGGCCCCCAAGCGACGCCCCGCGATGGCGTCCTCCACGTCCCTGGCCCGACGGCGCTGTATCACGGCGGCAAACTGGAAGACCTGCAGATAGGCTGGACCCTCAGTGGCCCGGCAGGCAGCGACGCGGCCGCGAATCCGGTAGTGCTGGCACTGGGCGGCATCTCCGCGTCGCGGCGCGTGTTTGATGCCGGCAGCGGCAGGAGCGGGTGGTGGCACGAGATCGTGGGCCCGGGCAAGGCACTCGACACCACGCGCGTGACCGTGCTGGGCATGGACTACATCGGCGGCAGCGAAGCCAGCAGTGGACCGGACGCGAGCGCGCCGTTTCCCAGCATCTCCAGCTATGACCAGGCCGACGCGGCGTTGCACCTGCTGGATCACCTGGGCATACAGAAGCTGGGCGCCATTGTCGGTGCCTCCTATGGCGGGATGGTGGCGCTGGCCTTTGGCGAGCGTTACCCCCAGCGCGTCGAACGACTTGTTGTCATCAGCGCATCAGATGTGGCGCATCCCATGGCCACGGCCTGGCGCAGCGTGCAGAGAAACATCGTGCGCCTGGGGCTCAGCGCCAAACAGCCCGTCGCGGGCCTGGAACTTGCCCGTGCGCTGGCCATGTCCACCTATCGCAGCCCCGAAGAGTTTGCCGCACGGTTTCGCGCAGCGCCGCGCTTCGACAGCGGTCGCGCCGTGTTCCCCGTAGAGGAATACCTGCACGCGCGGGGTCGTGATTACGCCGCGCGCACCCTGCCGGAATCCTTCCTGTGCTTGTCCGAGTCCATAGATCTGCACAAGGTCGACGCCACGCGCGTGCCGGTACGCACCGAAGTGGTGGCGGTGCGCGAAGACCAGCTGGTGCCCCTGGCCGACATGCGCGCATTGACTGCGCGTCTTCCGGATGCCGGCCTGCATGAGATTTCGTCGTTGATGGGCCATGATGCCTTCCTCAAGGAGGCCGAGCAGCTGCGCGCCATCCTTGCCATTCTTTCGCCTGGAGATTCCCCGTGACCGACCGACCGAAGTTCACCACCCGCGCCGTGCGTGCCGGGCTTGAGTCCGATGACGTTACCGGTGCGGTGGTGCCGCCGATCTACCTGTCATCAACCTTCGCGTTCCGCGGTTATGGCGACAAGCGCAAATACGACTATTCGCGTTCGGGCAATCCCACGCGCGATCTGCTGAGTGAGGCATTGACCGACCTGGAAGAGGGTGTGGGCGGCGTGGTCACCGCCACCGGCATGGCGGCCATCACGCTGTGCGGCTACCTTATTCCGCAGGGCTCACGCATCGTCGCGCCGCATGATTGCTACGGCGGCACGTATCGTCTGTTCAATGCCTGGAAACAGCGTGGGGATTTCCAGGTGGACTTCGTTCGTTATGCGGACTCCGCCGCCCTGGCGCAGGCGCTGTCAAAGCCCGCCGCCCTGGTATGGATTGAAACTCCCAGCAATCCCTTGCTACGCATCACGGATATCGCCGATCTGGCCAAGCGCGCCAAAGCCATTGGTGCGCTCAGCGTTGTCGACAATACTTTTCTTTCCCCGGGGTGGCAGAAGCCACTGACGCTGGGTGCGGACCTGGTGCTGCATTCCACCACCAAATACCTCAACGGCCACAGCGACGTGGTGGGCGGTGCGGTGGTCGCGGCAACCAAGGAGCTGCACGAAAAGCTGGGCTGGTGGGCCAATTGCCTGGGCATCACCGGCTCCGCATTCGACAGCTTTCTGACCTTGCGCGGAATCCGAACGCTGGATGCACGCCTGGCCGTGCATGGTCGCAATGCCATGGAGATCGCTCAATGGCTGGCTACCCAGCCGCAGGTGCAGCAGGTTTGGTATCCGGGTCTGCCAACACATCCGGGTCATGACATCGCCAAGCGTCAGCAGACCGGCTTCGGTGCCATCGTTACGCTGGAGCTCAAGGGCGGAACTGAAGCCGTGCGTCGCTTCGTCGATGGACTGCAGTTCTTCTCGCTGGCCGAGTCGCTGGGCGGGGTGGAGAGCCTGGTTGCGCATCCCGCATCGATGACGCATGCGGCCATGGACCCGGCCGCTCGTGCGGCGGCAGGACTCACCGATGGATTGCTGCGGCTGTCCATCGGCATCGAGGATGCAGGCGATCTGCGTGCGGACCTGGCGGTCGGTCTTACGCGTGCGCGCGGCTAGCGTCGCTTTAATGCTGGCGGCCGCATGGCCGCTGATCACTCAATCAGCACCGGAACCGGCACCGCAGGGCGTGCCGCGCACTGACGCCAACTCCCTATTGGCGCACCAGCAGCTGCTGCAGAAGGCGCGCACGGGTCGCATCGACCTCTACTTCCTTGGCGATTCCATCACGCGACGCTGGGGCGCCACCGACTACCCGCAATTGCTGCAGCACTGGAACGCCAGTTTCAACGGCTGGAATGCCGGCAATTTTGGCTGGGGCGGCGACACGGTGCTCAACATCCTCTGGCGCATCGAGAATGGGGAACTCAATGGGGTGAATCCGCGCGTGATCGTGCTGATGGCCGGCACGAATGACGTCGGCAATTTGCCTCCATCCGCAGCAGTGGGCGCCGCTTCGGTGGCGATCAGCGAGAACATTGGTGCCTTGCTGGCGGCGGTGCGCGCCCGAGCGCCGCGGGCCACCATCATTTTGATGGGAATCCTGCCTCGCGAGGACAATCCTGCCGCAATGCCCGTGATCGCTGACATCAACCAGCGCCTCGCGCACTTCGCCGGCCGGCGGGTGCGCTACCTCAACATCAACGCACGGTTCGTCGATGCGCAGGGCCATCTGAAGCCGGGTGTGATGATGGATGGCAAGTTGCATCCGGCGCTGCCGGGCTACCGCATCTGGGCCGAAGAGTTGGAGCCGTATCTGATCCAGCTGCTCGGGCCGCGCGCCAAACAAGACCTTGCTCCGCCGCCGACGGGTGATCCGGCGCAGCGCTGAGTCGTCAGCGCGAGACGCAGCTGAAGTTGGCGGCTTCGTCGATGCTGCCACTGCCGGAATAGCGGGCAGTCTGCGGATACGGGCACAGTGGCCGCGTCCGCACTGTCTTGTCCGCAACCACGCGCGCGGCGGCGATGGAATCCGGCGCCTTGCCTTTCTCTACCCAGTCGATGACCGCAGTCACCGGATCAAAGCGGTCGGTGCCGATGCCGCCCGCGCAGTGCGTCATGCCAGGCACCATGAACAGGCGCACGAACTGGCCGGCCGGTGCCGCCCCATAGCGCTGCACCAGGCTTTCGTAATAATGCACGCCCGCCAGTGGCTGCAGGATCTGATCGGCCCACCCGTAGGTCATCAGTATCTTCCCGCCGCGCCCGCGCAGCGCGTCAAGGTTGGGGCTGGTGGCATCCACCTTCGCGCTCCAGGCATCCAGCAGTTGCACGTCGCGATCGAAATCAAAGCCAGCAGTGTCGTAGTCCGGCTGCGGCGGTGTGTGCACCAGGTAGCGCATTGTGCCTTCGGCCAGGCCGAAGTCCGCTGGCTTGGCGCCGGGCTGTCCCGGAACGATGGTATTCAGCCAGGCACTGGAGGCTGCGGCCGCACCGCCGAAGCCGCCGGTAATCACGGCCTCACTGCCGGGCATGTAGCCAGGGAACAGCGGCTTGCCATTGCTCGTCGGACCACCGTAGATCTGCATTACCGCATCGGCCTGCGCGCTGGTCAGGCAGCTGGGTCCATCAGTGCCGGCAGGGCAGGCCGGCACCCACTTGTGTGCATCGAAATGACATTTGCGTGGATCATCAATGAGCCCATCCTTCAGACCGTCGAGCGCATCGCAGGCTGCCATTACCTGTCCGGCCAGCATGGTGAGCTTGGCTGCAGACAGTGGCGCCGTGGTGACTGCGCGCTGGTTCCACATTGCGCCCAGCGTGAAGCCGGTCTGGCTCACCCAGGGTGCGTTGACCACCAGGCCATCGAAATCCCGTGGATAGCGCTGCGCTTCAATCAATCCCTGCCGGCCACCATTGGAGCAGGAATTCCAATATGCCTTCGAGACGGGACGCGCGTAGTAGCGCTTCATCATGTCCTTGGCGGTGACCGCAGTGACATGCACTGCGCGGTATGCATAGTCGACAGCTTTTTGCGGGTTGCTTACCACGAAGCTGCCACCCGGCTCCTTGCGTGAATCGTGTCCGGTGTTGGTCTGCGCGAAGGCGAAGCCCGCGGCCAGCGCGGCATCGCGTTGGCTGGTGCGACCCGGGTCTTCAAGGTTCTCGCCGGCGTGACCGCCATTACCGATCATGTAGAAGCGGCCGTTCCAACGCTCCGGCATCGCCACTTCAAAGGCGACTTCGGGATTGATGAGGCCTGTCAGTCGGCAGTATTTCGGCGTTTTGCCCGCAGCGGCGATATCGGCGGCGTGGATCTCGACGACGTCGTTGGCCTTATAGGCAGCCATGTCGGCGCAGAGTTTCTTCGCCGAATGGTCGGCCTTCGAATAGTCAACGAGCGCGGATTTGAGATCGGCAAAAGCCTGGGCATCGGCGCGCGGCGCGTGGCCGAAAAGACATGCAACCAACGTCACGATCCATAACAGGACCGGGCGCGACCCGCGACCGGTGGTGCGTGCAGCCATGGCTTTCCCCAGATTTCTTGTTGGAACCGGGATGCTAAGGCAATCCACAGCCGCGGGATACGGGCTACAAGGATCAGCTGCGCTGGATCAAGCTCGCAATCGTGGCACCGGCTCCGTCGGTCGTCATGGCCTTGCCGCCAGCGGCGATATCCGCCGTGCGTAATCCCTGTTCAAGGGCCGTGGACACGGCACGCTCGATGGAGCGGGCCTCGGCTTCGAGCCCCAGGGAATGACGCAGCAGCATGGCGGCGCTGAGTATGGTGCCAATGGGATTGGCTATGTTCTTGCCCGCGATGTCCGGCGCCGAACCATGTATGGGTTCGTATAGTCCGCGCTTGCCATCACCCAGCGATGCGGATGGCGACAGACCCAGCGAACCGGCCAGCATCGAGGCTTCGTCGGTGAGGATGTCGCCGAACATGTTCTCGGTGACGATCACGTCAAAGTCTGTGGGTCGGCGTATCAGATGCATGGCCGCAGCATCCACGAGGATGTGGTCGACGGCAATTTCGGCGAACTCGTTCTTCATCACCCGCGTCACCACCTCGCGCCACAGGCGCGAGGTCTCGAGCACGTTGGACTTGTCGATGGAGGTTAGCTTGCGGCGCCGGGTGGCTGCCAGTCGCGCGGCCACGCGCGTCACACGTTCGACTTCGCTGACGGAATAGGTGCACAGATCGCTGGCAGAGTTGGCATCGCGGGTCTTGGCGCCAAAATAGATGCCGCCCGTGAGTTCACGGACGAACACCAGGTCTACGCCGCGCACTACATCGGCCTTGAGCGTGGTGGAATCCGCAAGGGACGCATGTACGGCTACGGGCCTCAGATTTGCGTAAACGCCCAGTTCCCGCCTTATCCGCAGCAGGCCGGTTTCAGGGCGCAATTTGGCATCCGGCGCCGACCACTTTGGTCCACCGATCGCGCCCAGTAGGATGGCATCGGATGCGAGACAACTCTGCAGCGTGGTCGCGGGCAGCGGATCGCCATGCCGCTCGATGGCGATGCCGCCAAAGTCACACTCGGTGAGTTCGAACTCATGGCCGAAGAGTTGCGCCACGCGCTGTAACGCACGCACGCCTTCGCGCGTGACTTCCGGGCCGATGCCATCGCCCGGCAATACAGTAATTCCTGCCTTCATCGCAACGTGGCCTTCTTCAAACTGTGTGGCGTTGCTCGTAGGCCGTGATGGCAGCATCGCTCGCCAGCAGGTAGCCCAGCTGGTCAACCCCATGCAGCAGGCAATAGCGCGCAAAGGGTTCGATGGGAAACTTCACGCTGCGCCCATCGGGCAACGCAAGGGTGTTGGTCTCGATGTCGATGGTGACCGACATACCGGGATTGGCCAGCAGCCAGTCGAGCGTGGGCTCATCCACCACCACCGGCACCAGGCCGTTCTTGAGTGAATTGGAGCGGAAGATATCCGCAAACTCACTGCTGATCACCGCGCGGATGCCGAAGTCCAGCAGCGCCCAGGGCGCATGCTCACGCGAAGAACCGCAACCGAAATTGCGACCACCCACCAGCACGGTGCAGCCACTGGCCTCGGGACGGTTGAGCACGAAATCCGGATTGGGCTTGCCATCAGCCGTGTAACGCCAATCCGAAAACAGCTGCGCGCCCAGGCCTTCGCGCGATGTGGTGCGCAGGAATCGCGCCGGGATGATCTGGTCGGTGTCTATGTCCGTACGCGGTAGCACCACGGTGCGCGAGGTGATACTGCGGATGGCATCAATGGTTTTCACAGCAGGTCCCGCGGGTCGGTGATGCGGCCGTGCACTGCAGAGGCCGCAGCGGTCAGCGGGCTGGCCAGCAGGGTGCGTGCGCCCACGCCCTGGCGACCTTCGAAGTTGCGATTGCTGGTGCTGAGGGAATATTGGCCTTTGCCCACCGTGTCGCCGTTCATCCCCAGGCACATGGAGCAGCCTGACTCGCGCCATTCGGCGCCAGCGGCGATGAATATCTTATCCAGTCCCAGCTCCTCCGCTGCCTTCTTGATCTGCTGCGAACCGGGCACCACCAGCATCTGCACACCGGGCGCGATGTGGCGACCCTTGAGCACACCGGCTGCGGCCTGCAGATCCGTGAGTCGTGAGTTGGTGCAGCTGCCGATGAACACCACGTCGATGGGTGCGCCCGCCAGCTGCTGTCCTGCATTGAAGCCCATGTAGGCCAGCGCCTTGTCGAACACCGGATCGTCACTGCGCGCCGGCACGTTGCCGGTCACAGCCGCCACCATCCCCGGGTGCGTGCCCCAGGTGATCATGGGTTCAAGCGTCGATGCATCTATCGTCACTTCGCGATCGAACACCGCGCCTTGGTCGGTGGGCAGTGTTTTCCACAGCGCCACGGCCGCATCCCACGCCGCGCCTTGGGGTGCGCGTGGCCGTCCCTTGAGATAGGCGTAGGTGGTTTCATCAGGCGCCACCATGCCGGCACGGGCGCCAGCCTCGATGGACATGTTGCACACCGTCATGCGCTCATCCATGTCGAGCGCGCGAATGGCCGGTCCGCGAAATTCGATGACGTGGCCGGTGCCACCGGAAACCCCTATTTTTCCGATAATCGCCAGCACCAGGTCCTTAGCAGTGACGCCCGGGCGCAAGCTGCCCTCGACATTGATGGCCAGCGTCTTTGGTCGGGTCTGCAGCAGGCACTGCGTAGCCAGCACATGACCCACTTCAGTGGTGCCAATGCCAAATGCCAGTGCGCCGAATGCGCCATGCGTGCTGGTATGGCTGTCGCCGCAGACGATGGTCTTGCCCGGTTGCGTGGCTCCCAGCTCAGGACCGATCACATGCACGATGCCGCGCTTGTCGCTGGCCATGTTGAGCAGTTCCACACCGAATTCGGCGCAGTTGACCTCGAGCTGGCGCACCTGTCTGGCAGCGGAGTCCATGACAATGGGCGCGCCGCCGAACACCTGCTCGGTGCGCGTGGGTGTGGAGTGATCCATGGTGCCCAGCGTCAGGTCGGTACGCCGCACCTTGAGTCCACGCTCGCGCAGGATGCTGAAAGCCTGCGGCGTGGTGACTTCATGAATCAGGTGCAGGTCGATGAACAGCACCGCGGGGGTGTCCACGGTCTCGGGCACGACTTCATGTCTTTCCCAGACCTTCTGGAAAAGTGTTTTGGGGGGTGTGGCCATTGGCATCTACGCCGAAGCGACGCGCTTGGTCGCCGGAGCCACGGGCTCGAGCCAGCCGTATGTGTCCGGTGTCGCGCCGGTGAACAGGCCGAAGAACGCCTTCTGCAGCGTCTCGGTAATCGGTCCGCGACGCCCATTGCCCACGGTGATGCGATCCACCGAGCGAATCGGCGTGATCTCCGCGGCCGTGCCGCTGAAGAAAAGCTCGTCGGCCACGTAGAGCATCTCGCGCGGAATCGCGGCCTCGCGCACTTCGATACCCCGGTCACGCGCCAGGCGCATCACTGAATCGCGCGTGATGCCGCTGAGGCCGGCATGCGCGAAACCCGGTGTGTAGATGATTCCATCCCGTATCAGGAACAGGTTTTCGCCCGCGCCTTCACTGACCGTGCCATCCACCGCAAGGCCAATGCCCTCCACGAATCCCAGCCGCTTGGCTTCCATGCTGATCAGCTGGCTGGAAAGATAATTGCCAGCTGCCTTGGCCATGGCGGGCAAGGTATTGGGCGCCATGCGCTGCCAGGACGAGACGCACACGTCCACGCCCTCGGCCTCGGCCTCGGCGCCAAGGTATTTGCCCCATTCCCACGCCGCTACCGCCACATCCACTGGCGGGTCGATCTTTGGCGCCACGCCGATTTCGCCATAGCCGCGGAAGGCAACCGGACGCAGGTAGGCACCGTTGTGCAGACCATTGGCCGTCACCACCTCGCAGCAAGCCGCATTGATGGCTTCCATCGAATAGGGAATGGTGATGCGATAAATCTTGGCGGAATCGAACAGCCGCCGCGTGTGCTCGGCCAGACGAAAGATCGCCACGCCCCTGGGAGTCGCATACGCACGTACACCCTCGAACACCGACGAGCCGTAGTGCAGGGCATGCGACAGCACATGTACTGTCGCTTTTTCCCAGGGCACCAGCTTGCCGTTGAACCAGATGTGCTGCGTTGCTGTTATAGGCATGGCGTGTGTTTCCTCTCCCTGACTCTCAGGCGCGCTCGTCCTGCAACCAGGGCATGCGCTCGCGCAACTTGGCACCGACTTTCTCGATGCCGTGGTTCATGTCGGCCTTCATGAGCTTGTTGTACTTCTTGAGGCCGGTCTTGTTCTCGGCAATCCACCGGCGTGCGAACTTGCCGTCCTGGATTTCGCCAAGGATCTTTTTCATTTCCTTCTTGGTGGCCTTGTTGACCACGCGCGGACCGCTGATGAGATCGCCCCACTTGGCCGTGGTGCTGATGAACTTGTGCATCTTCGACAATCCGCCTTCATGCAGCAGGTCGACGATCAGCTTCAATTCGTGCAGGCACTCGTAATAGGCCACTTCCGGCTGGTAGCCGGCCTCGACCAATGTCTCGTAACCCTTGACCACCAGCTCGGTGGCACCACCGCACAACACTGCCTGTTCGCCGAACAGGTCGGTCTCGGTCTCTTCTGCGAAGGTGGTCTGCAACACACCGCCGCGGGTGCTGCCGATGCCATGGGCATAGGCCAGCGCCTTGTCGAATGCCTTTTTGCTGGCGTTCTGCTGCACGGCGATCAGCGCCGGCACGCCGCGTCCCTGCTGGTATTGGCGGCGCACCAGGCCACCCGGGCCCTTGGGCGCAATCAGCACCACGTCGAGGTCCTTGCGCGGCTTGATCTGCTTGAAATGGATATTGAAGCCATGCGCGAACAGCAGCGTGGCCCCCTGTTCGAATTTGTCCTTGAGCTCGGCATATAACGCCTTCTGCGTGGTGTCGGGCACCAGCATGGCCACCAGCGTGGCGCCTGCAACGGCAGCTTCAGGGGTAGTCACTTCGAGGCCGTCGCGTTTGGCCTGCTTGAAACTGTCACCCTTGCGCACGCCGACGACGACGTCGAACCCGCTATCCTTCAGGTTGAGCGCATGGGCGCGGCCCTGACTTCCATAGCCCAGAATGGCAATGCGCGCATTGCGCAGGGCCTTCTTGTCGACATCTTTCGGTCCAAATAAACGCATCGCAAAACTCCCGATATTGAATCAGTGACAAACCACGTGAGCCGATCATTATAGCGTCAAAAGTGGCGCTGGGCCGGGGGCCGCATCGCTTAGAATCCCCTTGATGACTCCCGATCCCCTGGCCACGCTGCCGCTCGACACCACCGCTGCATTGCCGCTGCACCTGGTCACCGAGAGCGCATTTGCCAGCTGGATGGCAGCACAACCCACGGCACAACGCTGGCTGCAGCGTTCGGCATTCCGTCCTGACCGCGGCCGGTGGCAGATTGTCCCGGATGCCGGCGGCGCACCGGCGCTGGTTTGCGTGGGGCTGGGCACTGCCATGCCCGGCAATCACGATCTGTGCTGGCTGGGCGCGGCACTGGCTGATCGCCTGCCGCCAGGGGACTATCGACTGGCACCTGCTGCGGAGCTCATCGGGCCGCCGGAAAACGCCCTGGCCCTGGGATGGGGCACGGGTGGCTACCGCTACGCGCGCTATCGTCCCTCGTTGTCCGTGACGCGCAGGGCGCGTCTGCACAGTCCTGCAGGCGCTGATCGTGTCTGGCTAGCAGCGGCAATCGCGTCGCAGCAGCTGGCACGCGACCTCATCAACACACCCGCCAACGACATGGGGCCGGAAGAACTGGCAAACGTGGCCGGCGACCTGGCGCAGCAGCAGGGCGGCAACATCGAGATAGTCAGCGGCGCGATGCTGGACCAGCACTTCCCGTTGATTGCAGCAGTGGGCAAAGGCAGCCCGCGCGCGCCACGTTTGATCGATCTGAAATTCGCGCGTCCCGGCGCGCCCCGCGTCACGCTGGTGGGCAAGGGCGTGTGCTTCGACACCGGCGGCCTGGATATCAAGGCATCCGCAGGAATGCTGCTGATGAAAAAGGACATGGGCGGCGCGGCCTCTGCACTGGGCGTTGCGTTAATGCTGCGCATGCTGGACGTCAAGGTGGATCTGCGCGTGCTGATCCCCGCGGTTGAAAACAGCGTGGACGGCGCCGCATTTCGTCCCGGCGATGTGTGTCGCTCGCGCAAGGGCCTCACCGTGGAAATCGGCAACACCGATGCCGAAGGCCGGCTGGTACTGGCCGATGCACTGACGCTGGCCGGCGAAGACCAACCCGATCTGCTCATAGACCTGGCCACGCTCACCGGCGCGGCGAGAATTGCGCTGGGCGCAGAACTGCCACCCGTGTATGGCGGTGATGCTGCGCTGGTCGGTGAACTGGTCAAATCCGGCCAGGAATGCGCCGACCCCTTGTGGGCCATGCCGCTGTGGGATGGCTATGACGACGAGCTTTCCAGCCGCATTGCCGACCTCAACAACGCGCCGTCCAGTGGACTGGGCGGGTCGATTACCGCGGCACTTTTCCTGCGGCGTTTCGTGGCGCATCCCCAGCGCTGGCTACACCTGGACATCTACGGGTGGAATCCCCGTGACCGACCGGGACGGCCCGTGGGTGCAGAAGCGCAGGGCGTACGCGCCATTGCGAACCTGCTGCGCCAGCGCTACGGATGAGCCCCCGCAAACCCAGTGCACTTGCGCAGGCCCTGTACCGGCGCGAGATCCTGCCGTGGTCCCTGGGAGGTTTCGCGCTGGGCCTGGTTGAAGGTGCGACTGCGGCCGTATTGGTGAAACGCAACTTCACCGGCCATGCGGATCCTGAAGTACTCAACTTCGCAGTGGCATTTGTCAGCGGCTCGCCGGCCATCGCCAACATGACCAGTTTTGCCTGGGCCAACCTCGCACACGCACGCGGCAAGATCCGGTTGCTGGTCACCCTGCTGGCCGTATTCGGCCTGGTGGTTGGAGTCATCGGGCTCTCGCCACGCGCCAGCACCGGGCTTGCCGTCACGGTGCTGTCGGTGATTGCGGCGCGCGTGATCTGGGCAGGAATACTCACCGTGCGCTCCAGCGTGTGGAGCAGCAACTATCCGCGCGCGGTGCTGGCGCAGATCACCGGACGCATCGTCATCTTCACCGCCCTGGGCATGGTCCTCGCGGCGGGAATGGCCGGCATCATCCTGCAGACCCGTCCGGAACTATCGCGTTGGCTTTATGCATTGGCAGGTGCGGCCGGACTGCTGGCCGCATGGCTTTACAAACGCATGCGCGTGCGCCAGGCCTATCGCCTGCAACGCGAGGAACTGGCCGCCAGCGCCGCCTCCGAGGTATTCAGCTTCCGCGTGATGCGCCAGATCCTGCGCTCCGATCCCGAATATCGCCGCTTCCTGACCTGTCTTGCGTTTTATGGCGCCGGCAACCTGATGATCGGTGCGCAACTGGTGATCCTGTATTCAGACCACCTGCACATTCCCGCCGCATTGCAGGTGGGAATGCTCACCATCGTGCCGCTGCTGTGCATACCGATATTCACTCCCATGTGGGCACGCCTGTTCGACGCCGGTCACGTTATCGAATTTCGCGCGCGCCAGTGCTGGGTGCTGATTGGCGCAATGACGGTAGTGATTGCGGCTGTTTTCTCGGGAACCGTCTGGCTGCTGTGGGTAGCGGGCGTGCTGTTTGGCATCGCCACCGCAGGGGCCAACCTGGGATGGAACCTGGGCCACAACGATTTCGCGTCGCTGGGCAAGGTGCAACAATACATGGGAGTCAATGTGACGCTCACCCGCATGCGCGGACTGATCGCGCCGCCCCTGGGCGTGGTGCTCTACACATGGCTGGAAAGATTCCATGCCGGTGCCGGGCGCTTTGCATTGGTGTTGCCCATCGCCATGACGTTAGCCGGCGCGATCGGTTTCAATCGCATGAAGTACCACAGAGGAACCAGACACACATGACACGTCCCGATCCACGCCAGCATTCGCGTCTTGTGGTTGATGGGCTCAGCAACGCGCCAGCGCGCGCCATGTTGCGCGCGGTGGGTTTCACCGATGCGGATTTCAGCAAGCCGCAGGTGGGCATTGCCTCTACCTGGGCCAATGTCACGCCGTGCAACATGCACATCGACCAGCTGGCGCGCGAAGCCGCGGCCGGTGTGGATGCCGCCGGCGCCAAAGCCGTGCAGTTCAACACCATCACGGTGTCCGATGGCATTGCCATGGGCTCGCCGGGCATGCGCTATTCGCTGGTGTCGCGCGAAGTCATCGCCGATTCCATCGAGACCGTGGTGGGTGCAGAGGGCTTTGATGGCTTTGTCGCCATTGGCGGCTGTGACAAGAACATCCCCGGTTGCGCCATGGCCATCGCGCGCATGAACCGACCGGCCGTGTTTGTGTATGGCGGGACCATAAAGCCGGGAGCAGGACACACTGACGTGGTGTCGGTGTTCGAAGCCGTGGGTGGGCGCGCCAGCGGCAAGATCAGCGAGGCCCAGCTGCTCGAAGTGGAACGCACGGCCATACCCGGGCCCGGCAGCTGCGGCGGCATGTACACCGCCAATACCATGGCATCGGCCATTGAAGCGCTGGGTCTTTCATTGCCCAACAGCTCGGCACAGGAAGCCGTGAGCCAGAACAAGCATGAGGATTGCCGCCGCGCAGGGGAGGCCGTGGTGCGCCTGCTACAGGCGGGGATCACGCCCAGCGACATACTCACGCGCAAGGCCTTTGAAAACGCGATCACCGTGACCATTGCGCTGGCGGGCTCCACCAATGCCGTGCTGCACCTGTTGGCAATTGCCCATGAAGCAGGCGTGAAGCTTGCGCTCGAGGACTTCAATCGCATCGGCAAGCGCGTGCCGGTGCTGGCAGACGTGCGTCCCAGTGGCAGATACCTGATGTCCGAGATCATTGCCATCGGCGGCATCAGGCCACTGATGAAGCGCCTGCTGGATGCCGGATTGCTGCATGGCGAGTGCATGACGGTCACAGGCAAGACCATGGCGCAGAACCTGGTGGGCGTGGCTGATTATCCTGCGGGCCAGGAAGCCATCCGGCCCTTCACAAATCCCATCAAGAAAGAAAGTCATCTGATTGTTCTCAAAGGAAACCTGGCCCCAGAAGGAGCCGTGGCAAAACTCACTGGCAAGGAAGGCCTGGCGTTCACCGGTCCGGCGCGCGTATTCGAAGGGGAAGAGCGCGCCACCGCTGCAATCCTGGCCGGCAGGGTCAAGGCGGGCGATGTGGTGGTGATCCGCGGTGAAGGACCGGTGGGGGGTCCGGGCATGCGCGAAATGCTGAGTCCCACCGGCGCCATCATGGGACGCGGCCTGGGGGACAAGGTGGCTTTGATTACCGATGGAAGGTTTTCGGGGGGCAGCCATGGGTTCGTAGTGGGGCATCTGGCCCCCGAAGCCGCCCTTGGAGGGCCTATTGGCCTTATAAAGTCCGGTGATGTGGTCACCATTGATGCCAGGCGCAGAAGCATTGCGGTGGCGCTGAGCGCGGCTGAACTCAAGCGCCGCGCGCGTGCCTGGCGTAAGCCGCGCCCCTATACGGTGCGTGGCGTATTGGGTCGATATGCGCGGGTTGTCTCCAGTGCCAGTCGCGGCGCGGTGACTTGACACCTGCTTTTTGCGGCAACTTTTGAGGGATTTACCTGATTGTTGAGTGAGTGTCCGATTGCTTTTATTATTTTCCTGCCACAGGATTAGATAACCCGCAATACTTGCGAAGGAATGCAAAGGCCGCTACCTTCCGGCGCTCACGGAATCGGGGAATCGGCCGTAACAGGTCGACGCTAACCAGAAGTACAGAGAGTCATGGGCGTATATACAACCGAAACTAACTGGTTCTCACGGCGCGGAGTCTTTCTGCTGCTGTTGATCCTGTTCCATGTGATCCTCATCTGGGGTCTCAAGAGCGGGTTCGCTTGGAAGGTGATGGCGGTCATCACTCCGCCTATCGTCGCGGACATCATCAACGAACAGAAAGATGACAAGCCGCCGCCACCGCCGCCGCCGCCGAAACTCGAAATGCCTCCGGTTGAAGTGCCGCCGCCAGTTGTCGACATCCAGATCACTCCGGATGCTCCGCCATCCACTGCTATTGTGAACGTGACGGATCGCCCTGTGCCGCCAAAGCCACCGCCGCCGCCGGCAACCCCTGGCACCAGCCTCAAGCTCAATGCCAAGTCGTCGCAGCCCAATGTCGACGAATACTACCCACCCACGTCCACGCGCCTGGGCGAGGAAGGCACGGCCAAGGTCAAGGTCTGCGTGGGGGTCAACGGCAAGGTGACCACTGCGACACTGGCCGACACCTCGGGATTCGATCGTCTGGATGAAGCAGCCCTCAAGGTTGCGAAGCTGTATCGCTTCAATCCAGCCACCGAGGGCGGCAAGCCTGTCGAAGCGTGCGCGGCCCTGCCGATCAAGTTCAAATTGAAGTAAGAGAAGCCGGAATTCATCAGCTCATGTCCGCTACGGGGCGGCAAATCAGGTTAGTAATCGAGGACTAAAATGGAAAACGAAGCAACCGCCGCAGCGTCATCTGCCGCAACCAACAATCCGTACGGTCTGGAAGCCCTCGTCACCCATGGTGACGCGGTGTCCTACACCGTCATGGGTATCCTCCTCATCATGTCGTTGGTGTCCTGGTACATCATCTTCACGAAGCTGTGGGATCAATACCGCCTGGGCAAATCGGTGCGGGCAGTGGAAAAGAGTTTCTGGTCTGCCGGCACGGCGCGCGAAGGTGCGGACCGCCTGCCCAAGGACGATGACTTCCGCGTGATCGCCGAGAGCGCATTGCGCGCTGCCTCGCATCATGAGGGCCGCCTGGGCGATCGCATCAGCCTGCGCGACTGGCTGGCCATGGCGCTGCAGCGCTCGGTGGACAACCTCAACAGCAAGCTGTCCACGGGACTGTCTTTCCTGGCGACGGTGGGTTCAACTGCTCCGTTCGTCGGCCTGTTCGGCACGGTGTACGGCATCCTCAAGGCGCTGATCTCGATCGGTCTCTCGGGTCAGCCCAGCATCGACAAGGTTGCCGGCCCCGTCGGTGAGGCGTTGATCATGACGGCCATCGGTCTGGCGGTCGCGGTGCCTGCGGTGTTCGGTTACAACATCCTCCTGCGCCGCAACAGTTCCATCAAGGATGCGCTGCGCGAGTTCACCGGTGACCTGGAATCCAACCTCATCGGCGGCCTGCGTCCTGACATTCCGGTTGCTCATCGCGCGGCTGCACCGGCAGTCCGCAAGTAATACGCGCTACACCCAAGGGGCACGACCATGTCGATGAGCGTTCCGGGAAGTGACGGCGGTGACGATGAAGTCATCTCCACCATCAACACCACGCCACTGGTGGACGTGATGCTGGTGATGTTGATCATCTTCCTGATCACCATTCCGGTGATCGTGCCCACGGTGAAGGTGCAGATGCCGACACCCAAGAACATCCCGACCCAGACCAAGCCGGAGGACATCCCGATTTCGATCGACGCCGCCGGCAAGATCTATTGGAAGGGTGGGCTGGTGCAAGATCGGTCCAAGCTGCTCGACCTGGTGGTGACTGAAGCACGCAAGGTGCCGCAGCCGGAAATCCACATCCGCGGTGACCGCAATGCGCGCTACGAGGCCATCGGACGGGTCATCTACACCATCCAGCAGGGTGGCATCGTCAAAGTCGGGTTCCTGACTGAACCCGTGGCCGTTGAATAAGGCTGGGCAGAAAACTCCATGAGCATGAATGTTTCCTCAGGTGGTTCCGATGCGCCGATGTGCGATGTCAACACGACGCCGCTGATCGACGTGATGCTGGTGCTGCTGGTGATGCTGATCGTGACGCTTCCGATCATGAACCACGCGGTCAAGCTCGACATGCCGCGGCCCAACGACAATCCGCCGCCGGATGTGCCGCCCGAAGTAATCAACATCGAGATAGACTTCGACGGCACCATTGTCTGGAATTCCACGCCAGTGCCGGATATCAAGACTCTGGATTCCTACTTCAAGCAGGAAGCCGCCAAGGATCCGCAGCCCGAGATCCACCTGCGGCCGGATCGCCGTGCCAAGTACGATGTCGTGGCCAATGTCATGGCCTCGGCCCAGCGACAGAAAATGGTCAGAATGGGATTCACGAACGTCGCGGAGTTCCGCGAATAGTCCAGCCCCCGGGCAGGACCTTGCCAACGGGGGCTCTTCAGCCCCCGTTTAGGTATTTTGGAGCAGGCTCTAGTCAGGGAAAAGTGTTGCAACAGGGGTTAATCATGTCGAAGTCGCTTATTTCCGCGATCGCGTTGGGCCTGGTCCTTGCCGGTGGCATATCTGTTTCAACCAGCGCGGCCGAGAAGCCGACTGTCAGCAAGGCGGCCCAGAAGCCGCTCAAGGCTGCACAGGACGCCATGAAGGCCCAGAAATACGACGACGCCATTGCCAAGGCAAATGAAGCCCTGGCACTGCCCGGCAAGACGGCGTTTGACTCCTATGTGTCCTACCAGGTGCTGGTGTTCTCATACCTCAAGAAGGGCAACACCGCCAAGGCCGCCGAGTCCATGGAAGCCGAACTGGCCACGGGCCTGACCACGCCGGCCGAAGAGGCCACCATCAACAAGGCGCTGGCGTCCATCGCCTATCAGCAGCAGAACTACGCCAAGGCTGCCGAGAGTTACAACAAGCTCATCAAAAGCGGTGCCGGCGATGCCGAGTCGTACACCATGGTGGCGCAGTCCTACTACCTGATGAAGAACTACAAGGAAGCATGCAAGTTCCTGACCGATTACATCGGCGACCAGGAAAAGCGCGGCCAGACGCCCAAGGAACAGTCGCTGCAGCTGTATGCCAACTCCTGCGAGAAGGCCAATGAGAATTCGGCGGCTTCCAATGCCCAGGAAAAGCTGGTGGTTTATTACCCCAAGCCCGCCTACTGGAACGGCTTGCTCTATTCAGTGCTGCGCGCACAGGGGATAACCGACCGGCAGACGCTCAATGTCTACCGTCTGATGCAGGAAACCAAGACGCTGGCCCAGCCTTCCGACTACACGGAAATGGCACAGCTGGCCATGGAAGCCGGCACTCCTGGTGAAGCGCAGAAGGTGCTGGAGCAGGGCTTTGCGGCCAATGTATTCACGGACCAGCGCGTCAAGGACCGCACCCAGCGCCTGCTGGATACGGCCAAGAAGGCTGCGGCCACTGACCAGACTACTCTGGCCAAATCTGAAGTGGAGGCCAAGGCCGCCAAGACCGGTGACGCAGATGTGGCCCTTGGAAGTGCCTATCTGAGCTACGGACAGAACGACAAGGCGATTGAAGCCCTGACCCGCGGCCTGGCCAAGGGTGGGCTAAAGACTCCCGAAGGCCAGATCATGCTGGGCATCGCGCAGCTGCGCAGCGGCAACAAGGCCGAGGCACAGAAAACCTTCAAGGCTGTGAAGTCCGATGACGCAACCTGGTCGCGTGTTGCCAAGTTGTGGGTGCTCGACGCCTCATGACCATTGCCGTAGGCGACAAGGTTCCGGCCGGCAAATTCAAGGTCCCGACAGCCGATGGACTGCAGGACCTGACCACTGCGCAGTTATTCGACGGCCGCACGGTGGTGCTGTTCGCGGTGCCCGGGGCCTTCACGCCTACCTGTGACGCGCGCCACCTGCCAGGTTTCGTGGAGCTGGCCGACCAATTGCGGGCCAAGGGAGTTGACGCCATCGCCTGCCTTTCAGTCAACGACGTATTCGTGATGAAGGCCTGGGGCAAGGCTGGCGGAGTTGGCGACAAGATCCTGATGCTTGCCGACGGCAACGGGGAATACACCCGAGCGCTGGGCCTGACGCTGGACGCCACCGGGTTTGGCATGGGCCAGCGCTCGCAACGCTACGCCATGGTGGTCGAGAATGGCGTGGTCAAGCAGTTGTTCGTCGAGTCGGGTGGAGACTTCAAGGTCTCCGCCGCCGACTACGTTCTCGCCCGACTCTGAAGCTGCGCCAGCAACGCTGGCACCGCCTCGAACAGGTCGGCCACCAGGCCGAAATCCGCCACTTCGAAAATCGGCGCGTCGGCATCCTTGTTGATAGCCACAATCGTGCGTGCGTCCTTGATGCCCGTAAGGTGCTGGATGGCCCCCGAGATTCCCAGCGCCACGTACAGCTCCGGCGCAATGATTTTGCCCGTCTGGCCCACCTGCAGGTCATTGGGCGCATAGCCTGAGTCCACCGCCGCACGCGACGCGCCCACCGCGGCACCCAGCGCATCGGCCAACTGGTAGATCAGCTGGAATTTGTCGGCGCTGCCCAGCGCGCGACCACCCGATACCACGCAGCGCGCGGATTGCAGATCCGGCCGATCTCCCTTGGGCGTCGAGACCTCGATGAACCTGGTGTGCGTGACGGCGGGCGGTGGCAGCTCCAGTGCCTGCACCGGGGCGGCCGCTGCCGCAGGCACTGCGGCGCCAAACGATGCCGTACGCACCGTGGCCACTATGGGGCTGGCAGCGACTTCCATGGTCACGATGGCATTGCCGGCATAGATTGGCCGGCGGAAACGGGTGGGGGACTCCACCGCCATGATGTCGCTCACTGCCGGCACATCCAGCAATGCGGCCACTCTTGGCATGAGGTCTTTGCCGAAAGTGGTGGACGCGCCAAACACGTGGCTGAAATCACGTGCAATGGCCGCTACCGCCGGCGCCAGCACGGCGGCCAGCGGATGCAGGAAGCCAGGCGTATCTGCGACCTGCACGCGCGCAACACCCGCAAGCTGCGCAGCCTCGCTGGCCACCGCGGCGACATCCTGGCCAAACACGGCGACGACAATTTCGGATTCGCCCAATCCCAGCGCGCATTGCACGCAGCGCGCGGTGGCCGCGCTAAGACGGTGTCCATCATGTTCTGCAATGACCAGCACGCGGTTCATCGGATCAACCCCCTGGCCGCAAGCGCCTCGACCAGTTGGCCAACATCCTTGACCATCACGCCCTTGCCCCGCACCGCAGGCGGCGCAAAGTGCACCGACTTCAGCTGCGGTCTCGGGACTATGCCCAGCGCGGCCAGCTCCAGCGTGTCGAGGGGTTTCTTCTTGGCCTTGATGATTTCGGGCAACTTCACGTAGCGCGGCTCGTTGAGTCGCAGGTCCACGGTGATGACTGCCGGCAGGTCGACCTCGATGGTTTCGAGCCCTGCATCCACTTCACGCGTCACCCGCGCGCTGTTGTCGTCGAGCTCGATGCGCGATGCGAAGGTGGCCTGCGGACGATCCCATAATCCTGCCAGCATCTGTCCGGTCTGGTTGTTGTCGTCGTCAATGGCCTGCTTGCCCAGCAGCACCAGCAACGGCTGCTCGCGCTCTATCAACTTCAGGAAGGTCTTGGCTGCATCCAGCGGCTCAAGCGCTGTTGGGCTATTGACGAGCACTGCGCGGTCCGCGCCCATGGCCAGCGCCGTGCGCAACTGGTTCTGCACTTCCGGTGGTCCGATGGAAACGACCACCACTTCGTCAGCGTGGCCTTTTTCCTTGAGGCGCAATGCTTCTTCGAGGGCGATCTCGTCGAAGGGATTGATGCTCTGTTTCACGCCATCGGTGATCACACCGCTGCCATCGGGACGAACCCGGATGCGGATGTTGTAATCCACCACGCGCTTGATGCCGACCAGTATGCGTTTCATCTTGAATTTGCGAGGTAATTCCGGGCGCGGAGTATAGCCGTTTCTGGCGTGATTGCCCCGGTTGGAGCTACACTCGGGCGCATGAAGACCGAAGCCAGAATCAAACCCGGGGACAGCGTCAAGAACGTCCGCTATGAAATCCGCGGAGCGCTGTCACGTCGCGCGCTGGAGCTGGAGCGACAGGGATATGAGATTACCTCGCTGAATATAGGCAATCCCGGTGCCTATGGTTTTCGTACGCCGGAGATCCTGCGATTGGCCATGGTGCAGAACCTGCCGCAGGCCGAAGGCTATGCACATCAGAAAGGCATCTATCCGGCACGCGAAGCCATTCTCCTGCAGCAGCAGAATCGTGGTGCAAAAAACGCAAGTGTTGATAACATTTTCATCGGCAATGGCACCTCCGAGCTGATCGACATGTGCCTGCGGGCGCTGCTCAGCGATGGGGACGAAGTGCTGGTGCCGTCGCCGGACTACCCCTTGTGGACCGCGGCCGTAACGCTCAATGGCGGTCGCGCCGTTCACTATTCCTGCCGGCCGGAAAACCAGTTTCATCCCGACCCGGCTGAAGTCGAAGCGCTGATCACGCCACGTACGCGCGCGCTGGTCATCATCAATCCCAACAATCCCACCGGTGCGGTGTATCCGCGCGCAGTGCTCGAACGCCTGGCGCAAATCGCCGAGAAGCACCAGCTGGTGGTGCTGAGTGACGAGATCTACGACGGCATCACCTATGACAACGTGCCGTTCGTGCCCATTGCATCGCTGGTAACCGATACGCTGTGCGCCACGCTGTCCGGTCTTTCAAAGGTCTATCGCGCGGCTGGCTATCGCGTGGGCTGGGTCAGTTTCACCGGCGCCGTCAAGCAGGCCGAAGACTACCTCGCGGCACTTGAACTGCTGGCCTCCATGCACATGTGCAGCAACGTGCCGGCGCAATGGGCAGTGCAAAGCGCGCTGGGTGGTTATCAAAGCATCCTCGACCTGACAGCTCCTGGGGGCAGGTTGTATGAATCACGGCGCGCCGTCATCGATGCGGTGGCGCGCAGCAAATACCTGCGCCTCACTCCCCCCGCGGGCGCACTCTATGCCTTCATCGAAGTGCGCGAGGATCGCATCCCCAACTTCAATGACCAGCAGTTCGCCCTTGAGCTGCTCGAAGAGAAGCACGTGCTGGTCACGCCGGGTGGGGCGTTCAATGTTCCTTACCGCAATCATTTCCGCACCACCATCCTGCCCGACGCCGCCACGCTGACCATGGTGTTCTCGCGCATCGAAGCGCTGCTTGATTCCTGGTCTTCGACCCATGCGGCTGCGGCACCGGTCGCAGCGCCACGCCTGGTAGACGTCGCGAACCGACGCAGCCAGTAATCACGGCCCGCGCCGTGAGCGGGCATACGCAAGCGTCCCCTGTGGAAGCCTCCATTGCTGCGGCGCTGGCCGCGGGTCGCAGTGTCATTGTTTCCAGCCCGCAGCGCGCCGCCGCACTGGGCCTTGCCTGGGCGCGCACCCAGTTGGCCGCCGGCAAATCCGTCTGGTCCAGTCCCGACATACTCACCTGGGATGCCTGGATACGCCGCGAATGGCAGCGGGCCAGCGCAGATGAGTCCACCGCCGCGCAGTTGTGTCTCAGCACTGCCCAGGAACTGCAGGTGTGGGAGCGGGTACTGGGCGACAACCTGCGACAGTTTGCCCCGGACCTGATGCGCGCGGCGGCACGCGCCGTGCAGGAAGGCGTGCGGCTTGGCAGCTGGGGGTCCAGCGAAGAGGAACAGTTGCTGGTGGATACCTTGCGACAGGTTCGCGAGTGCTGTCAGCGCGAATCCCTGGTTGCAGTGTCCTTGTTGCCCGTGGATGCGCTGGAGACAGTGGTGCACTCTGGCGCGCCGCTGTTTGTGGGCCAGCAGCGACTGACGTGGATGCAATCCACACTGGCCCAGCGCAAGTGGCCTTCGGAACAAACACTGGCCGGCAGCGGTGCAGCCCACCCGCCTGGGCCAGATGGTGAATTCATCCGCGCCAACAGCTTCGAGGCCGAAGTGGTGGCCGCGGCTGACTGGTGCCAACGTTTGCTTGCACAGGATGGTTCCAGGCGCCTGCTCATCATCAGCGCGCTGGCTGAACCGCGATTGCCAGCTCTGGGCAACCTGCTGTGGCGCGCACTCAGCGCAGGCACGACGCAGGAACTCTCGACATCGCTTGACCCGGCATTGCTGGCCATCGAGGGGGGTGAGCCACTGCTGGCACACGGCCTGGTTGCCGACGCACTGGACGCGCTGCAGTTGATGCAGGAACCCATTGACACTGCGCACCTCGGGCGTGTGCTGCTGAGTCCCTATTGCGGGTTGGGTACGCAGGGTGGGCGCGCCAGGCTCGAGCTTGCGCTGCGTGATCGCGGCAGGGCGCGCTGGACCTTCAACGATCTGCGGGTGGCATTGTCCGCGCTGGGTGACAGCCATCCGGTGGCCATGGAACTGGCTGCCTGGATTTCCAGGCTGGCGCGCCATATCAACGCGCCTGCGGCACCAGCCAGCATCTGGGCACGCGAGTTCAGCGATAGCCTTGCCCAGTGCGGTTTTGCCCGGTCCGGCTTCGTCCAGGCTGGTCTGGTACCCGTTGGGCAGCTTGATTCAGCGGATGCGCAGCGCCTTGAACGCTGGAACGAATTGCTGGATGAGCTGGCGTCACTGGACTGCGTGAACGCACCCATGCGTGCAGGAGCTGCGCTGCGGCAGCTGCGGCTTTTGGCGGCACGGGGCAGGCACCGTGCTGCCAGCGGTGATGCGGCCATCACGTTGACCGATGACCTGGGCGACCCGGTAGTCAGCTACGACGGCATCTGGGTGCTGGGGTTGTCGGAGAATCGCTGGCCACGGCCGCCGCGCCCCAACCCTTTTGTGCTGCTTGCAGAGCAGCGACGTTGCAATTGGCCGGAGGCCGGCGTGACGCAGCGCATGCAACAGGCGCGCTGGGCCCAGCAAACCTGGGATGCGCGCACGACGCGACTGGTGCTGAGCTATCCGGCAATGGAAGGCGATGTGCATCACCGTCCTTCATCACTGCTGCCTGGCAGCGGTGGCCAATGGGTCGGTGCCGCCAGGTATCCGGCATTGCAAATCGGTCTTGCGCGACTGGAGGTTGCGCCAGAGGGCATGCCCGCACTGGCAATCGAATCCGCGCCGCAACCGCAACGCCGGCTGCGCAACGGGGTGCAGCTGCTGGAGCTGCAGCAGCAGTGTGCATTCCGGGCGCAGGCCCAGCTGCGGTTGGGTGCCGAGCCTGCGCTCAAGACCAGTGATGGAATCGACAAGCGCTTGCGCGGCACCCTGCTGCACCGGACGCTCGAAGCACTGTGGCGCGAAATTGCGGATCAACAGCATCTGCTGAAGCTCAGCGAAGCGCAGCGCCTGGAGATCATTGATCGCAGCTGGCAGCGGGCCGTTGCGGCAAGTCCCGCAGACAGGCTGCCTGCAGATGCGCGGGTGATGCAGCGCGAAGCCCTGCGCACCCGGCGCATCATCTTGCGCGTGCTCGAAATGGAAACGCTGCGTGCGCCGTTCCAGGTGGTCGAGCAGGAGCTCAAAGTGCAGGCCACCTTCAATACGTGGGAACTGGGCCTGCGCATTGACCGGGTCGACCAGTTGCAGGACGGCAGTCGCTTGCTGATCGACTATAAGAGCGGTGCGCCAGACAGGATGCAACTGGACGACGTCAATGCCAGGCCCATACAGCTGGCGGCCTATGTGGCCGCGCTGCATGCACAGGGCGCAGGTGCGGACGCCGTGGCGCTGCTGTCGTTATCGCCCAATGAAAAGGACATGGGCTTCACCGGCAGGGCCCGGGATGCCACGCTGCTGCCGGGAAGGATCAGGCAGCAGCAGGACTGGGAGCAGCTCACGCACAGCTGGCAGCAGCAGATCCACCAACTTGTCCATGAGCATGTGCAGGGTATTGCCACGGTTGCGCCGCTGCCTGGCGCCTGTGATTACTGCCACCTGGATTCGCTGTGCCGCATCACCGATCACGCCCCGCAAGTGGATGACGAGCTCGATGATGAGTGACGCAGGCGCCCGCAGCACTTCACAGGATCCGCAGCAGCAGGTACTGCTGCAGGCACCGGCCGGTTCCGGCAAGACCACCGTGCTGGTGCAGCGGTTCCTGCGCCTGCTGGCCATTGTCGATGAGCCCGAGCAGGTGCTGGCCATCACCTTCACGCGCAAGGCTGCGGCAGAGATGCGCGACCGGGTACTGCGGGCCATCGAGGGACAACTGCCCGAGGGCCATGCGGACCTGCAGCACTGGCGCGAGCTGCGCGAACGCGTGCTGGCGCATGCCCAAGAAAGAAAGTGGGACGTGCTTGAGCTGCCCACCCGACTGCGCATCCAGACCATAGATTCGCTCAATCACGAACTGGCGCGCGCCATGCCGTTGCTCGGGAGATCCCAGGCATCCCTGGCCGTGGTGGATGACGCACGCGAACTGCACCTGCAAGCCGCGCGCAATACGCTGCGCGGGGCCGATGCGGATGCAGCGCAACTGGACGACATGGACGAACTGTTGCAGCGTCTCGACAATGACTGGGATAAGGCCGAGCAGTTGCTGGCCGGTCTGCTGGCAAGTCGCGGACGCTGGTTGCCGGTGCTGCTCGAGGTGGCACCCATGCAATTGGCAGATCGCATCGAACAAAGCCTGGCGCGCATCATCGGAGAAACCCTGCAGTTTGCGGCCGCAGCGCTGCCCGCGGCATTGCTGGCCGAAGGCGCGGTCCTCGCACGCGCCAGTGCCCGCAACCGGCAGGATGCGGGTCATTCCGAAACGGGTTCCTGGTACGCATGGTTGAGCGCGAAGGCAGGACTTGAGCCAGTGGCCGCCAACCTGCTGGCATGGCAGGCCATGGTGGACCTGGCGCTGACCGGCACCGGCACCTTGCGCAAACAGATCACCGTCAAGTCCGGCTTTCCCCCGACCGAGAAGGCGCTCAAGGCGCGCTGGGTGCAATGGAAAGACGACCTGCGTGGCATCCCGGATATCGAGAACCTGTTGCGCACGCTGCGCAACATGCCACCACCACACGTGGATGCCACCGAGCGCCGTGCGCTGGCGGTGCTGGCGCGGGTGATGCTGCAGGCAGCCATACAATTGAACCTGGTATTCCGCGACAGCGGCCAGGTGGACCACAACGAGGTGGCTGCGGTTGCGCGCCAGGCGCTGACCGACATGGGCGAGCCCACTGATCTTTCGTTGCGCCAGACCCTGCGTGTGCACCACCTGCTGGTGGATGAATACCAGGACATTTCACCTGAGCAGAAATCGCTGATCGAGGCGCTCAAGATCGGTTGGGAGCAGGGCGATGGGCGATCACTGTTCCTGGTGGGCGATCCCATGCAGTCCATCTACCTGTTTCGCGATTCCGAGGTAGGACTGTTCCTCGAGGCCAGGTCCCGCGGCGTCGGTGGGACCAGCCTCAACTCGCTGCAGCTGACGCGCAATTTCCGGTCTGCCAACGCCATTGTTGATTGGGTAAACGGCGCGTTCCTGGCTGCGTTTCCTGCAGTGGAAGACGTGCGCGCTTCCGCTGTTCCCTACCTCGCCGCCGAAGCCGTGCGCCAGGCTACATACGCAACTGCGGTAACGGTGTGGCCGCAGGCCAGCGCCGATCCCTGGCCGGAGGCCCAGCAGATTGCCGCCGAGTGCGCGCGCCTGCTCAAGGCCGATCCGGCAATGCGCTGCGCCATCCTGCTGCAGACGCGTGCCAGCGCGCCACGAATCCTGCGGGCATTGCGTGATGCACGGGTGCCGGCGCTTGGAGTTGACCTTGCGCCATTGTCGGACCTGCTTGCGGTACGCGACCTGGTATCGCTGGCGCGCGCCATGTTGCATGCCGGCGACCGCACCGCATGGCTGTCGGTGTTGCGCGCGCCGTTCTGTGGACTGACCCTGCACGACCTGCATGCCTTATGCGGGGACCAGCCAGATGCATTGTTGATGGAATGCATCGCGGAGCCGGCACGCCTGGCGCTTTTGTCGCTGGACGGAAGGCAAAGACTTGCGCGCTGCGCGCCCCTGCTGCTGCAGGCCTATGGCGCGCGACGCCGCGAACACCTGGCGACGCATGTGGAAACCCTCTGGCATCAATTGGGCGGTCCGGCCGCATGCCAGGACGACACTGACCTGCGCGCCGTGCAGCAATTCCTGCTGGCGCTGCAGGGACTGGAACAGACACAGGCAGCGCTGGACGCCGCGCAACTGCAGTCACTGGCGCAGCGACTGCGCGCTGGCAGTGACAGTGCGCCTGGCGGCACTGTGGAAGTGCTCACCATCCATCATGCCAAGGGCCTGGAGTGGGATGCCGTGTTCCTGCCAGGCCTGGGGCGCAAAGTGCGCAACGACACACCGCCATTGCTGCGCTGGCTGCAACTGCCTGCCGGTGATGGCTCACAGGACCTGTTGATGGCGGTGCGCAGCATCGGTCAACAGGTTTCGTCGGATCCGCTCAGCGACTACATAAAACTCCTGCAGAAGCAGCGCCAGGACAATGAACGCACGCGACTGGCCTATGTAGCAGTGACGCGCGCGCGCGAACTGCTGTATCTCTCCGGGCATGCAGCCTGGAACAAGGACGAGCAGGCGCCGAGGCCGGACGCACGTTCGCAATTGCAGATCATGTGGCCGGCGGTAAGGCAGCAGTTCATCGCCGCGGCAGGCGCAGGGCCGACCGCGGTGATTGAGCCAGCGCCGCTACCGGCCCCTGCCGCGCCCTGGTATCGTCTCAATGCGCACTACGCGCATGCACCACAGCGCAGCTTGCCCAGTGTCGCATCGCTGGCCGCGGGATCGCCGGCATCAGGCACGCGACCGGAATTCAGCTGGGCTGGTCCAATGGCGCGTGCCGCCGGCACGCTGGTGCATGCCGAAATGGAATTTCTCGCGCAGTCATCACAAACGTTTACGGACTTCAACGCGCGCATTCCACTTTACATGGCGCGCTTGCGCCAACTGGGCGTGGATGCAGGCGCGGCACGAATCACGGCACTGGACATCGCGACGCGGATGACGGCCGTGGCCCGGGACCCCAAAGCCTTGTGGCTGTTGTCATCGCAGCATGCAGAGGCACACTCCGAGCTGCGCCTCACCGGCGTGCTCGACGGGCAGATACGCAATGTGGTCATTGACCGCAGCTTCGTCGATGAACAGGGGCAGCGCTGGGTGATCGACTACAAGACCAGCTCGCACTCCGGTGGCGACCTGGCCGGCTTTCTGGCAGAGGAGCGCGAGCGCTATCGTTCGCAGCTGCAGCTGTATGCGCGACTGGCCCGCGGCCTGGGACCACAGCCGGTGCGCGCCGCGCTGTTTTTCCCGTGGCTGGGTGAGCTGCTAGAAGTTTCCTGAGGCCGACAGCGCATTGCCGTTGACCGTGCCGTCGACAACCCAGTTAAGGTCCTGTGCAACGCGCACCGTGGCCGCCACGCTTACCGGACCGGCCAGGCTGCGAAGATCCCCGACAGCAGGCACATCGCCCTGCGGCGCCAGCTGCAACTGGTAATCCCCATATTGCTTGCCCTGTGCATCCTGCAGGCCGTGCACAGTGGCCATGCCCCGCAGCATCAACAGGCGTTGACTACGCAGATCGAATGCTACATCGCGGGCTTCGAATGAACCGCGCCAGCCAGCGGGCAGCACCGGCAGCAGGCGCCGGTCAAGGGTGCCGCTCGCAGACATGGCATTGACCACCAGATGCGAGCCGCTGCCCAGCATGGTCGTCGCAGTAGCCTGACCCCACTCGCCCTGCACGGTGACATCGGCGGAAAGGCGGGCGCGCAGCAATGCCAGGGGATGCACTGTCCAGCGCGCCTGCTGTATCACAAACTGCGCCGACTTGCCGTCGCTGAGACTCAGGCCATCACAACTGCCGCGCCACACAGTGCCCGCGGCGACACTGCACTTGACGTTAGAGGGCAGCAGCGGCAACAGCCACTTCGCGGGCAGCCGCACCAGCAACACTGCCAGGAACGCGACCAGGCCAAGCACCAAGGCTTTCATGCAACAGCCCCGGCGCGCATCACGGCGCCCGAAGCACCAGCGTCGCGGTCACCAGTCCCGGCGCCGCCGCCGCAGTCAATGTTGCTGATTCAACCTTGACTCCGTGCTGGCTCGAAAGCCGCGACAACCAAGCCACCAGCAGGTTGAAATCCGCCGCGTTCAACTGCACACGTTGGGAGCCGCTGCCGCTGGGCTGGCTGCCCGCCAGCGCTTTGGCAAGTCCGGATTCACGGGCTGATTGGTCGATCAGCACCACCAGCGAATCTGCGGTTGCACGGGAGGTGGGACCGGGACCTGCAGCAACCACGGACGGCAGGGCAGTGCGCATCCATGTGAGGTCGGTTTGCTTTTGTTCCACTCGCTTGCTCGCAGCGCTGACCATGCGCTGCAGCGGCACGAGCACCCCCACCAGCACGATCACCGCAGCGGCAATGCCGCCCACACGCAGCATGCGTTGATCACGTGGCGCCAGGGATTCGAACCAGCGCAATAACTCGGCGCGTGTCATTTGCCCACGCTCTTGGCTTCTATCTGCCCTTCATAACCGGTGCCGCGGGCCGCACCCGAGGTCACCTGCGCGGCGTATCCCCCTCCCTGCAGGGCCTGGCCGAACTGCGCCAGCGTTGATGCGTCAGGCGCAGCCAGTTTCATCTGCGCAGAGCCGCGGTGAAAGCTGAGGGATTCGAGTTGGACCACCGGTACGTTCTGCCGCGCAGCCGACACTGCCGCCAGCACATGCATCAGTTCACCTGGTTGGTGGGCATCTCCTGCCGAACCGGATACGCGTTGCTCCATGCGGCGGCGCGCATCACCGCCCGCGGGCTGACCGGGAAACGCCGTTGCATACACCTGCGCGATGGCAGCATCCAGTGATCGTTCGGTATTCCGAAGCCGCCGTATCTGCCATACATCGGCCAGCAGGTGCACCAGCAGCAGGGTGCCGGCCAACATGGCAACCAGTCGCCATTTCTTCCACTGGTTGGTGGACGCGGTCCGGGCGCGGAACGCGCCCTGCAACAGATTGATGGCCGAAGATTGGGGCAACACCCGGGCAGCCAGTGCCAGCATGCCGCCGGTGCTTAACTGCACCTTGAGTGACTGCACGCGATCACGCAGCGCTTCGATCTGCTTCGAATATTTCTGCCAGTCGGGCGCGTTGGCATAAACCGCCAGGTGCAACGATGCGAGGTCTGCGTCGGAGCCCAGGAACATTTCCAGCGCCAGCAGCGGATCGGCTGCCGGCAGCACCGCGGTGCGCGCGCCATCACTGCGCAGTATCAGCTGGTCGCCAGACAGCACCAAAGTAACCTGGCCCGGAAACGCCGGCACCAGTTCACTTTCGGCGAATGCCGCCTGCGGCGTGAGTCCCAGGCTGCGTGCGTGGGCCACCCATCGCTCCAGCAGCGCGCGCTCGACCACCGCAACACTGGCGATTCCGGTAACGACATCGCGTTGTCCGAGGGCAAAATGCAGCAGTTCGATGTCCTGCGAAACCTGGTCCTCGAGCGCGAAAGGCACCAGTGGCAGCAACTTGGCTTCATTGCCCGCAGGCAGTGTGGTTGTAAGCAATGCCACGTCTGTACCGGGCAGCAGTAGCGCCACGCGCCGACCGACCGCCGCTGCCTGCAATGGCGCGCCGGTGGATTCGCCGGGTGCTACCAGCAACTGGCCGGATGCGTCCACAACGGCCCAGGACCACGGCCCCTCCGTCTCGCTCGCAACCCGCAACAGCAACCATTCCGTCATGCCATATGATCCATCAATCGGTACCGAAGGTGCGCATTATGGGCCGCGCCTTGTCGCCTTCGCGATACATCAGACTGTACAAGGCGAACTGGGCAGTTCCAATACGAACCCAGGTGCGCAGCCGGAAATAGTTGCTGGTTTCACCGGCTAATGCATTCATCGCCGCATCCCCGCGGGTCAGGGCTTGCAGCGTCGGGAAACAGATCTGCGCTCGACTGGTGGCCAGGTCTTCGGGGCGCATGCGCGAATATTCGATGTTGTTGGCGTCGTCAGTACTGACGGCGAACAGGGCATCGAGCACCACGCCATCGGCCGTGCACACGTTGATCTTGTTGGCAGAGGGCGGCAATGCGGTGACGAAAGGCGACAGCCGCAGGTACATCTCGCGGGTAAAACCCGGCATCTGCTGCAGCTCCGAAATGCTGGTCAGCAGCAGGTTGCCGGTGCGATGCGGCGGTGTCTGCGAGGCATACAGGCTGTCTTCACCTCCATCCGATCCTGTTGTCTGCGTGTTGGCGTCCATCCAGTCGATGAGCAGGGATGTCCAGCGTGGCTCCAGTTCCACCAGCTTGAGCAGTTGATTGAACACCGCCACCGCATCCTTGTTGGGCGTGCCGTCCTTCTTGAGCAGAGTGTTGAGGTTGAACTTTCCCTGTTCGTCGTTGAGCTGGGCCTCGAGCGAAACTTCGGGGGCCACTTCCACCGGACCATAGTGCTGCGCCCACGTTCCTGCCGTAGTCACCTGCGTCGGGGCGCCGCTTTGCTGTAACGCGGCGGCGGCCAGCGCTTCGGCGCCCTGTGCCAGCTGCAGCCCCTGCTCCATGCTGAAGCTGGCCGCGCTGCGGCGCGCAGTCATGGCGCTGTCGAAGAAGAGTGACGCCGCAATGACCGTGGCCAGTGCAACCACAATCATGGCACTGATCAACGCCACCCCGCGCTGATTCATCCCGGCACCTCGATAAGCCGCGTGATGATCCCCCAATCCTCCAGCTCCAGCGTCACCTCCACGGCGATGGGTCGCCAGCGCAGATCACGCTCGCTGCGCGTAGTGCCAGGACTGGCCGGTGGCCAGGCATCCTGCCAGTTCTTGCCGTCACTGTAGAAACGCAGCTTAAAACTCCTGACACCGCTCAGCAGCACGCGCTTGACCGGATCCGGTTCGAGGGTGGCATCCAGCACCAGCCAGTGTTCACGCACCAGCTTGCCTTCCTCCAGTCGATAGCGCACGCGCTGCAGCGTCGAGCGCTCGGTGCCCACCGGATTCATCCAGCCACCCCGTGTCAGCGAAACCTGGGTGAGGTCCGCGCCACCGGTAAACAGTGCCGGCTGGTATCCCTCACCCAGGGGCTCGCGTACCGGGCGCGGTGCCAGCTGCGAAAAGTCCTGTACCAGGCTGCGCACAGTGAACTGAACGGCGCGCAGGCGCGCGGAGTTCTGCTGCAAACGCTCGCGATTGCCCACGGCCTGCTGGATGGCGCCGTAGGCCATGGTGAACAGGATGGCGGTGATCATCACGGCGATCACTATTTCTATCAGCGTAAAGCCGCGTTGCCGGCGCATCAGGGCGTCTTCCCCGATTTTTCCTCGGGAAGGGATTGCAGCGTCCAGTCCGGATCAACGCCGCTGGGCTTGGCCAGGGCCGTTCCCACGAATCCCACTGCAGTTGCCTGTGCCGGGGCTTCCTCACCGGCAGTTCGCGACACCGATACATCGATGCGATGCATGCCGGCGATGTTGGGATTGGTGATGTCCTGTCGCCAGTACCACTTGTTTCCGGCGAACTGCACTTCGCCACTGGATTTTCCGTCATTGGAAGGGGCAATCCCCAGTCGCACTTCAGTCACGTGGTTGAGCGCCACCCACTGCGCGAAAGACTTGTCGCGCAGGTGCTCGAGGTTTCCGGCAGAGGTGGTCAGCGTCGAGAGCAGGGCGCCTATACCCAGTGCCACGATGAACAGCGCCACGATCACTTCGATCAGCGTGAATGCGCTTTGCCGGGAGGCGGGTGCGGATCTCACGTGGGTGCCGCAGCCAGTGCCGTGGCCTTGATTGAGTCGCCTTGCGGATCCGGATCGAACTGCACCCCGGCACCGCCACCCGAACGCCGCAGCGTCAATTCGAACTGGCTCATCTCGCCGCTGGAAAACAGCATGATCTGTGGAACGCGCTGGTCATTGCCGGCGCCGCCGGTCCTTGTCGAAGGCAGGACTATGGTGCGTCCTTCCACGTCCAGCTTCACATCAATGCCCGCCGGCAGCTGGCGCGGCCGCATCTGCGGATCGCCGGTCAGTGATTCCCACAGGCTGCTACGCGGCTCATACGCAAGGAATTCGTAACCCCCCACATAAAAGCGAATGCCGTATTCACGGTTCTGCAGGGCAGCCTGGTCGCGCAGGTAATCGGCAAGGGCCAGCAGTCGATCACGCTCGTGGTCAAGTTCGCGGTCGTCGCCCGTCACCCGCAGCGACAACACCGCGCCGGCTACCATGACGCCGATGATCAGCACCACCACCAGTATCTCGATCAGCGTAAAGCCGGCAGCCGATCGGATGTTACTGACCGAGATTCCAGTTCCCGATGTCGGCATTTGCTTTTTCGCCGCCAGCCTGGCCGTCGGCACCCAGCGTGTAGATATCCACCTCGCCGTGGGTGCCGGGACTTTCGTAGAGATAGTCACGACCCCAGGGATCTTTGCTGAGGCGCTTGACGTAGCCGCCTTCCTTCCAGTTGCGGATTTCCGGATCCGCAGGTTTTTCCACCAGCGACCGCAGGCCCTGTTCATTGGTGGGGTAACGGAAGTTGTCGAGCTTGAACAAGGTCAGGGCGGTTTCCATGGCCTGGATGTCTTGCCTGGCCTTGGCGATGCGTGCATCGTCGGTGCGCCCCGCCAGGGTCTGGGTGACCACTGCGGCCAGCAACCCGATGATCACGACTACAACGATGATCTCGATGAGGGTGAAGCCACCCTGACCGGAGCGAGCACGGGCTGAACGAACGTGGGCTGAGCGAGTCCGGCGAGGCATAGTGTCACCCTACAGAAACTGGGCTGGGGAAACCGGGCTGGATCATAGCAAATGCGAACACACGTACCCGTGAACCAGGCGCCAGCTTCGAAGCTCCTGCGGTCGCTTAACGGCGACGGGCGCCATGGCATGGCGTTGCTTCTGGCCGTCGGGGTGCTGCTGCTGCCGCTACTGGGCGGGCAGCCGTTGCGGCTGGCGTGGCGCTACCAGCGCGATGCCGTCGGGGTAGGGGAATTCTGGCGCCTGCTGACCGCTCATATCGTGCATCTCGACGTCACGCATGCACTGCTCAATGCAGTGGGGCTGGTGCTGCTATGGGGCCTCTTCGCAAGAGTATGGAATCCATTGCAATGGCTGTTTGCGATGCTGGTTTCGCTGCTGGCCATCGATGTGGGTTTTTGGTTCCTGGCGCCACAACTTCAATGGTATGTGGGCGCATCGGGATTGCTGCACGGTGTTTTCGCCTGTGGCTGCATTGCGCTGCTGCGCCAGCGCGACTGGATTGGCGCGGTGTCCACGGTGGTGTTCATCGCCAAGCTGATATGGGAGCAGCGCGTAGGTCCGTTGCCCTTCGAGGAGAACGGCACGGTGGTGACCGTTGCCCATCTCTACGGCGCGGTCGGCGGATTCGTGGCTGGCCTGTTGATGGTTATACTTCGCAGATGAAGAACGTGTTTGTATTTCCGGGCCAGGGCTCGCAGTCCATGGGCATGCTTGCGCAACTTGCCGCCACTGATCGGGTGATCACTGACACCTTCACCGAGGCCTCCGAAGCACTGGGCTACGACTTGTGGAAGCTCGTGCAGGAAGGTCCTGCAGAGCAGCTCAATGAAACGGTTCGCACCCAGCCGATGATGCTGGTGGCAGGGATGGCGACCTGGCGTTACTGGAAACGAATAGGTGGACCGGATCCTGACGTGGTCTGCGGCCACAGCCTCGGCGAATACACCGCATTGGCGGCCGCGCAGGCCCTGCAGTTTCCTGACGTGGTGAAGCTGGTTCGCAGGCGCGCAGAATTGATGCAGCAGGCTGTGCCGGTGGGCGAAGGCGCCATTGCCGCGGTGCTGGGGCTGGACGACGCCGCCATTGCCGCGGCCTGCAGCGAAGCTGCGCAGGGAGAAGCAGTCGACCTGGTCAACTTCAATTCGCCCGGACAGGTCGTTATCGCCGGCAACGCCACTGCGGTCGATCGCGCGCTCGAAGGTTGCAAGGCGCGGGGTGCCAAACGCGCGGTGCTGCTGCCCATGAGTGTTCCAGCGCACAGTTCGCTGATGCGTCCCGCAGCCGACAGGTTCGCCGACGACCTCAAGAACACCGGATTGCAAAAACCCCGGATCGCCTTCTGGAGCCCGGTGGACTGTGCCGCGCACGACCAGCCGGACGACATCCAATCGCTACTGCATCGACAGCTGGCCAGCCCGGTGCTGTGGTGTGATCTGGTTCGAACGCTGGCCGCTGCCGGCGCCAACACTTTTATCGAGTGCGGGCCTGGCAAAGTGCTCACCGGATTGGGTCGGCGCATCGACAAGCAGCTGCATTGCCTGGCGTTGCAGGATCCGGACTCCGTGCAGGCAGTGCTGGCGTCGTTGCAGACAGAAGCTGGAGAGACCGCGTGACAGAAAGCACTTTGAATGCACCCATGCTTCATGGGCAGACGGCACTGGTCACCGGCGCGTCGCGCGGCATCGGACAAGCCATTGCGCTGCGCCTGGCACGCGCCGGTGCCAGGGTGATCGGCACGGCGACCACTGCAGACGGTGCAGCAAAAATTACTGCGACACTTGCAGCGGCGGGCGGCCGGGGCGAGGTGCTCAATGTCACCCAATCCGAATCCATCGCAACATTGCTTGCCCGCCTCGATGCGGCCGGCGACATGCCCACCATACTGATCAACAATGCCGCCATTACGCGCGACATGCTGGCGCTGCGCATGAAGGAAGACGACTGGAACCAGGTGATCGACACCAACCTGTCGGCAAACTTCCGCATCACCAAGGCCTGCCTCAAGCGCATGATGAAAGAGCGCAATGGACGAATCATCAGCATCACTTCGGTGGTGGGCCTGATGGGCAATGCTGGACAAGCCAACTACGCGGCGTCGAAGGCCGGCGTGATCGGCCTGACCAAAGCGCTGGCACGGGAGTTGGCCTCGCGCAACATCACGGTCAACGCCGTGGCGCCGGGGTTCATCGACACTGACATGACGCGCAACCTGTCAGAAGAACAGAAATCCGCGCTCTTGCTACAGATCCCCGCGGGTCGACTGGGAAGCCCAGAAGACGTGGCGGCCGCCGTGCTTTACCTGGCCTCACCCGATGCGTCCTATGTCACCGGGCAGACCCTGAGCATAAACGGGGGCATGCTGATGCCCTGAAGGGCGGGGCGAACCCCTAAAATGTGGGGCTTCACACTAATAATGCTTTTAAAACAACATCTTATGGGCTACCAGAATCCCGCAATTGTATGGTCAATTGCCAGACGTTCCCCTACAATACGCGCCCCATACGAGCCCGATCAGAGGATTACACCAAGATGAGCAGCGTCGAAAGCCAAGTCAAAGCCATCGTTGCCGAGCAGCTGGGCGT
>JBDTPN010000016.1:0-71195 GCA_039932715.1 Pseudomonadota bacterium | reverse complement strand
GCTGGAAAGCTGGTCCTGCTGCGACACGGGCAGAGTGTGTGGAATGTCGCCAACCTGTTCACCGGATGGACGGACGTGGACCTTTCCGACCAGGGTCGCGAGGAGGCCCGCCAGGCCGGCCGCGAACTCAAGGCCACGGGTATCAGATTCGACCACGCCTACACCTCCGTGCTCAAGCGTGCCATCCGCACCCTGTGGATTGCCCTGGATGAGATGGACCGCATGTGGCTGCCCATAGAGGACAGCTGGCGTCTCAATGAGCGCCATTACGGCGCGCTTCAGGGATTGGACAAGGCCCAGACCGCCGCACAGCACGGTGCCGCGCAGGTCAAGATCTGGCGGCGCAGCTACGACATCCCCCCGCCACCGCTGGCCGAAGATGATGCGCGCCATCCGCGCCACGACGCGCGTTATGCGGGGGTCGACCCGCTGCTGCTGCCTGCTACCGAATCACTCAAGGACACCCTGGCGCGGGTGCTGCCACTGTGGGAAGGCTCCATTGCGCCGCGACTGCGCGCCGGCGAAAACATCCTGGTGGCTGCGCATGGCAACAGCCTGCGCGCCATGGTGAAGATGCTCGACAACGTGGCTGAAAGTGAAATCGTGGAGCTCAATATCCCCACCGGCGTGCCCCTGCTCTACCAGCTGGATGACAGGCTGCAACCCGTCAGCAGTGGCTACCTGGGGGACCAGGAAGCCATCAAGGCAGCAGCCGAGGCCGTGCGCCGGCAGACGGAAAAAAGCCCCTGATACATTAAATCTTCGCGCCGCTGCCCTGGCAGCGGGCCTGCGCGAACACGGGCTGGGCCAATTTGCTAGCATCCGGCTATTGCCCCGTAGGCCCAAGGATTAGGAGTTTTGAACATGTTCCGCAAGACACTGTTGCTGGCCTGCATGGGCTTGTTGACCGCCTGCGTATCCGGCCCCAAGACACATGCCGACTTTGACCGTTCCGCCAACTTCGCGACGTATCACACCTACGGTTTCGTTTCGCCAATGGGCACCGACCGCGCCGGCAATGGCACCATCCTCAGCGGACATTTCAAATCGGCAATCAGTCGCGAGATGGAAGCGCGCGGTTACCGCCTGGCCACCGCCACCCCGGACCTGCTGGTCAACGTCAATGTCTCGACGCGCCAGCAAACCGATGTCACCAGCACGGGCTCCTCGATGGGCATGGGCTACTACGGCTATCGCGGCGGCATGTATGGCGGCTGGCCGGCGTACTCGAATGATGTTTACACCACGCACTACAAGGTGGGCACGGCCAATATCGATGTGGTGGATGCGGCGCGCAAGCAGCTGGTCTGGGAAGGCGTGGTCGAGGCCAGGGTTACCGACAAGATGATCAACAGCCCCGGCCCGGCCATCGACGGGGTGGTTACCGAAATCTTCCTCAAGTACCCGGCGCACGCCGGTGCTGCGGCCGTGGCACCGGTCGACAAATAACCTTAAGTCGCGATCACAGCGTTTCGCCGATGACGAACCGGAATCCGGAAAACTCACCGGCGAAACGATAGCTGAGACCCAATCGCGGCGCAGTGAACCCCCAGATGCTGGGCATGGGCCGCAGCTGCAGCATCAATCCCGTCTCGAGCGTAAACCGCGGGATCGCCGCGCCCAGTTTGTCGTTGCCGGGGCGGTCCATGAACCATTCCCCCATGGCAAAAGGCCCGATATCCGCCGGCCGGTTGCCGATGTTGAAGCTATATGCGGCCGGCCAGTCGATGCCGGTACGCAGGTGCGACATGTCGTCATCTGTCTGGCAGCTTTGATAGTTAACCCGCGAATAGGAAAATCGCGTGCTCCAGCGCATTTCCCCCACCCGCGGATTCCAGGTGTAGTCGGCCTGCACGCCGGCATTGGTATTGATCGAATCCACATGACTGCCGGACGCGAAAATCAGTCCAGCCTCGACGTAGGGACGCACGCTCCAGCCCGCACGCGGCAGGAACTCCCATTCCACACCCGGCGCCACACTCAGCATGTCGATGCTTGACGGCAGCTGACCCTGGAGTATGTCCTCGGTCCTGAAATTGAGGAATCCCGCAGTCACCGGCATGCGCAGACGCCAGCCCACAACCCGTGGTCCGTTGTCGCGACTTTCAGCGGATCGCAGGGACCAGGAAATGGGCAGGCGATACACCTGCAGCGTGCGGCCGCCGAAATCGTAAACCCCAGAACCCAGTTCAGCGGCGAATGCGTAGGGCACCGATGGCGGCGCGTCCACCTCGCCTGTCATGCACTGCGAGGCCAATGTGGCTGCCAGCGCTACCAGGTGCGCAGGCATGCACGCCTACCTGGAGGCAGGCGCATCACCCGGCGCCGGCCGCGCCTGCGGGTTCAACAACCAGCCCCGACCTGGCACCTGGCAAAGTATGTAATCCGCCTTGCCCTGCATGGTCGCGGTACGGTTGAGGACATTCACGTTCTTGCATGCATGACCGTCGGTGGCGGTGAATTGCCCGGTCACCACGACCTCTCCCGAGTTGCCGGTTTTTGCATTGCTCCAGTTGCCACTGGCACGCGGCTCGGGGGAATCGAGCACTTTGTCCACCGAAGCCATCAGCAGCTGCAAGTCCTGTTTCTTGAACTTGCTGACCACCGAATCGTTGAGGAAGGAAAGGTTGCTGGCCATTGATAACTGCGCCATGGCCAGGGCTATCACAATCATGATCGCGCATGCCTGCTCCGCGGGTCACTTTGTTTTGCCCACTGCCCAGTTGTCGTAGGTGCCGCCGTGTTCATCGGCCAGCGCACGGAAACGCGCGGTCAGCGCCTGCATTTCCGGAACGTGCAATCGCATGGTGCGCTGTGCGTG
The DNA here is from genome assembly GCA_039932715.1 of Pseudomonadota bacterium. Taxonomy (GTDB): domain Bacteria; phylum Pseudomonadota; class Gammaproteobacteria; order Steroidobacterales; family Steroidobacteraceae; genus ZC4RG30. The sequence continues at coordinate 68,374 of JBDTPN010000016.1, read as the reverse complement.
CACACTGATCCTGCCACTGTCGGCATCAGGCCGGGCATCCACCACATAGCCTTCGGGGGTCAACAGCTTTGCTATGGCATCGCTGCTGCGCCGGTCCGGTACGGTAAAGAAAAAATCCACCACCTGGTCTTCGAAAGGCGTGACACCAGCCTTGCGCAACTGCTGGATGAACTGTTCGTCCCAGTCTGACGGGCGCTTGCGGGCCACGCCGCGCCACTGCATCACGATGCGCACCAGCGACAACACGGCAACAGCCACCAGGAACAGCGCTACGGTTTTCGGGTTCATGGTCGTGCCTTACTCATCGACTTTTCCCAGGTCCCCTGGCGTCTCATTGACGGAAACCACGGTGGCCTTTGGAAAGTAGTTGAACTCGCTGGCCGACGCCCAGGTATAGGCTCCCATGACTCGCCCCACCAGCAGGTCGCCGGATTTGAGTTTGGGCAGCAGGATATTTTCCGCAATCACGTCAATGCTGTCGCAGGTGGGTCCAGCCAGTACCGAAGGCCGCAGCTCTCCGTCCTTGCGCAGGCTCTCGATGGGATAGGTGGCGTGATCGTAGAGCTTGCCGCTGTATGACCCATACACGCCGTCGTCGAGGTAATACCACCACAGGCCTTCGCGCTCGGCCCTTCCCATCACCGTGGCCACGCCGATGGCGCAGGGCCCGGCGATATAGCGGCCAGGTTCGGCGATGACTCGCACACTCGCGGGCAGGGCAGACAGGGCCTTGCGGATGGGCGCACAGAAACGCGCGATATCGGGCACGCGCTTGGCGTAATCGATGGGAAATCCGCCGCCAATGTCGAGCACATTGCAGGCGCCCAGCTTCTCGCGCCGCGCCTTGCGCAGCAGCAAGGTGCAGGACTCTATGGCTTCCACGTGCTTGAGTGGATCGGGCGACTGCGAACCCACGTGGAATGAAAATCCCAGCACGTTGATGCCCAGTTGCGCAGCCAGGCGCGCCAGGACCAGCGCGCTCTCGGGGTCGCAACCGAATTTGCGCGACAGGTCGGCGACGGCACCGGGGCTGCGATATGACACGCGCAACAGCAGCCTGGCCTGGTCGCGGTAACGGCGGAACTTGCGCACTTCATCCGGGTTGTCGCAGACGAAAGTGGTGACCCCGGCCATCAGGGCATTGCGAATGTCCTTGTCGCGCTTGATGGGATGGCTGTGTATGCAGATCGAGGGATCCACGCCCAGGCGCGACACCAACTGCACTTCACCGGTGGTGGCAAGATCCAGATAGCCCCCCAGCGCCACCAGCGTGCGTACCACGGCCGGATGCGGCAAGGGCTTGAGCGCATAATGCAGATCGACACCGGGCAGCGCCTTCTGCAGGCGCCGGTATTGCGCGCGGATGCGCTCGCAATCGACGATCAACAGTGGGGAGCCGTAGGTGGCCACCAGCCTGCGCACCTGCGCCGGTTCAAATGGATCGATGTACTTTCGCCTGGGCACGCTGCTCATGGCAGCACACCCGTGGCGAATTCCGCGCCGTCCAACGGCATGGCAGCGCCCGCGGCAGCGCGCGCCAGGCGATCACGGATGGCGTCCCAGCGTTCGTCGCCGGGCACTTCCTCCACCAGGATGCGCGCGCAACCGGCCTTGTCCAGCGTGCGCAGGTTTGAATACAGGTCGTGCCCGTAAGCTTCGGCCCGCTTGCCGGTATTGATCCAGGTCACGAATTCATAGGTCTTGAGAGGCAGCCGCTGCGCGAGCACGGCAATGCGCTGCCCGCCTCCCGACAGGGAATCGGCCAGCGCGTCGAGCTCACCGGCCGGCACGATGGCCATGGGCGTGGTTGGCGCGTAATGCGCCGCCAGTGCACCTGGCACGCGCGGTGCGCTGCGGTCCGCACCGATATGCACTTCGCCCACCACGGTGCGCAACTGCCCCAGCGTCACCGCGCCCGGGCGCAGCAGGCGGATGGTGTCATCAAGGCAACTGACGATGGTGGACTCCAGGCCGACCTGACATTCCCCGCCGTCGAGCACCACCTTGACCGCATCACCGAATTCGTCCTGCACATGCTCGGCACGAGTGGCACTGAGGCGACCGAAGCGGTTGGCAGAAGGGGCCGCGATGCCGCCACCAAAGGCATTGAGCAGCTGGCGCGCCATGGGATGGGAAGGAATGCGCATGGCAATGCTGTCCTGTCCGCCGGTCACGATGTCGTGTACGGCTTCCGCGCGCGGCAACACCAGGGTCATGGGCCCGGGCCAGAAGGCGTCGGCCAGCAACTCGGCCTTGGGGGGCATTTCGCGGACCCAGCGCTTGAGGAAACGCCGCTCATCAATGTGCACGATCACCGGATGCGACGGAGGCCGCCCCTTGAGCTCGAATACCTTGCGCACCGCCGTTGGATTGGACGCGTTTGCACCGAGTCCATAAACGGTCTCGGTGGGAAACGCGACCAGCTCGCCGTCGCGCAATGCATCGACGGCCGCTTCCAATTCGGCCTGTGAGGCCCGCACAACTTTAACCATCCGGGAATTCTACTCCAGCGCACGGCGGTCCCAGCCGCCAGGAGTGCGCAGGATCTCTGCAGTGGGCCAGTAGTGGCTGTCCAGCTTCAGCGTGATGACTTCAGGGACATTGTTCCAGGTCATGGTCCGCAGCCGTACCGAGGATCGATCCGGTCGTCCCGCAACCACCTTGAGGAATGCATCCAGGTCAGGCGTAGGCTGGCCATCCACCTGGACGATGCGTCGCCCCGGCATCAGCCGGTAACGCGTTGCCGGTGATCCATAGGCGAAGAAAGATACATAGACACCCACGGGCTGGATGCCGCGCTGCGCACTCATGGGCCGCGGTGGCGCCTGCAACGTCGCGCCTGCCCACAACACGATCCGGTCCAGGTCCAGGCCGGTCAGCGCAGTGGTGGGCACGGCGATGATCTTTTCTGCATCACCACGCCAGACAGTGGCGGACACCGAAGACTTGTCGACGGTGGCGCGCTCCACATCGCGGAAGCTGGAGACAGTCACGCCATCAATAGCCAGCAACAGGTCGCCTTGCTGCAGCAGCATTGCAGCGGCAGATCCACCCGTGAGCCTTGTCACCCCCAGCGCCCGCCGGCTTTGGGGATTGTGCAGCTCCAGCTTCTGGATCCACTTGTCAGACAATCCCAGCCGCCGCGCGGCGGTCAAAGGCTGCAACGCCAGCTCCACGTCCAGGGTGTGCAATGGCTGCTTGCTGCGCACCCGGTCGATCATCTCCGCCACCAGCTCGATGCTGACTCCGCGGAAATCCTGTACGGGTTCGCGTCCGGTCTCGATGGCAAAGCTGGACCACAGGGCGCGCACCGCGCCTTCCTGGTCAACCAGCACGCCGTCGAAGTCCATGGGGGGATTGAGCAATTGCGCCCCATCGAGGTTGCTGTCGCGGAACTGCATGGTGCGCGACAGCGGCAGCATCACCGGGTCGATGGAGGTCACCTGGGTAGCGCGGGATTTGAGATCCCCTTCCCCGTCCATGCCCACAACGGTCACGTTCTCGCCTTCGCGCAGCGGACCGGTCTTGAGTCGTGCGCTGCGTACTTGCGTCGCACCTATCAGCTTCGGGTCGTAGGAGATGACGGCAAGGTTGTGCAGGGGATGCACGAACTCCACCTTGCCCGGTATTTCCAGCGCCCCGCCAAAGGTCAGGCGCACATCCCCCAGCGACACCGGCACAGTGTTGCGATCCGTCACTACCAGTCCGCGCACGGCATCCACCAGCAGGCCGGTGCCCTGGTAGTTGCGCTCGGTGATTCCGGAGATCGCAAACGGCATGTCAAATGTGATGTGCACCAGCGACGGCGCCAGCTTCACCACCAGGGGATCACGCGCGGCCGGGAACGCAGTCACGCCGCCTGCGGCGGCATGCGGCGCCGGCCCTGCCGGCAACTCGACGCAGGGCCACAGCCCGCTGACATCATCGCGATGGCAATCGTTGGCCGGAAACCAGCGGCGGTCCATGCGCATGGATTTGAGCTGGCTGCCGTTGACGTCGTCCAGGGTGGTGTAACGCACCGCGGCGCGATCACCATCGCCCAGCAATGCCAGCTGGGCCTTGAATTCATCGAGATTGATGATGGGCTTCGAATTGAGCGCCGTGATCAGCGCACCGCGCGGCACACCCGCAGCGGTCAGGCTATATCCGGGATTGGCCACGTAAACGCCGCTGACCGGCAGGTTGAAATGCCGCGCCTGCTGGTACGAAAGATCGTTGAATACGCCATCGCCAAATTCAATGTAACGCGCAGGGGTAATGGCGTTGAGGTCACCTACCTCCAGCCTCACCGTCTGCAGCGCACCCCCACGTTGCACCTGCAATTCCACCGACTGGCCAATGCTGTTGTCGAGAAGTTCGTCCAGCGGTTCAAACGTGGTGACGTATTTGTTGTTGACGCGCAGCAGTATGTCGCCGGCCTGCAATGCGCCGAATGCCGGGGAACCAGGCTGGATCTGGTCGACCACGAGCATGCCGGTGTTGGCAGGGAATTCCTTGCGCACCTGCTGTTCGATCTCCACGTTGAGGCCCAGGCGCCGCAGCTCGTCATAGGGCGTGTAGCCGAAAACCGTTTGCAGCGTGCCACGCGTAACGGGTTTGCCGTCCTTGATCAGCTGAACTGCGCGTTTGACCCGCCCCAGTGGCAGATAAAAACTGGACGCGTTGCCGCTGGCACCGCCGGCATTGAGCGCGATCACACGTCCTTCGATGTCGACCACGGGTGATCCGGAAGATCCGCCGGATGTGCCCGATGCCGCCTGCAGGTAGAAGGTATTGAAGTCGTTGTAGCGACCCAGCCCATAGGCCGGTGCCTCGCGATCCAGTTTCGCCAGCGTGCCGGCGAGGATGGACAACTGCTCGCCGGCGTTGTTGCCGATGACGCGGATCTCCCTGCCGATCTGCGCGCCGTCCGGATACAGCGGCAGCGACTTGGGCTTGATGAACTTGAGCTTGCTGGGGTCATAGCGATACAGGCCGAAGTCGTGGACCGGATCGCGATATACCGGATACAGCTGCACTTCCTCGCGATTGAGGAAGGTGGCTTCGGCAGTCACTGGCCCTGGAGTCACCACGTGGCGATTGGTGAGGATGAGGCCGCGTTCGGCATCGATGACAAAGCCAGTGGCCTGCGCGGAGCTATTCCACTCGGTGTCGAAGGCCCGGGTGGAGTCGATCTCGATGGACACCACGCTTTGTGCGATTCGCTCCAGCGTCGCGGCCCAGGTCGGGCTTTCACGCAGGGGTGCGGTCACTTGCGCGGGCGGCGGCAGGCCGGCGTCGGGTCCTGCGGGCAGGCCCGGCACCGCTGGCCCTGTGGGTAAAGTCGGTGATTGCGCAGCGGCCAGGAATGCGCCCGTGCACAGCATGCAGGTTGTCAACAGTCGAGATAATCGGTTCATCTTGATCCTTTATTTCCAGAGCACCAGCAACCAGGTCACGCCCAGCAGCAGGAATGCACAGAACACCGCGGCCGAACCCAGATCCTTGGCCAGCCCTGACAACTCGTGATGTTCGTAGCCAATGCGGTCGACAGTGGCCTCAATGGCGCTGTTGGCAAGTTCCACCACAAGGACGATGAACATCGGTCCTACAAGCAGCGCGCGCTCGACGCCATTGCGCCCAAGCCACAGGCCCATGGCAATGACCGGCACAGACAGGGCGAGTTCCGTGCGAAATGCGGCCTCTTCGCGGATGGCCCCCTGAAGGCCACGAAAGCTTGCTCCCAGCGCCCGGAACGCCCGTGTGGCACCGGAAAATTTTGGTCTCGACATGCTGCCGGCAGTTTAACAAGCCGCTGCGGGACCGGTGTGGCACCTTACAATAGGCCCATGACATTCCAGCGTCGCGAGACCCTGCTGGCGCAGGTTGGAGACATCCGTATCGGCAGCGCCGCGCCGATCGCAGTGCAATCCATGACCAACACCGATACGGCAGACGTGGCTGGCACCGTGGCCCAGGTCCGCGATCTGGCCCGCGCGGGCTCCGAACTGGTGCGCATCACCGTCAACAGCAGCGAAGCGGCCGCAGCAGTGCCTCACATCCGCGACCAGCTGCACGCCGCCGGCGTTACTGCGCCCCTGATCGGCGATTTTCATTTCAACGGCCACAAGCTGCTGCGTGAACATCCGGCCTGCGCGCAGGCGCTCGATAAATACCGCATCAATCCCGGCAATGTCGGCCGCGGCGCAAAACGTGACACGCAGTTCGCCCAGATGATCGAGATCGCCTGCCAGCTCGACAAGCCGGTGCGCATTGGCGTGAACTGGGGCAGCCTCGACCAGGAACTGCTGGCGCGACTGATGGATGAGAACAGCGCGTTGCCCACGCCTGGTAGCGCGCAGCAGGTGATGCGCGAAGCCATTGTGCGCTCGGCGCTGGAAAGCGCAGCACTGGCAGGGGATGTGGGATTGCCGCGCCAACGCATCATCCTCTCGGCAAAAGTCAGTGGTGTGCAGGACCTGCTGGCCGTCTATAGAAACCTGGCCGCGCGCTGCGACTATCCGCTGCACCTGGGCCTGACTGAAGCGGGCATGGGCTCCAAGGGCATTGTTGCGTCCACCGCGGGTATCGGCGTGCTGCTGGCCGAGGGCATTGGCGACACCATCCGCGTTTCACTCACGCCAGATCCTGGCGGTGACCGCACCCAGGAAGTCATCGTCGCGCAGGAAATCCTGCAGACCATGGGCATACGTTCATTCCTGCCCATGGTGGTGGCCTGTCCGGGCTGTGGCCGCACTACCAGCACTTATTTCCAGGAGCTGGCCTCACGCATCCAGTCGCACATTCGCCACAGCATGCCGCGCTGGCGCGTGGCGCATGTGGGTGTGGAAGAACTGACAGTTGCGGTGATGGGTTGCGTGGTCAACGGTCCGGGCGAAAGCCGGCATGCCAACATCGGCATCAGTCTGCCGGGCACTGGCGAACGACCTGTGGCGCCAGTGTATGAAGATGGCCAGAAAACCGTGACGCTCAAGGGTGAGCGCATCGCCGAGGAATTCCAGCAGTTGATGGAAGACTACATTGCGCGCACCTATCCGCGCCGCGCGGCACCGCAGGAGGCAACATGACCGAACTATCCCAACGCCGCTGTGTTCCCTGCGAAGGGGGCATCGCACCCCTGTCCAGGGGTGCAGCAGAAGAGGTGCTGCAGCGCCTGGACGAGAACTGGCAGTTGGCACTGGATGCCACTTCCATCCAGCGCGAATTTCGTTTCAAGGACTTCTTGCGCACGATGAGCTTCGTCAATGCGGTGGCCCACGTATCCAACATCGAGGACCATCATCCGGACCTGGAAGTCGGTTACGACTATTGTCGCGTGCGCTACACCACCCACGCCATTGGCGGACTTTCAGAAAACGATCTTATCTGCGCAGCGAAGATCGACCAGTTACCTACGAGCTAGCGCCTTCAGTTTCCAGAACGAGTGGTTCCGTGCCCGGCCGCTCGCGTAAAGAAGAACCGCTTGGCCACGGCGCTGCGATTGACCAGCGCCATTCCCTCGCGTGCCGCCCAGGCCGGCACCGGCCCGCGGGTGAACAACTGGTCGAGACCGTCAACCATGCTGCCCATCAAGGCATTGCCGGCACGCCGCTCGCGCTCATAGCGCAACAGCGCGCGTCGTGCCCCCACGCTTTCCCTCGCGGGCCGCTGCGCAATTGCCGCAGCCAGTGCCGCGGCGTCCTGCAGCCCCTGGTTGACCCCCTGCCCCGCCAGCGGATGGATGACATGCGCCGCGTCGCCCACCAGCGCGCAGCGATCCATCACGTAATGCGCCGCCTTGAGGCTGCGCAGGGGGAACACTGCGCGTTGGCCCTGCAGCTGTATGTCTCCGATTACACCGGCACTGGCCTCGTCCAGGGCCGCATTGAACTGTTCGGGTACGCAGTTCATCAATGCCTCGACCCGCGCATCGATCATGCTCCAGACAATCGAGCACTCGCCGCTGGCCAGTGGCAGCAATGCCAGCGGCCCGGTGGAAAGAAACCGTTGCCAGGCCGTGCTGGCATGCCCACGTTTTCCGCGCACGGTGGCGACAATGGCCTGCTGCCCATAGTCGTGGCGCTGCACCGTGATGCCGGCAGCCTCGCGCACGGCTGAATTGGCTCCGTCTGCCCCCACCAGCAACTGCGCTGCGATATGCGAGGTGCCCACATCCAGAGTGGCGACCGCTGGTCCGAATGCGATGTTCTGCGCGCGCTCGCGGCGCAACTGCACACCTTCATGGACACAGCGATGCAGCAGCGCAGCCTGCAAGACGCGGTTCTCGACAATGCTGCCCAGGTCCGGTTCACCCAGTTCCGCCGCATCGAAGCGCAACACGTCGGGGCTGTCTGGTGGAGTAACTTCCTGCCAAATGGCCATGCGCTCATAGTCAGTGATGCGCGTGACATCCATTGCCTGCCAGACGCCCAGTTCGATGAGCATGCTGCGGTTGGCAGGGGAAATGGCGGAGACGCGCAGGTCAAAAGGATCCGAAGCCTGCGGCGGCAGTGGTGCATTGCGCTCCAGCAGCAGTATGTCCTGCGGCGTGATCCGTGCCGAGCGCACCAGCAGCAGCGCCAGTGCGGCCCCCACAATTCCGCCGCCGACAATCGCGACCTCGAAGCCAGGGTTCAATCGGTTGCTCACCGTCGCAGCCCTGGCCCGGAAAGACCAGCGCCGCGCGCCAGTCGTGGCGTGCGTTGCCCGAACCCGAGGCTGACGCGACTCAGCGCCCGCTTGGCAGGCGGCAACAGGTCGAACAGCAACAGGCCGGCAGCACGCGCCCGCGTCAACACCGGATTGTCACTGGAGAATGCCCTGACCAGGGTGTCAGTGAAGGCGATGACGCCGTCGCGGTCCTGGGCACGCGCCGCTTCGAATCGGGCCAGCAGGTCAGGGGCGCCGGTATCACTGCGCCCCTCGACCAGCAGTTGCGCCAGATCCGCTGCATCGCGCAGTGCCAGGTTGAAGCCCTGCCCCGCCACCGGATGCAGCGACTGCGCGGCATTGCCAAGCAGCACGATGCGCGGCGCCGTAGTGCGCGTGCTGCGCGAAAGTGCCAGGGGATATACCGCGCGCTTGCCCAGCTCGCAGGCCCGACCTGCACGCCAGCCAAATGATTTCTGCCATTGGCGTAGGAAATCCGCGGCTTCCAGGGTCATCAAACGCTGGGCATCATCAGGCCGCGCTGCCCACACCAGGGTGCGCCATGAAGTCGAACCACCTGCTACGCACAAGGGCAGCAGCGCCATGGGACCCGCTGCAGTGAAACGTTCATGCGCCGTGCCATCATTGGCCTGGTCGGTGCGCAGACTGGCCACGATGGCCACCTGCTGGTAGTCATCCACAGTGGCCGAAAGTCCGGCCGAAGCGCGCACCAGCGACTGCGCTCCATCGGCGGCCACCACCAGGCGCGCGCGCAAGCGTCGCACGCCCTGTGCGGTGCGCACTGTCAGCTCTGCGGCTTCGGACTGAACGTCGAGGCTCTCGAGCTTTGCCGGCACGTGCATTGATATGGCGGGGTCCGACTGCAGCGCCGCCCACAGTTCGCGACCGATCACGCGATTGGGCACCACGAAGCCCAGGGCCTCGAGCCCCAGCTCGCGCGCGTCCAGTCGTGCGAACCCGAAGTGACCGGCGTCGGAAACATGGATGCGTTCGATGCGCGCTGCCGCAGGGGCCAGGTTCTTCCACAAGCCAATGGCTTCGAAGATGCGCCGGCTGGCATTGCCCAACGCCGTGGTGCGTTCGTCGAAACTGGGTTGCGCCGCGGAATCCGGCGCATGCGCCTCGATCAATGCGACCGTGAGTCCCGTGCCGCGCAGTGCTGCAGCCAGGCTGGCTCCCACCATGCCACCACCCACGATGGCTATATCTAACACTGGGGCCAACGTCGGGGCCAACTCAGGCCGCCATGACGGCTTCGATCTGGTCGGGGGACTTGGGCACGCCGTCGGTCAGCACCTCGCAGCCATCGCGCAGCACCGCGACGTCGTCTTCGATGCGAATGCCACAGTTCCAGAATTTCCGGGGTACGCCACGCGATCCTGCGGGAATATAAATGCCCGGCTCGACGGTCATGACCATGCCCGGCTCCAGCACACGCCACTCGTCGCCAACCTTGTAGTCCCCCACATCGTGCACATCCATGCCCAGCCAGTGCCCGGTGCGATGCATGAAAAAGCGCTTGTAGGCCTCGTCACGTATCAGCTTGGACACCTTGCCCTTGAGCAGGCCAATGGAAACCAGGCCGTGGGTAATGACCTGCACCGCCGCTTCGTGCGGCTGGTTCCAGTGATTGCCCGGCCGCACCTTCGAAATAGCTGCCAGCTGCGCATCGAGCACGATCTCATAGACCTCGCGCTGTGCGGGGGTGAACCGTCCATTGACCGGATACGTACGGGTGATATCCGAGGCGTAATACTGGTATTCGCAGCCGGCATCCACCAGCAGCAGGTCACCATCGGCCAGGCGGGCATCGTTCTCGCGGTAATGCAGGATGCAGGAGTTGGCGCCTCCACCGCAGATGGCCTCGTAGGCAGCGGTGCCGTTATGCCGGTAATACTCGTGCATCAGCTCCGCGGCGATTTCATATTCATGGCGGCCTGGCTGGCAGAAGCGCATGGCGCGCAGCTGCGCCGCGGCCGCGATGCGCGCCGACTCACGCATCAGGTCGAGCTCGACGCGGCTTTTATAAAGGCGCATGTCGTGCAGCACATGGTCCAGCGCAATCATCTCCTGCGGTGGATGTTTGCCCTGGCGCCCCTGGGTACGCAAACCCTGCAGCCATCCCAGCACGCGCTGGTCAAACTCCGGATGGGTGCCCATGGCGTAATAGACGCGGGCGCGGCCTTCCATGAGCCCAGGCAGGATCTCGTCCATGTCGGAAATCGGGAAGGCGTCGTCGGCAGCATGCTTTTCCACTGCACCGGCCGGTCCGGCACGCCGGCCATCCCAGGTTTCGCGCAATGGATCCTTGTCGCGCAGGAACAGCACGTACTCTGCGGCAGCACGCCCCGGCACCAGCACTGCAACGGCCTCGGGCTCGCCGAAGCCCGAGAGGTACTGGAAATCGCTGTCCTGCCGGTAGGGATGCTCCACATCGTTATTGCGCTGGCGCACGGGCGCGGCCGGCACGATGGCGATGGCGTCGCGGCCCATGATGCGCATCAACTGGCGGCGACGGCGCGCGAACTCGGCGTTTCCGGTGCGCGACGGCGTGTCGCGCACTTTCTTGGCCGCAATCTTGCGGCCGGCCGGGGCGGTGCGCGGCATCAATGCAGGGACTCGCGTTTGGTGACCACCGGCTCACGCAGCGGCTGCAGCTGTTCATATAGAAGCTGCACGCCCACGCGCACGAACTCCACCAGTTCGGCAAAGGCCTGCTCATTGGATTCGGAACCATCTTCGGGATCGACGCCCACATGCGTGATTTCCGTGATGTCACGCAGGATTTCGGCAGCCTCGCCCTTGAGGGTGTCCGGATCCGGCCTGACTCCCGCTCCCAGGCCATAGAGGAATCCCTGGCACCATTCTCCCAGCGCTGCGGTGCGATCATCCAGGGGCTCGTCATCAGAAGGCAGCAGGGGACGGAACTCCAGCATGCCTTCGCGCAGTCCACCGGCGGTGGCTTCAAAAATTTCGCGCAGGCTGGCAGCACTGGCAGGGTCGGCCTTGCCCTCGGGCAGGATGTCAGCCAGCCAGTCCGTCAGCGAGCCAGGTGTGGAGCACAGGCTGCCCACCAGCGTGCCATGCGCCTCGGCGGCATCGGTCAGCGCATGGGTCTGGATCAGCACCCGCTGCAAATCGTCAAATGACCGTGATTCGGCGTTCATGCCGCAATTATGCCCCAAGCGCATGGCTCATCCTGCGCGCACATTGACCCTCTCCTGTGACCGGGGCACTATTGGCCGGCGATGACAACCCCGACAACTGAAAACAACAAGATCAACCCGCTCGATCCCGAGCTGCGTAAGCTCGAAGAGCGCGTCGGTGAACTGCTGGCACTGGTGCACCAGCTGGTCGAAGAAAATCATGCGCTGCGCAACCGGCAAGACACCTTGTCCACCGAACGCTCGGCCTTACTGCACAGGAATGAGGCGGTTCGCGCACGCGTCGAGGCCATGATCGGCCGGCTGCGCACCATGGAAACCGGCACGTGAGTTCAGCCCCCGGACCCGTCAGCATCCTGATCCTCGACAAGGAATACCTGATCGCGTGTCCGCCTGAAGAACGCGAAGACCTGCTGGCGGCTGCGGTTTATCTCAATGCGCGACTGCGTGAAATCCGCGAGGGCGGCAAAGTCATCGGTGCCGAGCGGCAGGTGATGATGGCGGCACTCAACATGGCCAACGACCTGTGCAAGTCAAGCGGGCGTGAGCAGCGCAACAATACAGATACGGGCGCGCGGGTAAAGAACATGCGCGAACGCGTCGAGCGTACCCTGCAGCAGGGCCGGCAGCTGGAGCTGTAACTTAAAGGGATGCTCTGCCCAAGTACTACCGGCGGGCCATGCCGCCGGTGTACAGTGTGACCGCGCCGCCTGCCGTGTTCGACAAGCGGGTCGGGTTACCTCGGACCCTAATTGAAACACCCCGGGGCTTGGGTCTACGTCAGCATTGTGCATGTCCGCTCTCGAGCGGGAAGCCTTACCTGCCGGCGACCTGCCCCACTTGTTGCTCCGGTTCGAGAGCAACGATTCGCACCGGCATAGGTGGGTGGCGCCTTTTTTTCTTATCGGCAGGCAGATTGACCATCTCTTCCAACCAGGAGGCGCGTGCTGCACTGCGCAGGACGCTGCGCTCCCGGCGCCGCGCCATACCCAAAGTCGTGCGCACCAAAGCAGCCCGGCAGGTGGCGCGCCTGATCGCCGCATCGGGCTGGCTCAAGCCCGGGCTTCATGTCGGCCTTTACCTCCCCATGCCAGAAGAACTGGATACCGCGCCGTTGCTCGCGCTGGCACAGCGCCGAGGCTGCACGATTTCACTGCCCCGCGTGGTGGCCAGGCGCCAGGGACGCATGCGTTTTTACGATCTGTCCTACGGCGTTCGCCGCGGCGCGTTCGGGATACTCGAGCCGGCCGGTGCCACGCATCGTCCGTCGCGCTCACTTGACCTGGTGTTCGTGCCGCTGGTGGGATTCGACCCGCAGGGCAATCGCATGGGGATGGGTCGGGGCTTCTACGACAAGTGCTTTTCGCATCGCCGCTTGTTGCGACATTGGCGCCGGCCGCTGCTGGTCGGTGTGGCTTATGAGGTCCAATGCGTCCCCGCTTTGCCGCTTTCGAGCCATGACGTCCCCATGGATGCGATTGTGACCGAGTCCACAGTGCGGAGAATCAGCCGAGCCATGCCAGGATGACCACATCGTGAAGTACTGGTTGATGAAGACCGAGCCCTCCACCTTCGGCATCGATGACCTGGCGCGGGCACCAGGGCAGACCACCAGCTGGGAAGGCGTGCGCAACTACCAGGCGCGCAACATGCTGCGCGATGAGATGGGCATCGGTGACCTGGCATTCCTCTATCACTCATCTTGTCCCGAGCCGGGCATCGCGGGGGTGATGAAGGTGGTGCGGGCCGGCTATCCCGACGCCTCCGCTTGGCGGCGGCGCGATCCGCATTTCGATGCGAAAAGCCCGGAAAACAAGCCTGTTTGGTATACGGTGGATGTGCAGCTCAAGCAGCGCGCCAACCCGTTGGTGCCGCTGACCAGCCTGCGTGAACATGCCGCACTTGAACTGGATGGACTGTGGTTGCTGCGCAAGGGCAACCGGTTGTCGATCACTCAGGTGGATGCGGCCCACTTCCGGTTCATACGTTCGATGCTTTGACTCGACGCGTTGATGAGAACGCCACTGTTGCTCATCGAATGATGCATGCTCCATCTCGATCACTTGCGCCCTGAGCATCAGTTGCCCATCCGCAACTTCGCTATCACGCTTGCTTGTATTTTTGCAACGCGTGTATATACTCGGTCCCCGGACTAACCTGTAACTGGAGAACTCTCATGGCGAAAGCCAAGAAGAAGGCCAAGAAAAAGGCCGCAAAGAAGAAGTAACTCGACGGTGACCGGCGGGTGAGGATGCAAATCCAAACCGCCGAATCACCAGAAAAGCTACTTGAAACTGTGCCCGCGTAAGCGGGCACAGTCATTTTCGGGCCATGGTGAACTGAAGCGATGAGCGATCAACAACTGCAGATGAAGCGCCAGGCCGCGGCCGCGGCCCTGCAATTCCTTGAGGAAGGAATGATCCTTGGCGTGGGAACCGGATCCACGGTCAACGCATTGCTCGACCAGCTTGCCACTTGGGCACCACGGCTCAAGGGTGCGGTCTCGAGTTCGGAAGTCTCCACCCGCCGACTGCGCGAGCTTCACGTTCCGGTACTGGATCTCAATGAGGTCAGTTCCCTCGACCTCTATATAGACGGGGCCGATGAGGCCAATGCCAACCTGCAGCTGATCAAGGGTGGAGGCGCGGCGCTTACCCGGGAAAAGATCATTGCGGCGGTTGCCACGCGCTTTGTCTGCATCGTGGATGAAAGCAAGCTGGTGCAGTGCCTGGGGCGATTTCCGCTGCCGGTAGAGGTGATCCCCATGGCGCGCAGCCAGGTGGCCCGCGAACTGGTGCGATTCGGCGGTCGGCCCGTGTACCGCGCCGGTGTCGTAACCGACAACGGCAACCCCATCCTCGACGTGCACGACCTGGTCATCGACGACCCGGTGGCAGTGGAATCACAGCTCAATCAGATCACCGGAGTGGTCACCGTAGGCCTGTTTGCCCGTCGACCCGCCGATGAGCTGCTGATTGGCTCCCCTGCTGGTGTGCGACGCATATCACGTCCCGCCTGATCCACCCCCCGCCCGCCACGCCTTGCCCCACGCCGTGCCCCGCGGCTTGCCCCACTTCGGCGTCGCTGCTAGTCTCGAAACCATGCGTCACCAGCAGCACATGATCGCGACAGCCATTCCCGGCGGCGAGCTGCATCCTGCGCGCCTGCACCTGCGACGCCCGCACCTGCGGCAGTAGCCGCAAGCTCGACTCGCTCGCGCCTCCGGGCGCATGATTTCCCAATTCGATGTCGCTGCACCAGCTGATTTCTTGCTGGCGACGTCTGGAGAAGACCATGTTGAAGCACCCTGCAAAGAAGTACCGTCCCTACGACCTCGGGCATATCGCCCATCGGCGTTGGCCGGAGGTCACCATCAAGAAGGCACCCCTGTGGTGCAGCGTGGATTTGCGCGATGGCAACCAGGCCCTGATCGAACCCATGGATGCGGCACGCAAGCGCCGCTTCTTCGACCTGCTGGTGGCCATCGGCTTCAAGCAGATAGAGGTAGGATTCCCCTCGGCGTCCCAGACCGACTTTGATTTCATCCGTGAACTCATAGACAAGAACCTGATTCCGGATGACGTCACCATCCAGGTGCTGACCCCTGCCCGGCCGGAATTGATTCGGCGCACTTTCGAATCCCTCAAGGGTGCGCCGCGGGCCATCCTGCATTACTACAACGCCACAGCGCCCTTGTTCCGCCGCGTGGTATTTCGCCAGGACCAGGCTGCCACCGTGAAGCTGGCCACCGACGCCGCGCGACTGATTGCCGAACTTGCCGCAGCGCAACCAGAAACCGACTGGACTTTTGAATACTCACCCGAGACCTACTCGTCCACGGAAAAGGAATTCGCACTCGAGATCTGCGAAGCGGTGCTGGATGTCTTCCAGCCCACGGCCCTCAAACCGGTGATCCTCAACCTGCCTTCCACGGTGGAGGTCGCCACGCCCAATATCTATGCGGACCAGATCGAATGGTTCTGCGGGCACATGAAGCAGCGCGATCGCGCCATCATCAGCCTGCATCCGCACAATGACCGCGGTACCGCGGTGGCGGCGGCGGAACTGGGCCTGATGGCGGGGGCCGATCGCATCGAAGGGACGTTGTTCGGCAATGGCGAACGCACCGGCAATGTCGACATCGTCACCCTGGCGCTCAACCTCTACACGCAGGGCGTCACTCCCGGGCTCGACTTCTCGAACATCAATGAGGCCGCCCGCAGCGTCGAACATTGCAACCAGCTGCCCATTCATCCGCGTCATCCGTATGTGGGCGACCTGGTGTTCACCGCGTTCTCCGGCTCGCACCAGGATGCGATCAGAAAGGGGTTCGCCGAGCGCAAGGAAGACGACCTATGGGAGATTCCCTATCTGCCCATCGACCCGCGCGACCTGGGCCGTACCTACGAGTCGGTAATCCGCGTCAACAGTCAGTCGGGCAAGGGCGGCGTGGCGTACCTGCTCGAAAGTGAATATGGATTGTCATTGCCACGGCGGCTGCAAATCGAATTCAGCCCCGTGGTCCAGGCGGTTACGGATTCCAGTGGCAAGGAAGTCAGTGCCGCGGCAATCTGGAGCCTGTTCGAGCACGAATATTTTTCGCACGACGGCGGCGAATTCCAGTATCGCAATCACCACCTGGTGACTGCGCAGGATGGCACCGATGGGGAGTTGTTGACCCTCAACATCAACCGCAACGGCAAGCCCGTGCAACTGACTGGTCGCGGCAATGGGCCCATCGACGCACTGGTGCACGCGCTGTCATTGCCGTTCGACGTGCTTTCTTACGAAGAGAAATCCATCGGCCACGGATCCGAAGCCAAGGCCGTGGCATTCGTCGAGATCACCACTCCGTCGCGAGTCACCCTGTTCGGCGTGGGTATGCACGGCAACATCATCACCGCGTCCATCCTGGCAGTGCTATCGGCGGTACGTCGTGCCGAAGCGCGCGGACTGTTGCGGGAACTCAGCCAGGCGGCGGGCTAAAGTTCAGTTTGGTTGGGGAACAAGGATGCGAATTGCGTCGCGACCAGCTGTTGCGACGAGAATCAGTGACACTCGAAATCATCGCCGGTCGTGGGCTTGCAGTAGTCGCCCCAACCGTACTTGCGCCAGTAATCCACCAATCCCACGTCGCGCATCAACTGCTTGAAGCCCGGCAGCTTGCGCACCTCGGAAAGGCCCGGGTCCCAGATGGCCCAGAGAATGGCGTATCGCCAGCCGGGATCCTGCAAATTCACCCGCAGCGCCTCGAGCGCCGTCTCGTAGTCACCGAACCAGGCCAGCCACTCGACCATGCCACTTCCAAACTTTACCTGCGGATCCCGCACCCGTACACGCAGATAGGCAAGCGCGTCATCGGGCTTGTCCAGCAGCGACTTCATGCGGGAGTAGAAGTCGCCCCCCGACGACCGCTCGATCTGAACCGCCTTGTCCAGCCAGGGCAGCAGCCGCTGCCGGTCCCGCGAAGCCAGAGCGATGGCGACTGACAGGCTGGCAAGACGTGTGTCCCGTCCGAGCTGCTCGCTGCGATCGAACTCGGCAAAGGCCGCCGGAAAGTCGCCCACCGTACCGTAGAGGTAAGCCAGCCATAGCGCCACCACCTCGTTCAAAGGATCGCGCGCCCGCGCCTGCTCGAACAGCGCGATCGAATCCCGGGGTCGGCCGACGATATCCGCAAAGCCGATGGGCGTCTTGCCCTGGCCGATAATTTCAAGCGGCGGAGGCTTGCCGCCATAGAGCCGGCTGGCTGCTTGCGCTGCGGCCTGGTAGTGCTCTGCCGCCGCGACCATCTGACCCGACTCGATGCTGTCTTCGGCAAGTCGCTCGTGGATCCGCGGCGAATCCGGTAGCAGGCGCCGGTACTCGGCGAATGCGGCGGCGGCCTTCTGCTGTCGATTCGCGGCATCCTCGGATGTGCCAGTCAATACGCTCGCGTAGGCTTCGGACAAATCCAACCACGGCTGGGCAAAGGCGGGGTCCAGTGCAACGGCCTGCTGCAGCAGTTCGATGTGCTGGCGCATGCTCTGTTGACCCGTGTAGGTCACGCCGCCTGCAGCCAGCCACGCTTGGTAGGCCTCGATATTGCGTGTCATTCCGGGCTCACGCCCGATGCCGACACCCAGCGTTACCTGCAGCGCACCGGCCACAGAGCGGGCAATGTCATCCTGGATGGCGAAGATGTCCGTGAGATGGCGGTCATAGGTCTGCGACCACAGGTGAAAGCCGGTGTCGGTGCTGATTAATTGTGTGGTGATGCGCAACTGGTCGCCGGAACGACGCACGCTGCCTTCAAGCACATGCGCGACGCCCAGTGTCCTGCCGACTGCCTTGAGGTCTTCGGCCTTGCCCTTGAATGCGAAAGCGGAGGTACGCGCCGTCACCTGCAGATCGGGAATTCTGGCCAGCGAATTAAGTATCTCCTCGGTGAGACCGTCGGCGAAGTGATCCTGGTTCGCATCAGCGGAAAAATTCTCAAAGGGCAACACGGCAATCGACCGATCGATCACAGCGGACGCCCGATCAGGGCGCCCATCGTGCAGGTACCAGGCGGCACCCGCCGCGATGGCGAGCGCGGCGGCGGCCAACGCGATCCATACAGCCATCTTGCGCGATGTCCAACGGGCAGGCGGCGCCGCAAGCGCGGGGGCTGACTGCGTGGGGGTGCCGGCAGCAGCGAGATTCGCGTCTGTTCCGACGGACCTGCGCAAACCTGCAATGAATGAGCGCCAGCGTGGATCAGCGGCGTTGCCACTCCAGCTGGAAAGGTCGGCCGTATGCGTCAGCTCAAACATGATCGGCCGAGAGCACTCTTCGATCATGGCCGGTACCAGCGTGCCGTAGCGATCTGCCAGCGTGGCCTCGGACCGGACCCAGCGGGATTCAACAGAGCGCTTCGACCACAGCACCACCACGGCGCGGGCGTCTTTCAACGCCTTCTCCGTGGTCTTGTCGAAGGCCTCCCCGGCACTGAGTGCCTGATCCCACCATACGCTGAAGCCTTCGCGCTCCAGACCATCCGCAAAGTGACGCGCGACAGGCTGATCCTCGCGGCTGTACGAAAGAAAAATATCTGGACGGGAAGTCGTCATGAGGCCATTGGATAGTACTTTCAATCTACCCTGCCGGCCCAGCCAGTTCACCTCCGGGGCCTTGCGCCGGCGTGGGCCCGGTAGCTTGGTTGGGGGACTAGGATTCGAACCTAGGTTGGCGGAGTCAGAGTCCGCAGTCCTACCACTAGACGATCCCCCAGGCTTACAAGCAAAACCGCCCTGGTCCATATGCAAAACCGGCCTGCGGCCGTTTTGCAGATCTCTCCATTTACGCCAGCATGAAGTGAATTCCTGCTGGCTACGTTGGAAGACAGGCGCGCTGGTGCGCGCACATTCGCTTATCGCTTGGAGTATTGAGGACCGCGACGAGCCTTGCGGCGACCGACCTTCTTGCGCTCCACTTCGCGCGCATCACGCGTGACGAAGCCGGCCTTGCGCAGCGACGGACGCAGCGAATCATCGTATTCCATCAACGCGCGCGTGATGCCGTGGCGGATAGCACCGGCCTGGCCGGTGATGCCACCGCCCTCGACCGTGACGGTGAAATCGAACCGGTCGGTCATCTGCACCACATCCAGCGGCTGACGCACAATCATGCGGCCGGTCACGCGGCTGAAGAATTCATCCAGCGGACGGTCGTTGACCGTGATCTTGCCGGTGCCATTCTTCATGTAAACGCGCGCCGTTGCGGACTTGCGCCGGCCGGTGCCGTATTGGGTCGAAGCTGCCATTGATATATTCCCGCCGAAAAAGGGTCAGATAGGGATTAAAGCGCCAGCGCCTTGGGCTGCTGCGCACTGTGCGGATGCTCTTTGCCTGCAAACACATGCAGCTTGCGATACATCTGCCGGCCCAGGGTGTTCTTGGGCAGCATGCCCTTGACCGCGAACTGGATCGCGCGCTCCGGGTGCTCCTGCAACAGCTTGCCCAGCGCAATGGATTTGAGGTTGCCCATGTAGCCGGTGTGCTGGTGGTAGAACTTGTCTTCGAGCTTGTTGCCCGTGACGCGCACCTTGCCGGCGTTGAGGACAATAAGGTTGTCGCCCATGTTCACGTGGGGGCTGTAGTCAGCCTTGTGCTTGCCCTTGAGGCGATGTGCCAGCTGGGTGGCAAGACGGCCCAGGGTCTTGCCCTCGGCGTCCACGACGTACCAGTCGGCCCTGACTTCTGCGGGCTTGGCGAATGTTGTGCTCATTGGATTCCGGAGGCGCGGTCGAAAAAGGGCGCAGAGTTTAATCGAACCGGGCTCGGCAATGCAAAGCAACTACCGGCCTGCCTTTTGAGGCGCCGCTGGATGCGCTGCCGGCCTATAGTTGAGGCCATGAACCCCGCCCGGGACCCCGCAGACCAGGTACTTGTCTCGCTCGACCGGGCGCTGCGGGCCCTGTTCGCCCCCGTTCGGGCCAGCCGTCCCACCCCGGGCAGGGCCGGTGAGCCCCTGGACGATGACAAGCGCCGGCTTTCAGCCACCCTGATGAGGGTCAATCATGCCGGTGAGGTGGCCGCACAGGGCCTTTATCACGGGCAGTCCATGGTGGCCCGCGACCCAGGCATCCGCCAGCTTCTGGAGCAATCCGCCAGAGAGGAAGCCGACCACCTTGCCTGGTGCGAGACGCGGCTTGCCGAACTGGGTAGCCGGCCCAGCCTGCTGCAACCCTTGTGGTACGCGGGCTCCTTTGCAATCGGCGCGGTTGCAGGACTTTCCAGCGATCCGGTCAGCCTCGGCTTCGTGGCAGAAACAGAGCGCCAGGTGGAACGCCATATAGATTCCCACCTGCAGCAATTGCCTTCAGAAGACCAGCGCAGCCGCGACATCCTGACCGCCATGCGTGATGACGAAGTGCAGCACGGGGATCATGCGACACGGTCGGGTGCAGTCTCTCTGCCCGCGCCCATTCGCCGCCTCATGCGTGCTACCGCAAAGGTGATGACGACCACAGCACGCTGGATCTGACTTCATTTGTTGCTATGACAGCGCGTTATGTAATAAAAAGGGACACAGGTTCGGAAATCTTTTCCGATCAGGGGTTTCCAGAAGGGTGAGAACAACGACGATGGAAGACAATGTCAAACCATTGAGCGACATTCCGGCGATCAATCGCTTCCTCAGCTACTGCCGGATCCGCACCGTCCCCTCCAAGACAGTGATCATCCACGCCGGCGATTTGCCTGACGTCCTTTACTACGTCATCAGCGGCTCGGTCGAGGTGATGATCGAGGACGAGGAAGGCAATGAGATGGTGCTCGCCTATCTCAGCAAGGGTCAGTTCTTCGGCGAAATGGGGCTGTTCAATGAACAGCCCGCCCGAAGCGCATGGGTGCGCACGCGCAACCAGTGCGAACTGGCCGAGATGACCTATCCGCGCTTTCGGCAGATTGCCGCGGAAAGTCCGGGGCTGGTGTTCGAACTGGCCACGCAGCTGGCATCGAGACTGGATCGCACCAATCGCAAGCTTGGCGACCTCGCGTTCGTCGATGTAACCGGCCGCGTGGCGCACGCCATCATGGACCTGTGCGGCGAACCGGACGCAATGACGCATCCGGAAGGCATGCAGATCAAGGTATCGCGACAGGAACTGTCGCGCCTGGTGGGCTGTTCGCGCGAAATGGCGGGGCGTGTGCTCAAGGTGCTCGAAGAACAGGGATTGTTGCGCGCCACTGGCAAGACCATCGTCGTGTTCAACGCGCGACCCAAGATGAAGACGCGTCCGGTCATAGTGCCAGCATCGACATCGACATCGACATCGGCCACGGGCACCAGGCCGGCAGTGCGCGCGCCGGCGCCTGTGGACGAAGAGGATGACGAGGACGAATTCGACGAGGACGAGGCCTAGCCGCGCTGAGCCAGATCAGGCGCGCAATACGCCTGGCCTGCCGGCCTCAATGTTCTGACGCATGGCGCGAATGACCGCGCCGTAGTCCTGCTGGCCGAAAATGGCTGAGCCCGCCACGAAAGTGTCGGCTCCCGCACGGGCAATCGCCCCGATGTTCTCGGCCTTGACGCCGCCATCCACCTCGAGCCGTATCGTTCGGCCACTGGCATCGATGCGGCGCCGCACCTCGGCCAGCTTTTCCAGCGCGCCATGGATGAATTTCTGGCCACCGAATCCCGGGTTCACCGACATGATCAGCACCAGGTCGAGGCTGTCGAGCGTGAAATCAAGATAATCCAGCGGCGTGGCCGGATTGAATACCAGCCCCGGCTTGCAGCCCAGTTCGCGAATCAGGCCGATGGTGCGATCGATGTGTTCGCTGGCCTCGGGGTGGAAGCTGATGTAGGTGGCTCCGGCCTTGGCGAAATCCGGCACCAGGCGATCTACCGGCTTGACCATCAGGTGCACATCGATAGGCGCCTTGACCCCGTGGCGACGCAGCGCCTCGCAGACCAGCGGGCCGATGGTGAGATTGGGGACGTAATGATTATCCATCACGTCGAAATGCACGATGTCTGCGCCGGCCGCCAGCACGGCATCGACTTCCGCGCCAAGCCTGGCGAAATCTGCTGACAGGATCGACGGCGCGATCCACGGCGTCTGGGCGGGCATGGACCGAGTCTACGCTAAACAGGCAAGGGCTACGCCAGGCCGCGTTGCTCGCGCAGCAACTCATAGGCCTCGCGAATCGCCTGCGTGCGCTGCTTGGCATGCTCGAGCATGGAGTCGGGCAGGCCATTGGCCTTGAGCTTGTCGGGATGGTGCCGGCTCATCAGGCGCCGATACGATTTCACAAGTTCGGCATCGCCCACTGTCGCGTCCACTTCCAGCGTGCGATAGGCAGCCGCGATGCGCAGTCCAGGATTCGCGCTCGCCCCTGCGCCGCGAGCGTCACCCCGCGCATCGCCGCGCAGCGCCGCCTCAATGCGCGCAAACGTGGCCATACCGATGCCCAGTGCATTGGCTACATACGTAACCCGGCTGCGTGTGGCCGGAGACAGGTCGCTGCCCCACAGCGCGAAACGCAGCTGGATTTCCATGAACACTCGCAGGATGGCCGGTTGCGAGTGACAGGCTGCACGCAACGCGTTCAGTTCCTGGTCGACGTTGAAAGAAGGATCCTTGCCCTGGGTGAACAGCGCAATTGCCTGGTGCGTCTGCGCAGGATCCAGGCGCAGGGCCTGCATCACGGATCGCGCCGCTGCTATTTCACGCTCGGTGACACGGCCATCGGCTTTGGCCACGTGGCCCATCACGCGAAAGGTGCTGAGGTAGAACTGCTCGCCCGGCCCGCGTGTGCCTTGACGTCCGACGTTGACGTCATACTGGTGGCCGATGGCGGCGCCGATGGCGATGCCAACAGGCCCGAGGAAGGCGCCCAGTGCCGCTCCGATGAGTTTTCCCGTCCACTGCATATGGTTTATGGTAGCAAGCCTTGAACATCTCACCGCCTGCAGTCCACGAAACACAGCTCCGGTCGCTGCAGCGCATCCATCGGGGCAAGGTCCGTGACGTCTACGCTGTTGACGACCAGACCTTGCTGATCGTGGCCACTGACCGTCTGTCGGCTTTCGACGTGGTGCTGCCCGATCCCATACCGGGCAAGGGGCGCATCCTCAACACCATCTCCAATTTCTGGTTCGCACGCACCGCAAATATCGTCGCCAATCACCTGCTCGACCGCCCGCTGGCCCAGGTGGTGCCCGATGCTGCGGAACGCGCCCAGGTGGAGGGGCGCAGCGTGGTTGCGCGCCGGCTCAAGGCGCTGCCCATTGAAGCCATCGTGCGCGGTTATGTCGTCGGTTCGGGATGGAAGGACTACCAGGCCACGGGCAGCATTTCCGGCGTGGCATTGCCACCGGGATTGCGTCAGGCCGAGCGCCTGCCGCGACCCATATTCACTCCTGCCACCAAGGCGGCAGTGGGCGATCACGACGAGAACATCAGCTATGCCGCTGCCGAGGGCATGGTGGGCGCCGACGTGGCCACCAAGGTGCGCGATATCTCGCTGGCCCTGTACGAATTCGCGGCCCGGCACTGCGCACAGCGCGGCATCATTATCGCCGACACTAAATTTGAATTCGGGCTCGCGCCCGATGGCCAGTTGCTGTTGATCGATGAGGCCCTGACGCCGGACTCATCGCGTTTCTGGCCCGCCGACAGTTATCGCATGGGCACCAGTCCGCCCAGTTTCGACAAGCAGTTCGTGCGCGATTACCTCGAGACGCTGGACTGGAACAAGCGGGCACCGGGCCCGAAGCTGCCACTCGAAGTCATCCAGCGCACCGCCGCCAACTACGAAACAGCCCTGCAACGTATTACCGGCCCTGCCACGCAGTAATACGCCATGTGGCAGAAATTCTGGACTCTGCTCGACCTGGCGCTGTTCGGCACGCACACGCTGGGCGACAACCTGCTGGCGCGCCTGCTGCGTCTGGTGCGTTACCCCTATGCGCTGCTTCGCGACCTGCTCAATGGTGAACTGACACTGCGCGCAACGGGGCTGGTGTACACCACATTCCTGGCGCTGATCCCCGCAGTGGCCCTGACTTTCGCAGTGCTCAAGGCATTCGGTGCGCATCGCGAACTGGAGCCGTTGATCCTGGATTTTTTCCGGCCCATCGGTGACAAGGCGGCGCAGGACATCACGCAGCGGCTGATGCAGTTTGCCGACAGCGTGCGCAGCGGCCTGGTGGGTGTCGTGGGCTTCGGTGCCCTGCTGTGGATGCTGATCGGCACGGTCAGGAAGATCGAGGACAGCATCAATTTCACCTGGCGCGTGCGCAGTGCGCGCAGCATTCCGCGGCGCATCACCGAATTCGCGGTGCTGATCATCATTGGCCCGCTGGTGATCGCAGCGGTCATCGCCTTCACCAAGGTGGCCTTCGACAGCGTGGCTGGACACACCCCGCAGGGCTTCGCCGCTGGCGCGCGCATGCTCAAGGCCTTCATCGTGCTGGCCCCCTACGCCATCGTCACCGGCCTGTTCACTGTCATGTACCTGCTGTTGCCCAACACTAGGGTGAAGCTGGTGCCTGCGCTGGTGGGTGGATTCACCGCGGGAATGCTGTGGGCCGCCACGGGCAAGATATTCACCACGCTGGTGCTGGCCAGTTCGCAGATGAAGCTGGTGTATGCCGGCTTCGCCATTATCGCGGCGCTGTTTGTCTGGACCTACCTGGGCTGGCTGATCCTGCTGATCGGCGCCCAGCTGGCGTTCTATGTGCAGAATCCCAATTACCTGCGCCTGGGTCATGCCGTGCTGCGTCTGTCCAGCCGCGAACTGGAGTTGCTGGCCATGGATGTGATGGTGCACGTGGGCGAGGCGTTGCGCGCCGGATTTGCGCCCTGGTCGGTGGATGCACTCAGTCGCAAGCTGGGCCTGCCTGGAATCGCCGTGGCCGACATGGCCACCAATCTGGAGCGCGGCGGCCTGCTGGCGCAGGCCGATGACGGCACGCTGTTCCCGGCGCGGGAACTTACTGGCATCAAGCTGACGCAGATCCTGGACTGCGCCCGATCCGACAGCAGCGGGCACATACCGTTGACGCGTGCTTCTACGCCCAGCGCTTCGCGATTGCAGATGGAACTGGAACGATCCTGGCACCAGGCCTGCGGTGATCGCACGCTCGCGGACCTGATCGCCTCTCCGCCCTGATCAGGCTCCGGCTATGGTGATCTCATCCACCAGCACCGATCCGGTGCGGATGGCACCACGCTCGTCCACGTCGGATCCAATGGCTCGAACACCCTGATACATCTGGCGCAGGTTGCCCGCGATGGTGACTTCGTGCACCGGGTATTGGATCGCACCGCCCTCGACCCAGAAGCCGGTAGCGCCACGCGAATAGTCACCGGTCACGCCGTTGACACCATCGCCCATCAATTCGGTGACGTACATCCCCGTGCCCATGGTGGCCAGCAATTGCTGGAAATCCTGGGCACCGAGACTGGAGCTGACCTGCATGTTGTGGATGCCGCCGGCATTGCCCGTGGTATGCAACCCCAGTTTGCGTGCCGAATAGCTGCCCAGCACATAGCCCTGCAGGACGCCATCGCGGACCAGGTCACGATCGCGCGTCGACACGCCTTCCGAGTCAAAGGGTGAGCTGGCCAGTGCCCCCTGCAGGTGCGGCCGTTCCTGCATCTGTACATGTGGCGACAGCACCTGGGTGCCGGCCGCATCAAGCAGGAATGACGATTTGCGATATTGGCTGGATCCCTGCACTGCGGAGATCATGTGGCCAAACAGGCCGCGACCCAGGTCGGCGGCAAACAGCACGGGCGACTTGCGCGTGCTGACCTGGCGCGCGCCCAGACGGGCAACTGCGCGCTCGCCTGCGCGCCGCCCGATGTGCTCAAGGGCTTCAATGCCCGAAGGGGCGCGCGCAGTTGAATACCAGTAGTCGCGCTGCATGTCCTCGCCCTGCTGCGCGAGCAGCACGCAGCTGATGCTGTGGCTGGTGCTGGGATAACCGGCAAGGAAGCCATGCGAGTTGCCATACACGCGTACACCGCGATGCGTGGACACCGAGGCGCCCTCGGAGTTGCTGACACGGCGGTCCACAGCCAGCCCTGCCGCTTCGCAGACGCGCGCCATTTCGATGGCGTCCTCGGGGGAAAGATCCCATGGGTGATACAGCGACAGGTCCGGTACCACGCTGGCAATGTCCGCAGCGTCCGCCAGGCCGGCGTATTCATCGCGTGCCGTGTACCGGGCAATGGAGCAGGCCTTGCGCACCATTTCACGCACGGCGTCGGGGCGCAGGTCCGCGCTGCTGGCAGAACCCTTGGCCTGGTTGAAATAAACAGTGATGCCAAGCGCGCGATCCCGCTGGTATTCAACAGTCTCGACTTCCCCCAGGCGCACGGTCACGTTGAGCCCCTGCTGCAGGCTGACATCTGCCTCTGCCTGCGTGGCCCCGGCCTCGCGTGCCTCACGCAATGTGAAGGCCGCGATGTCGGTGAGTTCGTGGATCCGGGATGCGTCTATGGCCTGTGACATAGGCCATAATTGTACGGTATGGACATCAGCGACGATGAAGAGGAACTGCCGCCGAGCAAGAGCATGCGCAAGCGCGAGGCCACTGCGCTGCAGAAGCTGGGGGAGCGGCTGGTAAAGATGCGCCCGGAGGACACGGCGGCGCTGCCGCTGACAGAACCCCTGGTGGAGGCGATAGCCGAAGCGCGGCGCCTGCGCAGCCGGGGGGCGCTGGGAAGGCAACACCAGTACATCGGCAAGCTGATGCGCGACGTGGATATAGGGGCACTGGAAGCCGCTCTGGAAGGCCTGACGGTCAGTCGCAACACGCATGCTAGACTACGGATTAACCCGCAAAAATAAGCGTGCAGTCACTCGTGAAACCGCTGGTTGGCATCATCATGGGGTCGCGCTCAGACTGGGAAACCCTCAGCGTGGCGGCCGAACTGCTCACGCAACTGGGCGTGCCTCACGAAGTGAAGGTGGTGTCTGCGCACCGCACTCCTGACCTGCTGTTCGAATATGCCGCCACTGCGCAAAGTCGCGGGCTGTCGGCAATCATTGCGGGCGCCGGTGGCGCTGCGCACCTGCCAGGCATGACGGCTGCCAAGACGCAGATTCCAGTGCTGGGAGTGCCGGTGCAAACCAGGGCGCTCAACGGAATGGATTCGCTGCTTTCCATAGTCCAGATGCCCAAAGGGGTTCCAGTGGCCACCTTTGCAATCGGACCTGCAGGGGCCGCCAATGCCGCGCTGTTCGCCGCGGCCATAGTTGCCTTGCACGACGCGACTGTGGCCGCAGCCCTGCAGCGGTTCCGCACCAGCCAGACTGACGCCGTGCTGGCGAGTCCGGACCCACGCCAGTCGTGACCATCGGCGTCCTGGGCGCCGGCCAGCTCGGTCGCATGATGGCGCTGGCAGGCTATCCGCTGGGCCAGCAGTTCCTGTTCTTGGACCGTGAGCCCGGCACACCGGCGCACCAGGTCGGCGCGTCGTTGTTCGGTGATTTCACCGACCCGAAGCTGCTGGACAAGATGGCCCGGCACTGCGATGTGGTGACCGTCGACTGGGAAAACGTGCCCGCCGCATCTTTGCAGCGGCTGGCCACTCGCACGCGTGTTGCGCCACCGGTGCTGGCGCTGGCCACCGCGCAGGATCGCCTGCTCGAAAAGACCTTGTTCGCAAAACTGGGGATTCCCACCAACCGCTGCATTGCCGTGGATTCACTGGCGGACCTGCACCAGGCAGTGGCCGCGATCGGCCTGCCCGGCGTGCTCAAGACGCGGCGCATGGGATACGACGGCAAGGGCCAGCACGTGCTGCGCAAGGCCCGCGATATCGAAATGGCGTGGCAGGCATTGGGCACCGCCCCGTTGCTCTATGAACAATTCGTGCCCTTCGACTACGAGGTGTCCGCCATCGGTGTGCGAGGTTTACGCGGCGAGATGGCCATGTATCCGCTCAACCGCAATCTGCATCGCGACGGCATCCTGCGGCTGACCCGCGCGCCGTGGAAATCCCCGAAGCTGGAAGCCGCTGCGCGTCGGCACATGTACCGGGTGCTACGGCATTTTGATTACTACGGCGTGCTGACCATGGAGTTCTTTGTGCGCAAGGGCCAGCTGGTGGCCAATGAAATGGCGCCCCGGGTGCACAACTCGGGTCACTGGACCATCGAAGGCGCGGTGACCAGCCAGTTCGAGAATCATGTGCGGGCGATAACCGGTTTGCCCCTGGGCGATACCCGCGCCATCGGCCACAGCGCCATGATCAACCTGATCGGCACCATGCCGGCGGCAGGTGCCTTGCTCAAGGAACGCGGCCTGCACCTGCACGATTACGGCAAGTCGGCCCGTCCGGGACGCAAGCTGGGGCACCTGACCATTGTAGACTCCACTGCGGGAGCAGCGGATCGGCGCGCTGGCCGGCTGTTGCGCTGGATCAAGTCAAGCCAGGCCTGAACGAACAAGAAATGTACACGGAGTTATTCAAGCTCAAGGACCTGCCGTTCAGGCTCAGCCCTGACCCGGAGTTCCTGTACCTGTCGAAGAACCATGCGCGCGCCAAGGCGTACATGGAATCCACTATCTGGTTCACCGACGGCTTCGTGGTGATCACCGGCGAAATTGGTGCCGGAAAAACCACGTTGATCGAGACCTTCCTGCGGGAGCTGGAAAAGGACGTGGTGGTCGCGCAGATCAACCAGACGCAGGTCTCGGCCATCGAGTTCCTGCAAGCAGTGCTGGTGCAGTTCGGATTCACCCCTTTCAAGATGAAGAAGGCGGAACTGCTGGCCACGCTCAACACCTTCCTCATCGAACAATACGCCGCGGGTCGCAAGGTGCTGTTGATAGTCGACGAGGCGCAGAACCTGCCGCTGCGCACGCTGGAAGAAATTCGCATGCTCTCGGGCGTGGAGACCACCCGGGAAAAGGTACTGCGCATCATCCTTGCCGGCCAACCCGATCTCAACGACAAGCTCGATTCGCCGGAGCTGATCCAGCTGGCGCAGCGCGTGCGCCTGCGCTTTCACCTGACGGCGCTGTCGGAGCAGGACCTGCACGCCTATGTGCTGCACCGGCTCGAAGTGGCGGGCTCCGGTGGCCGCAGGATCTTCGACGATTCGGTATTCCCGCTGCTGTATCGCTATTCCGGTGGCGTGCCCCGGCTGGTCAACACCCTGTGCGAAACCTCGATGATGGCTGCGTTCAATGTCGACCGTGATCACGTGCTCGAAGAAGACGTGCGCGCGGCCATCGAGGAACTGCAGTGGGTGGACTTCGAGGCACGGGTGGCCGGCCATCGCGCCCTCTTGCGTGCAGCCGGCGATTACACCAGCACGGGCCGCTTCGATGAGGACGTCGCAGGTCTGCCGCATGACGGACCCACCCTGTATGTGGGTCCCAAAGACGTGCATCACGGCGCAACGCTGCCCGATATCCCACTGGCCAGGATCATCGTCGCATCGGAAGGTCGCACTGTGGGCGAACTGCCGCTGCATCCCGGGCGAACAGTTGTGGGTCGCACACCGGATAATGACCTGCAGATCGACAACCGCTTTGTCAGCCGTCACCACTGCCAGATCCTGACCTCACCCGACGGCTGCGTGATCGAAGACCTCAACAGCACCAATGGCATCGTGGTCAAGGCCAAGCGCGTGCGGCACCACAACCTCAATGATGGCGACGTGGTGACCATCGGCACGCATGACCTGATCTATGTGGACGAACGCGTGCACCCCGCCTCGGGGGCTCATTCCGCTTCGGGCGCGGCGCACACAGAGACGCAGAAGCTCTAGGCTTCAGGCGGTCAGTTGGTACCGCCCACCGTCATTGCATCAATGCGCAGCGTGGGCTGGCCCACGCCCACCGGCACACTCTGGCCTTCCTTGCCGCAGGTGCCTACGCCGGCATCGAGCTTGAGATCATTGCCCACCATCGAGACGCGCGTCAGCACGTCGGGGCCGTTGCCTATCAACGTGGCTCCCTTGATGGGTGCGGTGATTTTCCCGTTTTCGATGAGGTAGGCCTCACTGGTGGAAAACACGAACTTGCCCGAGGTGATGTCGACCTGGCCGCCGCCGAAGTTGACCGCGTAGATGCCGCGGTCAACCGAGGCGATGATGTCGCCCGGATCATGCGGACCGGGGCGCATGTAGGTATTGGTCATGCGCGGCAAGGTCATGTGCGCAAAGGATTCACGCCGACCGTTGCCGGTGGAACGCGTGCCGGTGAGCCGCGCATTGTGCGTATCTTGCAGGTAACCCTTGAGTACGCCGTTCTCGATCAGCGTCGTGCACTGTGAAGGCGTGCCTTCGTCGTCGATGTTGAGTGAACCGCGGCGGCCCGGCAGCGTGCCGTCGTCCACCACCGTGCAATGCGGGCTGGCCACGCGCTCACCGATGCGATTGCTGAATGCCGAAGTGCCCTTGCGATTGAAATCTCCTTCCAGCCCATGGCCTATGGCCTCGTGCAGCAGGATGCCCGGCCATCCCGGCCCCAGCACCACCGGCATGCTCCCTGCTGGCGCGGCGACGGCTTCGAGATTCACCAGCGCCTGGCGCACAGCTTCACGCGCCAGCTGCAGGGGACGATCCCCCTCAACCAGCTCGACCAGTGAATAGCGACCGCCCGCGCCTGCATAGCCCATCTCGCGACGCCCATTCTGCTCGGCGATGACCGAGACATTGAAGCGCACCAGGGGGCGCACGTCGGCAGCCAGCGCTCCGCTGGAATTAGCCACCAGCACCACTTCATGCACGGCATGACAGCTGGCCATTACCTGCTTGATTCGCGGATCCATGGCGCGCGTTTCGCGATCCACACGTTCCAGCCATGCGACTTTGGCGTTGTCCTCGAGGCTGGTCAGCGGGTCGATGGCGGAATAAAGCCGGGGCGGCGCATTGCGACCCCAGGCCTGCACGCCCTTGCCCGGCGTCTGTTTGGCTATGGCGCGTGCGGCGCGCGCGGCCTCGGTCAACGCCGCGGGCTGGATCTCGTCTGAATAGGCAAAACCGGTCTTCTCTCCGGCAATGGCACGCACGCCTACGCCTTCCTCGATGCTGGCACTGCCTTCCTTGACGATGCCGTCTTCCATGGCCCACGACTCTTCGCGCGACACCTGGAAGTAGAGATCAGCCGCATCAACGGCATGATCCATGACCAGCGACAGCGTGCGATCCAGGCCCTGATCGTCGAGGCCACCGGGCGCGAGTATCGCGCGGCGCGCGAGGTTGAGGCTGTCGTCGGTTTGTGACAAGAAATGCTCCTTCAATCAATCCAATGTGCGGCCCAGCACGCGATGTTCAAGGGCCGGAAACTCCGCACGCACCCGTGCCTGACGCGCCAGATCGATTTCACCAATGGCCACGCCCTCGCTCGCGGGCAACTGGTCAACCTTTGCTCCCCAGCAGTCAATCACGGCGCTGTGCCCATAAGTGCGACGGCCGTTTTCATGCTCGCCTACCTGCGCCGATGCCACCATGTAACACAGGTTCTCGACGGCGCGCGCGCGCAGCAAGAGGTCCCAATGGGCCTCGCCAGTGGGCACGGTAAAGGCCGCGGATACCACGAAGAAGTCTGCGCCCTGGTCCATCATGCGACGAAACAGCTCCGGAAAACGCAGGTCGTAGCATACCGCCACCCCGATCTTCCCCACCGGTGTCGGCACGACCACCACTTGGCGGCCCGGCGTCATGCCAGCGGACTCGCGGTGGCTCTCCGCGGCCCCTGGCACGCTGACGTCGAACAGGTGGATCTTGTCGTAGCGACCCAGGCGACTTCCGTCCGGCCCGTAGACCAGGCTGGCGGCGGCCACGCGCGTCTCCCCCGGCACCAGCAGCGGAATGGTGCCGCCCACCAGGGTGATGCCCAGCTCCCGGGCACTGTCCGACAGCATCTGCTGGATGGGACCACCCCCGCCCTGCGCCGCATCGGGTTCGGCAATGGCGCGCTTGTCGCGTTCCTGCCGACCCATCAATGCGAAGTTCTCGGGCAGCACCGCCAGCGTGGCACCTGCATTGGCGGCGTCGCGCAGCAGCCGCCGCGCGGTGGCGAGGTTAACTGCCACATTGGTGCTGGTAGTCATCTGCACTGCAGCGGCCTTCAAGTCAGCACCACATCATACTGGTCGATGCCGTAAAGGGATTCGGCCTGCAGGCGAATGGGACGGCCCAGCTGTGTTTCCAGCTCAGCCAGCACGGCGGCCTCTTCCTCAAGCAGCCAGCTGACCACGTCCTGGTGGGCCAGCACCACCAGTTCGTCACTCTGGAACTGCTGGCTCTGGCGCATCAGCTCGCGATAGATCTCGTGGCTGACTGTTTCCGGCGTGCGCACGAAGCCGCGGCCCATGCACTGTGGGCACGGAGCGCACAGCAGGTGCTCGAGGCTTTCGCGGGTGCGCTTGCGCGTCATTTCGACCAGGCCCAGCGGCGAGATATTGGCCACATGCGTCTGTGAGCGGTCCGTGGCCAGTGCCGCCTGCAGTGCAGCCAGCAATGCCTGGCGATGATCCTCGTCCTGCATGTCGATGAAGTCGATGAGGATGATTCCTCCCAGGTTACGCACGCGCAGTTGCCGCGCAATGGTTACCGCAGCCTCGAGGTTGGTGCGGAAAATGGTCTCTTCGAGGTTGCGATGACCCACATAGCCACCGGTGTTGACGTCCACTGTGGTCATGGCCTCGGTTTGCTGGATCACGATGTAGCCACCGGATTTCAGCGCCACCCGCTGGTCCAGCGCGCGACTGATCTCTTCCTCGATGCCGTGCAGATCGAAAATCGGTCGCGGCGCCTGGTGCAGTTCGATGCGGTCCTTGTATTCCGGCATGAACGCGCTGGTGAACTGCTGCATGCGCGCGAATTCCTCCGCCGAATCCACCAATACGCGTCGCACCTCCGGTCGCAGCTCATCGCGCAGCACGCGTGTGGACAGCGGCAGGTCCTCATGCACCAGGTTGCCGGGCGGGGTGGAAGCCGCACGCTCACGCACATGCGCCCACATGCGCTGCAGGTACAGCATGTCGGCGTTGAGTGCCTCCAGCGGCGCGCCCTGCGCGGCAGTGCGCACGATGTATCCACCCCGCGCGCCATCGGCACGCTCGTGCTCTGCGGCCAGCATGGTCACCATCTCACGCAGCCGGCCGCGCTCCTCCACCGATTCGATGCGCGCCGATACCCCCACGCGCGCACCGCGCGGCATGTAAACCAGGTAACGCGACGGCAGCGAGACATGCGTGGACAATCGCGCGCCCTTGGTGCCCAGTGGATCCTTGACCACCTGCACCAGCAAGTCGTCGCCCTCGCGAACCAGCGAGCGGATGTCCACATCCTGGCTTGCAGCTTCCGGCTGGGCGTCATTGGCCGGATCCGGCGGGGGGCCCAGCACGTCCGCTACGTGCAGGAATGCGGTGCGTGCCAGGCCGATGTCGAGAAACGCCGCCTGCATGCCCGGCAGTACGCGCGAGACGCGGCCCTTGTAGAGGTTGCTGACCAGTCCACGACGGCTGGTGCGCTCTATGAACAGCTCCTGCAGGGCGCCGTTATCGAGCAATGCCGCGCGCGATTCGCGCGGCGTCACGTTCACCAGTATTTCGATGCTCATCTAGCCAAACTCTGCATAAGTTGCGTGAAGGCCGTGAGCCTGCAGCAGTTGCGCCGTTTCGTACAGCGGCAGACCCATGACACCAGAGTAACTGCCTTCGATATGGGCAATGAAGCGCGCGCCAAGGCCCTGTATGGCGTAGCTACCGGCCTTGCCTACCGGCTCGCCGCTGGCCCAGTAGGCCTCTGCCTCGGCTGCAGTGATGGGCCGCATCGAGACGGTTGTGTCACTGAGAGCCTCTGCCGGCGCCGCCGTGACGTCGCCGCTGAAGGCAGGCATGGCCAAGGCCACGGCCGTCATGACATGGTGGGTACGGCCGCCCAGTGCCTGCAGCATCCGCAGGCTATCGGTTTTGTCCCGCGGTTTGCCAAACACCACCCCGTCGAGCACCACAATGGTGTCGGCGGCCAGCACCGGCAGATGCGTACCATTCTGGCGCCGCCCCTCGATGGCCTTGGCAACGGCCAGACGACGTACCAGCACATGGGGCAATTCCCCTGGCAATCGCGATTCATCAACGTCAGTGGCGCGCACCGCGTGACGCACACCGATCTGTGTCAGCAGCGCACTGCGCCGTGGCGATGCGGATGCCAGCACGATAACGGGCGCAGTGGTTGGGCTGACTTTATTCAGGGCCATTCATTCGCGGTGATAGGGATGGCCGTCAAGCAACGAGACAGCGCGATACAGCTGCTCTGCAAACACCACACGCACCAGGGCATGCGGCAGGGTCAGCGTCGACAGCGACCAGCGTTCGTTGGCCCGCTGCAGCACTTCAGGGGCGAAACCGTCGGCACCGCCCACCAGGAATGCCAGGTCGCGACCGTCGTTCAGCCGCTCGGCCAGCCAGCGTGACAGCGCCAGACTACTACGCGCAGTGCCGCGTTCGTCCAGCGCAATCACGTAGTCGTCGGGGCGGATGCTGGCCAGCTGCTTGCGGCCCTCTTCGGCAATTGCACGCTGCAGATCGCCGCTACCGCGCTTGGCTGCGGGAATTTCAACCAGGGTCAGCGGCAGTCGCGGACGCAGGCGCCGCGCGTAATCCTCGAAGCCTTCGCGGATCCAGCCCGGCATTCGCTGGCCAACGGCAATCAAGGCCAGGCGCATGGCGTATTGAAGTGAAACTAACGCGGCGCGCGGCCACGCGGTCGGTCAGGGGATCGCGCCGGCTTGCCCGCTGCAGAGCCAGCCCTACGGGGACTCCTGGATTTTCCCTTGGCCTTGGCCTTGGCCTTGGTCTTTGCCTTGGTCTTTGTCTTGGGTCGCGGCCTTGCCTTCACTGTGGCAACGGGTTCCCACAGGCTTTCCAGTCCATAGAATTCGCGCACACGCGGCAACATCACATGCACGATCACGTCGTTGAGATCGACCAGCACCCATTCGCCATCACGTTCGCCTTCAAGCCCCATGGGGCGAAACCCGCCGGCCTTGGTGCGTTCCAGCACGCGGTCGGCAATCGAGCGCACATGACGGTCGGAGGTGCCGGACGCGATGACCATGCAATCAGCCACATCAGTGACCTTGCGTACATCGATGATCTTCACGTTTGCCGCTTTCATGTCGTCGAGCGCGGCGGCTACCAGTTTGACGAGGGCTGCCCGGGCAGGCGGGCGCGAGAACTTCACTGCAGTCATTGGCGCCGAGCATACCATCCCGTATCGCGCAGCACTCTGCAGACGCTGTCGGGAACCAGATAACGGGGGTCGCCACCGCGGCTGATCAGCTGCCGCAGGTCGGTGGAGGAGATTTCCAGCTGGGTGACTGCGTGGACGTACACGCGGCCGGCAACCAGTTCATGCAGCTCACGCACGGTTCCCGTGCCATGGTCGACCATGACTTCGCCCAGGGGACCCTGGGTGGGTGCTTTCCAGCCGGGCCGATGCGCCACGACCACGTGGGCAAGATCCAGAATCTCGCGCCAGCGGTGCCAGCCGGGTAATCCCAGGAATGCATCCATGCCCAGCAGCAGGCACAGGGAGCGATCAGGATGTTCGGCGCGCAGTTCGGTCAGCGTATCCACCGAATAGGAAAGCCCGGTGCGTCGAACTTCGCGATCATCCACCGAGAATCCCGGTTCGTCTTGCACCGCTGCCCGCACCATGGCCAGGCGCATTTCCGCAGTGGCCTGGGTCTGGTCGCGGTGCGGTGGATTGCCGGCAGGCAGGAATTTGACTTCGGCCAGACGCAGCGATTCACGCAGTTCCAGCGCGGTACGCATATGGCCGTTGTGGATGGGATCGAACGTGCCACCGAAAATTCCGATGGGCCCCAGCCTTGAAGTCGTCGCGATCTCCATCAAGCCGCTGCGCCCAGCACCTGGCTGCCGCCCGCGAATTCCGCCACCAGCAGCGCCAGCTCATCCCATGCGTTGCCATGGTGTTGTCCTTTGATGACCTGGTCGGTGCGCGCCACGTGCGCATTGAGTTGCGCGAACCAGGCGCGCCCCAGCGGCTTGAAGCGCGCGGCCGCTGCGGGCAACAGTGTCCGATTGCGCGACCAGATGCCGCCGGCTTGTGCACCCGGCACCAGCGTCAACCACACCATGCGCAGTTCCTGCCACAGCGACCACAGCACCAACGTGGGCTCTTCGCCCTCGGCCCGCAATCCGGCCAGCACGCGCAGCGCACGCGGCCGATCACCCTGCAACACGGCCTCACCCAGCTGCGTGACATCAAAACGACTGCTCTGCGTGACGCTGGCCAGGACCTCAACAGCGCCGGCTTTGCGGACACCCGAAAGCGCGAGCTTGTGCAGTTCCTGCTCTGCCGCCAGCAGATTTCCCTCGGTGTGTGCAACCAGCGCGGCGACTGCACTGTCATCCAGCTGGATGCCGGCGCGGGTCGCGCGCGCGCGCAACCATGCCGGGAAACGTTCCACGGGCACATCTTCAGCGACCACCCAGACACCTGCATTGTTGATGGCCTGCACCCAGGCGGCCTTTTGCGTTTCCCAGTCCAATGCGCCGGTGATCACCAACAACAGAAAATCACTGCCGGCCAACGCCACCAGTTCCTGCAACACCTTGGCACCCTGGCCGGGTTTGCCTCCGGGGATACGCACCTCGATGATGCGTTTTGATGCAAATAGCGACAGCGCCTGTGCCGCGGCGTGGATTTCGTCCCATGGGCCATTGCTGTTGGCGCGTTCGATAAAGAAGACCTCGCGTTCGCCATAACCCTGCGCGCGCGCAGTTGCGCGCAGCGCATCGGCCGCCTCGCCCGCAGTCAGCGGTTCGTCGCCAGAGATCAGATAGGCGGGAGCCAGGCCGCGCTGCAGCGCGGATTCGAGCTTTTCGGGTGTGGTTTTCAAGCGCGGTATTATAGTCTTATCCCATGGCCACCCTGTTCGAACGCATTGTTGCCGGAGAAATACCGGCAGATATCGTTTATCAGGACGCGGAAATAACCGCGTTCCGGGACACTCACCCGCGCGCCCCGGTGCATATCCTGATCATTCCCAACAAGCCCATCCCCACCGTCAACGACATTGCGGATGCCGACGCGCCGCTGATCGGAAGACTGTTCCTGGTGGCGCGTGATTTGGCCCGCGAGCTGGAAATCGCGCAGGATGGCTACAGGCTGATCGTCAACTGCAATTCCCACGGTGGGCAGGAGGTTTACCACCTGCACCTGCACCTGATCGGCGGTGCGCCGCTGGGACCAATGACCGGCGCAAGGTCTGGCGCCTGATGCGCGACCCGCTGTATCCATCGATTCGCCCGTATCGCACTGGCCGCCTGCGCGTGTCGGCGGTGCACGAATTGTATTTCGAGGAAAGCGGCAATCCAGAGGGAAAGCCCGTGGTGTTCCTGCACGGTGGGCCTGGCGGTGGCACGGATCCGAAGATGCGCAGGTTTTTCAATCCGCGCCGCTATCGCATTGTTCTATTCGACCAGCGCGGCTGCGGCAAGAGCACGCCGCACGCCAGCCTCGTGGACAACACCACCTGGGACCTGGTCGCCGACATCGAAAGATTGCGTGAACACCTGGGTGTGCAACGCTGGCAGGTGTTCGGTGGTTCGTGGGGATCAACTTTGGCACTTGCCTATGCACAGCGGCATGCCAAGCGGGTCACGGAGCTGGTGCTGCGCGGCATCTTCCTGTTGCGTCGTTCCGAGCTCGAGTGGTTTTACCAGAGCAGCACAGGGGCAGCGTCCCTGTTCCCGGATCAGTGGGAAAAGTTCGTCGCGCACATTCCCGAGGCCGAGCGCCACGACATGATCCGCGCTTACTACCGACGGCTGACCAGCAGCGTGGCACGCGAACGCAATGCCGCCGCGCGCATCTGGTCCATATGGGAAGCGGCCACCAGCTATCTGCGCAGCAGTGCGGCTGACCTAGCCAAGTTCAAGGTGCCTGCCATCGCAGCCGCATTTGCCAGAATCGAGTGCCATTACTTCGTCAATGGCGGCTTTCTCGACAGCGAAGACCAGCTGCTGCGTGACGTCACGCTGATACGCAAGATTCCCTGCGTGATCGTGCAGGGCCGCTATGACGTGGTATGCCCCATGCGCAGTGCCTGGCACCTGCATCGCGCCTGGCCCAAGGCCAGGCTGGTGATTGTGCCCGATGCCGGGCATTCGGCATTTGAGCCGGGAAATGCCCGGGCATTGCGGGCGGCCACCGACGCTTTTGCGCGAAGCTAGCTGCGGCGCATTGCCGCGCGGGGATTATCTGCGGCGCCGCCAGAATCTGAGGGCGGCAAGTCCCAATGGCAGGATAAGCCCCAGCCCCCCGAATTGTGAGCGGCGCTTGAGCACGGTTGTCAGCACCATGGCCGCAAGGCCGAGACCGACTTTGGCGCCTCCTCCAGAACTCATGGGACGTGCAAACGCAGCCTGCAACTGCTCCCTGCTTTGCTGCAGCCGCTGTGCGGCTGCGTCGTCATCAATGGGTGGTGGCACCCCGGGCTGGCCGCTCAAGTCGGTGGCAAGTTCATCGGCAAGGATGATCCAGGGCGCAGCGATGCGCGTGTGCAGCGCGCGCGCTGCGCCCACCATGGCCACCATGATGCCCAGTACGCAGACAGCCAGGATGCCCCCGGCTACCCACCAGCGATAGGGTGTATTCCAGGTGGCCAGTATCGCGACGAAAATCCCGATGATCAGCGTGAGCCACACAAGTATGGCCACCGCCACGAACGCCGCGATGCGGCGTCCCAGCTGGGTGGACCACTGATGCATGGCGCTGGTGGTGACCTCGCCATAAGCGCTGATGTGCTCAGCCAGCGCCGCCCTGATACTGGATTGTTCCACGATCTCAGCGCCTGCTGACCAGCAGTCCGACTGCGATGCCCAGCAAGGCCGCAACACCAGCCACCTGCCAGGGGTTTTCATGCGCGTATTCGTCGGCGGTTTCTGCAGCAGCGCGCAGTTCACGCTGGCCCTTGGCCGCGCCTTCCTTGAGTCGCTGCGCGCTGTCTTTGACGCGATCACGCAGCCCTGCCAGTTCTTCCTGGCCTTTGTCACGCGCGCCGGACAGCAACTCCAGCACCTCATCGATAAAACTACTGACATCCTCGCGGGCATCGCTGTTCATCGCTCACTCCTTGTTGAGCGGTCATTATAGGCACTAAAGAACCCGGCGCACCTTGCAGTACGGTGTAAGAAGAGTCTGACGCCTTGCACACCGGCTACATGCGCAGCACGCCGGTTAGATCGCCCGCAGCGCCGGTAATCCCGCGGGCCAGCAGCCACAGCCGTGCGTCTTCAGCGTCCTGCTCGAACCAGGCGCGCGTGGAGCCCAGGCGGAAGCTGTAGCCCCATTCATCCATGTCGTTGCAGGCGCGTTCCAGACCGCATTGGGGCAATTTTGTGGACAGCAGCAGCTGCAGATAACAGACAGCACACTCTTCGGCATCGTCGCCGCCAGCGTCGCGGTCCAGTCCCGCGCGGCGCTCTGGAGTCATGCAGATGAAGTGGGCTGCTTCGTGCAGCACCGAATGCAGGGGCGTATCGGGTCGGGCATAAAGAGTATTGCCCTTGAGGCCCGCCTCGCTGTCGCCCCAATAGCTGCCCGGGATGTCCTCACTCACTGGAACCAGCCGCAGATCCAGATCGAATCGCGCCAGCAGCACTCCCAGCGCCACACGATCCAGCCCGGTCAGGCGCAGCATCAGCGCAACCTGCCCGGCTAAAGCGCCGACAGGCGTCGCGTCACCACGCTGGCCATATCGCGCGCCAGTGCTTCGGTGAGAATGTCCTTCTCACGCTCTTTGGCAAGCAGCCGGGTTTCATCAAAACTGTACACACGCGACAGCGAGAACTTCTCGGCAGGCAATAGTTCCTTGCCGCCGCTGCTGACGCTGACTTCCACGTCATACACCAGCTCGTAGTCGGTGGGGATATTGCGCGATGACACTGTCAGCACACGCTCGGTCACCGCGTCCTTGCTGATCTGCACTATGGTGGTATCTGCCGCAGCCGGCTCTACGATGCGCGCTCCGGAAGTCACCAGCGCGGAACGCAGCGCCTGTGTGAACGAGCTCTGCCTGTCCTTGGCGTCGATGTTGACTGCAGAAAGCGCCGCCGGCAGCGATTGCCGCCCCTGCAACTGGAAGCCGCAGGCGCCCAGCAGGCCGCAGAGACTCAGGCAAAGTACGGCAGAAAGTTTCATCAGACCACCACGTTGACAAGTTTGCCGCGCACCACGATGACCTTCCTGGGCGGCTGCCCCTCGAGGTATTTGCGCACCGACTCTTCGGCCAGTGCAGCCGCGCGCAATTCTTCGTCAGGCGCGCCCGGTGGCACGCTGATCCGCCCGCGCAGCTTGCCGTTGACCTGCACCACCACTTCGATCAGGTCCTGCACCAACGCTGCCGGGTCGGCCTTGCGCCAAAGACTGCGCCACAGCGGCTGAGTTTGTCCCAGTTCCTGCCACAGCGCATGGGTGACATGCGGCACGATGGGCGACAGACACAGCACTGCAATTTCCAATGCCTCCTGGCGCACTGCGCGCGCCGCGGGCTCCTGGCCCGTGTGACGGCCCACGGCGTTGAGCAGTTCCATGACTGCCGCCACTGCAGTATTGAACACCCGGCGCCTGCCGATGTCGTCTTCGACCTTGGCCAGCGTCTGGTGCGCAATACGTCGCAGTTCGCGATCGCCACCGGAGATTCCCGAGAGTGCAGCAGCGGACGTGGACTCCTGCGCCTGCCCGGCACCGGCCACCACATGTTCGTACACCGCCTTCCACAGGCGTCGCAGGAAACGATTGGCGCCCAGCACGCCATCGTCGGACCATTCCAGCGATTGCTCCGGCGGGGCGGTAAACATCATGAACAGGCGCGCGGTATCGGCGCCGTATTTTTCCGTCAACAGATTGGGATCCACCCCGTTGTTGCGTGACTTGGACATGGTGCCCAGTCCCTCGTAGGTCACGGGGCTGCCGTCACTGCGCAGCGTGGCCTGCGACGCGCGTGTTACAGGGTCGATGACCAGGTCCACATCGGCCGGATTGAAATACTGGCGCCTGCCGTTGGCCGGTGTGCGATGGAAGATATGGTTGAGCACCATGCCCTGGGTCAGCAGGTTGGCAAAGGGCTCGGGCGTCTTCACCATCCCCATGTCATGCATGACCCGCGTCCAGAACCGCGCATATAGCAAGTGCAGGATGGCGTGCTCGATGCCGCCGATGTACTGGTCCACCTGCAGCCAGTAGTTGGCGCGCTCGTCAACCATTGCGCCTTCGTTGTCGGCGCAGGCAAAGCGCAGGAAATACCAGGACGAATCGACGAAGGTATCCATGGTGTCGGTTTCGCGCCGCGCATCGCCACCACAGGTGGGACATTTGCACTGGTAGAACGACGGGGTTTTCGCCAGCGGGTTGCCGCTGCCGTCTGGCACCAGATTTTCCGGCAGGCGCACCGGTAGATCCTTGTCGGGCACGGGCACATCGCCACACCTGGCACAATGGATGATGGGAATCGGGCAGCCCCAGTAGCGCTGGCGCGAAATACCCCAGTCGCGCAGGCGGTATTGCACGCGCTTCTTGCCCAGGCCCTGGTCTGCCAGTGCCGTTGCGATCGCATCCACCGCCGCCGCTGAAGTCAGTCCGGTGAATTGTTGCGAATCCACCAACACGCCCGGATGTTCGTAGATTTCCTGCCATGGCGCGGTCACGGCGTCGTACGCACCGCTGGCAGAACCCACTACCGTGCGCACCGGCAGGGAATACTTCTGCGCAAACTCGAAGTCGCGTTCATCATGCGCCGGCACGGCCATCACCGCGCCTTCGCCGTAGCCCATCAGCACATAGTTGGCCACCCACACCGGCAACTGCAGGCCCGTGAGTGGATGGCGCACGTGCCGCCCGGTGGGCATGCCGCGCTTTTCCTGCGTGGCCACGTCCGCTTCCATGGTGCTG
This sequence comes from Pseudomonadota bacterium, assembly GCA_039932715.1. GTDB lineage: Bacteria > Pseudomonadota > Gammaproteobacteria > Steroidobacterales > Steroidobacteraceae > ZC4RG30. The sequence goes on along the minus strand of JBDTPN010000016.1, from coordinate 26,133 downwards.
CCGCGCTTGCATTCATCGACAAATGCGGCCAGTTGCGCGTCGCCCCTGGCCGCGGCAAGGGCCACCGGATGTTCGGCTGCAACAGCCACATACGTGACGCCGAACAATGTGTCGGCGCGGGTGGTGAATACCCGCAGGGCACCATCGTTGCCCAGCAGCGTGCGCGTATCGTCGGCGAACGGGAAGTCGAGCTCCACGCCTTCGCTGCGACCTATCCAGTTGGCCTGCATGGTGCGTACCCGCTCGGGCCAGCCGGGCAGATCGTCAAGTGCGGCGCGCAGGGCATCGGCGTATTTGGTGATACCAAAGTAATACATCGGGATTTCGCGCTTCTCCACCAGCGCGCCGGTGCGCCAGCCGCGACCGTCAATTACCTGTTCGTTGGCCAATACGGTCTGGTCGACAGGATCCCAGTTCACGGTTCCGGTTTTCTTGTACGCAATCCCTTTCTCGAGCATGCGCAGGAACAGCCACTGGTTCCAGCGGTAGTACTGCGGGTCGCAGGTGGCCAGTTCGCGCCGCCAGTCGATGGCCAGTCCCAGCGACTGCAACTGCCCCTTCATGTAGGCGATGTTTTCGCGCGTCCATCTGGCCGGCGGCACACCATTGGCCATGGCTGCATTTTCCGCCGGCAGGCCGAAGGCATCCCAGCCCATGGGCTGCAGCACATTGCGACCCTGCATGCGCATGAACCGGGCCAGTACGTCGCCGATGGTGTAGTTGCGCACATGGCCCATGTGCAGACGCCCCGACGGATACGGGAACATCGAGAGGCAATAGTATTTTTCGCCCGGGGCCGACTCGTCGGCCGCGAATGCATTGGCGGCCTGCCATGCCTCCCGGGCGCTGCGTTCTACTGCAGCCGGATCGTAACGTTCATCCATCCGGCCGAAGTCTGGCCTATTCGGTCTTGAGCGGGATGAAAATCTGCTGATCTTCGCGTTCGATCAGCAATGCTACGGTCTTGCCGGACTTCTTTGCCGCCGTCTGAAGTTCCGCAACAGTCTTCACGCGGGTGCCATTGACACCCAGGATGATGTCGCCGGCTTGCACGCCGGCATTGGCGGCCGACCCATTGGCCTCCTCGACCACCAGCGAGCCTTCGGTCTGTGCCTGCTCGCGTTCTGCCGGCTGCAGCGGACGCACGGTCAGGCCCAGCGCCGAAGCAGTGTCTGCCCCGGGCTTGCCGCCCTGCCCCGATGCCGCCGCCACAGCTGCTTCGTCCTTCAATGGCACGACGCGGGCCGTCATGCGATGGATGCTGCGGTCGCGCCATGCCTCAAGCTGGACATCCGTGCCCGGCTTGATGCCGGAGATGATTCCCGGCAGTTCAGCGTCGCGCTCCACGGCGCGGCCATTGATGCTGAGAATGATGTCACCCACTTTGACGCCGGCCTTGTCTGCAGGACCTCCCTTCTCCACCGATTGCACCAGCGCACCGCGCGGCCGATCGAGTCCGAAGGAATCGGCAAATGCGGCCGTCACCGGCCGGATGCCGACGCCGATGCGACCGCGCTGCACCGTGCCGGTGGACACCAGCTGCTGGCGAACTTCATTGGCGACATCGATGGGAATGGCGAACGACAGGCCCATGTAGCCACCGCTCTGGCTGTAGATCTGCGAGTTGATGCCTACCACCTCACCATTGAGGTTGAACAGCGGACCACCGGAGTTGCCAGGATTGACCGCCACGTCGGTCTGGATGAAGGGCACATAGGGATCGTCGGGCAGCGTGCGCGCCACGGCGCTGACAATGCCTGCAGTTACGCTGTTTTCCATGCCGAAGGGCGAACCGATGGCAATCACCCACTGACCGGGCTTGAGGCTGTCGGGATTGCCAATCTTCACTACGGGAAGGCCCTTGCCTTCAATCTTGATGACGGCCACATCGGTGCGGTCGTCTATGCCCACGACCTTGGCCGCGTATTCACGCCGGTCGGTCATCTTCACCGTGACTTCGGTGGCGCCCCGCACCACGTGTGCGTTGGTCATGATGTAGCCATCGGCCGTGACGATGAATCCCGAACCGGTGCCGTGTGCGGGCGGCGTGTTGCCGCGTTGACCACCCTGGCCACCTGGGCCACCTTGGCCATTGGGGTTGGGAATACCGAAGCGGCGAAAGAATTCATTGAACGGATCGCTGGGGTCGGCGCCCTGCTGCCCACGCGACTGGGATTGCGGCCGACCTTCGGTGACTTCCACATTGACCACGGCGGGACCGTAGTGCTCCACCAGCGCTGCGAAATCCGGCAGCCCGGTGACCAGGCCCGCAGAGGGTGCTGCGATAGCTGTCGCGGGTGCAACGGCCGCGGGTGGTATGGCCGTAGAGGCAGTACGCGAGCATGCCGACAGCACCAGCGCGCCGATTGCGATGACGACGTATTTGAAGGTAACGCGATCCATTGACATAGCACTCTTCCTTAAAGCACTTAACAGCTTGGGGGCATTGAATAGACAGGGCCTGCGACGCGAAGGTTCCTTCAAGGGGCCCAACCTTGCGCCAGCTTAATCCTGTGAAATGGTACTCCGGCGCCGTCTAGTCATGGGGCCGCCGAGCATTATTGCAAGCAGGCCCACCGCGGCGCCAATTACAGGATAGTTACCTACGACCAGATAGGGTGTTGTCCCATTCCGCAGCTGGATATTGCCGCGCAGCACGACTTGTTTGAACTCCGGTGCCTGCGCCACCACGGCGCCGGAGGGTCCGATAATGGCCGAGACACCGTCATTTGCCGCGCGCACCAGGAAGCGGCGCCCTTCGATGGCACGCATACGTGCAATCTGCAGGTGCTGGTAGCGCGCACCGGATTTGCCAAACCAGGCGTCATTGGTCACGTTGGCCAGCAACCCCGACTCGCGCGTCGCCACATGCAGGCTGGTGGGATAGGAGTCCTCGAAACAGATGCTGGCGGCAATTTTCATTCCTGCCACCGACAGCGCTGGCTGGTCATTGGCACCGGCATTGAAGTCGGAATTGGGCAGGCTCATCAGGCGCAGCCATTCGCGCACCGCGTGCGGCACGGGGAAGTATTCGCCGAACGGCACCAGGTGCGTCTTGTCGTAGAAATGCGGTTCGGCTTTGCCAAGCGCCAGCACCGAATTGAAATAGCGGATGCCGTCGTCATCCTGGCGCATCACGCCCATCAGCACGCCGGAGCCGGCGCGATCCGAATCGGACCAGATGTCGCCGATATATTTGGCGTAGACATTGGCCACGTCCGGCAAGGCTGATTCGGGCCATACGATCAGATCCGCTCCCTGGGCCTGCGTGTTGAGGGCAGCGTAGTCATCGAGGATTTTCTGCTGGTTGGATTCCAGCCATTTCATGTCCTGCGGAACGGCGCCCTGCAGGATGGCAATCGACTTTGTCCCGCCCTGTGCCTGCGTCCACTGCACCGCTCGCAATGACAATCCGAGGGTCCATGGCAACACCAGTGCCACCAGCGCCACGGCGCGCAGCGACCCGCGTGCTTCAAGCAGCGTGACCAGCGCCCCGGCGCCGATCAGCAGCGCGGCGCTGATCAGGTGCACGCCGCCCACCGGAGCAAGGCCCACCAGCCAGGTATCAGTCTGCGAATAGCCCAGCGACAGCCACGGAAAACCCGAAAGGAACCAGCCGCGCCACCACTCCAGCAATACCCACGCCGCCGGCACCAGCAGCAACCAACCCACAGCGCGCCGAGCCGCAAGCCAGCGCACCACCACGTATCCCAGGGCCGCCTGGTAGGCCGCCATGATGAGCACCAGCGCCCCCATCACCACCAGTGCCACCCACACCGGCGCCTGTCCGAATACGCGGATGGCGATGTACAGCCACCAGGTGCCGGCGGCATAGGTCCCCACCCCGAATGCAAAGCCCAGCCATGCGCCTTCGCGCGCGCTGGGCGCACGACTCCACAGCCAGATCAGCACGGCAGGACATACCAGGCCCAGGCACCAGAAATTCCACGGCGCAAAGGCCAATGTCAGTAACAGTCCGCAGCCCAACGCCAATGAACGGGAGATCCAGGTCATCCACTTTCATCCGCAACTGCTGCATCGCCGGGTGGCGAAGTGACGCGCAGGGTTTCGATGCGCCGCCGATCCGCGCGAATCACCCGGAATTCGAAGCCTTCGATCAGGGCGGCCTCGCCGCGCCGCGGCAGGCGGCCGAAATGCTGTGTCACCAGCCCGGCAATGGTGTCGAACTCGGCGTCGGGAAACTGCGCGGCGAAGTATTCATTGAATTCCCCGATGCGGGTGGCGCCCTGCACCGCGAACTGGCGTTCGCCTTCGCGACGGATGTTCTTCTCCGCCTCCACATCGTACTCATCGTCGATCTCGCCGATGATCTGCTCGATGACGTCTTCAATGGTTACCAGGCCCGCCACGCTGCCGTATTCATCCACGGCCACAGCCATATGATTGCGGCCCATGCGCAGCTCCTTGAGCAGCACGTTGACACGCTTGGATTCGGGCACGAATAGCGCCTTGCGCATCCAGTCGCGGATATAAAAGCTGGCGCCGTTGTTGAGGGTCAATAGTCTCAGCAGATCCTTGGCCAGCAGAATGCCGATGATCTTCTCGCCATCGGGCTCCAGCACCGGAAAGCGCGAGTGACCCGAATCGATCGCCACGGACAGGATCTGTTGCGGCATGTCATCGCCATGCACGCAGATCATCTGGTTGTGCGGCACCATGATGTCGCGCACCTGAAGGTCGGACACATCAAGCACGCCCTCGACCATGGACAGCGCGTCGGAGTCGAGCAGGCCCGCGCCGGCGGCATTGCGCAGCAGCTCGCGCAACTGCGGCCGGTCCTTGGGCGCGGTGAATTTGCGGATGCTGCGCAGGATTTTCTGCGTGGGGCTCTTGTCTTCAGACATACGGGTTGTTGAATCCCAGCGACCGCAGCACCGCGATCTCGCGCCGTTCCATGCGTTGTGCATCGCGTTGCACTTCATGATCGAAACCGGCCAGGTGCAAAGTGCCGTGCACCACCAGGTGCGCCCAGTGGGCCTGCAACGTCTTGCCCTGCGCCTGCGCCTCGCGCCTCAGTACTGCCGGGCAGATCACCACATCTCCCAGCGGCTGCGGGATGGCGCCTTGCGCTCCCACTGCTGGAAAAGCCAGCACATTGGTGGGCTTATCCTTGCCGCGGTAGTGGCGATTGAGCGCGCGCATCTGCGGCTGCGACACCAGCTTGAGTGCCAGCTCCTTGCCCTGGCCGCGCGCACCCAGCGCGGCGTTGGCCCATTTGGCCAGCGAGCGGCGCGACGGCGCGCGCATGTGCGCCGGGGCGATGCACTCCACTACCAGCGGCAGGCGGCTCATCCGGGATCCCCGGCGTGTGCTTCATAGGCCATGACAATGCGTTGCACCAGCGGATGCCGCACCACATCGCCGGCATCGAACCAGGAAAATGAAATCCCATCCACGCCGCGCAGCAGATCTATCACGTTACGCAGTCCCGACGGCTTGCCAGCAGGCAGGTCGGTCTGCGTTACATCGCCAGTGACCACGGCGTGCGAGCCGAAGCCGATGCGCGTCAGGAACATCTTCATCTGTTCCGGAGTGGTGTTCTGCGCCTCATCAAGGATGATGAACGATTCATTGAGCGATCGGCCACGCATGAACGCCAGTGGCGCAACTTCAATGACGCTGCGTTCAATGAGCCGCGCAACGCGGTCGAATCCCATCATCTCGTACAGTGCGTCGTACATGGGTCGCAGGTACGGATCCACTTTCTGCGTCAGGTCGCCAGGCAGGAAGCCCAATCGCTCGCCGGCCTCCACCGCCGGTCGAACCAGCACGATGCGGCGCACGCGTTCGCTATGCAACGCTTCCACTGCGCAGGCCACGGCCAGGTAGGTCTTGCCCGTACCTGCCGGACCAATGCCGAAGGCAAGATCATGGCTGTGGATGGCGCCGAGGTAGTCCTTCTGGTGCGGACCCCGCGCGCGAATCAGGCCCCGCGGCACGCGCGCTATGCCGTCGCCGGCGGCCAGTGTGGTGGTGGCAGCCCGCAGCGGATTCCCCTCGCCCAGGGACTCATGTTCGCGCAGCGCCAGGTGCACGTCAGGGAGGTCGACACTGCCGCCATTGCCGGTCAGGTCGAACAGGTCGCGCAGCACCCGCTCAGCCCCGCCCGACCGCTCGCCGGCCACGCGGAACTGGTTGCCACGGCGCCGCACTTCCACGCCGAAGCGTTGCTCGACCAGGCGCAGGTTCTGGTCCAGGGGACCACACAATACCGCCAGGCGTGCGTTGTCCTCAGGTAGCAATTCGAATTCAACAGGCAGGTCCTGGGCGGCGGCTCCCTCGCGTCGTGACTTCAAGCGCGCTGCTCCATTACAGGTGTGCCCTGCATCAATCGGCCGCGCAGCGAGTTGTTCAATGCCTCGACAATTTCCACATCGACAAATTTCTGGATCAGCGCGGCCGAACCGGCAAAGTTGACCCAGCGGTTATTCTCGGTGCGGCCGGCCAGCTCCAGCGCGTCGCGGCGCGAAGGCCGCTCCACCAATACACGCTGCACGCTGCCGACCATGGCGCGCGAGATCGCGCGCGCCTGCGAATCAAGCAGGGCCTGCAAGCGAGACAAACGCTGCGACTTGACCTCGGCCGTCACGTCATCGGGCAATGATGCGGCGGGTGTGCCGGGGCGGCGACTGTAGATGAAGCTGTACGACTGGTCGAAACCGATTTCTTGCGTGAGATCCAGCGTCTGCTGGAAATCACGCTCGGTCTCGCCAGGAAATCCGACAATGATGTCCGTGGATATGGGAATGTCCGGTCGCACTGCGCGTAACCGGCGCAGCTTCTGCTTGAATTCCAGCACCGTGTAGCCGCGGCGCATCAGCGCCAGTATGCGGTCCGAACCGCTTTGCACCGGCAGGTGCATGTGATTGGCCAGCTTGCGCGTGCGCGCAAAGGCTGCGACCAGCGCATCGTCGAAATTGATGGGATGCGAGGTGGTGAACCTGATCCGCTCCACGGTGGGCATCGCACTGATGGCCAGTATCAATTGCCCCAGGTCCATGGGCGCACCGTCCTGCCGCGGCCCCTCATAGGCGTTGACGTTCTGACCCAGCAGCGTGATCTCGCCCACGCCCTGCGATACCAGGCCACGTACTTCCTCGAGCACCGATGCTGCCGGCCGACTGACTTCTTCGCCGCGCGTGTAGGGCACGACGCAGTAACTGCAGAATTTGCTGCAGCCTTCCATGATCGAGACGAAGGCGCTGGCGCCGCGCGCCCTGGCAGCCGGCAGTCGATCAAACTTCTCGATCTCGGGAAAGCTGATGTCGATCTGCGGTTTGCCGCTGCCGCGCAATGCGGCCAGCATGTCTGGCAGGCGATGAATGGTCTGCGGTCCGAACACCAGGTCGACGTAAGGCGCGCGGGCCGTGATGGCCGCACCTTCCTGGCTGGCCACGCAGCCGCCAACACCGATGATCAGTCCGGGGCGCTGCGCCTTGAGCGCCTTCCAGGTTCCCAGCAGCGAATAGACTTTGTCTTCGGCCTTGTCGCGCACCGAACAGGTATTCATCAGCAAGATGTCTGCCGAGGCTTCGTCGGTGGTGGGCGTGAGCCCTTCGGCAGCGGCGAGTACGTCACCCATTCGGGTGGAGTCGTATTCGTTCATCTGGCAGCCAAAGGTCTTGATGAAGTAGCGACCGGACATGGGGCCCTGGACCAAGGAGTGACCCCGGATTCTACCGATTGTGCAGCGCACAATGGAATCTCCGGCCCAATTCAGGGCTGCCGCCTACATGAAAACCGCCAGATGGGTCCTCAACGAAGCCAGATTTACGAATGTCAGCCCATACATGGCGCTTAGCCCAGTGGCGGCCTGCTCTTCCAGGTCGGGGCTACAAATGATGAACTGGGTGCTGTCGATGCCCAGGCGCTTGCGCAGTTGCACGTACTTTTCAATCTCCCCGCGGAACTCACCGGTTTTGCACTCGATCACCAGCAATGTTCGCCCGGAGACCAGCACAGCGACGTCAAGCTCCCGGGTCTCCGCATTCTGCAGTGAAACTATTGAGCCGCGTGCGCATGAGAATTCTCGCCCGCGCTGCATGCACATCGTCAGCAACGTCGTCAGGGCGTACCACTCGAGCCATCCACCGGTGAAGAATGCACGCACGGCCTTAGCTGGCTGAATGCCCAGGCTCAGAATCTTCGCCTGATTGTTGTACTTGTACTTCGCAAAAAGCGTGTGGCTGTAAAGCTCGCGACAGAACCCCACTACCTCCTGCCGCACCAGAGGGTCGTATCGACCGAGGTCAACTTCCAACCAGTTAATCTCCTTGCGATACGCGAAACAGATCTGGTCCATCAATGCAGAAAGTGCATGCTGATGGTCGCCGATTTCCCGGGCGGCTTCGTCGAAGAACCCGGTGGTATCGACGGCATGCAGGTCATGTGAGACCTTTATCTGTCGTGCCTTGAACCAGTCAGTGAGAGGTCTGTGCTGTTCCTCAGTCGCGAGCTGGTTGGAGTTATGCAGTTCATCAAGCTGCGGGGATGTCGCGACTGCCGAGGTTTTATCCGGCGAAGCTTCTTCGGCCGGATTCGTGAGTGCAACCTTGAGCGTCTCGAGCTCACGGCGGGCCGCAAGGTAGCGCTCCGTCAGCTTCTCCACATAGAAAGGCGTTGCAAACAGCACGCAGCTCGCCGCGCATTTGGCACAGGGAATTCTTGATCCAGCCGGGGCCTTGGTGCCCTCACCGACTAAACCGCAGGCCGCGCAACGATAGACAGGCATATGCCCTCTCCAGATTGGAGGGCATAGTAGGGTGCCGGTCTGGATGGGTAACGGGACGCGGTCGGTACTTTTACGACCCTATAGCGACGCTTCGGCCTAGAACGGGATGTCGTCGTCGAAATCCCCGGCGGGTGCAGCTTTCGATTGGCCCGTGTCCCCGCTGGAATGCCCGGAAGCCTCTGCAGGTGGCTCGCGGCGATCGCGGGTCTCGGTGGCCCCGCCGCCACTGCCGCCGCGCCCGCCCAGCATCTGCATTTCGCTGGCGACCACTTCGGTGGAATAACGGTCGTTGCCCGTGGCCTTGTCCTGCCACTTGCGGGTTTGCAGCCGGCCTTCGATATAGACCTGCGAGCCCTTACGCAGGTATTCAGCCCCGATTTCGCCCAGGCGGCCCCACATCACGATGGTGTGCCACTCGGTCTGTTCTTTCATCTCGCCGGAAGTCTTGTCGCGCCAGCTTTCGGAAGTCGCCAGGCGCAGGTTGGTGACCGTGGTTCCACCAGGGGTGGTCCGGGTTTCCGGGTCCTGCCCGAGATTGCCGATGAGAATGACCTTGTTGATGCCGCGTGCCATGCGAAACCCCTTGAATTGCTGCCTGAACGTAGCCTAGCCCCCGGCCGGCGGTGGGCGCCAGCGCCAAACCTGTGGCGATCGACCCATAAGACCGGGTCGTACAAGACAGGGTCGGGAAATCGCAGTTCGAGGGGTTGGGACGGCTATAGTAATCGTTTTCCCAACGCCCGCCCCATGGCTTCAATGGATTTCATCCGCGTTCGCGGTGCCCGCACCCACAACCTGCGCAATATCGACGTCGACCTGCCGCGCAATCGGCTGATTGTCATCACCGGCCTGTCCGGATCGGGCAAGTCGTCGCTGGCCTTCGACACGCTTTATGCCGAGGGACAGCGTCGCTATGTCGAATCGCTGTCTGCCTACGCGCGGCAGTTCCTGTCGATGATGGACAAGCCGGACGTGGACAGCATCGAGGGCCTGTCGCCGGCAATCTCGATAGAACAGAAAGCCACCTCGCACAATCCGCGCTCCACCGTGGGCACGGTGACCGAGATCCACGACTATCTGCGCCTGCTCTACGCACGGTCGGGTATTCCGCGATGTCCCGAACATGGCGTGGACCTGGCCGCGCAGACCGTCAGCCAGATGGTCGATCAGGTGCTCAAACTTCCCGAAGGCGAGAGCTGTTTGCTGCTGGCGCCGCTGGTGGCTGCACGCAAGGGCGAGCACGACGAAGTGCTGGCGGACCTGACTGCGCAGGGTTTCGTGCGCGTACGCATCGACGGCACCACATATGAGATCGATGCCGCGCCGGAGCTGGACCCCAAGCGCAAGCACGACATTGAAGCGGTGGTCGACCGGTTCAAGGTGCGTCCTGACATTGCGCAGCGTCTCGCGGAATCATTTGAAACAGCGCTGCGACTTGGCAACGGCATTGCACGCCTGGCACTTGCACATGGCAAGCGTGAAGAGACCACTTTCTCGAGCAAGCACGCCTGTCCGGTGTGCGGCTACAGCGTGGGCGAAATGGAGCCCAAGCTGTTTTCATTCAACAGTCCAACCGGCGCCTGCCCCAGCTGCGATGGACTTGGCTTCCAGGAATTCTTCGACCCACAGCGCGTGGTGACCCAGCCGCAACTGTCATTGGCAGGCGGTGCGATCCGTGGTTGGGATCGACGCAACGCCTATTATTTCCAGATGATTCGCGCCCTGGCCGCACACTTCAAATTCGACATCGAAGTGCCATGGTCAACGCTGGCGGCCAACGTGCAATCGATGGTGCTGCATGGCAGCGGCACCACCGATATCGAGTTCAAGTACACGGATTCACGCGGACGTGCGGCCAGGCGCGCGCATCCCTTCGAGGGAATCATTCCCAACCTCGAACGCCGCTACCGCGAAACCGAATCAGTGACCGTACGCGAGGAACTGGGGAAATACCGCGGCACGCGTCGCTGTCCGGAATGCGATGGCGCGCGACTCAACATCAATGCGCGCAACGTTTTTGTTGGCGGTCGCAGTTTGCCGGAGATATCGCGACTCAGCGTGGCCGACGCCATGCAGCAGTACAACGAATTGACGATCACGGGTTGGCGCGGGGAAATCGCGGCGCGCATCGTCAAGGAAGTAGCCGATCGCCTGCGCTTTCTCGTTGACGTGGGGCTGGATTACCTCACGCTGGATCGCAGCGCCGAGACCTTGTCGGGCGGCGAAGCGCAACGCATCCGCCTGGCCAGCCAGGTGGGATCCGGCCTGACCGGCGTGCTTTATATCCTCGACGAACCGTCCATTGGCTTGCACCAGCGTGACAACCAGCGCCTGCTGGTGACGCTGCAACGACTGCGCGACCTGGGCAACACCGTCATCGTGGTGGAGCACGATCAGGAAGCCATTCTCGCCGCAGAATACGTGCTGGACCTGGGCCCCGGTGCGGGCGTGCACGGCGGGCAAGTGGTGGCCAGCGGAACGCCCGCGCAGGTGCGCGACAATCCGAATTCACTGACCGGCGGCTACCTGTCGGGCCGGCTGTCCATTCCACTGCCGGCCATGCGCGTTGTACGCGATGCCAAGCGCGAGATCCGGCTTATAGGGGCGACGGGCAACAACCTCAAGTCGGTCAGCGCCGCATTTCCCATAGGGCTGTTTACCTGCGTGACCGGCGTGTCCGGTTCGGGCAAGTCCACACTGATCAACGACACACTGTATGCCGCGACTTCGCTGCATCTGGGGCTCACCGGGCACGATCAGCCCAAGGTTGAAAATGTATCGGGACTTGAGCACATCGATCGCGTGATCGATATCGACCAGAGTCCCATCGGTCGTACACCGCGCTCGAATCCTGCCACTTACACCGGGTTGTTCGCGCCTTTACGCGAACTGTTCGCACAGGTGCCCGAAGCGCGCGCGCGCGGCTACGATCCAGGTCGATTCAGTTTCAACGTCAAGGGCGGGCGGTGCGAAGCCTGCCAGGGAGACGGCGTCATTCGCGTCGAGATGCACTTTCTGCCCGACGTGTATGTGCCTTGTGATGTGTGCAAGGGCCAGCGCTACAACCGCGAGACACTGGAGATCCGCTATCGCGGCAAGTCCATTCGCGACGTACTGGAGATGACCATCGAAGACGCGCTGGCATTCTTTGCCGCGGTTCCGCTGGTGGCCTCGAAGTTGCAGACCTTGCAGGATGTCGGGCTTTCCTATGTGCGCCTGGGACAGAACGCGACGACACTTTCCGGTGGCGAAGCCCAGCGCGTGAAGCTGGCGCGCGAACTGGCCAAGCGCGCCACTGGGCGCACGCTATACATACTCGACGAGCCCACCACCGGCCTGCATTTCCATGACGTGGCGCAGTTGCTGCGCGTGCTGCATCGGCTGCGCGACGAGGGCAACACCATTGTCGTGATTGAACACAATCTGGACGTTATCAAGACTGCTGACTGGATCATCGACCTGGGTCCGGGCGGCGGCGCGCATGGCGGTAACGTGCTTGTCACCGGCACACCGGAGCAAGTTGCCAAGTCGAAAACCTCGGAGACGGCGCGATTCCTCAAGCCGCTGCTGGCCAGGTAGCGCGCCGAAATCGAATCCCCGATTGTGTGGCATGATTCCGCGTTGGCGTGAGGACTCGACTTGGAGCGGTTACGCAATTGCCGGACGTCTTTCTCTCTTACAGCCGCGAAGATCAGGCCACCGCTCGTCGGTTTGCTGAAGGCCTGAATCGCGAGGGTTTCAATGTCTGGTGGGATCAGGCGCTTGATGCCGGCGACTCCTTTGACAAGGTCACCGAACAGGCGCTGAAGGAAGCTAAAGCCGTCGTCGTTCTCTGGTCGGAAAGAGCCGTAGATTCCAGGTGGGTCCGCGCTGAGGCCACCCAGGCTGATCGGCTCGGCACGCTGGTGCCAGTGATGATCGAACCGTGTGACCGGCCGATTATGTTCGAACTGACCCACACGGCGGATCTGTCGGGCTGGAACGGAGATGCCGCCGCTGTGCCGTGGCGGACCTTCATCGATGGATTGCGGCGCTCAGTGGGCAAGTCCGTACCGCTTCAGTTTGCCGTAGCCCCAGCTGTGCCTGTTTCAATTGCCACCGGGGCTTCGCGCTCGCTCCCTCATGTTGCGGTCGTCTGGACTGTCGTGTTCGCTGCAGTTCTTCTGGCAGCGGGCCTATTTTGGTATTTCCATCAACGCGAGGCGACGATCGCCGTTGCCAAACTCGCCACCTCGGCCGACGCATCCATTGCAGTACTGCCCTTCAGCGACATGAGTCAGAGCAAGGATCAGGAATATTTCGCCGATGGCCTGACCGAGGAAATCCTGAATTCGCTGGCGCGGATCCAGGACCTAAAGGTGACTGCGCGGACTTCGTCGTTTTATTTCAAGGGACGCAAGGAAAACATACAGGAGATAGGCCGCGCATTGAAGGTGGCCCACCTGCTGGAGGGCAGCGTACGCAAAGATGGAAACCAGCTGCGTATTACGGCCCAGCTGATCAATGCCAGCACGGGTTTTCAACTCTGGTCCAAGACCTACGACCGGCCATTCGCGGACATCTTTGCAGTTCAAGAAGACATCGCAAAGTCAGTGGCCGACTCCTTGCAGGTGGCGCTGGGTGTGGGTGAGCTGTCGCATCTGCCGGGGATGACCCGCAATGTGGAGGCTTATGAGGCCTTTCTGACAGGGCAGTCGCAGATCAGGCGATTCACTGCTGAGGACACCCGTCGAGGACTGCAGTCGTTGGAGCGGGCAGTGAAACTGGATCCCGAATTTGCTCAGGGTTGGGCTGCGCTTTCTACGGCGTATGGCAGCAACGCAACGGGGATTGTCTTGCCGGAAGAACCCCACGCCCGAATGATCGAGCGCTCGAATGCCGCGCTGCAAAGAGTCCAGCAGCTGACACCAGACGCCTATTTTCTGCGCTCCCTACAAGCCACGCGCAGCTTGCGCGAGCGTGACCTGATATCGGCTGAAGCCCAATTCAAGGTAGCGCAAGCCAGTGCTGCAGCCGTAGGCATGACTGTGGAGGGAGCGGACTTTAACGTCCTTCACGGTCGGTTCAAGGAGATAATCCGGTTGCTCGAGCAGAGAAAATCCAGGGATCCACTCAATGTGGGGATTGCCGTGTCGCTTGGAGAAGCCTATGCCAACTCGGGCGACCTGCAGGCTGCTCTCGCGGAATTCGATCGCGGGAAAAAAATAGGTGGCGCGGATTTCTATCTGCTTAATGGCGCAATGCTTACCGCGATGGCAACTGGCAACCGCAAATTGCTCGACGCACGAGTGGCGGAACTTGTCCATGCGACCGGCGGCGAGGACGTGAACGCTGAAATGCAGTCCTTGCTCGATCGGCCAGAAAAAGCGCGGGCGCGACTTCGTGAACTTGCGGCACAGGATAAGGCCACTGCGTTGACATTGCCCTTTTTAGCATCCTGGATGGCCTATTTCGGAGATCCTGAAGCGGCGCTGGCAGCGCTGCGCAAAAGCGCGCGCCTAAATGTTGACTGGACGCCTGAATTCGTCCTGTTCACCGCATGGCGCCCGGGCATGAGAGAGGTGCGCCGCCTTCCTGGGTTCAAGGATCTGATGCGGGAAATGGGACTGGAGAATTTCTGGCGCAAGACAGGCTGGGGTGATATTTGCCATCCCGTCGGCGAGACCGATTTCGAGTGCAACTAACGCACTCGGCTTATCAGGCAGCGGGAACCACGCGCCCCGATTGAAACGTCTGCCGTACTTCCCCGTTGGCCACGCGCTCCTGGTAATTGCCCCTGGTGTAACCGGTAATCACGTTGCGCCAGAACCCCACAGCCGCGGGGTTGCGTGAATACTCGACGACTTCCCAGCGGCCGGCGAACCGGTCGAGGATCAATCGCACTGCTGCCTGGCCCACGCCACGGCGACGCGATTCGCGCGCGATAAAGAAATCCGCCATGCGGTAATCCGAGCTGCGCGCGGCATGGGTCTGTCGCGTGACCAGTGCAAAGCCGGCAGGGTTCATGGATTCGAGAATGGTCAGCAGGTGTGCACCGGGATCGCCGTACCAGTGTTGCAATAGATCGGGCTCGCGGTGCCCGATCTCGCCAAGCGCAGGGAATACGCCGGTATTGAGCAATCCCAGATCATCAAGGTAGTCGCGATACACGCGCTCGATCCACACCCGGTCGCTACGGTGTTCACGCGCATCTCGCAGGCTCACAGCCATCGTAGGTTCAATTCCCTGAACAAAAAAAGCCCGGAAAGGCTGTGCGCCTTGCCGGGCTTCGTCTCACCCGGCGCGACGCCAGGCGATTGCCAATAAAATCCCTTTACTTGGCAGCGGCCGGAGCAGCGGCAGCAGCGGCGGCATCCGTTGCAGTAGCAGCGGCATTGGTCGCAGTTGCAGCGGCGTCAGTCGCAGTTGCAGCGGCATCGGTCGCAGCACCAGCGGCTTCGGTGGTGGCAGCGGCAGCAGCATTGGTCGCAGCGGCAGCTTCCGAGGTGGCAGTAGCAGCAGCCTCAACGGCCGGCGCGGCTTCCTTCTTCGCGCAAGCAGCCAGGGCCAGCGCAATGGCGACGGCACTGATAGCAAGTTTCATGTTCATCGAGAGATACCCCAAGAGAGTGGAAAGACGTAAGAGACCCAAGACACCATGAAAAAGGGCACCGAAGTGCCCCCTGTTCACCGCGTCTCTGGCAGGATTCTAACGGACTTGTGACTGCGTTCAAGACAATCTGTCGACCACTTGCTTGACGTCGCTGTTTGCCGACAGTGATGTTCGCACCAGCCTTCGCTGACTGGCACAATCCAGTGCACAGGCATATTGATACGCAAATGACGCTTTCACTTCCGCTCGACAGCCAATTCAAGTCGCACCTGCAGCGGGTGCTGGGTGGCGTAAACGACGCCGCGCAGGCGACTGGCGCTGAGTCCGTGGTGATTCACGCCGGACTCGAGCGCTTTGCCTTTCTGGACGATCAGCCCTATCCCTACAAGGTCAATCCATGGTTTTCCTGGCTGGCGCCGGTATTGCACGCCCCGGGAAGTTTGATCCTTCTGAGAAACAATAAGCGTCCAATCTTATATTTTGTATCTCCAGTGGACTATTGGCATGCGCCACCTGTGGTTCCCGTGGAACCCTGGACCAGTGAGTTAGAGATCAGGGCCCTGCCCGATGCCAGCTCAGCGCTGGATGCCCTCCCCGGCGCCGCCGAACGGGTTTGCTGGATAGGCGAACCCGCGCCGCCGCATGCCAGCTGGAGTCATAACCCATCCCAGGTGTTGCTCCACCTCGAGCAACTACGGTGCAGGAAGTCGGCGTACGAGGTGAGTTGCATGAGGGAAGCCACGCGGTTGGGCGTGGCCGGGCACCTGGCTGCTGAAAAAGCGTTTCGCGACGGCGCCAGCGAACTGGCCATCCACCTGGCATTCCTGGGTGCCAGCAGGCAATCGGAGTCCGGCCTGCCTTACGGCAACATCGTTGGGCTCAATGAAAACGCGGCCACGCTGCACTACCAGCTGCAATCTGCGGATGCGCCCGCGCAGCACCATTCACTGCTGATTGATGCGGGCGCCAGTTGTCGCGGCTATGCCAGCGACATCACCCGCACGCACGCCGCGACTCCCGGGCTGTTCGCGTCGCTGATTGAAGGGATGCATGCGCTGCAGCAGGAGTTGTGCGCGCGCGTCGCGCCCGGCGTTGACTGGCGCGAATTGCATCTGGCTGCCCACTTGCTGGTCTCGCGGCTGCTGCGCGATGCGGGTGTGCTGCGCATATCAGGCGAGGATGCCGTGGCGATGGGGATTTCATCGATATTTCTGCCGCATGGCCTGGGACATCTGCTGGGGTTGCAGGTACATGACGTGGGGGGTTTTCGTGCAGGCGCGCAGTCGCCGCCCATCGCGCGACCCACCGGTCACGCGTCGCTGCGCCTGACGCGCCTGCTGGAAACCGCAATGATGGTGACGGTGGAGCCCGGCATTTATTTCATCGACAGTCTGCTGCAGCAGCTGCGCGCGGGCGCGCATGCGCCGCATGTTGACTGGTCATTGATTGATGCGCTGCGGCCCTGTGGCGGCATCCGCATTGAGGATGACGTGCTGGTCACCGCCACCGGTCACGACAACCTCACGCGCGCGGCTTTCGCATCCGCCGCGCGCTGAAACCTCGCTATTTTTTGAGCAGGTCGCGGATCTCTTCGAGCAGCACTTCGCTGCGCGGTGGCGGCGGCGCTACTGCGGGTGCTTCCGGTGCCTTGAGCCGATTGATGCCCTTGATGGCGATGAACAGGCAGATGGCGATGATGACAAAGTCCAGCACCGTCTGCAGGAAGGCGCCGTATTTGAGCAGCACTGGCATTCCATCCGCCGACCGGTTGAGGTTTACCGCCAGGTCGGAAAAGTTGACGCCCTTCAATGCCATGCCGAGGGGCGGCATGATGAGGTTTTCGACCAGGCTGGAGATGATCTTGCCGAAGGCCGCGCCGATGATGACGCCGACTGCCAGGTCGACGACATTTCCCTTCATGGCGAATTGTTTGAATTCCGAAGCCAGGCTCATGGCGATCTCCCTTCTGATATGAGGTGACGCAGGCTATGCCACTGGCGCCCGCGACTGCAAGCCGCGTACGATTGATGCATGTTCCTGCACCCCCATGGCAAGTTCGATAACCACGCCAGCAACTACCAGCACATCGAAGCGTTGCCGCTGGCCTCTGCCATGGGCGCCGAGATCCGCGGCGTGGACATCGCCCGCGTTGGCGATGCCCAGTTCCAGGAGATCAGGCACGCGCTGTTCCGGCACAAGATGATTTATTTCAAGGGCCAGAAGGTTGGCCATGCCGAGCAGCACGCCTTCAGTGCACTGTTCGGGCCGTTCGCTGAAGACGCATACACTGATGGCATGCCTGGGTATCTCGAGGTGCAGCCGCTGATCAAGGAAGCCGATGATCGTTCGGCGCATGTGTTTGGCTCGGGGTGGCACACCGACTCACCGTTCCTCGATGAGCCGCCGTCGATAACCATGTTGCGCTCGGTGGAAACGCCGCCCTATGGTGGCGACACAATGTGGGCCAACTCGGCACTGGCCTACGCCATGCTCAGCGACCGCATGCGCGAAACCATACGCGAGTTGAAGGTGCATTTTTCACTGCGCGATGTGCTGGCATCTGCCCAGGTCAACGCTGAACAGCGCGACAGCCCCATCGGCAAACTGGCAGCCACGCGTGCGGCTGATGCCCTTCCAGAAGGAGTCGTGCGCAAGGTGCGTGGCAACGTGCATCCACTGGTGCGCACGCATCCGGTCACTGGTGAAAAGGCCCTGTATGTGGACAGTTCTTATGCGATCGGCATCGAAGGCATGCACGAAAACGAGTCGGCGTCGCTTTTGAAGACGCTGGTCGACCATCTGACGCAGCCGGCATTCACCTGTCGCCTGCGCTGGGAGCCGGGCATGGTCACGCTGTGGGAAAACCGCCTGTGCGTGCACCAGGCTTTCAATGATTACGATGGCTATCGGCGCGAGATGTATCGCACCACGCTGGCGGGTGAAAGACCGCGCTGATCTGGTTGCCGCGACGCTGCCTTGGCGCGTGGACGCCACTGCACACGCAGCCACATCGCCGGCTGTCTTCGCCGCATGGCTTGTGGAAATGAAAAGCCCCGTTTGAACGGGGCCTTTTTTCTGGTTCCAACCGGGCGTGCGGACTCAGGCGGCCGCGGCCTTTTTCTTCTTCGGCGCGGCCTGGGTCTTGGCCTTTGCAGTCTTCGCCTTGGGCGCAGACTTCGCTTTTGCCTTCTTGCCGGGCTTGGCGTCGTCACCCTTGGCTTCAACTGCGGCTGGTGCATCGACCAACTGCATCAGGGCCATGGGCGCATTGTCACCAGGACGCGGCGCCATGTGCAGGATGCGGGTGTAGCCGCCAGCTCGTGCCTTGAAGCGCGGGCCCAGTTCGTCGAACAGCTTCTCGACCACCTTGGCATCGCGCAACCGCGAGAACGCCGTGCGACGCTTGGCCAATGTGTCGATCTTGCCCAGGGTGATGAGCGGCTCGACCACGCGCCGCAGCTCCTTGGCCTTGGGCACGGTGGTACGGATGGTCTCGTGCTTGAGCAGCGAGGCCGCCATGTTGCGCAGCATCGCGCGGCGATGCGGCGCATTGCGCGACAGCTGGCGACCGGAAAGTCCATGACGCATATATAACTCTCTAGATTACTTCGCGGTCTTCGTGACGCAGGCCCGCAGGCGGCCAGCCGTCCAGGCGCATGCCCAGCATGAGACCATGTCCCTGCAGGACTTCCTTGATCTCGGTGAGCGACTTCTTGCCCAGGTTCGGCGTGCGCAGCAGCTCCACTTCAGTGCGCTGCACCAGGTCGCCGATGTAATGAATGTTCTCGGCCTTGAGGCAGTTGGCACTGCGCACGGTGAGTTCGAGCTCATCGACGGGACGCAGCAGCAGCGGATCGAACTGCATTTCCGCGACCTTGTTGACGGCTTCGTCTTCGCCCTGCAGGTCGACGAACACCGACAGCTGATCCTTGAGGATCGAACCGGCACGGCGGATGGCCTCTTCGGCGTCGATGGTGCCGTTGGTCTCGATGTCGAGCACCAGCTTGTCGAGGTCGGTGCGCTGTTCAACGCGCGCGGCATCCACCGCGTAGGTCACGCGGCGCACCGGGCTGAACGACGCGTCAAGCAACAGGCGACCGATGGGGCGCGAGGCCTCTTCGAAGTTCGCGCGCTGCACTGCCGGACGATAGCCACGGCCCTTCTCGATCTTGAGTGTCATCGACAGGCTGCCGGCCTTGGTCAGGTTGGCAATGACCAGGTCGGGATTCACGATTTCGATGTCGTGATCCACCTGGATATCGCCAGCGGTGACCGGGCCCGGGCCCTTCTTGTTGAGGCGCAGCTCGGCGCTTTCGCGCGAGTGCATGCGGATTGCCACAGCCTTGAGGTTCAGCAGGACGTCGACGACATCCTCCTGCACGCCCTCGATGCTGGTGTACTCATGCAGCACGCCTTCGATCTCCACCTCGGTGATGGCAGCGCCCGGCATGGACGACAGCAACACGCGCCGCAGCGCATTGCCCAGCGTGTGGCCAAAGCCGCGTTCGAAAGGCTCGATCACCACGCGCGCCTGGCGCGGGGCTACGGGATGCACCTTGACGACGCGGGGCTTGAGAAATTCTGTCACTGAGGAATGCATCGAACCTCCACCATCACTTCGAATACAACTCGACAACGAGGTTTTCATTGATGTCCGGCAGCACGTCATCGCGGTTTGGGGCCGCCTTGAACACGCCGCGCATCTCTTTCTCGTTGACGTCGAGCCACTCAGGAAAACCAACCTGGCTGGCAACCGTGAGTGCGCTTGCGACGCGACCCTGGTTGCGAGACTTTTCACGAATCTGCACTACGTCCCCGGCCTTGACCTGGTACGAGGCAATCGTCACTGCTTCACCATTGACCTGAATCGCCTTGTGGCTCACCAGCTGGCGAGCCTCGGCGCGCGTGACCGCGAATCCCATGCGATACACGACGTTGTCCAGCCGGCACTCGAGCAGCTTCAGCAGCGTCTCGCCGGTTGACCCGGTCATGCGTGCGGCCTTCTGATAATAGTTGCGGAACTGCCGCTCGAGTACGCCGTACATGCGGCGCAGCTTCTGCTTTTCGCGCAGCTGCGCGCCATATTCGGACAGGCGCGTGCGGCGCTCGCCCTTGACGCCACCGGGGGGCACTTGCAGCTTGCACTTGCTCTCCAGCGGCTTGGCACCACTCTTGAGGAACAGGTCGGTGCCTTCGCGGCGCGACAGCTTGCACTTGGGACCAATATATCGGGCCATATCTACCTCAGACGCGCCGCTTCTTGGGCGGACGACAACCGTTATGCGGGATCGGCGTGATGTCTTCGATGCTCGTGATCTTGAGACCACAGCCGTTGAGTGCGCGCACCGCGGACTCGCGACCGGGACCAGGACCGCCAACACGGACTTCGACGTTCTTCAGGCCATGTTCCTGCGCGGCAACGCCAGCCTTCTCGGCGGCGACCTGCGCAGCGAACGGCGTGCTCTTGCGCGAGCCGCGGAAGCCGCAACCACCCGAGGTCGCCCAGGACAACGTGTTGCCCTGGCGATCGGTGATCGTGATGATCGTATTGTTGAAGGATGCATGGACATGCGCGATTCCATCGAGCACGTTCTTGCGAGCCTTCTTCGGCTTCTTCGCAGTGGCCGCAGCGTTGGCTGCAGCGGTTTTCTGATCGGCCATATTCTCTCAGTGCCTCGTATGTATCCGACTCAGGCCTTGCCCGGCGGCGCGTTGAGCTTGACTGCCTGCTTGCGCGGACCCTTGCGCGTGCGCGCGTTGGTGCGCGTGCGCTGGCCGCGCAACGGCAGGCCCTTGCGATGACGGATGCCCCGCCAGGTACCCAGGTCCATCAGGCGCTTGATGTTCATTGACACATCGCGGCGCAGGTCGCCCTCGACCAGCCACTTGGCGATCTGCGAGCGCAGCGCAGTGACTTCAGCGTCCGTGAGGTCCTTGACCTTGGTGGACTGGCTGACGCCAGCGATGTCGCAGCACTCCTTGGCGCGCGTGCGGCCAATGCCATAGATGTGGGTCAGCCCGACCCACACGTGCTTGTTCATTGGAATGTTGATACCGGCTATACGTGCCATGCGTTCTCTCCGCTCAACCTTGGCGCTGCTTGTGACGCGTGTCGGAGCAGATCACGTAGACCACTCCCCGACGACGCACGATCTTGCAGTTCTTGCAGATCTTCTTTACTGACGGACGTACCTTCATTTCAGATTCCTCAGCCGCGATCGTTGTTACGGCCACCCAGCAGGTTGGCCTTTTTCATCAAACCCGGGTACTGGTGCGACATCGCGTGCGCCTGCAGCTGCGAGATGAAGTCCATTACCACCACCACGACGATCAGCAACGAGGTGCCACCAAACTGGAACGGCACACCCTGCGTATACATCAGCGTTTCGGGAATCACGCACACCAGCGCGATGTACAGCGCGCCCCACAGGGTCAGGCGCGTCAGCACCTTGTCGATGTACTCGCCGGTCTGCTGGCCAGGACGGATCCCGGGGATGAACGCGCCGGACTTCTTGAGGTTGTCGGCAGTGTCGCGGGCGTTGAACACCAGCGACGTATAGAAGAAGCAGAAGAAGATGATCAGCGCCGCGTACAGCACCAGGTGCAGCGGTTGCCCGTAAGACAGTGATGCCGCCACCCGCTGCAGGGTGCGACCCAGCGTGGAATCGTTGCCGGCACCGGCGAAGCTGGCGATGGTAGCCGGGAACAGCAACAGGCTGGAGGCGAAAATCGGCGGGATGACGCCCGACATGTTGAGCTTGAAAGGCAGATGCGTGGACTGGCCACCAAACATCTTGCGGCCCACCTGGCGCTTGGCGTAATTGACCGTGATGCGCCGCTGGGCGCGCTCGACGAATACACAGAACGCGGTGACGCCCACGATGATCGCCAGCAATACGATGGCGATGGGACCCGCCATTTCGCCGGTGTTGACCTGCTCCAGCGTGCGGCCCACCGCGCCCGGCAGGCCGGCCAGGATGCCGACCAGGATAATCATGGAGATGCCGTTGCCGATGCCACGCTCGGTGATCTGCTCGCCCAGCCACATCAGGAACATCGTCCCGGTGGTCATGGTGACGGTGGCAGTCAGCAGCCACATGAACCCCGGCGCCACGACCAGGCCGCCATTCTGCAGTGACACTGCGGCGGCGAACGACTGGAAGGCGCCCAGGATCACTGTGCCATAGCGCGTGAGCTGCGTGGTCTTGCGCCGGCCGGACTCGCCTTCCTTGCGGTATTCCATCAGCGTCGGCACGACCATGGACATCATCTGGATGATGATGGAGGCCGAGATGTAGGGCATCACGCCCATGGCGAAGATCGACATGCGCGACAGGGCGCCACCAGAGAACATGTTGACCACGCCCAGGATGGTTCCCGACTGGTCATTGAAGAACGCAGCCACGCGATCGGGATGAATGCCCGGCACCGGGATGAACGTGCCGATGCGATAGACAATCAACGCTCCAATGAGGAACAGCAGGCGACCGCGAATCTCGCCGTAGCGGGTCGCGTCTCCCAGCGCTGCGGCAGGACTCATTGCGGAAGTGTTGGCCACTAGTGGTACTCAGTTTCCTTGCGAGTTACTTGGGGGTCTTGGCCGTTTTCGGGGCTTTGACTTTTGCAGGCTTCGCGGCCTTGGACGGCGCTGCCGCCTCGGCGGCCTCGAACTTTCCACCCAGCTTGGTGATCGCCTCGGCGGCACCCTTGGTGACGCCGATGCCCTTGAGCGTCACGGCCTTCTTGAGCTCACCCGACAGGACAACCTTGGCCTGCTCGGCGAACACCGGGATGATTCCGGCCTTCTTGAGTACCGCCAGATCGATCACCGCAGCGTCAATGCCATTGAGTTCGGACGTGCGCACTTCGGCGCGGGTCTTCTTCATGGCGGACCGGAAACCAACCTTGGGCATCCGGCGCTGCAGCGGCATCTGGCCGCCTTCGAAACCGACCTTGTGATAACCGCCCTTGCGAGCGCGCTGGCCCTTGACGCCGCGACCGCTGGTCTTGCCCTGGCCCGCCGACGCGCCGCGACCCACGCGCAGACGATTGCGCTTGGAACCGGCGCCGGGCTTGATTGTGTTGAGTCGCATTACTTGGCCTCTTCCACTTTCAGCAGGTGCGTGGCCGCATTGATCATGCCGCGGTTCTCGGGGGTATTGGCCACGACCACGCTGTGGTGGCGGCGACGCAGCCCCAGGCCCTTGACCGACGAAATGATGCTGCGCAGCTCACCAAAAGTGCTCTTCGACTGCGTTACCCGGAGCTTGCCGGCGATGTTGCTGGTCATGACCGATTACCCCGTGATCTCTTCGACGGTCTTGCCGCGCTTGGCAGCGATATCGTCGGGTGAACGCATCACCGACAGGGCAGTGATGGTCGCGCGCACCACGTTGATCGGGTTGCGCGAACCGTAGCTCTTGGCAAGCACGTTGCGCACGCCAGCGCATTCGAGCACCGCGCGCATGCCGCCGCCGGCAATGACGCCGGTACCGTCGGACGCCGGCTGCATCAACACGCGGGTCGCGCCATGCGTGCCGCGAACTGCGTAATGCAGCGTGCCCTTGCGCAGGTTGACGTTCACCAAATTCTTGCGCGCCTGCGCCATGGCCTTGGAAATGGCCACCGGCACTTCACGCGCCTTGCCAAACCCGAAGCCCACGCGGCCTGCGCCGTCGCCGACCACAGTCAGCGCCGTGAAGCCGAACTGACGACCACCCTTCACCACTTTCGCGGTGCGGTTGACCGCGACGAGCTTCTCGGTGAACTCATCCGCCGACTGATTTTTTTCGACTCTTGCCATCTGGTGATACCGCCTGGATTAGAACTCGAGCCCGGCTTCGCGCGCCGCGTCGGCAAGTGCCTTGACGCGACCGTGATAACGGAACCCGGAACGATCGAACGCGACCTTGTTGATGCCTGCCGCCTTGGCACGCTCGGCAATTTCGCGACCCACAGCCTTGGCTGCGTCGACATTGCCGGTGCCCTTGAGGTCCTTGCTCACGGAGTCCTGCACTGTGGATGCCGTTACCAGCACCTTGGCTCCCTGGGCATCGAACACCTGCGCATAAATGTGGCGCGGCGTGCGATGCACGGTCAGCCGGGCAACGTCCAGCTCACGGATGTGCTGGCGGGTCTTGATGGCCCGACGCTGGCGGCGGTCTTTGGAGGAGAGACTCATGATTACCTCGCGCTACTTCTTCTTGCCTTCCTTAAGGCTGATCTTCTCGTCTGAATACTTCACACCCTTGCCCTTGTAGGGCTCGGGCGGACGGATACCGCGGATCTCGGCGGCCACCTGGCCGACACGCTGCCGGTCGATACCCTTGATCAATACTTCGGTCTGCGTCGGCGCCTCGATGGTGATGCCATCGGGGATCGCGAAGCTCACCGGATGCGAAAAGCCCAGCGTCAGGTTGAGGCTCTTACCCTGCACCGCGGCGCGGAAGCCCACGCCCACCAGTTCGAGCTTGCGCTCGTAACCCTTGGTGACACCGTTGACCATGTTGGCCAGGTGCGCTCGGGTGGAACCGGCACTGATGCGCGCGCCGGCGCCATCGGTGAAGCTCACTTGCAGCACCTTGTCGGTCTCGGTCACCGATACGCCACTGGCAAGCGGCAGGCTCAATGTGCCCTTGGCGCCCTTGATCGTGACTTGGTCGGTCGCGATGGTGGCGGTCACGCCTTGCGGGAGCGGCACAGGATTTTTTGCTACGCGGGACATATCTTGAACCTTAGGCCACGATGCAGAGAACTTCGCCGCCCTGCCCGATTGCGCGGGCCTGGCGATCCGTCATGACGCCTTGCGGCGTGGAGACGATGACCGTCCCCAGGCCACCCAGCACCTTGGGCAGTTCATCCTTGCTGCGGTAGATCCGCAGGCCCGGACGACTGACGCGCTCGAGGCGATCGATCACGGGGCGACCTTCAAAATATTTGAGGTCGATCGTGAGCTTCGGCTTGCCCGCGTCGGAGGCGATGTGGAAGTCAGCGACATAGCCTTCGTCCTTGAGGACGCGGGCGATTGCCGTCTTGATCTTCGACGAATCGAGACTTACATGCGGCTTGCCGGCGCTTTGTCCATTACGGATGCGCGTCAGCAGGTCGGCAACTGGATCGGTCATGCTCATGCTTGCTAAGGCCTCCTACCAGCTCGCCTTGACGAGCCCGGGGATCTCGCCGCGATTGGCTACTTCGCGGATCTTGGTGCGTGCCAGGCCGAACTTGCGGTATACGCCGCGCGGACGACCGGTCAATTTGCAGCGGTTGCGCTGGCGCGTTGCACTTGCATCACGCGGCTGCAGCTGCAGCTGGCGCTGCGCTTCCGCGCGCCCCTCGTCGGAAGTGCGCGGGTCGCGGATCTGCTCCTTGAGAGCAGCTCGCTTGACCGCGTACTTCTTCACCGTTGCTTCCCGGTGCTTTTCGCGTTGGACCATGCTTGTCTTGGCCATGCCGTCTTACCTCTGTCCGCCGCGTTACTTGCGGAACGGGAAATTGAATGCTTCGAGCAGCGCGCGACCGTGTTCGTCGTTCGCGGCCGTCGTGGTGATGGTGATGTCCATGCCACGCAGCTGGTCGATCTGGTCGTACTGGATCTCGGGGAAAATGATCTGTTCCTTGACCCCGAGCGTGTAGTTGCCGCGGCCATCGAAGGCGCGGGCCGAGACACCGCGGAAATCGCGGATGCGCGGCATAGCGATCGTCACCAGGCGATCGAGGAATTCGTACATCCGTGCGCCGCGCAGCGTCACCTTGCAGCCGATGGGCAGGTTCTCGCGCAGCTTGAACG
>JBDTPN010000015.1:0-74268 GCA_039932715.1 Pseudomonadota bacterium | reverse complement strand
GGGCGGGGTT
Organism: Pseudomonadota bacterium; assembly: GCA_039932715.1. Taxonomy (GTDB): domain Bacteria; phylum Pseudomonadota; class Gammaproteobacteria; order Steroidobacterales; family Steroidobacteraceae; genus ZC4RG30. Next base: position 74,258 of record JBDTPN010000015.1, on the reverse strand, counting down.
GGAGTCGCAGCCGGCGCGGCTGTAGACGCTGGAGCGGGGTCAGGAGTCGGTGCCGGTGCAGTCTGAACAAGGCCGGCATCTGCAAGTGGCGCGTTGGCGCCCGAACCGTCGTTGATACCGAAACAGCCTGCGAGTGCAGAACAGCAAAGGGCAGCGATCACCACGCGGGCGGAATGGTACATGCGTCGAATCTCCTCACGCCAAGCCAAAGTCGTCTGACGTGAGCGACGCAAATTCCGGTCTTCCAGCACTCCCTGCTGTTGAGACTGAGACCTGCAGAGTCAAAAGCACTTTTTATGGCGCCTCGACTCCGGCAGCCCCGCTTTCTCTTTTACGACATCAGTGTCTTGAGATCGGTGGCTTTGCGTCCCCGCCTCGCGACGGGTTTGCCGACATCGAGGAGGATTAAATCATTGATGTTGACGCGAACAAACGTGTAGGCGAATACCGACAGTAAACTAAGAACATATTACATATGTCGTAAATCACCGACGCCGCAGGTAGCCACTAAGGTGTTGGTTGGCGCGGGAAAAAAGCGCCCGCATTCTCCAGCGTGCCAGCCGACTTCTGTCAGCAGCCGAAAGTCGGCATTCGAAGCGTTTGAACACTTTTCTGACTCTGTCTGCGCTATCCCCCTTCTGAAGATCCACGTAGGTCTTGGTACCCGGGGCCATTTCGTAAACACCGAGGACATCCCTGACGGCAATCACGCTACGCACATGCAATGAGGCCCGCAGTAGGAACTCCAGGTCCAGGGCGTAGTGTTCGTTTTCGTCAAAAAGCCCCGCATCAAAATGCAGTTTGCGGTGATAGAAGTACGCAACCGGATTTACCGGGTGAGGCTCCACATTCCATCCGAGCAGCATCCTCCACGCGACAAAGTTGCCCGGATACTGCACATATTCGTTGCCATTCAGGTGGTCGTGGACCTTGCATGCGCCCCAGAGAAACGATGGCTCTGGCGCACGCTCCAATCTGGAAATCGCCAAGACCAACGTCCCGGGTAAATAGTGATCATCCACATTCAGGACGCCAAGGATTGAGGCGCTGGCAGCGACGATGCCCTTATTCATGGCATTTGATTGCCCTCGGTCGGGCCCCTCAATCAAGCGCACCGATGCATCCATCTCCATGCGCCTGCGAATGATGTCGAGCGTCCCATCGGTGGAGCCCCCATCCACGATGAGGTGCTCGACGGCATCGCAGTCCTGCGCCCTGACATTGTCGAGACAGGCTTCAATATGCCTGCCGCCGTTGAATACGGGCGTGATGACGGTTAGTGAGAAGGTGCGCGGCATTTCGATAGTCAGGACAAACGGCGCACAGCTGCGTGGTTATCCGCACTTACGAGCTTCGCATAAGCCAGTCCGAGGCCCGACAGGAAGACAAGCTCTCCAGCAAACCTTGCTATCCAGATATAGAAGATCGTGCCTGCTATGCAAGCGATTAATATCGAGCCCAGTGAAGATACATTCAGGTCAAAGAACCGCGAGTTGAGTGATGCCCGCTGCACCTTGAATATCACGATCAGAATGAACCAGAGCAGGATCAGCAGAGGTACCAGCCCATAGAAGAGGGCTATCAGGAGAAATCCGTTAACAAGGTCGATGATGCCTTGGCCTTGACGCAGATCCTCCATTTGCCGCAGCACGAAAATGTCCCCGAACCAGGGTTTCAATGGAATCAGCTGCAGGGCCCTGTCCAGCAATGCCTGCCGGTAGTCGATATTCCCTGTTTCCAGCTTCCCCACGAAGGGAAGGACGTTGATGATGCGTTCACCGAAAGGTGTGACCGCGATTACAGCCCCAATAAGACCCGTCACTATCGCCGCTTTGACGACACGACCCGTCCCTTTGGGCATCAGCCACAAATACACGAACATGATCATTACAGCCGCAATCCAGGGACCTCGCGAAAAAGCGGCATACATGCCAGCCCACATCAGCAATCCCACGACTGCAAATGTCTTCCTTGAGTTGAGCGAGCGCTGCAGGTGCAGGCAAAATCCGAAACCAAGCGCCATTATAAACCCCAATGCTAGCGAATGATCCGCTGTGGCCAGGGCTCGGACCTGACCGGAGCGCATCAGGTAAGCGAATGCATTGGGCGAAGCATTCCAGTGCTGGGTGACCCCCATATAGAGCAACCATCCCCGCATCGACTCAAACACGGCCATGGGTGCGATTAATGCGCAGGTCAGGACAAAAACCGCCATGACTTCGTTTATGGCCCGGTAGCTTTTCAAGGTTCTGGTTATCAGCCAGAACCCCGGCATCGCGAGGAAGATCTGCACGAACGCCATTCGCAACAGCGAACTCCACGACTCCGTGCGCCAGTAGGGAATAACCTGCAGCGCCAGAAACGTAAAGAGCAAGGTGCTCGCCACCCAGTTTCCCTGCTGCCTGGTCGCGCCGTCATTGGAGTTCGACTTTTTCAGCGTCTGACCCAACAGCACGGGTATAGCGATGAACAGCGTCAGGGCCGTTCCGCTATTCACTGCAAACAGGTGCGGAACCGCAATATAGAACGAGGGGGTCGCGCCCCCTATGATCATCGAAGCTGCAAGTGGACTAGAGTCCTTCTTTGCTGCCCAGATGGCTATCGGGATCGTTATCAGGATAAAGAGCCACACGCTCGGACTGATAAAGACTGCTACCGTAGTGACAAACCAAACCGCACGCCTGCGTCGAAAGTCTTCTTCGGACATGAAATGCAGGCAAGCTGACCGGGCCAGCGTGAAGATGGCCGTCGCGAAGAACAGCACTACAACAAGTGCCTTTATATTGTTAAGCATCTGCGTTGCGGACGGAAAATCTGCGCTCGTCGCGGAGCCGGGATTCTAGCCTACACAATGGTCCCAAACGGCATAACGAGGCTGAATCCCGCACCCCCGCCCCAAAGCCCAGCTTCCGCGCCACAGGTCAAATTGAGTGATTTCACTTATAGTTACTGGCTTCTGAATGCGCCACAATGTCCTGGTCCGGGCAGGGACCGCTCCCGGTGCATTTTGCCAATTCAGGGAGATCATGAGCCAACAGATCCTATTGCGAGTCAGCCTGCCGATTGCGTTTGTGCGTCTGGCACAGACAGTGGTTCCGGCCCTGGTAATCGCCCTGACGCTTTACGTAATTGCCCGGCTCAATTACCAGTATTTCGACCAGCTGTTCGTGGCACTGGCGACAATCGCGGCCGTGTTGAGCGGAATTTTGCTGCGCCCACCAACGCAGGACGCACCAATTCTGCAAATCGACGCTGGCACGCTGGCGATCGACATGTTGTTTCGCTGGGCGGTCACGATGGGTTTGTTGTTCGGGGTCGGTTATATCACCGGCTTTGCCGAACACTTCCCGCGACGAATCGTTGGGCTGTGGATGATTATTGCTCCAGTGTTGGCCTTCGGTACGGCCTTGTTGCTCCAGATAGTAATGCGGCGGGTAGTAATGTCGCGCGAGAACCAGCGCTCGGCAGTTATCGTCGGGGTCAATGGCTCGAGCCTGCAGCTGGCGAATGGAATGGCCGACAATCCTGAGCTATGTACGAGCGTCGCGGGCTTTTTCGACGACCGGGCCGCGGAGCGCCTGGGAGCGCTTGGCCCTCACCGTGTGCTGGGGCGTCTGTCCGAACTGGGCGCCTACGTTCGTTTGAACCGCATCGACGTTATCTTCATCGCACTGCCAATTCGGCACGTGCAGCGCGTGATGGACCTTCTGGACGAACTGCACGACTCCACTGCTTCGATCTATTACGTGCCGGACGTCTTTGTATTCGATCTGATCCAGTCGCGCACCGCCGAAATCCAGGGCATTCCCGTAGTGGCAATGTGCGAAACGCCTTTCTATGGCTACCGCGGCGTCATGAAGCGGGTCACCGACCTGAGCTTCGCGATCGTGATCATGGTCTTTGCCCTGGTGCCGATGCTGGTAATTGCGGCCCTGGTGAAGCTGACATCGAAAGGACCGATGATCTTCCGTCAACACCGCTATGGCCTTGATGGCGAGGAAATCGTCGTATACAAATTCCGGACGATGCGCGTAACCGAAAATGGCGCAGAGATCACTCAAGCTACGCGTAATGATCCGCGCGTAACACCGGTGGGTGGCTTCCTGCGCCGCTTTTCGCTGGATGAGCTGCCCCAGCTCATCAATGTGATGCAGGGGCGCATGAGCCTAGTGGGCCCCCGGCCGCATGCCGTGGCGCACAACGAACAATACCGCCGCCTCATAAAGGGTTACATGATTCGCCACAAGGTGCTGCCAGGCATTACCGGTCTTGCGCAGGTCAGCGGCTGTCGCGGCGAAACCGCCGAGCTGGAGCAGATGCAGGCACGCGTCAACTTCGACCTGGAATACCTGCGCCGCTGGTCACCCACTTTGGACCTCAAGATCCTGGTCAAGACTGCCCTGCAGACAGTTTTCGGTGACAGGGCCTACTGACATGATCAATCACCGTGCAACGGAACCCGCAATTGGCCACGCGCCGATTGGGGGCGCCTGCCCGCTCTGTGGCAGCGCAGGCGCCAGCCTCAAGTTCGTAATGCCGATCGACTCCAAGTCGTTTGCGGCGACGGCACATGGGCGAGTGCATCGCTGCAACGCCTGTGGCTTTGAGTACGTTTCACCGCGCCCCACTCCCGGGCAGGCGAAAGCATTCTACGAAATAGATGCGTACTACACCCAGGGCAAGTCGCACATGGTGGAAGTGGAGAATCCTAGCTTCTTTTCGCGATTGAGGACGCATCTCGCATGGCGTGCGGATGCCGGCGAAAACCTGATTGATGTGATCGCTGAGGAAATTCCTCGCGGTGGACTCGTCGTCGACATCGGTTGTGGCGGTGGCCAGTTGATCCGTATTCTGGCAGAGCGCGGAATTCGCGGCGTTGGCGTTGAGCGGGATGTTCAGGCGATGTCACTGCGGGACAGCCAGATATCCGTTCTTGAAGGTTCGGCCGAATCGCTGCCGCGGGAGCTCAAGCCGGGTGGATGCGACGGAGTCGTCTTCAGCCATGTGCTGGAACATTTGGTGGATCCGCGTAATGCGCTAGTAAACGCCGTTCAATTGCTTCGCAGTGGTGGCCTAATGTTCTGTGAAGTGCCGAACAATGAATCGCTGATTGCGCGCCAGTCAGGACTCTCCTGGGAGCATCTCGACATCCCACGGCATATCAATTTCTTTGCGCTGGATACGCTGGTCAAGCTCGCCGAAGCGGTTGGCCTGCGAATTCGCCGCAGCTATTTTTCAGGTTATTGCCGCTATTTCTCGGACGGCTACGTCGCCACCGAGCAGCTCATACACGATCGACTGCCCGCTGGATCCCACCCTTCGATTCGCAACTCTGCCGCTCGATCCTGGAAAATGCTATCACGGACTTTTGCGGCGGAGCCTGTCAGAAAGTACGATTCCATTGGAGTCGTTGCCGAAAAGGTGGAGTGACGCCTTCGCGTCGGTCGGCAAACTCTCCTACTCTTCTATCGGCCATGCAAACGCGGTGCAGACCGTGCCGTCAACAAACAGGCCCCGCCCCTGCAACATCACCTGCTGGCTGCGCGTGACGAGGGAGAACGCCACTGGGTCCGCGGAAACCCGTGAGACGTCCACGTGTGCATCACTGAACTCAAGCCAGCAACCTGTGATCCCGAACTGGCATTTGTAGAATGATTCTTTCGCGCTGAATACAACCGTAGCCCAAATACGGCGCTCGGACTCTGCCATTGAATGTACCCATGCGAACTCCGCAGCGTTGAGTACCCTTGGCCACAGGTGCGGCGCCACTGCATCGAACACCTCGGCATCCAGCCCCAACGATCGCACTGAAGACGCCTGCGCCACCACAGCCGCAGCATAGCCTTTGCAATGGGTAATGCTGCCGACGACACCGGTTGGCCACGCAGGTCGGCGATCGGGTTGCGACAGTAGTGGCGCAGGCTCAATACCAAGACGTTGCATCGCGTGATGCGCGCACTGTCGACCAGCGGCGAACTCGGAAACTCGTTTGGCCGCCCACTTCTCCTGTCCTTTGAGCTCTTCGGGGAACAATGCGTTGGGGCTTGGCGGGCCGCGCAGCTCCGCAGCGGCTACCGGCAAGTCGTACAAGGACTCCAGTCGCGGTGATGCAATTGCCCCGTTCATTCAACCGGCAGCACGCGCATGAACTTGCGATCCTTGAGTCTGAGGATGGGTTTTTCGACCAGGTAGTAACTAATCGCTGCGACAAGTACTGACAACGCAACCCAGAGGGCGAAGATCGCCAATTCTCGCGACGCGAATGCGGAGGCGGAATGCCTTGGAAGCCAATGTCTCACGACCAGGAGTAACGGCAAATGATAGACGTACAGACCATATGAAATTTTTCCAATGTAAACCAGTGGCGCAGTGGAGAACATGCTGGACCACGCACGCTCGTGCATGGCCGCGGCGATCAAGCCTGCAAACAGCAGGTTAAGAATGCTGTATCCCCAGAAGTAGCCACCTCGCTCAACAAGATACATGGAATACCCGAAAGAACCCGCGAACGCGCCATTACCTGAAAGGTGTTCGGCCACCAGAACGGCGAAACCACAGGCGGCAGTGGTTGTTGCCACCAACAGCAGATTTCGCGTGCTGCCCTTGTTGATGAGCGAAGGCCAGATCGCGAACACTGCCCCAGCGGCAAACGCATCAAACTGCGTAAAGGGCAGGACGTAAACGACTCGGCCCGCGTACCCGGATGAGAACCCGGCACCTTCCATCCAGCCAAAGGACGCCAGACGCAGGAGCGGGATCCCCAGCAGCAGCATCCACATGACCCACTTCAGTTGCCTCATTGGCAGCATAAGCACTGCGAATGGCCATACAAGATAGAACTGCTCCTCGACAGCGAGGGACCACATGTGCACAAAGGGTTCGCCTATATCGCCGGGGCGCAGTCGGGCCAGATTTGCGGCAAATGTGACCAGCCAGGGCCAGTCGGAAGCAAACGAAGCCGGCAACCCGGTTGCCAACCAGGTCACGGCGACGGTCGTCATGAACAGCAGAAACACAGGCAGAATTCGCAGACTTCGGCGCCAATAAAAGCGTTGCAGACTGAGCTTTAAGGGTTCCCGTCGGCCATCCAGCAGAATACGGGTGATCAGGAAGCCAGACAGCACAAAGAACAACTGGACGCCAACCCAACCTGACGGAAGGAGGCCGAAATGGAACAGTAGGACCAGAATGACAGCCAAGCCGCGTACGCCATCCAGAGCCCCGATGTGATTCGTCATTGCTTTCCCGAATCAGGGCCAGAGAGCGCAATCACTTACCGAGTAGCTGTTTCACGCGCTTCTTGATCCTGTCCATGCCGCCACGGATCTCTCTCCCGACCTTCTCAGCCGGCATAAGTACCGAGCCGCGGACAGCTTCATTGGGTCTGGCCTTGAAGACGGTGCTGTGAAACTGCCCATCCCAGGCCGCGGGCGCCTCACGAGTGTAGTAGTACGCGGCGAACGAACGTCGCACATGATCAGACGGGCATCGGTTAGGCGACACCCCGTGGTAGCTGAACTCGCTCGTTTCAAACACCACGCATCTGTTGAGGGTCGGCTGGAATGACTGCACGCAGTTCTTGACATCTTTGTCCCAAAACTCAATCTCGCCACCCCATGATTCCAGCCAATCAGGATTGAGGTAGAGAAGAATATTGAGGCGGCGATGCAATGTGCCGCCTGCAATCAGGTTGAAATCCACATGCACATCGAGGCGCCCGCCCGGGCCAGTAAGGTGCATACCTCCACCATTGAGCTGTGGGTCCCCCAATAAAGATTTAATGCCCGTAATTTCCTCCATCGAGGACAGGAAGGATTCGCTCGACAGGGCATCCGACAAGCGACGAACGGGAGCGGAAAACCTGGCGCTGTCGGTAACCTGCACCTTCAGCCGCTCGTTGACCGCCGAGAATTCGAGACCCATGGTTCTGGCCTCCTCATAGGTGGGGTAGGCAGCCACGATCTCGGCCACGAATTGCGGTTGCAGGAACTCGTCGATGCAGAAGAATGGAAACGGCTTGGCCGAGTGATATTGCTTTCGAAGCCCCGCTATATCGAGGGGGCGGATACCCGGGTCCATGGTGTTTACCGTCTGGCGATTATGCCGGTGATACTAGCTCAGCGATGCAGGGAACGAAACGCGGGATGCGGCAGGAGGCGCTCCCAGTACACGCATGGGAACATCCATTTTCTCCGACCCGCTGCACCCCCGTCACTCTGACCTTGGGGGTGGGCAGCCGTTCAACATATGTCGTGTAATTCTCATTGCCTTGAAAAACCGGTTGCACGGCGTATGAGCGACGGCCAAAGTTCACGTCGTATGCTAACGTGCGCAAATGAGGTTTCGCGAAGACGGCCCCCGTGTCGCGCGGAATGCTGACATCGTCAGGGTAATATCAGCTCGTGCGGATTCGATAGCCGGACGCTTTGAGTGTCAGGTGCTGGCCACTCCGGAAGCGATCGCGATTCGGCACCACCCGGAGCAATACACCTACATTCAGCTCGACCGTGCTGCCAACCAGGTGGCCAACTCCATCCTGTCGAGGCGGGGTTCAGACGAGGAACCGGTGGCGCTGCTGGCCGAACCGGGGGCGTCCGCCATCGTCTTGCTCCTGGGCGCCCTTAAGGCAGGGAAGTTCTACGTCCCGCTGGACCCGGCCCATCCCCGGCAACGGCTCACGTCGATCGTAGAGGATGTGCGTCCGACGGTCTTCCTGACAACGGCCCGTCATCGTGACCTCGTCCGAACCATCGCACCTTCCGGATGCGAAGTGATAGGCATCGATGAGCTCCAGAACCCATCCAGTGATCAGCCGGACTGCGGGATTCCGGAAGATCGGCTTGGGTATGTCTTCTACACCTCGGGATCCACCGGGCGCGCAAAAGGCGTGATGCAGACGCAGCGCAATATCCTGCGCCAGATTGACGACTACGCCAGCGGCCTTGGCGTCACGTCCGCGGACCACCTGACCGTATTTCATTCCCACGCATTCAGCGCCTCACGGCTGGACATCTTCACTGGCTTGTTGCACGGCGCAACCATCCACCCTTTCTCGGTAAACGACGAAGGGCTGGAGAATATGGCCGCCTGGCTCGAGAAAGACGGGATCACAATTGCGCACTCGGTGCCGACGCTGTTCCGTCATTTCGTTGCCAGCCTGGAGGCGGCGCGTACGTTCCCGGCATTGCGTGCGGTGGTGCTCGGAAGTGAGCCAGTGCTGCCAAGTGATGTCTCGTTGTTCAAGATGCGGCACTTTCCTGACCGCTGCGTCCTCGTGAATCGTTTCGGTTCGACGGAGACCGGCAACATTTGCTGGTCTTTCGTCGATAAGAATCAGCAAATTTCGGCCGACGTCGTTCCGGTCGGATTTGCCGTGTCGGGAGTTGAAGTGGTTATTGCCGGGGACGATGGCCTGCCTGTAGCACCTGGTGAGGTCGGTCAGGTGTGCGTGCGAAGCCGCTTTCTGTCTCCGGGCTACTGGAACAATCCCGAGCTCACGCGCACTGCGTTCGTTGCGGGGCGCGGCCCCGGCGATGCCCAGATGTATCTCACCGGTGACCTGGGGCGCCTGCGTCCAGATGGTGCCCTGGAGCATCTTGGGCGCAAGGACTCGCAAGTCAAGATTCGCGGTTTCCGCATTGAGTTGCAGGAAATCGAGTCGGTGCTGAGTACGCACTCCGACGTACAGGAGGTGGTAGTCGTCGCACTACCGCGCACAGCCGATGAACCTGACCTGGTAGCGTTTGTGGTGCCGGCGCCGGGCACCACCACCTCACCTGAGTCCCTGATTCGATGGCTTTCGGAGCAACTGCCACATTACATGGTGCCCTCTTCAGTCATCGTGGTCGACAAACTGCCCGAGACGGCTACCGGAAAGATCGACCGCCGGGCGTTGGCACAGTTTCGTGATCAGCATCGTGTGAGCACATCCGATGCTTCGCTGCCGTCCGACTACATCGAGATAGCGTTGGTAAGAATGTGGACCCAGGTTCTCGGTGTGGCTGCCGTGTCAGTCAACGACAATTTCTTCGCCCTGGGCGGAGACTCGTTGCTGGCAGCGGGGATGGCACTGCGTATCCAGCGTGCTTTTGGCCACAAGGTGTCGTCCGCGAGTGTCTTGCAGGCGCCCACCATACGCCAACTCGCGGATTTGCTACGCGGCGGCCATATAGAGCCAATTGCCAGCGCGTCGCTGCTGACGATTCAGCCGCTTGGCACGCGGACTCCGTTTTTCTGGATCCATGGCGATCACAGCAACGCCTACCTGGCTGACTATCTGGGATCCGACCAGCCGATCTACGGGGTGGAGCATCAGATGCTGGACGGACGGCCTGCGGTATATACCGATGTCGTTGGGATGGCGCGACATTACCTGCGGCAGGTTCGCGTTATCCAGGCCGAGGGGCCGTATCTGATCGGCGGCTATTCGTTCGGTGGAACCGTGGCGTTCGAGATGGCTCGCCAGCTCACCGCGGAGGGACAGTCGGTGGCACTGCTGGCAATGCTTGATTCCCTGTTCCCGACTGTCAGTGAGGCGTGGCGTGAACCGGAAAATCTTGAAACGACCCAAACACTGTCGCTGAGCCAGACCGCATTGTCACACTTCGCAAACCTGGCGCGTCTTCCGTTGCGCGAACGTTTCGAATACGTGAAGAAGCGGGTTTCCAGCAGGATCGCGGAGAGCGATGCCTTCAACTACTTCCCCAGGGTTGTTTTCCCAAATGCCGTAAGGAACCTGGTTTGCGAGACGTGCCTGGCTTTGGGCTTACGGTTGCCCATGTTCGTCAGGACCTTTTACCTGCTGAGTGTCTACCGCAAGGCTCTGAATGAATACCAGCTGGTTCCATGGGCAGGACGCGGGCTGTATTTCAAGTCTACGCACCGCGACGGCGTGCATCTGCGGCAATGGCGACGGTTGGTAGAGCACGGGCTCGAGTCGCATGAGGTTCCCGGTGACCATGGTAGCGTAATCAATCGGGAAAACTCAGCCGCCTGGGCGGTGCCACTCAAGATCGCGCTTGAAAAGGCCCAACGTTCGCTGGCGCAGCAGAAGGCCGAAATGCAGGCGCCTTAAAAGTTCTTGGTAACGCTTGCGACAACGGATTCATAACACTCGACAATAGAATCTATCTTCGACTCCCAGGTGAAGAACATCTGCGCACGCAACCGCGCTGCCGAACCCATCTGATTTGCAAGGTCAGCATCCAGCGCAAGTAGCAGCATCTTGCTCGCGAACGCTTCAATCATGTATTCCCTCGACTCTGGAACGACCAGAAACCCGCTGCTCGTGTCGAGATAGTCTCTAGGACCCCCCCAGTCGCTGGCGATAACGGGCCGGGAAGCACACATTGCCTCCAGTACTACGGCTCCTCCACATTCATAGAGGCTCGGCAGTACGAGCGCACGAGCCGTACGCACGTGCTTCACACATTCACTTTGTGGAAGGAACCCGAGAAATTCTACATATTGGGCGACTTTCAAGGATGTCGCGAGAGTCTGCAGCCGTGCCATCTCGGGTCCCGCTCCCACTATCTTCAGCTCAACTGGCGTTTGACGCACAACCCGAGCCAATGCCTCAATCAGAATATCCACGGACTTCCACCCCACGAGCCTGCCCATGAACAGGAACGTCGGAACCGGTGTCCGGGTCGGAATAGAACCGGGCGCTGAATCTCCTGACCAGAGCGCCATATCGACCCCGTTCTCAACCAATTGTTTCCTGTTCCTGCTCGCGCCCTTGGGTAGCGCTGCTTCAGTGCGCTCATTTGCGCACAACAGCAAGGCAGCTTGACGTTTGCCAGGAATCAGAAAATTCACGGCATTAGCCGCAGCACGTCCGAAACGCACGAACAGGCGCGTGGGGAAGGATTCATGCAACTTGAAAGCCGGCGGATACTCCATCCCGCCGTTCATGGGACCGATAACGACCGGCTTGCCGAATCCATACATGAAGGACGGCAACTTGGGAGATACCGGGGTGGGTTGGTGAATAACATCGCCAAATCCGGACCCGATCAGATTCTTGACGATGCGGCGCTGCCGAACAGCCGTCAGTACCGTGATCATCCAATCGGTAGTTGACTCTCTTACGCGCGCCGGGAGCCCCCTCCCCAATCGACTTAACAATTTTTGCAATAGGCTATCACTGACAAAGCGTACGCCATGAAGCAGGTCCGGAAAATCTTGAGCAAGCTCGTTTCTGACACGTTCGTGCACGATCATGAGGACTGGGAATCCCCGCTTCTTCAGTTTCGTGAAATAATGCAAGGGAAGAATGGCCTCGCCCCCGAATCGGGCCGAAGCATTCTCGGCGACGATTATTACTTCCAAATCGGGGCCTGCTCTGTTGACATTACCGCCAGCCAATCCGGATCACTAGTATCGTCTTTGCCTGAGTATTCCCACCGCCCATCGACAAGCTCGAAACCATTCTCCGCAAACACATTGCGGCACGGCTCGTTGAATTGCGTATTCACAATGCGGCCCGTAACGCGCTTGGCGCTCTTGATAGCAAGACGCTTGAAGTGATTCAGAGCAGCTGTCTCGATTCCGTAACCAAATACCCTGCAGCTCAGGACAAAGATTGCGATATCAATGTCTTGATCCACTTCTTGCGCAACGATAGCGCACACTATGCCCATATCGCCGAACTTGTCTGCGACTCTCCCTTGCAGGAGGTGGTACGCGGAATCCGAAGACCACCTGTCCAACTCCCTGGAGCCCGTTCGACTGCCCAAGGTGTTGAATTGATTTGTACGACTAATCAACTCCGCCAGTCTCTTCAGATCCCCGGACTTGGGTCGGGACAGCTCAAGGCGAAGACCAAGACCGCTGTATAGAGCTGCGCGATTCGACGGGGTGGCCTCGATGTGCAGGCTATCCAACAGCGCCTCTCTTGCGGCGCGTTCCCGGTACATTCGGGTGCGATCGATTGTCGGCATTTTGCCCAACAGCTCGTTCCACAGCGATATGCGCGCCCACACCTCCGTGTCTCCCGGATCAAGTGCGGACACCTGTGGATACCTGTTGCCTACCAGTTCTCGCTCATCTTCGCGATCATCCAGAAAGATGAAGTCCTTCATTTTCAGGTTGAGGCGCTTTTCGATCCTCGTGAACGCCTCAACCTTGGGTTCCCAACTGATTTCCGAATGCACGAAGTCCTTGTCACTTAACAGGGCACCGTCCCAGTGCACGCGCTTCGGATCGTTCTTGGAACTGATAGCAAGCACTACGCCCTTTTCTTTCAGGCTGCGCAACATCGTTTGGCGATCCATGTAATGCCTTACGGCACCTTCGCCGATTACGCCTTCCCACAACGTGTTGTCCAGGTCGCATACGACCAGCTTCTTCTTGAGGTAAATGGCAACAACGGCACAAATTCGAGAATAGCCACGGGCTACGGCACTTCCCATCACCGCAGGATGTTGAAGTATTTGTTTGTAGTAAGTTGAGCCCAACCGGTACCAGGAATATTCGCGCAACAGCTCCCTTTCGTCAAAGCAATGCAGATTCCCCAGCTGAGCGTCTCTTGGTTTCGCAATGCATGTACGTATCCATGTATTGATCAGGTGGCACACGCGACGGCGTGAATAATGTGTGCTAACTCCTTTTAGCGCGCGCTTCGCCGCTGCGCTGCGATCCACTGCGATGGTGTTGTGAATGAAGATGGGGCACTCGACCGTCGCCGCCAAATGGTCGATCACCTGCTCGACTTCAGACAGTAGCGGTGCGAGCTTGTCAAACATGGTGGTAGCTTTGTCGAATGCCGACGACATTGCGAGGCACTGCCCAAAGATCGGACTCGCGTCGTACGTAAATGGGCTGAAGAACACCAGATCGAACTGGGGCTCTTTCGATGCTTTGAGTTCCTGCAGAACCTTTCGCATATCCCGGTATGTAATGTAGTGGGGGTGCAGCGCAATCCCATCGGCCGCCGTTAGTCCCGTCAGGAACGCCATGACATCCAGGTAAAGGCAATCCCCGATCAGGAGAATTCGGAGTTCCCTGGAATGTAACCCGGAAAAGAGACTCAATGCTTCGTCAAAGAAATTATCGACTTGCGCAATGGCATCGACAGACACCAGCCCCCGCAGGACTGACCCGATGAGGCGTTTGTCATTCTTCAGGAGAGAGGTCATCAGCGCATTTCTCTCCGCGAGACTGGCTCCCGACCTGTAGGTAATCTTGAGGCGTTCCCCTATGTAGAGATGCCTGAAATCTTCGTTGTCATGTCCGAAGTATTCGTCCAGATAGTCGATCAGGCATGCCACTTCCCTTTCCAGTAATTCTTCGACTGGCCCCTGCCACTGGCGCGTAAGTAGGGCGAACGCCTCGACTAGCTGCGTTGACTCCATCAGGGCCAGCGACAAGTCCTTTCTTCGAGATCGAAAGGTTGCCGTTAGCGTTCGTCGTGTCTGACGGTCCATTTCCAATTCACCAATGCCGCGAAAGGACTTTCAGGCACCAGACACACCGCGCCACCAGGTCAGCATGAGGCCATCTGGGCTGTGCACATTGGTTGGCGGAGGGAAGAAGCCCCACATGTTATCTGCACCCGTTGCAACTTGCTTCGGCTCGAATATGCAGCGGTAACTGTTGAACCTGGTCTTCATCTGGGTCCACCAGTGATCCGACCAGGCGACACCGTGTGAAGAATGAATCCAGGCCATTGCCGAGTCCGCAATAGCTTTGGCTCTGCCACTGTTTGTGAAGGTCGCGTCGTTGATCGTCGCGTTCAATTTCAACGGTCGCGTATTTGCCGCAGCGTCGGCAGCCGAAGGGTGCAACGTCACGTGCGTTGCATCCACAACTCTCGCGTAGGCGCCCCCGTTGGGCCACGGGGAATCCCATAAGCTCACCCAATCCCATGCCACATTCGAATACAGGAATTCGCCGGTTTCAATGCGACCGCTGATGCTGGATGTGAACGTCAGCGTTCCCTGGCCTGCCGCGCCAGATGCCTTGCCGACATTGAACGTGTCATACACCGCAATATGATGCCAACCTTCGTACATCAGATAGTTCGGATTCTTTGAAAAGGGCCTGCTGCTCGCCTCTGCCTTGTACGAGTCGATCTTTGCAGTCAACGCCGTAAGGCGCCTGCCCATTTCCGCGTCCCATTGCGCCGGCGTGAAGTTCTGTGCGCCCGCGTTCCACATTTCGTCCGGGTTGGTCCAGCCGGCATAGCCCGCAATCGAGTTGGCATCATAAATCTCACCGCACCGCTGCCCCTTCCCGTCCCGGCGGTAAGCAAACATAGCCGACAGGATATCGAACCATTCAGTCTGCCCGGTAAGGACACGAATGAGTTGCGGTTGTGGGAAGTGTTCCGCAAACGCCTCCCACAACTGGCGGGATTTTTCGGCGTAGCAACAGGCGTCGATATGGCCTTCCTGCGAACTGGGGTAGCCATTTCCATCGACCACGGTGATTTTCGGGCCGATGACTTCTCGCGCTCTCTCTCTTTGCATCACATAGGGATAGGCGTAGTTCCAGAATTCCAGTCCGCCCTCCAGGATGATCTTGCCGGTAAACCCAGTGGCGGCAATTGCCGCCGCCAATTGCACGTACCCGGCGTAGTTCATCAATACGTTCGCGTTTACCCACAGGGCCACATCCGGGCCCAGTCGCTTCGCCAATCGCGCCGCCGTCTGGTAGTTGCGGTGCTTCCAGAAGTGATTTGTCGCCGACGGAACAAGTTGGTCGTACGTCAGCTCAGCGTTGAGCTTCTTGTCCAGGCCATTGGTCATATGGACGAAACAGGTAGTCGGCACGCGAATAACACCGATATCGGACGGATAACTAGCAAGGTGGCGCGGGTCGAAAATCTCGCCGGCATTAAAGGCCGCCAGATCGTCGACGTAGACGGCATGCGGCTGAATAAGAGTCTTGGTACTGCCGCTGTTATTCTCAAAACGCAACGACAACTGGCCGCCGTCCTGAGCGTTCTCGGCGGATATCGTTATTTCAATCGCCTGCTGGCCGGCGCTGGCAACTTTTGCCCAACCTGGCGCGGAGACGCTGACTTCGCCCACCGTGGCGGTTCCTGTCCACCACACGCGAATCTTGCCAGGCCTGAGCTTCACATGCGCCATGGCCCGGCGCGGCGAGGTTTCGCGCAGTAGCGCAGACCAGCTATTGCCTGTCGGCAGGGAGACATCGCCAGAGGCCGGATCAGTGAACTTGCCTGTAACACTCCATCCGGCATTATCGATCTGGTCGATGAACAGGTCAGGGGCAGCCCAATAGTCGCCACCACCGATATTTTCGCCCTTGAATCTGGTTGTACCAGTGGGGAACCGTGCGGCTTTACCGGGTGCGCTGGGTAGCCCTGCATCGGCAATGGGAGGAGCTCCCGGGGCGCAGCCTGCCAATCGGGGCAGGTTAGCTGCGACGCTACCTATCAGCAGGGAACGACGGGTGAACACTTCAGAGTTACTCCATTTGTCAGGATGTCAGGCGCTGCGCGTAGTTGGCCTCTACCCACTGTCGATACTCATTGTTCTGTATAGCCCGCCACCACGGCTCATTATCTATATACCAAGCGACTGTTTCGCCGAGCGCCTGTTCGAATTGATGCGTCGGAGTGAATTTGAGTTCGCGCTCAATCTTGCGCGGATCAATCGCATAGCGGCGATCGTGCCCCGGCCGATCGGTGACGTAGCTCTTGAGCTCTGCGCAACTCGCGCCACGCGCAGCCGGACTCTTCGGGAACCGCTCGCTCAACGATCGGTCATTCGCGAATGCCAGGTCGACGGCCCTCACAATGGTATCGATGACCGTGAGGTTGGGCAGCTCGCAACGCCCCCCTATGTTGTAGGTCTCACCTGCCCGACCCTTCGCAAGCACCGCATCGATACCCCTGCAGTGGTCCTCGACGAATAGCCAGTCGCGCACGTTCATGCCATCGCCGTAAATGGGCAACGGTCCGCCTTCAAGACAACGGATGATGAACAGCGGGATCAGCTTTTCTGGAAATTGGAAAGGCCCGTAGTTGTTGGAGCAGTTGGTCATGGTCGTCGTCAGACCGTAAGTGTGCTGGTAGGCGCGGACGAGCATATCGGACCCCGCCTTGCTGGCCGCATACGGCGAATTGGGCGCATAGGCGGTGGATTCGGTGAAGGCCGGATCATCCGGGCCCAGCGAACCGAATACCTCATCGGTCGACACATGGTGAAACTTGTGGTCCGCGCGTTTGCGCTCTCCCAACCATGCCTTGCGCGCCGCCTTGAGCAGCGCGTGCGTACCGACGATGTTGGTCTCGATGAATGCATCCGGGCCGATGATGGAGCGGTCCACATGCGACTCCGCCGCGAAATGCACGATGGTTTCGATGTCGTGACGCTGCAGCAGTTCGAAGACCAGGTCTTCATCACCGATATCGCCACGCACGAAGTGTCGACGCCGACCGTCGAGCACCTCCTGGATGCTGGCCAGGTTGCCCGCATAAGTAAGTGCGTCCAGGACCACGAGAACATCAGCTGGGTGAGTCTCGGCGTGGTAGCGAACGAAATTTGCGCCGATGAAACCGGCACCACCAGTGACGAGGACCCTAGACATTGCTTTCCTTGAGTTCGATGAGCATGCGCCGAAGGTTGGCGCGCCAGTGGGGCGGCAGCAAGTCCAATTCACGCCAGGTCTGCGTACAGTCGAGAAGGCTGAATGCTGGACGGCGGGCCGGTGTCGGGTAAGCGCGGGTCTCGATGGGAATAACCGTCACGGGTTGCGGCAACAGGCCCAGCGTCAGACTCTCTTCGGCAATCGCTACGGCGAAGTCATACCAGGATGCGACGCCAGCGTCATGCCAGTGATGCAAGCCGCTGAGTTGCGGGCGCTCCACTGCACGCCACAGGGCTTCAGCGAGCCCATGCGCCCAGGTGGGTGCCGCGATTTGATCGGCGACCACGCGCAGCTCCGGGCGGGTCGCCATTAGTCGCAGCATGGTTTTCACGAAATTGTTGCCGCCTGCTGAATAAACCCACGAGGTGCGCAGTACCAGACCCTTCGCGCCCCGCGAGCGAACCGGCGCCTCTCCCTCGAGCTTGGTGCGGCCATATACGGATAGCGGATTGGGTGCATCCTCCGGCCGATACGGGCGAGCGCGCGTGCCGTCGAACACAAAATCGGTAGAAACATGGATCAGCCGGAACTCGGTGCCGGCGCCGGCAAGGTTGCTGGGCCCGCGTGCGTTGACGCGCGTGGCCAGCGCGACTTCGCTCTCTGCCTTGTCCACGGCAGTGTAGGCCGCAGCGTTGATGATGACCTGTGGTCGCTCGCGCACCACCATGGCGGAAACGGCCGCCGCATCACCGATATCGCACTCCTGGCTGGTAAGCGGGGTCAATGTCACCGTTTTTGGCGCCGTGCGCACCAGTTCCTGACCCAGCTGCCCCCCGGCGCCGGTAACAACGACTTTCAGGGACACGTCCCGCGCCTCAAGCGAAGATCTCGGCATCGCGCAGGGTTTTGCCCAGTTTGTCCTTGGCGGAGAGCAGCGTCTCCACTTCCGGCACCAATGGCCACTGAATCCCTACCGCCGGATCATCCCAGGCCAATGTTTGCTCGGAGTCCGGATCGTAAAAGTCTGTGCATTTGTAAAGGAACTCCGCAGTCGGACTCACGACATAGAACCCATGTGCGAATCCTTCTGGGACCCAAACGATGCGTTTGTTTTCCGCGGAGATCGCCACGCCCAACCACTGCCCAAACGTGGGCGAAGAGCGACGCAGATCCACCATGACGTCGAAAACTTCCCCTGAGATCACGCGCACCAGTTTGCCCTGGGTGTGCTGCAACTGATAATGCAGCCCGCGTAACGTGCCTTGCGTGGACTTGCTGTGATTGTCCTGCACGAACTTTGCGGTGATGCCGGCTTTCGCAAATGTCTGCTCATTCCAGCTCTCCAGGAAAAAGCCTCGCGCGTCGCCAAACACCCTGGGCTCGATGATCAATACACCGTGCAATGCTGGCTGGATAACGTTCACGGCGAATCGTGCCTGAGTACATCGAGCAGGTATTCACCGTAGCCGCTCTTTATCAGCGGCTGTGCCAGCCTTTCGAGCTGTTCCCTTGTGATAAACCCCTTACGCCAGGCGATCTCCTCGGGGCAGCAGATCTTGGTGCCCTGGCGATCCTCGACTACACGCACGTAGGTTCCGGCATCCATCAACGACTGGTGGGTGCCGGTATCGAGCCAGGCGAAGCCGCGTCCCAGTTTCTCGACTTCGAGATCACCGCGCTGCAGGTATATGCGGTTGACGTCGGTAATCTCGAGTTCGCCCCGGGGAGACGGCTTGATGGATTTGGCAATATCGACCACGTCCCTGTCATAGAAATAGAGGCCGGTGACCGCGAAGTTGGACTTCGGGACTGTGGGCTTCTCAACGATATCTTCAGGTTTCCCGTGTGCATTGAAGCTGACCACGCCATAGCGTTCCGGATCGCGAACGAAATATCCGAAAACTGTGGCACCTTTCTGGCGCGCGTCAGCGCGCTGCAGGATTTCTCCAAAGCCGCGACCATAGAAAATGTTGTCGCCAAGGACCAGCGCCGAGGGCGCATTGCCGACATGACGATCGCCGATTACAAACGCCTGGGCAAGACCTTCGGGTTTTGGCTGCTGCGCATAGGTGATCGATAGGCCCCAGCTGGCGCCATCGCCCAGCACCGCCTGGAACAAGTCGGCATCGTGCGGCGTGGTGATAATGAGGATGTCGCGAATTCCGGCCAGCATCAGCACCGACAGCGGGTAGTAAATCATCGGCTTGTCGTACACCGGCAGCAGCTGCTTGCTGACCCTTACCGTGAGTGGATGCAGGCGGGTGCCGGAGCCCCCGGCAAGGATGATGCCCTTGCGGCTCACTTGCTGCCTTCGCGCCCGTAGATGTCCTCGAAGCGGACGATGTCATCCTCTCCGAGGTAACTTCCCGACTGCACTTCGATCATGTGCAGGACAATCTTGCCTGGGTTCTCGATGCGGTGTTTTGCGCCCACCGGAATATAGGTGGACTGGTTTTCTTCGAGCAGGAAGACTTCCTCGCCGCGCGTTATACGCGCCGTACCTGACACCACGATCCAATGCTCGGCACGATGATGGTGCAGTTGCAGCGACATGGAGGCACCCGGTTTGACGGTCAATCGCTTGACCTGGAAGCGATCGCCAAAGTCGATGCTGTCGTAGCTGCCCCACGGCCGGAACACTTCCCGATGTAAAAGGTGCTCACTGCGCCCTTCGCTCTTGATGCGCGAGACCAACGCCTTGACGTCCTGCACCTGGTCCATGGGCGCGACCAGCACGGCATCCTTGGTCTCGACCACCACGTAATTTTTGAGCCCCACCGCGGCGACGAGGCGGCTGCTTGCATGCACATAGCTGCCGACACAGTTCTCGAGCACCACGTCGCCGCGCGTCACATTCGCATTGGCTTCGGTTGCAACTGCCGCATACAGGGACGACCAGGAACCAACGTCGCTCCATCCCGCACCCAGCGGCACCACGGCAGCGGCATCGGTCTTTTCCATCACCGCGTAATCAATGGAGTCACTGCGGCAGGACGCGAACTGCTCTTCTCCCACACGCATGAAATCCAGGTCGTGCCGCGCAGCATCGAATGCGTGGCGGCAGGCTGTGGCGATATCCGGCGCGTGCTTGCCCAGTTCCTCGAGGAATCGCGACGCTCGGAACAGGAACATGCCGCTGTTCCAGAGGTAGTTGCCATCCTTGAGAAAATCTGCAGCGCGCGCCGCGTCCGGCTTTTCTACGAATGCGGCGATGTCATAGGCGCCTTCCAGGCCTGCACCCAGGGCGCTGCCGCGGCGGATATATCCATAACCCGTCTCGGGCGCAGTGGGCACCACACCGAATGTGACCAGTCGCCCAGCTTCCGCAGCCTGGATGGCAGTACGCACCGCTGACTGAAACGCAGCTACGTCGCGGATAACGTGATCGGCCGGCAGCACGAGCAGCAGCGGGTCTGTCTTGCCTTTGGTCACCGACAAGGCAGCCAACGCTGCCAGAGCTATCGCCGGTGCAGTATTGCGGCCCACGGGCTCGAGCAGAATGGCCTGGGCTTTGGCATCGATGATGCGCAGCTGCTCGGCAACCAGGAATCGATGCGCTTCGTTGCAGACGACAATTGGGGCAGCGGCATCAAGGCCTGCGACGCGCAGTGCCGTGGCCTGCAGCAGGGTGTCCTTGCCTACCAGTGGCAGCAATTGCTTGGGGTACAGCTCGCGCGATAGCGGCCAGAGGCGCGTGCCGGCGCCGCCGGAAAGAATTACGGGAGTAAGCATTGTCGGGCGTCCTGCTCGATTCGGGGGAATGCCCAAATCATACCTTGAGCGGCCCTGCGGGTGCCGGGCGCCGATTACATATTCTCAGCGCTTGCCGACTTCCATGTAGTCGCGCTGCGTCGCCCCGGTATAAAGCTGCCGTGGTCGGCCAATGCGCATGCCCGGATCGGAAATCATCTCCTGCCAGTTGGCGACCCAGCCGACGGTGCGTGCGATGGCGAACATCACCGTGAACATGGAGCGCGGAATGCCCAGCGCGCTGTAGATGACGCCGCTGTAGAAATCGACGTTGGGATAGAGCTTGCGCTCGATGAAATATTCATCCTTGAGCGCGATCTCCTCGAGCTTCAGCGCCAGCTCGAACAGCGGGTTTTCCTTTTGACCCAGGCGCTCAAGCACCTCGTGGCACTTGGCACGGATGATCTTGGCGCGCGGATCAAAATTCTTGTAAACGCGATGACCGAAGCCCATCAGCCGGAAGTGGCTGGACTTGTCCTTGGCCATGGCCAGGTATTTGGGGATGTTCTCGACCGTGCCGATCTGCTCGAGCATGGCCAGCACGGCCTCGTTGGCGCCGCCATGCGCAGGACCCCACAGCGCTGCAACGCCCGCGGAGATTGCGGCGTAGGGATTGGCGCCCGTGCTGCCGGCCAGGCGCACGGTGGAGGTGCTGGCATTCTGTTCATGATCAGCATGCAGGATGAACAGCAGGTCCAGCGCCTCGGCCGCCACCGGATCAACGTGATATGGCTCGCAGGGCACGGCGAAGAACATGTGCAGCATGTTGGCGCAGTAACTGAGGTCATTGCGCGGATAGACAAACGGCTGCCCCAATGAATGCTTGTGTGCCGCTGCGGCAATGGTCGGCAGCTTGGCAATGATGCGATGCGCGAAAATCTCGCGGTGCCGCGGGTTATAGATGTCCATCGAGTCGTGGTAGAACGCCGACATCGAGGCAATGACCGCGGACACCATGGCCATGGGGTGCGCGTTGTGATGGAAGCCATTGTAGAAACGCAGCAGCGTCTCGTTGATCATCGTGTGATGACGGATGTTCTCGATGAACGTGGTCAGCCCCTGCTTTTGCGGCAGTTCGCCGTATAGCAACAGGTAGCACACTTCCATGAAGCTGCTCTTCTCGGCCAGCTGCTCGATGGGATAGCCGCGGTGCATGAGCACGCCGGCGTCGCCATCGATATAGGTGATCTTGCTTTCGGTGCCGGCGGTGACGCCGTAGCCCGGGTCGAAGGTGAAGACGTTGTGGTCTTTGGGCAGGCTCGCGATATCAATCACATCGGGGCCCATGGTCCCGGTGCGAACAGGCAATACGCTCTTGACGCCTGAGCTCAGGTTGGTGAGCTCGAACTTCTTGTCTGGCATGGCTTGAAGCCTACACTACTGAACGACCTTGATGTACTCGCCGATCGGCAGCTTTTTGTGCGGGTAAACGCCGTTGATCAGCTCGAGCTGTTCCGCATTGTATTTCTCGGCAGGTATGGCCGCGGCATAATCCTCAAGCCGGGTCTTGTCCGTGGCGCGCACTACCTTGATGCGGTAAGGCTCGGCCAGTGGGAACTCAGCGCCCTTGAGGTCACGCAAGGTCGAAGCAACGGACTGGAACAGCCCGTCGGCCTCGGGCCTGCCGTCGCGCGCCGCGCGGCTGGCCCCGCCGAACAGATACACGCTGTTGCCGCGGTAAAGGGCGATCCAGCGAACCGGCCCTACGCCGTTGTCCAGCGGTGATCCATCGCGCGTGAGCACCGAATATCCCTGCATGCCGTTGACGGTCAGCGGCGCGCCGCCTGCCAGGGTTTTTCCCTTGAGCTTCTCAATCAGGAATTGCTGTGGCGACTTGCCATCGGGGCGGGCCGCCGTCGAAATCTGCATGATGCTTTCCTTGTTGGGCGTGTACGCCAGCAGGGTGTCGCGCTGGTTCTGGATATTCCAGCCGCGCGGGAAAGCCAGGGTGATGCCCAGGGCATAGTGGTAGAACCGATTGTCACGCACCACGCCTTGTGCCTTGCTGGTACCGAAGGCCATGCCATCGATGGCCTGCATGTACACATTGCGGTTCACGACATAACCCCCCGCGGGGGCGTCGGGCAATTGAGCGGCGACTTTCGCGGCCTGCACCGTGCGCTCATCGGGCGCGGGATGCGAGGAGAAAACACCGTGATACACCTGCGGCTCGCGACCTTCGGCGCGGGCACTGGCCAATTCGAAAGTCTCCTGCGCCTGGAAGGTCTGGAATACGCGGCCCATGGCACCGGGGTCGTAGCCGGCCTTGACCAGGTATTTCATGCCGATGCGGTCAGCTTCCATCTCGGCGTCGCGGCCGTATCCCTGGATAAACGCCGAGGCGCCGATGTTGGCCATGTCGGCCACTGCCCCGGAGCCGGTGAGGATGGCCGCGCCCAATGCCCCCAGGCTGGCCATGGTGCTGCGGGTCTGCGCGCGTGCCGTATGTCGCGCGGTCACGTGCGTTTCTTCATGACCCAGTACGGCGGCCAGTTCAGCCTCCGAGTTGAGATAAGCCAGCAGCCCGCGATGCACGTAGACATAGCCGCCGCCGGTGGTGAATGCGTTGACCGAGCTGTCGTCCAATACAGTGAAATGCCATTGCAGGTCGGGCATGTCACTGTTGCGGGCCACCCGCTGCCCCACCGAGTTCACGTAATCCTGGATGGCTTGGTCTTCGTAAACGCCGTAGGCCTTGATGATCTCGCCGTGCGCGCGGCGCGAAGACTCGATCTCGCTGGACTGCGAGGAAAGGACAACATTGCTGCCGCCGGTGGCCGGATTGGTGGCGCAGGAACCCAACAGCAGCACTGCCGCCAGGGACGCGGCAAGCGTGGAGGCCAGTTGCGTTGGACCCATGGACTTCGGTGCCATGACGGCATTGTCCACGCCGCCAGCACTGGAGTGAAGTACTGCGGCGTTAATGCCGCGAAAGATTAGCCCGCAGTGGGAGTAGCGGGCGCGGGGTTCTTGGCTGCGTACTTCTTGCGGAACTTGTCGACGCGGCCAGCCGTGTCCACCATCTTCTGCTTGCCCGTGTAGAACGGGTGGCACTTGGCGCAAACGTCCAGCTGCAGGTCGTGTCCCAGGGTCGAACCGGTCTGGAACGTGTTACCGCAGCTGCAAACCACGTTGATCGCAGCGTATTCCGGGTGGGTCTGGGCTTTCATGACGCGCTCCAAAGGGGGCGCGCAGTCTATAGGGGACTGGCCTCTGGGACAACCCCGCTTTCCGGGGCCCTCCTTATCCACAAAATCTGTGGATAACTCTGTGCATGACGGGCGCGGGTGGGGTCCGGAATTAGGGAAAAAATGCAAATCTGCGGGTATGGCTAAATTATGACCAGTGTATTTCACGCTGATAAATCAATAAGTTACGAGACACATATTGTGTAATGTGACGCAATTCACACGTATGTCATTCAATTTGACCACTGCGGGCTGATGCTGTGGAAAATCCCCTAACTGCCCGTCCCCGCTTGTGAATTTTGCCGGGGGAGAAATCGGGCGATCACATCATTAAGAAACAGCTGGCCAAAGGGACTGGGGCGCCAGCCGTCGTCGGTGACCTCAAGCAGACCCTCCCCGGTCAGATCTGCCAGTTGCGGCAAAATGGTTTCAATGGGCAGATCGGTGCGTGAGACGAACTGGTCCTGGGTGAACCCCGCCGAGAGCCGCAACGCGTTCATCATGAATTCGAATGGCAGGTCTACCTGAGGAACAACGCGCCACTCGGGGCCATTGGCGGCGCTTGCCAGGTAGCGGCGCGGCTCGCGCAGATGGGTGCTGCGCTCGATGAGGGTGTCCAGGTGCGTCAGCTTGCCGTGCGCACCGGCGCCCAGCCCCAGGTAGTCCCCGAAGTTCCAGTAGTTGAGGTTGTGGGCGCATTGGCGGCCAACGCGCGAGAACGCCGAAGTCTCGTACTGCACGAAGCCGTGTCGCGCCAGCAGCGCGTGGCATTGGGTCTGCATGGAGAAGGCGAGGTCATCATCCGGAAGTGGCGGCGGGTTATGTGCGAAGACGGTGCCCGGTTCCAGCGTCAGCTGGTAATGCGAGAGATGCGCCGGCTGCAGCGCCAGCGCGCAGGTCAGGTCAGACAGTGCACCGCCGATGCCTTGTGTGGGCAGCGCATACATCAGGTCAATGTTGAAATTGGTCAGGCCACAGCCGTGCAGTTCTTCGGCGGCGCGATGCACGTCTTCAACCTTGTGGATGCGGCCCAGCGCCTTGAGTGCCTGGGGATCAAAACTCTGCGCGCCCAGGGACACGCGGTTGATCCCCGCATCGCGGTATTCCGCAAAGCGACCGCGCTCTACGGTGGCGGGATTCGCCTCGAGCGTGATCTCGACATGCGGCGCCATGGCCAGCGTGGTGCGCAGCGCCCCGATGACGCGCGCGATGGCGTCAGGTGAAAACAGGCTGGGCGTGCCGCCACCCATGAACACGCTGACAACTTCGCGCGACATTGCGTGGGGTGTCGCGCGTGACGCCTGCACCTGCAGGTCTTCGATCAGCGCCGCAACATACCGGTCCTCGGGCAGCACCTCGCGCAGCGCATGCGAGTTGAAATCGCAATACGGGCACTTGCTCACGCACCAGGGAAAATGCACGTATACGGAAAGTGGCGGCAACTGCGCCACGACCTATCCCCGCGAAGTCAGCATATGAACCAGCTGTCGCAGCGCCTTGGCCCGATGGCTGACAGTATTCTTCTCGGCCTGGCTCATCTGCGCCACGGTGCAGGTGAAGCCACGCGCAATGAACAAGGGGTCGTAGCCAAAGCCGCCCTCACCGCGCGGCGCTGCGGCGATGCGGCCTTCCCAGGTGCCGCTGGCTATCAGCGGCGCAGCATCATCAGCCCCGCGCAGGAAAACAATCACGCAGCGGTAGCGTGCCGCGCGCTGGGGACCGGACTTGCCGGCCAACTCGCTCAGCAGCAGCGCGTTGTTCTGTTCGTCCGTGGCATGTTGGCCGGCGTAACGCGCCGAGTGCACGCCAGGTCGCCCACCCAGAGAATCAACCTCCAGGCCTGAATCGTCTGCCAACGCGGCCAGCCCGGACGCACTGGCGGCATTGCGGGCCTTGAGCAATGCATTGGCTTCAAGGGTGGCGCCCGTCTCCGCAACCGGCGCGATGCACAACCTGGATTGCAATATAAGGTCGAGGCCATGCGGCATCAGCAGCGCGGTCAGTTCGCGCATCTTGCCGGAATTGCCCGTGGCCAGCACCACGCGGCGCGTGCCACGCGGATCGGCGCTCATGCGCCCAAGTTCATTTCAAGGGCGGCGCGCTGCAGTTCGAAGAGCTGTTGCGTTCCCAGGGTGGCCAGCGCCAGCAGCGCATCCAGCTCGTCACGGCGCATGGCGTGGCCCTCGGCCGTACCCTGCACTTCAATGAATCCGCCGCCACTGTTCATCACCACATTCATGTCGGTCTCGGCGGTGGAGTCTTCGCTGTAATCCAGGTCGAGCATGGGTCGGCCACCAACAATGCCCACCGACACTGCCGCAATCTGTCCATGCAAAGGATTGACGATGCCTTTTTCGGCGACCAGCCTGCGACAGGCGTCGGCCAATGCCACATAGGCTCCCGTCACGGATGCGGTGCGCGTGCCACCATCGGCCTGCAGCACATCGCAGTCGAGGGTCACGGTGCGCTCGCCCAGGGCCGAAAGATTAAGCGCCGCGCGCAGCGAGCGGCCGATGAGACGCTGGATTTCCTGCGTGCGCCCTGACTGCTTGCCACGCGCTGCCTCGCGCGCTCCGCGCGTGTGCGTCGCCCGGGGCAGCATGCCGTATTCGGCCGTGACCCAGCCCTGCCCCTTGCCGCGCAGGAAACCCGGCACGCCCTCTTCGATGCTGGCGGTGCACAGCACGCGCGTATCGCCGAATTCCACCAGCACCGAGCCTTCCGCGTAACGCGTGAACGCACGGGTGAACTTCACGGGACGCAACCCATCCGCTTCGCGACCATCGCGTCGCGGGTTGGCAACCACGGCGCTCACAGCACCCTCAGAACGGCAACGGAGGTATTGTCGGCGCCGCCGCCGCCGCGTTTCACTGCGAATTCACTGATGGCGGTCAATGCTGTCTGCAATGGCGCCGTGGTGTAAAGCGAGCCGGCGATGTCTTCGTCGGAAAGGTATGACCAGAATCCATCCGTGCAAACCATTAATATGTCCCCGGGTCGTACACGCACGGTGCGCCCGATGTGCATCTCGGGCAGCAGCGGATCGCCACCCAGGCAGCTTTCAACGAAATTTCGCATCGGATGATTGATGGCCTGGTTGGCGTTTATCAGCCCTTCCTGCAACAACAATTCCACGTGACTGTGATCACGCGTGCGGCTGACCACTTTGCCTGCGCGCAGGTGATAGATGCGGCTGTCGCCAACATGCGCGAACCATGCCGTGTCGTCCTGCAGCACACACACGGCACCGGTGGCGCGGGGGCGCTGGTCCAGCGGCAGCTCCATGCCGATCTCCACGATCTCGGTGTGCGCCTGGCCCAGCGACAGATGCAGGAACGCCAGCGGATCGAGCAGCGGCTGCGGCAGCGCCGCAAACCGCGCTACCAATGTCTTGCGGGCGATTTCCGCGGCGCGCGCACCATCGGCATGGCCACCCATGCCATCAAACGCGCCGATCATTGCAGCGGCGGATTGGGCCACGACGGCAACACGATCCTGGTTCTCTTCGCGGGCGCCGACCAGACTGACTTCCGCATGTTCGACTTGCAAAAACGACCCCGGCTGTTCGGCTAGACTGTTGCGGCATTATTGCATTTACATCCGCCGCGTATAGGCCAACGATGATTGTCAGCATGACCGGATTTGCCCGCGCCGAGGCCACGAGCCCTGCCGGCTCGCTGGTCTGCGAGCTGCGCAGCGTGAATCATCGATATCTCGAGGCCACGGTGCGACTGCCGGACGAACTGCGCTCACTTGAGCCGCAGATGCGCGCGCAGTTGCAGAAGGAGCTGCGACGCGGCAAGGTCGACTGCGTCTTCAGCAGCCGCAGCAGCGCGGGCGCCGCTAACGCCTTGCAGGTGGACGCGGAATTGCTGGCGCGCCTGACTCCAGCGCTGGATCAGCTGGTGACCGCAACGCGCTCATCCGCTGCAGCGTTGCAGGTCAACCTGGTGGACCTGCTGCGCTTTCCGGGGGTGCTGCGCGAATCGGCTGCGGATCCCGAGGCACAACTTGCTGCCGGTCGCAGCCTGTTTACCGCGGCGCTGGCAGACCTCAAGAAAATGCGTGCCAGCGAAGGCGCCCGCCTCAAAGAGCTGGTGCGCGAGCGTTGCGATCAGCTGGTCACGATTGTGGCCCAGGTGCGTGCGCGATTGCCCGAAGTGCAGGCAGGCATCCGCAGCCGACTGACCGAGCGCGTGGCGGAGCTGGGAGCATCCGTGGACAGCGAACGCATCGAGCAGGAAGTCGTGCTGCTGGTGCAGCGCATGGATGTGGCCGAGGAGCTCGATCGCCTCGACGGCCACCTCGAAGAAACGCGCAAGATCATTTCCAGTCCCGAGGCCGCCGGGCGACGGCTGGATTTCCTGATGCAGGAGTTCAACCGCGAGGCCAACACGCTTTCATCCAAGTCGCAGGACCTGGCCACCACGCGTCTGGCGGTAGACATGAAGGTGTTGATAGAACAGATGCGCGAACAGGTGCAGAACATCGAATAGGGCAGACCCGGGCAAGGAGAATATGTCGCATTACGCAACACAGTTTCCGCAGCCTCCTGGATAAGTGAGAATAGGAGCCATGGGGGAAACGCTACGTGCCTTATGGGCCTTCAATGCGCAGCGAGCATTTCGATACGCACAGGGCTGTAGCTGTAACCAAATGGCGTAGCTGTGCGAATTCCCGGTATGAACTGCTGGAACACGCTGCTTGCCGGAGCCTTGGTGACGCTGATCGGTGTGGTTGATGTCGCCGCAGCGCCCGGTCCGGTGGTCGTGGAACTCTTCACATCACAGGGCTGCAACAGCTGCCCTCCTGCCGACGCGCTGCTGGGCGAACTCAACCGGCGCCCCGACATTCTGGCCCTCGCGTTGCATGTGACGTACTGGAACGACCTGGGTTGGCAGGACAAATTCTCGCAATTGCGGTTCGACGAGCGCCAGCGCCGCTATGCGCAGCAACTCAGTCTGGCTTCCACCTACACGCCGCAAATGGTGGTGAATGGCATGCAGGATGTCATCGGCAGCCAGCGCAAGGCCGTGCAACAGGTGTTGGACAATGCTGCGCGGACTACCGCCATTGTGCTGCGCAAGCAGGACGCTGGTCTCGCAGTGTCGCTGCCGGCGCTGGAGCGCCCCTGCGATTGCGTGCTGACCCTGTTCGGTCTGCAACCCCGCGCCAAAACGACCATCGGTCGCGGCGAGAATTCAGGACGGACCCTGGAGGAATTCCAGATCGTGCGCGCCATGCAGCCGCTGGGCCAATGGCGCGGCGACGCACGGGAATTTTACGTGCAGCCGGCCAACATGGCAGCCGATGTCGGCACCTATGCCGTGCTGGCGCAGGAGAGAAATACCGGTCGAGTGGTTGCCGCAGGTCGGTAGGGGCCCCCTTCCGGGAATGAAGAAATGCTGCGTCGCAGCAGCGATGAGAGGCTCGCGGAATGCCGGTATGATTCCGGCCCGCGCCACCCGGCCCCAATAAAAACCTAAGGACAACGCTCACGTTCAAGTCAGTCACGCTTGCGATCGTCGCGGCCGGAATCCTTGCTCCCGCCATGGCTGCCGATGCGCCTGCGGCGAAGCCGGCAGCGTCTGCACAGCCGACTATCGAGCAGGTGCTCGCAGAACTTCGCACCGACCTGCAAACTGCGCATTCCGACATCATTGCCAAGGGCCTTACGCTCAACGCCTCGGAAGCTGCAAAGTTCTGGCCCCTGTTTGAACAGTACCAGGCTGAACAGAATGTCCTTATCGACGGCCAACTCAAGGCGACACAGGCCTATGCGGATCGCTACTCCAGGCTGACGGACGCCGATTCCCTGGCCTATGTGAATGCCCTGCTCGACCGTGACGAAAAGATCCACACAATCCGTGTCAAATGGCTCGCAAAGTTTCAGACGGTGCTGTCGCCTGGCAATGCAGCCCGAGTAATCCACATCGAACGCCGCCTGGGACTGGTTACCCAGCTGAAGCTGGCTTCGATGATCCCGCTGGTTCGCTAACGTCTGCCCGGAGCGCGGTTATCCCGGTATCTTCGGGCCATGACCGCGCAGCCTTCCTCCGCCCGATTGTTCGTCATCTCCGCGCCCTCAGGCGCGGGGAAGACCAGCCTGGTCAAGGCACTTCGCGAGCGCCTGCCCGACCTGTGCGTATCCACCTCGCACACCACGCGCCTACCGCGACCCACCGAGCTGCACGGCCGCGAATACTTCTTTGTCACCAACGCGGAATTTGATCGCATGGCCGCCGCCGGCGCCTTCCTTGAACATGCGCGCGTATTCGACAACCAGTACGGCACCGGCCTGCAGCAGATCAAGGACAAGCTGGCCCAGGGCTGCCAGGTGCTGCTGGAAATCGACTGGCAAGGGGCGCGCCAGGTGCGTCGCGCACTGCCCGATTGCCGCACCATTTTTATCCTGCCGCCCTCCCTGGAGGCCCTGCGCCTGCGGCTGACTGGCCGCGGCACCGACAGCCCGGCGGTAATCGAGCGCCGTCTGGCCGATGCGGTCACTGACATGGGCCATTACCGCGAATTCGACTATGTAGTGGTCAACGATGACTTCGACGCGGCCGTGGGCCAGCTGGTCCATATCGTTACCGGAAGCGGGGAAAACCTGGGGGCCGGCCGACCGCAGCTGTCTGCAGTGATCGCAAACCTGCTAGACTTCCCGGTTCCGTAACGCATTGAATTAGCACAGGCGAACCATGGCCCGCATCACCGTTGAAGACTGTCTGCCCAATGTCGATAACCTTTTCCAGCTGGTGCTGCTGGCAGCGGCCCGCGCCCGCCGCCTTGCCAATGGCGCAGAACCCACGGTGCCGCTCGACAATGACAAGGTGACTGTCATTGCCCTGCGCGAAATAGCCGAAGGCAACATCACACCCGAGATGCTGCTGGAACCGGAGCCCACCCCGGAGCCCATCGTCAACGATATCGACGCACAGCTCGAAGGCTTCCGCGCCCCGCAGTTCGGCCTGGGAGACTAACCCTCCCGTCCCTATGGACTATGCGTCCTCGCTGCTTGGCCTGATTCCAGGAACCAGCGCAAGGCGCACTCCCGGCCTTCGCGAATTGCTCGGCAAGGTCGAGCTGTATCTTCCTCCTGAACAGGTCGCGCGCATCCGCGAGGCCGCCGAGTTTGGCGCCCAGGCCCACCTTGGCCAGAAACGGTTATCGGGTGAGCCCTACATCGCGCACCCGGTGGCCACCGCCGAGATCCTTGCCGACCTGCACCTCGACGCGGACACCATCGTCAGCGCCATCCTGCATGACGTCATCGAAGACACGCCCATCGCCAAGGAAGAAATCGCGCAGCGCTTTGGCGCCGATGTCGCGGGAATCGTCGATGGCGTGACCAAGCTGGACCAGATCCAGTTCAAGAGCCGCGAGGAAGCGCAGGCCGAGAGCTTCCGCAAGATGCTGCTGGCCATGGTCAACGACCTGCGCGTGATCATGGTCAAGCTGGCCGACCGCACGCACAACATGCGCACCATCGACAGCATGTCCCTGCAGAAGCGCCGCCTGGTGGCGCGCGAGACGCTGGAGATCTATGCACCAGTGGCCGAGCGCCTCGGCCTCTACAAGATCAAGCTGGAACTGGAAGACCTGGGCTTTCGCGCGCTGTATCCGCAGCGCTACCGGGTCATTGAGCGGGCACTCAAACGCGCGCGCGGCAACCAGAA
The DNA here is from genome assembly GCA_039932715.1 of Pseudomonadota bacterium. Classification (GTDB taxonomy): domain Bacteria; phylum Pseudomonadota; class Gammaproteobacteria; order Steroidobacterales; family Steroidobacteraceae; genus ZC4RG30. The sequence continues at coordinate 42,082 of JBDTPN010000015.1, read as the reverse complement.
GGAATTCCTCGGCAAGATCGAGAAGTCGCTGGATGCGGCGATGCAGAAGGCCGGCATCCAGGCCGTGGTCGAATCGCGCGAAAAGCATCTCTATAGCGTCTACCGCAAGATGCGGCGCAAGAAGTCGCTGCTGTCGCAGGTGGTCGATGTGTATGGCCTGCGCATACTCGTCGACTCCAACGACACCTGCTATCGCGCGCTGGGTGTGGTCCATTCGACATACCGGCCCATGCCGGGACGGTTCAAGGACTACATCGCCATCCCGCGCGTCAACGGCTACCAGTCGCTGCACACGACGCTGTTCGGACCCAACGGCGTGCCCATCGAGGTGCAGATCCGTACCAGCGACATGCATCACATCGCCGAGTCCGGCATTGCCGCGCACTGGAAATACAAGTCCGGTGCCACCGACTCCACGCAGCAGGAACGCGCGCGCGCGTGGATCTCGCACCTGATGGAGATGCAGGCCAGCGGCAACGCCGAGGAATTCATCGAGAGCGTCAAGGTCGACCTGTTCCCGGACAAGGTCTACGTGTTCACTCCCAAGGGCGCGATCCTGCGCCTGCCGCGCGGCGCCACCGTGGTCGATTTTGCGTATGCCGTGCACACCGACATCGGCAATCGCTGCGTCGCCGCCAAGATCGACCGGCGCCTGGCGCCGCTGCGTTCGGTACTGCGCAATGGCCAGACCGTGCAGATCATCACTGCCAAGGGCGCGTCACCCAATCCGTCGTGGGTCAACTTCGTCGCCACTGCCAAGGCGCGAAGTGCCATCCGCCACTATCTCAAGTCGCTGAAGCGCAGCGAGGCAGTGGAGCTGGGCCGACAGCTGCTCAATACCGCGCTGGAGGAATTCCAGCTCAACGTCGACAAGCTCGACCCGGCGATACTGGAGCAGGCGCTGCGTGAATTCGGCTGCAAGGACCGCGACGATTTGCTGGTACAGATGGGCCTGGGTGAACGCCTGGCGCCGCTGGTAGCGCGCCGACTGCTGCCCGGTGGGCACGACGCAGCAGGCGCTGTGACGCCCCTGGCCATCGCCGGCGCCGAAGGCCTGCTGGTGTCCTATGCGCGCTGTTGCCGGCCCATACCTGACGACCCGATCATCGCCTTCCTGTCGGCAGGCCGCGGCATCATCATCCATCGTGATACCTGCGCCAACGTCGAGGATTACCACAAGCATCCGGAAAAGTGGCAGCCCGTATCCTGGCAGGCCGACCTCACTCGTTATTTCAGCTCCGAGATCCGCGTCGAGTCGGTCAATCGCGTGGGCATGCTGGCAGCGATTTCCGCGGCCATAGCCGACACCGGCACCAATATCGGAATGGCCAGCGTTGAACAGCGCGATGGCGACGTGACGCTGATGCGACTGGAAGTCGAGGTCAAGGACCGCTTGCACCTGGCGAAGCTGGTGCGCACCATCCGTCGCATGCCTGACGTGGTGCGTGTGTCACGCTACCAGGCCTCGCGCAAGAATCAGCATGGATCCACCGAAGCAGAAGAAGCACAAGAATGAGCCGCAGCATCATCTCGACCCCCAATGCGCCATCGGCCATCGGCACCTATTCACAGGCCGTGCGTGCCGGCGATTTGCTCTATATCTCCGGGCAGATTCCGCTCGACCCTGCAACCCAGCAACTGGTTACCGGGGATATCGACGCCGAGATCACACGGGTGTTCGACAACATCAAGGCCATTGCCGAAGCCGGCGGGGGAACCCTGGCCAGCGCCGTGAAGGTCAATGTGTCACTCACTGACATGGGGCACTTCGCGCGCGTCAACGAAATCATGGCCCGATATTTCCCGCAGCCTTGGCCGGCGCGTGCAGCCGTGGGCGTGGCCACGCTGCCCAAGGGCGCGCGCGTGGAAGTGGAGTGCATTGTCTGGATTCCCTGACCGGAACGTGAGCGAAACCGCGCCCGCGGCGGTGGACCCGCTGTTCCTGCTGCCGGTTCGCTACGAAGATCGCACACGTATTACGCCGCTGGGCGCGCTGCTGCCTGGTGCGCGCGTGGTGGTCGAAGGCGAAGTGCAACTGGCCGACGTAGTCTTTCGCCGGCGTCGTACATTGCTGGTTCGCATTTCCGACGGCTCCGGATTTCTCAACCTGCGCTTCTTCTATTTCTCGCGGGCGCAGATGGCCTATCTCACCCGTGGCACGCGCCTGCGCTGTGCAGGGGAAGTGCGCCGCGGTCCGCAGGGGCTGGAGATGGTGCACCCCGAATACCGGCGTGTGGGCAATGAGGCCGAACCGCTGGAAGATCGCCTTACGCCCATCTATCCGCTGACGGAAGGCATGACCCAGACCCGGGTTCGCGCCAGTGTGGATCGCGCGCTGGCAAAACTTGCCGCCAATCCCGCCGAGGACCTGCTGCCTGCCAGTGTGGTTTCGCGCCTGCAGCTGCCCCCACTGCGCGAAGCCCTCGAATTCATGCATCACCCGCCGGTGGGCACATCGCTGGCCGCACTGGCCGTCGGGCAGAACCCGGCGCAACGACGCCTCGCGTTCGAGGAACTGCTGGCCCACCAGCTTTCGATGCAGCAGCTCAAGCAACGCATCCAGAGCGAGCCGGCGCCGGCACTGCACGATCCGCAACAACTCAGCCAGAGATTCATCACCAGCCTGCCCTTCAAGCTCACCGGTGCGCAGCAGCGTGTGCAGGGTGAGGTGTCGAGCGACCTGCAGCGCCAACTGCCGATGATGCGATTGATCCAGGGCGATGTGGGATGCGGCAAGACGGTGATTGCCGCTGCTGCCGCCGCGCGCGCTGTGGGCAGCGGTGGCCAGGCGGCGCTGATGGCGCCAACGGAGCTGCTGGCCGAGCAGCACTGGCGCACTCTGGATGCCTGGTTCCGGCCACTGGGCGTCATGGTCGCGCTGCTCTCGGGATCGCAACCGGCAAAGACGCGCCGCAGTGCCGTCGCCGCAGTGGCCAGCGGCGAAGTGCGCATCGCCGTGGGCACCCATGCATTGTTCCAGGAAGGTGTGACGTTTCAGCGCCTGACATTGGTGGTCGTGGACGAGCAGCATCGTTTCGGCGTGCAGCAACGCATGCAGCTCAAGGAGAAGGGTCGGCATGGTGAACAGGTGCCGCATCAGTTGATCATGACGGCGACGCCCATTCCCCGCACTCTGGCAATGACGGCCTATGCCGACCTCGACGTGTCGGTGATCGACGAGCTACCGCCGGGTCGCGTACCCATCCGCACCGTGGTGCTGGCAGCGGAGCGTCGTGCTGAAGTGGTCGAACGAATCCACAATGCCTGCCGTGCAGGCAAGCAGGCCTACTGGGTATGTCCGCTCATCGATGAATCCGATGAACTGCGCGCGCAGGCCGCGGAAGAAACCGCCGCTTCCCTGGTGGCTGCGCTTCCCGATGTACGCATCGGGCTGGTACACGGCCGCATGCCACCGCGCGCCAAGGAAAAAGCCATGCACGACTTCAAGGCCGGCCGCACGCAGCTGCTGGTGGCCACCACAGTCATCGAAGTGGGCGTTGACGTCCCCAACGCCAGCCTGATGGTGATCGAGAATGCCGAGCGCATGGGCCTGGCGCAGTTGCACCAACTGCGCGGTCGTGTGGGCCGTGGCGCGGCGGAGAGTAGCTGCGTGCTGTTGTACCAGGCCCCATTGTCGGAACTGGCCCGGGCACGACTCGCGGCCATTCGCGACAGCAATGACGGTTTCGAGATCGCGCGTCGCGACCTTGAGCTGCGTGGGCCGGGCGAACTTCTTGGCACACGCCAGACGGGACTGGCCGAACTGCGCGTGGCCGATTTGATCCGTGATGCCGATCTTTTGCCACAGGTGCGCTCGACTGCGGAGTTGCTGCTGCGTGAGAATGCCGCCTGCATCGCGCCACTGCGCATGCGCTGGATCGGAGGCGCCGAGGAATATGGCCGGATCGGTTAGCGAAAGACTGTACGGCATGCCCGGCGCGCCATGGCTGCGCCGTGCCTGGAACTATGCGCAGCTGATGCGCCTGGACCGGCCCATCGGCATCTTCCTGCTGCTGTGGCCGACCTTGTGGGCACTATGGATTGCCAGCGGTGGCGTGCCGCCGCTCAAATTGTTGCTGGTGTTCGTCGCCGGCACGGTAGTGATGCGTTCGGCGGGCTGCGTCATCAACGATTTCGCCGACCGCGATATCGACCCCAAGGTCAAGCGCACCCGGCAACGCCCATTGGCGGCACGACGCGTCTCGCCGTATGAAGCACTGGCATTGTTCGTCGTGCTGGTGCTGCTGGCATTGTGGCTGGTCACGCGACTGGACCGGCATACGGTCTACTTTTCATTCATCGGTGCAGCGCTGACTGTCTCCTATCCTTTCATGAAGCGGTTTTTCCCGCTGCCGCAGTTTTATCTTGGCGCGGCTTTTGGCTGGGCGGTGCCCATGGCCTTCGTCGCAACCTTGGGCACAGTGCCAAAGATCGGCTGGTTGCTGTTCATCGTCACGCTGCTGTGGGCCGGCGTGTACGACACGCTATATGCCATGGTCGACCGTGATGACGATCTCAAGCTGGGCGTGCAATCCACCGCAGTGGCATTTGGCGACCTGGACCAGGTGCTGGTGGGCGCGATGCAGGGCATGGTGATCATCGGCCTGCTGCTTGCAGGGCGCATCAGCAACCTGCACTGGCCCTTTCACATGGCCTTACTAGTGGGAGCGATGCTGTTCGCCTGGCAATTGTGGCTGATACGCAGCCGCGAGCGCGACGCCTGCTTCAGGGCGTTTCTCAACAACAACTATTTCGGCCTGGCAATATTCATCGGCATTGCCGCCGCGATGCGCAGCTGAAGGCGGCCGCGGCCAATGCCGCGCCCGCCCAACTTTCCTCATCAGTACGGAAAGCTGATTCCAGCCGTATCCTGGCCGCCCTGCTGATAGCCGCGATTCATATCATGAATCTCTTGTTGCGAGCCGCGTTCCATTTCCACCAACGTCTCGCGGGTGTAGCACGCCTCTTTCTTGTGCAGCTTTGAACCCGTTTCATCGCTGGTGTTGCAGAAGTACTCGACGCCATCCTTCACCGTGCGCCTGTACCCGGCCAGGAAACTCGCCGAGGGGCTCCCCGCAGAGGCGCTTGCCGCAGCCGCAGTGGGCCCGGTCGAAGGCGCCACTCTTGCGGGCGCGGCCGGCGGAGTGCTGGGCGGAGTTCCGGCACAGCCTGCGAACAGCGCTGCGCAAAGGATCAGGGACTTGTTCATCATCGACACCCCTGCGGAGGCCGCGTATCTCCGCGGCAATTTCTGCGCGGAGTATGCCATGCATCGGTAGGCTTCGCGCCATCGCTGCGTCGGGACCAAAAAAACGCCGGCGGGGTTACCGCCGGCGTGCCTGTCGTAAAGGCTTCAGCTCAACCGGTCGATCAGAGTGAGACCCTGACGGCCACGTAGAAGCGACGCCCGAACGTGTCGTAAACCGGGCTGGTAGCCGACTTGTTGGCATTCACCGCGGTGGCGCCCACGACTTCCGGGTCCGCGTTCAGCAGGTTGTCGATGCCGGCCCGAATTTCATACGTCTTGTTGAAGGAATAGCGCCCGAACAGGTCGAACTGGTCATGCGAATCGACAGCCAGCGCCCCCGCGGAACTCGTCGGATCCGGGTCGAGGCCCGGCAGATGCTGCCAGCGCAGGCCCAGCGACAGAGGACCCGTGGAGTAGTTGACCGTGGAGAAGACCTTGTAGTCGAACGAGTTGTTTACAACCGTTCCCGCATATTCCTGGAACGGCGCGCCGGGGAACGGCGACAGCGCATAGGAATTCAGGAAGCTGGTCTGTACGTTCAGGCCAAGCCTGCCCTCGTTGCCGAACAGCGAACCCACCTGCCAGGCCCAGTCCAGCTGCAAGTCGATGCCGTCCGTCTTGATGCCGCCCTGGTTGATGTACGAGGCCTTGTAGCGGCGATCAGCGCCGTACACGTTGGGCGTGCCGGCGATGTATTCGCGCTGGATCAGATCGCAGAACGGGTTGCCAGCAGCCAGCTCGGCACCGCTGTGCGCTCCGGCCGCGTCGCCGATGCCCGGGTTGTACTGGGCATCGAGACACTGCTGGTACACGACGTTGTGCAACGGCGTACCGATGGCGCCGGAAATGTCAATCTTCCAGTAGTCGATCGACAGCGTAAGGCGATTGATCCAGGACGACTCAAACGGCGACTTGAGGACTACACCAATCGTGGTGGTATCGGCCTGTTCTGACTCCAGCAGCCGGTTGCCTTCCGTCACCTTCAGGTCGAAGGGGAACGGGAAGGTGGCACCGAACACGTTGAAGTTGTAGTTGTTGGCGCTCGGCTGTCCAGGCACATACAGACTTGCCGGCGCCCCATCGCGCGTCATCAGGTACTGGCAGAGCGTCTGCATGTTTATGCGGTTCGGGTTCGTCGAGGTATTGCCCCAGGTCGGTGTCACAGACGGTGTGTTGCGGCAGGGATCCGGACCGACGCCAAACTCACTGCCAACACCCCGCGGGGTGAACAGCTCGGCGATATTTGGCGCCCGGTTGGCACGCTGGAATCCGCCACGGAAGCGCACCTGGTCGACCACTTCCAGTGTTCCCATGATCTTGTAGGTGGTGACGTTGCCGGCATTCGAGTTGTAGTCAGAGAAACGGACACCCGGGTCGATTTCTAGCAGCTTGACGAACGGAATGTCCTTGAGCACGGGGATCGCGAACTCCGCGTAGGCCTCCGACACCCAGGTCTGGCCATCCACGCCCACGGGCAGCGCGATGTTCTGCACCACGTTCGGGAAGTCCTGGTTTGCGTTGTAGGCCGCATCAGGAGCGAACTTGAAGTGCTCGGAGCGGTAGTCTGCACCGAATGCCCCCTGCACCGCGCCTGCCGGCAGTTTGAACAGCTCGCCCTGCACGGTGGCTTCCAGGACTTCCTGCTGCAGCTCCGAGATCGAGTTCATTCGCAGGATGGCGTAGTCCTGGCAATCCTGTGAGGTGGTCGGAGTGTCGTTGACGGAGCCATTCGCGTTGAAGATGGGCAGGCCCGAGGTGCAGTTGCCCACCACGGTGACCGGATAGGCCACTGCATAGCCCTTGCCATAATTGGTCGCGCTGAACAGGTTCTGCATGCGCGGCAGGTACGGGAATCCCTCAGGCTGCTGGGCATTGATTGTGGAGTTGCCATGCGAACCATAGGCCTCCCAGGTCCAGGAATCCCAGGGCAGGCTGCCACGGGCGCCCGCGACGATCTGGAACACATTGGACGTGGTGTCCGTCTCGTAGTTCGGGAAGTAGTCGATTCCTCCGACATAGGTCCAGCACCCTGGCCCGCTGGAGGGCGCCAGATTGGCCGGGCTCGAAATGGGCGATGAACCAATGGGCGAATTGGCGCACGCCGCGGTCGGGTTCGGGCGCGAATTCAGCAGGTCTGCCCACTCCCTGGGTACCGCGTGCAAGGTGCCGGTGCCGCCGGGCTGCGGAACCACTGTCCCGAAAGTGGGCGAATCCGGATCATCCGAGGACTGCGTGTACGGCACCGTCGGGGACCAGATGTTGAACAGCTGCGAGGTGAAACCGCGCGCCACTGTCTTGGTCTGGGAATAGTGCACGTCGGAGAACACCTCCAAGTTGTCGTTGATCTTGTAGTTGGCCGAGCCGAACAGCGCATAGCGCTCCAGCGGCAGCTGCTGGTAGGAGTGCTTGTAATCGTCAAAGCCGAGGAAGCCGTCCGGGCCGATCTTATAACCGGAATCCCCGCCGATCGGACCTGTATACGGATGCGTGGTGCTCAGCGGATTCGCGGAGTCGAACACGTGGCCGTTCTGGTCAACCGTATAGGCGCCGCCGGTACGCAGCGGGAACAGCGTCGGCGCGTTACCGGTAATGACAGTCATCTGCGTGAGGTTCGAGGAATTCAATGAGCCCGGCTGGGTGTTGGGATCACGAATGCCGTTCATGTACCAGCTGCGGTCCTGGCTCAGGATGGTTTGGCGCTCAGCGTAGTTAATGCCGAACATCACGTTACCCCGGCCTTCCGAGAAGTTCGTGCCGAAGAGGGCGTCCGCCTGGATTTCCTGGCCATCCCCTTCCTGGGTGATGCCGTACTGGGCGCCAAACTCGGCGCCCTCGAAGTTCTTCTTGAGGATCAGGTTGACCACGCCCGAAATGGCGTCCGCGCCGTAGGTGGAGGCGCCACCACCGGTGATCACCTCGATACGGCTGATCGCCGAGGAGGGAATCGTGTTCAGGTCAACGGTAAGCGTGCCGTTGACCGGCTGCAGGCGCCGACCGTCGACGAGTACCAGATTGCGATTGGTGCCGAGGCCGCGCAGGTTGGCCGTGGCAGCGCCCGGCGCTGACGTGGCCGACGGGAACGGCGTGGAAGCGGCGCTCAGCGAGGAGGCCGTGCCGGCCGTCGTGAACTGCGGCAACTGGTTCAGCGTGGCTTCGATACCAACCGACGAACGATCCTTCAAGGTCTCCGCGCCTACTGTGACGAGCGGGCTTTGCGATTCGTAGTCCTTGCGGACGATGCGCGAACCGGTGACGACGACCTCCGACAGACTTTCCTCTTCGGCGGCCAATACGGCGTCGCCGACGCTGTACGCAAGCGCCATCGTTACTGCAGCCGCGACCAGGCGTGACCGCTGAGATGCGATAGATGAGCTCATTAGCTGACTCCCCATATTGAATTGGACACGTCAAATCATCGAACTGGGGAGCTCAAAAGTCGCAGATCATGAGATCGCCATCCAAGGTGACCATGCCTGCTCAACGGCTCTTTGTCCGTTCGCCCCCAATCAACCCAACCGAACGAGCGCTGTTCTTCCGACCCAAGCATATCCAAGGTCGGGAAGGTTTTGTGCAAATGTTGCAAGAGGTTATTTGTCCCCGGTTGATCTCCCATCAGGAGGGCGCAAGCGTTGAGCGGGTGGCGTGTTGCCAATTGTTGTGCGCCGCCGACAAGGTGGAGTGATCCCCCCGGTGCAACCGGGGGTCTGGGAAGTGGAATTTCCCCAAAATGGGGGGGATTGCCGGCAACCCGCGCATGCGTTCCGTTTGACGTCGGGATCGCGCAATCCCTTCAGCGCGTCGGGCGGTTGCGGATGAACTGGGTGACTATCCACTTCTCGCCGCGCGTGGTCGGACGGCCCGCATGCACCATGCGCAGGTCTGGCTGCATGTCCGGCAGCGCGTTCACGAAATAGATTCCTTCGCCAATCCTTCCCTTGTGGCTGAAGCCCAGCGTAGGAAAGGCCGTCTCGCCGCCATCGTAGTCATCGTTGAGATACAGGATGAACGTGATCAGCCGCTGGCCATTGCGGGCGATCTCGCCGGCGTAGTCGTTGGTGGACTTCGGATCGACGAAATCGTAGTGATTGGCAATCTGTTCCCCGGGAAAGTAGTGCAACTCGGTTGGAGCCTCGAAATGCCGCAGCGGCATGCCACAGGCAGAGGCCATGCGCTCCTGAACCAGCGCGTGGATGAATTCCACCGCCTCAATGCCGAAATTTGCCACCGTGTTGTCGCGATGCGCATAGACGATGTCTTTCTGCCCAACCGGGTCATACACTCGCGCGGGCTCCAGCCGCCCTGCTGCCAGGCTGATCAACACCTCGCAGACCTGGGAGGTCGTGAATCCGGGAAAGGTGCTGACCCTGGGGTCGTCGCTGAGCACATTCGCAGGAGGACTGCGGCGCCACTGGTTCACATCCACAGCAGCGGCCAGCTGCAGCCATTGCGCCTTGTCGATGGGATCGGCGCTGTTCACCAGTCGTGCCGCCTGGTCGCGATCAGCGCTCAGCGCCAGTAGCTGGCGCTGCGCGGACACATGGTTTTTCTGGGCCGCTATCACCAGCCACTCGAGGGCCAGCTTCCAGTCCTGGGGAACGTGCATGCCAAGTGCCATGAGTGCCGCGCCACGCGCGGCGGCAAACCCGCTGCCCTGTTCACATGCTTCGGTGAGAAATCGCAATCCCTCGTTGGGCAGCAGCGGTGCGCGATCCCCAGTCAGCAGCCTCAGCCCCAACCAGGCCGTGCATTGCACGTCACCCGCGCGCGTGCCCTTGGCCAGTTCGTTGACTGCCTCATCATGGTTGCCAGAGGCATCCCACTTCGCGGCCAGGCCCATATAGTGTGTGACAGGCCGCTGTGACATGTGTCAGCCCTGGCGCAAGGCGCGGTACAACCCCAGCGTCGCCAGCAGCAGCAATGCGGCCCCCGCATTGTGCGCAGTCGCAATCTGCAGCGGAAAGCCACGCAGCACCATCGAAATGCCAATGCCCAGCTGCAGCACCAGCGCAGCCAGCACCAGCCACGCTGCGCGCCGAGGCGGGGTTTCCCTGCGCAGGCGCAGGGTCAGAATGACCGACAGCAGCAAGGTCAGCGTCGCCACCACTGCGCCGAGTCGATGCGTGAAATGGATGGCCACGCGCGACGCACTGTCGAGCACCCCGCCCTCGTAGTTGATGCCCAGTCCGCGCCACACCACGAAGGCATCACGAAAATCAGCCGCGGGCCACCACGAGGCCTGGCACCGGGGGAAATCCGGGCAGGCCACGGCGGCATAGTTGGTGCTGGTCCAGCCGCCCAGCAATATCTGGATGACCAGCGTCACCAGTGCAAAAGCGCACAGGGTTCGCAGGCCATCGAATGCAGGAGGCATCAAGGCAGGGCCGTGGCTGCGCACCGCTGCGCCCCTGCCCGGCCACTGTCCTGAATTGCGACGCAGTGACATCCACAACCACCACAGCATGGCCAGCGTGGCCAGGCCAAAGACCAGGTGCGCCGTGACAATCATCGGCTTTAACAGCAGCGTCACTGTCCACATGCCCAGCAGCCCCTGGAATATCACCAGCACCACCAGGGCCAACGGCAGCGCAATGGGCACGCCTGCATGCCGGCGCCAAAGCAGTGACAGCAATGCGATGGTCAGGATGATGAGCCCCAGCGTGCTAGCGCCATAGCGATGAATCATCTCGCGCCAGGCCTTGCCCACATGCAGGGGAGCCTGGGCGGTTCCGGCATCGGCAGCCGCGGCGCCTGCAGGCGTGACGTGGCCATAACAACCTGGCCAGTCGGGGCAGCCCAGCCCGGCATTCGAGAGTCGCACATAGGCGCCGAACACCACGACGCACAAGGCCAGCAGGGTTCCCGCCAATGCCAGTCGCCGTAACCAGTCCAGTCCCGTGAAATCAGTACGTGTCATTGCCCAGTTTTCCGGCTCAACCTATGTGCGACAGCTTGAGCAGCTTGCGCAGGTCGTCGAGCAGGCCCGCGGGTGATTCGCGCACGTCATAGCGCATCACGAGGTTGCCCAGCGGATCCACCACGAACAGCGTGTACTTGAGGTCCACGTCGGGGAGTACCGCCATGAGTTCGGTTTTTTCCTCCAGCGCGCTGACGTCGAACACCTTGATGCCGTCGTGTTCTTTCTTGAAGTAGTCCACGTCGCAGCAATTTCCCGTTACCAGCATCACGCGACTGAGGCGCGACATTTCCTTGGCCAGTGACAAGTGTGTCTGGCGCGCAAATACCAGGGCCGTGCGGCAATCCTGATCGCATCCGCCATCGCCCACATACACCAGCGACCAGTCACCACGCAGTTTCTGTGCTGCCTCGGGCATGGGCCGGACGGGCGACACGAGTTTGCCGTGAATGCTTAGCGAAGACGGCCGCCAGCCAAAGCCGTAATAAAGCGTGAATGCCACTGCCAGCGGCGCGAAGAACAGCGCCAGCAGTAGCAGCAAGGTGCGCCGCTGCGGCCGCGCAACCGCACCATCCGGGCTTTGGCTCATTTGACCCTCTTGAGATTCAATCCGATAAACAGGCCCAGGGCCAGCAGTGCAAACAGCCACCACTGGAATGCGTAATTGAAATTGCGGTCCGGTGAAATTCCCGGTGCCTGCCAGGTGCGAACATAACCGGGGCCGGAGTCCGCATCCAGCAGCAGCAACGGCGGCAGCAACTTCTCGCCCAGCGCTGCCTCGATATCAGCGCGCTGCGGAAAGCTGGTGACGCGCGGCCACGGTCCTGAAAGTGCCGGTGCCTGTCGCCCCGCGGCCATGCCGGGCACAGGTAGTGTGGACAAGCGACCCGTCAGGCGTGACTCCCCGGTGGCCTCGAATGCCACGTCGGGCAACCGGTCGCGATAGCCGGAGAATTGCAGCCAGCCACGGTTCACCAGCAGCGCACTGCCATCGGCAAGCCGCAGCACTGCCAACACTTCGTAGCCGGGCTGTCCTTGTCGCGAGATGTTGTCGAGCAAGATCTGCCGCGCAGTATCGAACTGGCCCGAGACCCGCACGCGCGTGTACAAGGGCAGTTCTTGAAGGCTCGCGGCATTGGCCTCGATGGCCTCCACGTCGCTGCGTGCGAATTGCTGCCACACATCGCGTCGATGCTCACCACGATGCCATTGCCAGAATCCCAACGCGATGAAGCCTGGCACGGCCGCAGCGGTGAGCAGGATGAAGTACCAGGGGGGAGCGAAACGCAGCGCCAATTTGCTACCTGTCGGGAGATGCCCGACGCCTATAATCCGGGTATGGATCTCGCAAAACTGCTCATCGTTGCCGCACTGGTGGCCATCATCTTCAGCCTCGGGTCGGCCCTGTTCCAGCTGTCACGTGGCAAGGGCGATTCGCGCAAGATGCTGCGCGCCCTCACCTGGCGCGTCGGGCTGTCGGTCGCGCTGTTCGTAATATTGCTGATCGCGTGGCGAATGGGTTACATCCGCCCGCACGGCCTGCAATAGCTTCAGATCCAGTAGACGAAGACGAACAGGATCAGCCAGACCACATCGACGAAATGCCAATACCACGCCACCGCCTCGAAGGCGAAGTGGCGCTGCGGCGTGAAATGTCCCTTGAGCGTACGTAACCAGATGACGGTCAGCATGATGGCGCCAATGGTCACGTGCAGGCCGTGGAACCCGGTCAGCATGAAGAACGTCGAACCGTAGATTCCCGTCGACAGCTTGAGGCCCAGCTCGGTGTAGGCGTGGTGATATTCAGTCGCCTGCAGATAGACGAACAGGAAGCCCAGCAGGAAAGTCGCCGCCAGGAAGATCTTGAGGATGTTGCGTTGGCCGGCACGCAGCGCGTGATGGGCAATGGTGATGGTCACACCCGACGTCAGCAGGATGGCGGTGTTGACCGCCGGCAGGCCGAATGCAGGAATGGTGCTGAAGCTGCCGTCCGCATGGCCACCGACCATACCCGGGCCGTTGGTGGGCCAGCTCGGGCTGTAGTTCTGCCACAACAGCAGCTTGTTGAAAACCTTCACGCCCTCGCCGCCCAGCCAGGGCACCGAGAGCTCCCGCGCATAAAACAGCACGCCGAAGAACGCGGCAAAGAACAGCACCTCGGACATGATGAACCAGATCATTCCCATGCGGAATGAACGGTCGACGTCCATGTTGAACATGCCGCGCTGGTTCTCGCCGATGACGGTGCCGAACCAGCCGATGAACAGCGTGGCAATGAGCAGCGCGCCCGGCAGGAAGGCCCAGCCACCCGCCCAGTCGTTGAGGAAACTGACGGCACCTACCATGAGACAGAACAGTCCGATGGAACCGGTGATGGGCCAGTGGCTGCTATGCGGAACGTAGTAACTGCTGGAGTCGTGTGCTTCGGTATGCGTGCTCATGTTCACTTCGTGGTGGGTTCGTTATCTGCTGGCAACGGGCGCCAGCGTGTCATAAAAGGTATAGGCCAGCGTGATCCTGTCCACGTACTTGGGCAGCGACGGATCGACGAAGAAACGCACCGGCATGCGCCTTTCCTGGCCCACATTGAACTGCTGCGGCGTAAAGCAGAAGCACTCGGTCTTGTGGAAATAGGCCATGGCCTTTGACGGTGCTATTTCCGGCACAGCCTGTACCCAGGTGGCGTGTCCGGTCAGGTTGCGCGCCACATACGTGGTCTCGTACAGCCGTCCTGGTTGCACCTGCATGGTCAGCACTGCAGGCCGGAATTCCCAGCTGCCGACGGTGGGCAGTCCAGAGACGAATTCCACTGTAACGATGCGCGAGGTATCCACTGTCGTCGGTGGCGCGCTTGCTCTTGAGATATTGCGGCGATCTTCGTATCCGGTGACCGCGCAGAACACGTCATACAAAGGCACCAGCGCGTAGCCGAAGCCAAACGCGCCCAGCGCGATCACCCCCAGCTGCAGTGCCAGCCGGCGATGAGAAGGGGGCTTGTCCTTTCCGGCGCTCATGCGCCCCGATGCATGAAGGACACGATGAAGATGACATAGACGGCCAGCGCAAACGCGGCAAGGCGAAACGCATTGTTGCGCGCCTTGCGACGACGTTCCGCCTCGTCCTGCAGCATCTCAGTGCACCGAGCCACGGTTGATTACTTCCAATGACGGCGGCGTTCCCCAACTGTGGTAAGGCGCCGGCGATGGCAGCTCCCATTCCAGGCCATGCGCGCCTTCCCAGACGCGGTCCGTAGCCTGCACACCGCCACGCACGCATTGCCAGATTGCGATAGGGAACAGCAGCTGCGACAGGCCGAAACCAAACGCGCCAATCGACGAGACCGCGTTCCAGTCGGAGAATTGCGTGGAATAGTCGGGGATGCGTCGTGGCATGCCTGCCAGTCCCAGGAAATGCTGCGGGAAGAACAGCACGTTGACGAAGATGGCCGACAGCCAGAAATGCCACTTGGCCAGTTTCATGTTGTACATATGGCCGGACCACTTGGGCAGCCAGTAATAGATGCCGGCAATGATGGAGAAGATGGAGCCGGGCACCAGCACGTAGTGGAAATGCGCCACCACGAAATAGGTGTCCTGATACTGGAAGTCTGCCGGCACCATTGCCAGCATCAGGCCCGAGAATCCACCGATGGTGAACAGGAACAGGAATGCGATGGCGAACAGCATTGGCGGCTCGAAGGAGATCGACCCCTTCCACATGGTTGCCGACCAGTTGAACACCTTCACGCCCGTGGGCACCGCGATCAGCATGGTGGTCAGCATGAAGAACATCTGACCTGCCAGCGGCATGCCCACTGTGAACATGTGGTGGGCCCAGACTATGAACGACAGGAAGCCAATGGACGCCGTCGCGTACACCATCGATTCAAAACCGAACAGCGGCTTGCGCGAGAACGTCGGGATGACCTCCGAGACCACGCCGAACGCCGGCAGAATCAGGATGTACACCTCGGGATGGCCGAAGAACCAGAACACATGCTGAAACAGCACCGGGTCACCACCACCGCTGGCACTGAAGAACGTGGTACCGAAGAAATGGTCGGTCAGCAGCATGGTGACGGCGCCAGCCAGCACCGGCATTACCAGGATCAACAGGTAGGCAGTGATCAGCCAGGTCCAGCAGAACAGCGGCATGCGCAGCAGCGTCACGCCAGGCGCGCGCATGTTCATTAGCGTCACGATCACGTTGATGGAGCCGAGGATCGAGGAGATGCCCATCATGTGTATGGCGAAGATGGCCATGGGCAGGCTGTCGCCGCCCTGCACCGACAACGGCGGATAGAGTGTCCAGCCGCCAGCGGGAGAACCACCGGGCACGAACAGCGTCGAGATCAGCAGCAGGAATGCGAACGGCAAAATCCAGAAACTGAAGTTGTTGAGCCGTGGCAGGGCCATGTCTGGCGCGCCCACCTGCATGGGGATCATCCAGTTGGCCAGTCCCACCCAGGCCGGCATCACGCCACCGAAGATCATGAACAGCGCATGCATGGTGGTCATCGAATTGAACAGCTGCGGGTCAAGGAACTGCAGCCCCGGCTTGAAAAGCTCGGCGCGGATGACCATGGCCATCGCGCCGCCGATGAAGAACATGATGCCGGCAAACACCAGGTACATCGTGCCGATGTCCTTGTGATTGGTGGCCATCACCCAGCGGCGGATGAACCCCTTTGCAGGTCCGTGATGGTCGTGATCGGCGTGCGTGTCAGTCGCGGAATGGGCCATGGGTACTCTCAGAACTTCAATTTGAGGTCGGTGTCTTGTGCTGCGCGATCCAGGCGGCGAAATCCGCAGGCGAACGCGCGTCCACCACAATGGGCATGAACCCGTGGTCGCGGCCGCACAGCTCGGCGCACTGGCCACGATAGATGCCTGCCTTGTCCGGCAGGATCTGGAACCACATCTCGTTGATGAACCCCGGAATGGCATCCTTCTTGATGGCCAGTGCCGGCACCCACCATGCATGGATCACATCCTGCGAAGTCAACAGCAGGCGCACCTTCTTGCCCACCGGCACCACCAGCGGGTTGTCCACGCTCAGCAGGTAGTGGGGCACGGATGCCGGATCGATACCCGAATCGAGCTGCCGCGCCGCGTCACTCTCGCGCGACAGCGAGGAGAAGAAGGTCACGCCCGAATCCATGTATTCGTACTGCCATTTCCACTGGTACGCCGTCACCCTGATGGTGAGCTCGGTGTTGGAGGCATCTTCCAGTTTGATCAGCGTGCGTGCTGCGGGAACCGCCATCACGATGAGGATTAACACCGGGAGCACTGTCCAGATGATCTCGGCCTTGGTGCTGTGGACCATGGTGGTGTCCGGCACGGCACCCTGGGACTTACGGTATTTGACCAGCGAAAGGATCATCCAGCCGAAGACAAAGATTCCTATCGCAACGCACCACCAGAAGATGGTCATGTGCAACGAGTAGATTTCGCCCGAGAGCTCAGTGACGCCCTTGGTCATGTTGAGCGCCCATTCAGCATGTGCCGGGGCGGCGAAAACAGTCATGGCGGCCAATAGGGCGCCCGTTAATCCAGATTTGCGAAGCATCGATTGACCTTGCATTAGTCCCGTCCGAAAAACCCGCGAAGTGTACAACAGGGGTCAGTACACCTGCAGTCGTGGCGCGGGCAACCGTTGCTCCAGTGCCTCTACATACTCCGCATAACCAGCTGATGCCGGCAGGAAATCCGGGTCGATGGGATTGGCAATCCACCCCGCCAGCTGCAGTCCTTGAGTGCGGATGGCGTCCGCCGTGAGCAGCGCGTGACTGATGCAACCCAGGCGCATTCCCACCACCAGCAGCACCGGCAACCCCAGCTTCTGCGCAACATCGGCCATGGTAGGACCCGGGGTCCCGGGGTAAAGGGGATCGCCGATGGGCGCCATCCACCCTCCGGCCCCCTCAACCACAACTATGTCAGTTTTGCCGACGATCTGGCTAAATCGGTGCATGATGATGGCTATATCGATGGAGATAGCCTCGTAGCGGGCGGCGATATGCGGCGAGGTGGCCGCAGCCAGGCAGTAAGGGTTGAGCGTTTCGTAGGCCAGCGCCACGTTGCCGGCCTGGGCCAGCGCCAGGGCATCCTCATTGCGCAGGCCGGCCGGGGTCAGTGTTGCGCCGGCCGCCACCGGCTTCATTCCTGCGACCCGTAACCCGCTAGCCCCCAGGGCCATCAGCAGGCGGGTGGCCACCCAGGTCTTGCCCACCGCGGTGTCGGTGCCGGCTATAAAAAGATTTTGCCGCAGGATGGGATCAAGCGTCATGGGCGGCCGCCCCGGGGGCGCCCAAGACTGGAACGCATGGCTTCGAGCCCGATGCGAGTTTCGCGCTTGATGGTGCTGCCCGCCTTGGTGGCATCTGGCGCCGGCGCCCAGGCCACCGCGTAAACCACCTGCCAGGTTGCAGGCAATCCGCCGGGCACCCGCAGCTGTTCATAGGCGGCCTGCACCCTGGCCATCCGCGATTTTCCGGTCAGTGCGCGATTGCGCCCAGCGTTCACGTTGTGCGCGCCAATGGATTTGAGCTCGCCCATCAAAGCGCGCAGATCCGGGTACTGCTGCACGTGCCGGTCCACATCGAGCACCGGCTCAATGAAACCCGCGCGTTGCAGCGCGCCTCCCAGGTCATGCACGTCGACGAACCGGTTGACGTGCACCCCCTCGTCCACGGTAGCCCAGGCCGCTCGCAACTCCTGCAGGGTTTCGGGTCCGAAGCTGCTGGCCAGCAACAGGCCGCCAGGCCGCAGCACGCGACGCATCTCTGCCAGGGCCACATCGGGTGGATCAATCCATTGCAGCATCAGGCTGGTGAACAGCAGGTCGATGCTGGCGGATTCAAAAGGCAACGCCCGCGCATCTGCCTCGACGCAGCGCAGCGGTCGCCACCAGTGACTGCGTCGCCGCGTGGCTTCGAGCATCTGTGGAGAAATGTCGGCGGCAATCACTGCGGCGCCGCGGTAACGACGTTTCAATTGCGCTGCTGCTTCACCGGTGCCCGTGCCCAGGTCCAGCACCACGCGCGGTGACAGCTGCAATGCATGTGCACGCGACAGCAATTCCGCGCGCACGCTGCGCTGCAGCCGCGCCGCCGCGTCGTAGCGATGGCTGGCCGCGCCAAAGGCGCGCGCCACCTCGCGCGGTTCGAGTGTGTACACATCAGGTGGATCAGCGGGATTCAAAGGAACTCACGCACGGCAGCGGCCACCTCATCCACATGGGACAGCAGCGGTGCGTGTCCGGCACGATCAATCTGCAGATAGCGCGCGTTGGGCAACGCGTCCGCCATCCAGCGGCAGGCATCCGGCGGCGTGACGCGATCATTCTGTCCGGACACCACCAGCGTGGGTTGCCCGATTCGCCCAAGCACTGCGCGCTGGTCGAGCTCAACCAGTATGTCGAGCCCAGCTCGTAATGCCTGTTGGCGCGGCAGGCCATGCGCCTGCAACGCGGCCTCCAGTTGTTCCCGGGTTGCGTCTGCATTGCGGCCGCCACGCACCTGCAGCTGCACGAAATCGCGCAAGGTCTGGCGCCAGTCCTGCAGCAACAACGACTCGAATGCCTGCAGGGTTTGCGCAGCCATTCCCTGCGGCCAATCCGGCGCCTGCGTGAAACGCGGCGTGCACGTGATCAATACCAGTGCAGCAACCTGCTGTGGTGCGCGGCGCGCCAGCTCCAGGGCCAGCTGCGCACCCAGCGACCAGCCCATAAGTACGCAGCGCGCGGGCAACGCGGCCTGCAGATCCTGCAGTTGTGATTCGAGATCTCCCCGTGCGTCGTGCCAGTCACTGCGGCCATGGCCCGGCAGGTCCAGGGCCCAACTGCTGCATTGACCCCGCAACGCTTCGCGCAGGGCATCAAACACGCGCAGGTTCATACCCCAGCCGTGCACGCACACCAGCGGCAACTGGCCAGCGATGGCCTGCTGGCATTCACTGTAAAGAGCGGTGTTCACCCTGCCATGCCAGGGGCGGCGAACACTTCTTGCAGCGCATTCAAGAGCCCATCCACATCCCGCTCCTGATGCGCGGCACTGAGGTTGATGCGCAGGCGCTCCGTGCCCACTGCAACCGTGGGACTGCGAATGGCCGCCACCCAATACCCGCGCTGCATCAATGCCTCGCTTGCCGCAAGACAGCGGCCGGTGTCGCCCAGCAGCAGCGGCTGGATGGGAGTGTTTGATGGGCTGATGGGCAGCCCCAGTTGCGCGGCGCCATTGCGGAAGCGCAGCGTCAGGGCTTGCACGCGCTGGCGCGGCCCGGCATCCGCATCGATGATGCGCAGCGCTGCGCGCGTCGCCGCCGCTACCGGGGCGGGCAACGCGGTGGTGAAGATGTAGCTGCGCGCGCGCTGCATTACCAGCTCAATCAGATCGGCGGGTCCGGCAACAAAGGCGCCAAACGAACCCAGCGCTTTTCCCAGCGTGCCCACCAGCAAGGGCACCTGCTGTTCATCCAGTTGGGCCAGCTCCAGCGTGCCGCGACCGCGCGCGCCCACCACGCCCAGCCCATGCGCATCGTCGACCATGAACAGGACCTGATGCCTGGTCGCCAACTGCGCCAGTTGATGCAAGGGCGCGAGATCCCCATCCATGCTGAACACGCCATCGGTGGCCAGCAACGCGGCGTACTGGCCGGCTTCGGTCAACAATGTCTCAGCCTGCTGCACATCGGCATGTGCGTAGCGCTGCAGTCGCGCACCCGACAGCCTCGCGCCATCCAGCAGCGAAGCGTGGTTGAGTTTATCCTGCACCACGACGTCGGCGCGTTTGCACAACGCCTGGATGACTCCGACATTGGCCATGTAGCCAGTGGAGAAAAGCAGTGCCGATTCACGGCCTGTGAACGCCGCCAGCTCCAGTTCCAGTTCGTGATGTTCGCGCGTGTGCCCGGTCAGCAGGTGCGCTGCGCCAGCGCCAGCGCCCCAGCGCTGTGCTGCTTGCGCCATGGCTGTACCAAGGCGCTGGTCGTGGGCCAGGCCCAGGTAATCGTTGCTGCAGAAATTGACCAGTTCGCGGCCATCCACCTGGACGCGCGCAGCCGTGGCACTGGGACACTCGACAATTCGCCGCTGGCGCCGCTGCTGCAGCTGCTGCAGTTGCGCCAGTTCAGCAGCAGCCGCGCGCATCCGTCTGCTGCTGGGTCTCGGCGTTGACCTTGAGGCGCGCCAGCAGCGAGCGATCGCGCTCCACGTCCGGATTGCCCGTGGTCAGCAGCTTTTCGCCGTAGAAAATCGAGTTGGCACCGGCCATGAATGCCAGCGCCTGCAGTTCGTCGGACATTTCCTCACGGCCGGCGGAGAGGCGCACCTGCGCCTCGGGCATCAGGATGCGCGCCACCGCAATGGTGCGCACGAATTCGAATCCGTCGACGCCGGGTGCGCCAGCTGCCGCGTCGTCAGCAATGGGCGTGCCCTTGACCTGTACCAGCTGGTTGATGGGCACGCTCTGCGGGTGTTCCGGCAGGTTGGCCAGGGTCACGAGCATGCCGGCGCGATCGGTGCGCGTCTCGCCCATGCCGACGATGCCGCCGCTGCACACCTTGAGGTTGGCATTGCGCACGGCCTCGAGGGTGTCGAGACGATGCTGGTAGGTGCGCGTCGAAATGATCTTCTTGTAGAAGTCTTCGGAACTGTCGACGTTGTGGTTGTAGTAATCGAGGCCGGCATCCTTGAGCTCATTGGCCTGGTCGGGCGTGAGCATGCCCAGTGTTGCGCAGGTCTCCAGCCCCAGGGCGCCGACTTCACGGATCATTCCCGCGATGCGTTCAATGTCTTTCTTCTTGGGCGAGCGAAAGGCCGCGCCCATGCAGAAGCGTGTTGCGCCGGCCGCCTGCGCCCTGCGCGCGGCATCGAGCACCGCTTCCAGCGGCAGCATTTCTTCGCGCGCCACGCCGGTCTGGAAGTGAATGCTCTGCGGACAATAGCCGCAGTCCTCGGGGCAGCCGCCGGTCTTGATAGAAAGCAGGGTGCTCATCTGCACCCGATTGGGCGCATGGAAGGCGCGGTGCACCTGCTGGGCGCGGAACATCAGGTCCATGAACGGCAGGTCGAACAAGGCCTCGACCTCGGCAAGTCGCCAGTCGTGGCGCTGCCTGGCAGCTACAGTGCTGGACGCGGGGGCGGCGAGGCTCTTGTCGTCAGGGGCGGCGCTCATGCATTTCTCCAGGGACTGGCCAGTTTGCGACGCCCGCGCCGGTTCATGACCGTGCAAGGCTGGCGGCATGTTCGAGTCGCTGCGCGGCCTTGTCAACCGAGCCCTGCCCTCGAGGTTGACAATTACCCAGTCCCTCACTGGCATGATCGCGCCGCCGGTGTGCTGCCTGTGTCTTGCGCCCGGGCAGCGCGGCGTCGGCTGGGGCCTGGACCTGTGCATTTACTGCCAGGCTGCCTGCCCGCCGGCGCTCGACCTGTGCCCTCGATGCGCTCAGCCCCTGCTGGGCCAACCGGATGCGGGGCCGGGATGCGCCCACTGCCGCTGCCGCGCTGCGGCCTGTGACAGTGTCCACTGCCTCTTTCTATACCAGGCTCCCGTGGACTCCATGATCACGCAGCTCAAGTTCGGCCATGAGCTGATGTACGCGCGGGTGCTGGGCACGCTGCTGGCGCAGTCCGTGCGCAACGCCCGCGCTCGTTCAGGGGTCACTCTGCCCGACTGCATTGTGCCGGTGCCCCTGCACCGCAAGCGCCTGCTCGAACGTGGCTTCAACCAGTCCGCTGAACTCGCGCGCCATGCGGCGCCGCGCCTGGGCATAAAAGTCGAGACGCAGCTGCTGCGCCGGCCGCGTGAGACATCGGCACAGAGCGGTCTTGATGCTGCGGCGCGCGCGCGCAATCTCGACCAGGCTTTTGCTGTGAACCCCGGGCGCCGGGTTGCCCGGCATGTGGCATTGCTCGACGATGTGCTGACCACCGGCAGCACCGCCGAAGCCGCGGCCCGCGTACTCAAGGCAGCCGGTTGCCAGCGCGTGGACTTGTGGGTGTGCGCCCGTGTGCTCAAGCACGGCCCCGATCAGGCCCTTTAGAAGTTTGCTAAGCTGCGACGTCATGCCCTGGCGTCTCTACCTGGCCCTGACCAAACCGCGGGTCGTGGCGCTAATCGTTCTCACGGCCGTGGTTGGCACCCTGCTGGCGACGCCCGGCATGCCACCCTTGTCGGCGCTTTTGTGGGGCAACCTGGGAATAGCACTGGCTGCCGCCTGCGCGGCCACGTTGAACCAGGTGCTCGACCAACGCATCGATGCACGAATGGCGCGTACGCGCACGCGCCCATTGCCCACCGGTGGCCTCACGGAAAAACAGGCGCTGGTGTTCGCCGCCATCCTGGGCGTCACCTCCATGCTGATCCTGTGGTTCCTGGTCAATCACCTGACTGCGCTGCTGACCTTTGCCTCACTGATCGGCTATGCCGTGGTCTATACGCTATGGCTCAAGCGCGCCACGCCGCAGAACATTGTCATAGGCGGCGCGGCCGGCGCGGCACCGCCCGTGCTGGGATGGGCTGCAGTCACCAACACCGTCCACGAACATGCGCTGCTGCTGTTCCTCATCATCTTCGCCTGGACGCCACCGCATTTCTGGGCCCTGGCCATTGCGCGCCGCGACGACTATGCCAAGGTGGGCATCCCCATGCTGCCGGTGACGCACGGCGTGGAGCTGACTCGCCTGCATGTGCTGCTGTACACGATTATCCTGATACTGGTTACGCTGCTGCCCTGGTTGACCGGCATGACCGGCCTGATTTACCTGGTTGCAGCCCTGGTTCTCAATGCGGCATTCCTCTGGTACGCAATCGCGTTAAAGCGCACAACGCGCAAGGAACTGCCGATGAAGGTGTTCAAGTTTTCGGTGCAGTACCTGATGTGGCTGTTCATCGCATTGCTGGTCGACCATTACGTTCCCATACGACTGCTGTAGGAGTCCCATGACAAAACGTGCCCTGTCACTGATATCCGTATTCGCCACCCTGTTGGTCTCGCAAGCTGCACTGGCGCAGTTGCGCTGGGTGGAAGGTACGCATTACACCGCGATCACGCCCCCGACCAGTTATGAGGCGCCGCCGGGGAAGATAGAGGTCACCGAAGTGTTTTCCTACGGTTGCCCCGCCTGCAATGGCGCGCTGCCAGGCATGGCCAAGCTCAAGAACCAGCTGCCATCGGATGTGGTGATGAACTACCTGCATGCGGCGTTCATTCCCACCGAGGCCTGGCCAATGTTCCAGCAGGCCTACATCACCGCCAAGGCGCTGGGTATAGCGGAAAGCACTCACGAGATGATGTTCACGGCGATCTGGAAGACCGGCGAGATTCCGCTGGCTGACCCGGCCACCGGGCGCATCAAGCAACCGCTGCCGACCATTGAGGACGCAGCACGCTTTTACTCGCGACACACGGCTGTCAAGGAGGCGCAATTCCTTGAGATGGCCAAGTCCTTTGGCGTCGCGACGCAGATCAAGCGCGCCGACGAGCTGGTCAAGCTGTGGAAGATTCCCAGCACCCCGTCGCTGGTGGTCAATGGTCGCTACCTGGTCAACATGCAGGCGGCAGGCACCTGGGACAATGTCTTCGAGCTGGTGATGTTCCTGGTTTCACAGGAGCGCGTGCGCCTCAAGATGCCGACGCCCGCCGCCAAGCCGGCCGCCGCCGCCGCAACCAAGCCAGCTGCAGCGCCGGCAACTGCGCCTAAACCCGCCGCCAAGAAATGATCGTCGAGCGCCTCTGGCCCAACAGTCATCTGCGTAACTACCACTACCTGGTGGTGTGCGAACAGACGGGCGAGGCGCTGGCCATCGATCCCCTCGACGCGACGCTGATGCTCGATTCCGCGCGTCGGCATGGATGGGAAATCACCCGCATCCTCAACACCCACCACCATGCCGATCACACGGCCGGCAACGAGGCACTGCGCGCCGCCACGGGCGCGCAGATATACGCCCATGCTGCTGCGGCACCGCTGATCGGGGGCATAGACATAGGCCTCGAGGACGGCGACGTCATCCGCGTGGGACACTCGGTGGAGTTGCAGTGCCTCGACACCCCCGGTCACACAATGTCGCACGTGTGCCTGTTCGCACATGCGGACGAACCCGCGCTGTTTTCAGGTGACACGCTGTTCAACGCCGGCGCCGGCAACTGCCACCAGGGCGGCGACCCTGTAAAACTGTACGAAACCTTTGCCTCGCGGCTGGGGCAATTGCCGGACAACACCGCGGTGCATCCCGGCCACGAATACCTGCTCAACAACCTGGGCTTCACGCTGGATCGGGAGCCGGGCAACACGGTGGCCTCGGCATTGCGAGATAGCCTGGAAGGTCGCGAGCCGCTCGCCATGCCGGTGACCACCCTGGGCGAGGAGAAGCAGTTCAATGCCTTCTTGCGTCTGCAAAGCCCGCAGATCATTGCCGGTCTGCGTGAACGATTTCCTGATCTGTCCGAGGCGCCCACGCCGCGCGAGGTATTCGTGCGCCTGCGGGAATTGCGCAACACGTGGTGACCAATGAGTGAACAAACCCAAAGCCAGGCGCTGCGTCGCTGGTTTGCCGTCGGCGCCTTGGTGCTGGTGGCGTGGGCGATCTGGATGGTGCTGCGTCCGCTGCGCATGCCTCTTGCCTGGGCGGGAATCCTCACCTTCCTCCTTTATCCATTGCAGCTGTCGCTCAAGCGGCGGCTGCGCGGCAGCCGCACGGCGGCCGCAGCAGTCATCACGGCAATGACGCCCATCGCGATCTTCGCACCACTGGCATTGATCGGCCTGGCGTTCGCGCAGCAGATCAGAGCGCTCAGTGATGCTTTCCAGGCCAACCCGGAACTGCTCAATCTATACTCATGGCTGGACCCGGCGACTCACCCGCGCATTGCCGGCATGGCCGCATGGACTGGCGCGCGATTCAACATCGCTCCGGCGGACATTGGCTCGCACCTCAGCGCCAACGTCGGAACCTGGGCAACATCACTGGCCAAATCCAGTGGCACCTTTTTCCTGGGAACGGCGGGGCTGCTGCTGAGATTCTTCCTGATGCTGTTCATCCTGTTCTTCCTGCTGCGCGACGGTTCTCTGTGGTTTGAGCGGCTGTCCTCCTTACTGCCACTGACTGCGAAACGTCGCGAAGCGCTGTTCACCCGCCTGGGCAAGGTGTTGCGCGCGGTGGTCTACGGCTGCGGGCTGACTGCCATTGTGCAGGGAGCGCTGGTGGGCATCGGCTTCGCGATCACCGGGTTATCCGGCCCGGTGGTGTTCGGCGTGCTGGCAACCCTGCTTGCGTTGCTACCCTTTGGCGGCGCGGCCGTTGTCTGGGTTCCAGGTGTGCTTTATCTGCTGGTCTCGGGTCATATCGGCCTCAGCATCTTTCTGTTGGCCTGGGGCGGCATGGTGTCGATCTCCGACAATTTCATTCGCCCCGTCATCATCTCGCGATACACACCGGTGCCCACGCTGCTGGTGTTCCTGGGCGTGATCGGTGGCGTCTCGGCATTCGGCCCGATAGGTTTCATCATCGGCCCGGTAATATTGGTACTTGCAACTGAATTGTTGCATTACGCAGAAGGGTCACTGGCACGCAGCGACTGATAGAATGGGCGCGATAAATGGATCTCTCGCCCATCCTCAATCCCCTCAACGAAGAGCAGCGCGCGGCCGTCACCGCGACGCAGGGGGCAACGCTGGTCCTGGCCGGTGCCGGCAGCGGCAAGACGCGCGTGCTGGTGCATCGCGTGGCCTGGGCCATCAACGCGCTGGGCGCTTCGCCGCACAACATCCTGGCCGTCACCTTCACCAACAAGGCAGCCGCGGAGATGCGCCATCGCATTGAGGCCCTGCTGGGTGTTCCTGGCGGCGCCATGTGGGTGGGCACCTTCCACGGCATCGCGCATCGGCTGCTGCGGCTGCATCACGCGCTGGCCGGATTGCCGCCCGGATTCCAGATCCTTGACAGCGAGGACCAGCAACGCCTGATCAAGAAGATCATCCGCGGGCAGGACCTGGATGAAACCCGCTATGTGCCGCGCGAGTTGCAGTACTTCATCAACAAGCTCAAGGACGATGGCATCCGTCCGGATCAGGTCAAATCCGGGAATGATCCCATGCAGCAGATGAAGGCAAAGCTGTATGCGGACTACGAGGCGGCCTGCCGCCGCAGCGGTGTGGTGGACTTCGCAGAACTGTTGCTGCGTGCGTACGAACTGCTGCGCGACAATCCCTCATTGATGGCGCATTACCGCGCGCGGTTCACGCATGTGCTGGTGGACGAATTCCAGGACACCAATGCCATTCAATACGCCTGGACACGTCTGATTGCCGGTCCCGAAGGCAGCCCGTTCGTAGTGGGCGACGATGACCAGTCCATCTACCGCTGGCGTGGCGCGCAGGTGGAGAACCTCAAGCAGTTCACTCGCGATTTTCCCGGAGCGCAGCTGTTTCGGCTGGAGCAGAACTATCGCTCCACGGGAAACATTCTCGGGGCCGCCAATGCGTTGATCTCGAACAACACGGGCCGACTGGGCAAGAACCTGTGGACCAGCGGTGCCAAGGGCGATTCGATCCGGCTGTTTGCGGCATTCAATGAACGCGAGGAAGCCAGTTTCGTCGTGCAGCGCGTCATCGAATGGACACGTCAGGGTGGCGCACGGCGTGATGTGGCCGTGCTGTATCGCTCCAACGCGCAGTCCCGTGCCTTCGAAGAAGCCTTCCTGACCGCGCGCATTCCCTATCGCGTCTATGGCGGCCTGCGATTCTATGAACGCGCCGAAATCAAGGACGCCCTGTCCTACCTGCGATTGCTGGCCAACCGCGACGACGACCCTTCGTTCGAACGCGTGGTCAACCTGCCCACCCGCGGCATCGGCGCAAAGTCACTGGAAGTGCTGCGGGCGGCAGCGCGCGCAGGCGGCAGTTCCATGTGGCGCGCGGCGGCCGCCATGTCGCCGGCCGCGCCCGCGCTCACCGGTTTCCTCGCCCTGATCGATCGCCTCGATCAAGACACCCGGGATCTGCCCTTGCATGAACAGATCGATCACGTCATCCAGAATACGGGGCTGATCGAGCACTTTCGCAAGGACAAGCAGGATCGCGGCGAGGCTCGCATCGAGAACCTCGAAGAACTGGTCAGCGCCGCCAGCGTGTTCAACGCCGACGCCATCAGTCCCGGTGCCGACGACGAGAAACTGCCGCCCCTGGCCGCTTTCCTGGCGCATGCGGCGCTGGAATCCGGTGAGGGACAGGCCGATGAGTGGGAAGACTGCGTGCAGATGATGACGCTGCACACCGCCAAGGGACTGGAATTCCCCGTGGTGTTCCTCAGCGGGCTCGAAGACGGCCTGTTTCCACACCAGCGTTCCATCGACGACCTCGACGGTCTCGAGGAAGAACGCCGCCTGTGCTACGTGGGCATCACGCGGGCCATGAAGCAGCTGTATGTCACTTATGCCGAACAACGGCGCCTGCATGGCATGGACAGTTTCGGCACGCCCTCGCGGTTCATTGCCGAGCTGCCCGAAGACCTGGTCGATGAGGTACGGCCGCGGATCAACGTATCGCGAGGCCTGGGCGGCGGCACGCGCGCGGCGGCAGCTGACACCCGGTTTCGCGATCCCGTGGCCGAACCCGCCGCTCCGGGCATGCGCCTTGGCGCACGCGTGCGGCACGGCAAGTTCGGCGATGGCGTGATCCTCAACCTCGAAGGCCAGGGTAGCCAGGCACGCGTACAGGTAAACTTCGAGCATCAGGGCTCCAAGTGGCTCATGCTTTCGTTCGCTAACCTGGAGGTCGTGCGGTGAAGGTTCTCATCCTCGGGGCCGGCCAGGTCGGGCGCACGGCAGCGTGGCATCTGGCGCGCGAGCCCGACAATGAAGTCACGGTGGTGGACACCGACGAGGACATACTGCGCGACCTGCAGGGCCGCATCGACGTGCGCACTGTCGCGGGCAATGCCTCGTATCCGGCCATACTCGAAGCCGCCGGCATCGCCGACACCGACATCCTGGTGGCGCTGACCAGCTCCGACGAAGTCAACATGGTGGCCTGCGAAATCGCCAGTGCGCTTTATCGCACGCCCACCAAGATCGCGCGCATCCGCGCTCCGGAATACACCAGGCAGGACCGGCTGTTTGCGCCCGGCGCATTGGCCGTGGATGTGTGGATCAGTCCCGAACAACTGGTCACTGAATATATAGAGCGCCTGATCCAGCATCCCGGCGCACTGCAGATCGTGGATTTCGCCGACGGCAAGGTGCGCCTGGTTGGCATGCTGGCGCGCAAGGGCGGACTGCTGGTGGGCCAGCAATTGCGCACGCTGCGCGACCACATGCCCAATGCCGATGCGCGCATCGCAGCCATTTATCGCAAGGGCCGGTTCGTTCCGCCCGAGGGCGAGACCGCCATCGAAGAAGGTGACGAGATCTTCTTCGTCGCGGCGCGCGACAACATCACCCGCATGATGGGCGAGATCACCCGCGCCGAAGAGCGCGTACGCAAGGTGCTGATTGCCGGCGGCGGCAACATCGGGTTCCGCCTGGCGCAGGCGCTGGAGAAGCAGTACCAGGTCAAACTCATCGAACGTGATCCGCAGCGCGCGCGACGCGTGGCGGAGCGCCTTCAAGCCACCATCGTGCTGCAGGGTGATGCCCAGGACGAGGAACTGCTGATCGAGGAAAACGTCGACAGCACCGACGTGTTCGCGGCCGTGACCAATTCCGAAGAAGCCAATGTGCTGTCGGCCATGCTCGCCAAGCGCCTGGGTGCCCGCAAGGTGCTGGCGCTGATAAATCGTCCCACCTATGGCGACCTGATGGAAAACCGCATGATCGACATAACCGTCTCACCGCAGACGGTGTTCATCGGCACGTTGCTCGAGCATGTGCGCAAGGGCGACGTAGTGCGTGTGCATTCGCTGCGCAGCGGCTCGGCCGAAGCGCTTGAAACCGTGGTGCACGGCCTGCAGGAACGTTCACGCGTCGTTGGCCGGCGCATCGAGGAGATCAATCTGCCGGCCGGCGCCTCCATCGTTGCCATCGTTCGCGCCGAAAACGTGTTGATTGCGCACCATGACACCCGGATTGAACCAGAGGATCATGTGATCATGTTCCTCGCCGACCGGCGCCAGGTCGACGCCGTGCAGCGCCTGTTCCACTCCGAATGACCAGGCCGTAGCCGCGATGCGTTCGATACTCGCGGTGGTCAATGTTCTGGGCTCATTGCTGGCGCTGTTTGCGGCGTTCTATCTGCTGCCGGTAGTCACGGCGCTGATCTACGGCGAAACATCTGAGCTGTGGAACTACCTGCAATGCGCCGGAATTACCCTGGGCTTTGGCCTTGCGTTGCTGCTGCTTACTCGCGCTCATCGGACCGAACTCAAGCCGCGTGATGGCTATCTGCTGGTGAGCCTCAGCTGGCTGTTCGTGACGGCTGCCGCCGCGCTGCCGCTGATGCGCGGTGTGCCGCACCTGTCATTCACGGATGCCTGCTTCGAAGCCATGTCAGGGCTTTCCACCACCGGCTCCACTGTCATCAACGGACTGGACAACCTGCCGCATGCCGTCAACCTGTGGCGCCATGCACTGCACTGGCTGGGCGGGATGGGCATCATCGTGCTGGCGGTGGCCATATTGCCGCTGCTGGGCGTGGGCGGCATGCAGATGTACCGCGCCGAAACCCCCGGCCCGGTCAAGGATGCCAAGCTCACGCCGCGCATTACCGAGACCGCCAAGGCATTGTGGCTGGTGTACACCGGCATTTCGGCCGCTTGCATCGGGTCGTTGATCCTGGCCGGCATGTCGCCCTTTGATGCCATTTGCCATGGGTTCTCGGCCATGTCACTGGGCGGCTTCTCCACCCACGACACCAGCGTTGCCTACTTCCATTCGCAGGCCATCGAAACCGTGCTGATGATTTTCATGGTCATCGCCGCGGTCAATTTTTCCACCCACTACGTAGTCCTGCGGCGCGGCGATCTGGGCACCTACAAGCGCGATCCGGAAGCGCGCTGGGTGGTGATCTGGCTGGCGGTCAGCATCCTGATACTGACATTGGTGGTGCACCATGCCGGCCAGTACGAAAGCTACGGCGACACAATCCGGCACGTGGCGTTCATGACTATCTCCATTGCCACCACCACCGGATTCGTCACGGCTGACTACTCCTACTGGCCGATGTTCGCCTCGATGTGGATGCTGTTCCTGACCTGCGTCATCCCCTGCACCGGATCAACCGGCGGCGGCATCAAGATGTTCCGCGCGCTGATACTGATCAAACAGTTCTTCCGCGAGATGTTCGTGCTGGTCCATCCCCAGGCCGTGGCGCCACTGCGCATCGGGGGGCAGGTAGTCCCCAGCCGCATCGCATTCTCGGTGCTGGCGTTCATATTTGTGTATTTCATGTCCATCGTCGTGATGACCTTCGCGCAGCTGCTGACGGGCATGGATTTCGTCAGCGCCTTCACCGCGACGGTCTCGTCGATCAACAACACCGGTCCCGGACTAGGCCAGGTGGGGCCTGCGCACAACTATGCTGACCTCAGCGATGTACAGACCTGGATCTGCACGCTGGCCATGTTCCTGGGCCGCATCGAACTGTTCACATTCCTGGTGCTGTTCTCGCCCACCTTCTGGCGCAAGTAGCCCAGCCTCTTTTCATCCCCTGATGTATGTCTGCAGATCCTCGATCAGGTGGCGCTGGTCTTCGATCACGGACTTGACCAGATCGCCGATGGACACCACGCCGTGGATCTTTCCCGCTTCAATCACAGGCAGGTGCCGGATGCGTTGCTGGGTCATGACGCGCATTGCGTCCTCGACGGTTTCCCCGGGTGTAATGCTGATCACCGGCGCACTCATGATGTCGCGCACCGGCGTGTCGGCAGAAGAACGACCCATCAGCACACACTTGCGCGCATAGTCACGCTCGGAAACGACACCAATCAGTCGCGCACCCTCCATCACCAGCAATGCCCCCACATGTTTTTCGGCCATGGTGCGCACGGCCTCGATGACCTGCGCATCCGCGACTACCGAATAGACGGCACTACCTTTGCCTTCCAGCAACTGCCCCAGCGTAATCATGTTCAGGCCCTCTCGACTTTGAGCACTGCACCTTCGACACCTGTCACCCTGACACTGGCGCCAATGGGCGCATCCGCGCCGCGCACCAGCCACACCCCATCGCCCACGCGGATCTTTCCGCTGCCGTCCTTGACGGCCTCAAACAACTGGAATTCCTGGCCGATGTATTGCACGCCGCGCTGGTTCAAATTGGGCTGATCAGAGATCTCCCTGTCTTCGGGCCGGTAACGCTTCCACACGAAAATGGCCAGCACGCCCAGTGCGCCGAACAGCACCAGCTGCAGCTGCCACGGAACCGGCACCACCAGCAGCAGCGCGCCCACCACCACCGCCGCGGCGGCAAACCAGATAGCCACAGCTCCTGGAATGAAGGTCTCGATGGCAGCCAGCACCGCGGCGGCTATCCACCAATGCCACCACTGCAAACCCTGGGCAAACTCGATCATCTTGATACTCCGCTGCCAGGCGTGGCACTGCGGGGCACCGCCTGGTTCTTGATTGCATCCCTGGCCAGCTCGGCAATGCCACCCAGCGATGACAGCACTGCCGTGGCCTCGACCGGCATGAAGAACACTTTCTGGTTGGGTGACTCGGCAAACGCCTTGAGCGACTCGATGTATTTCTGCGCCACGAAATAGTTGAGCGCGTTGGTGTTGCCCTCGGAGATGGCCTTGGACACCATCTCCGTGGCCTTGGCTTCGGCTTCGGCCAGGCGCTCGCGCGCTTCGGCGTCACGGAACGCGGCTTCCTTGCGACCCTCAGCCTGCAGCACCACGGACTGCTTCTCACCTTCGGCCTTGAGGATGGCTGCCTGACGGAAGCCTTCGGCATCCAGGATGTTGGCGCGCTTGTCGCGCTCGGCCTTCATCTGGCGACCCATGGACTCGATGAGGTCCTGCGGCGGCTGGATGTCCTTGATCTCGATGCGCGTGACCTTGATGCCCCAGGGGGAAGTGGCTTCATCCACCACGCGCAGCAGGCGATGGTTGATCTCGTCGCGCTTCGACAGCGTTTCATCCAGGTCCATGGCGCCGACCACGGTACGAATATTCGTCATCGTCAGGTTAATGACGGCCAGGCGCAGGTTATCGACCTCGTAGGCGGCCTTGGGTGCGTCAATCACCTGGTAGAACACCACCGCGTCCACACCCACCATGGCGTTGTCCTTGGTGATGACTTCCTGGCGCGGAACGTCGAGCACCTGCTCCATCATGTTGATGCGACGGCCCACGCTTTCGAAGAAGGGCGTGATGATGTGGAACCCGGGAGAGAGGGTTTTCTTGTACTTGTGGAAGCGCTCCAGTGTGTATTCGTAACCCTGTGGCACGGTGAGCCATGCCTTGACCATGACGATCAGGATCACGACCACGATAATGATCGGCAGATATCCGACGTTGAACAATCCCATTTACCTACTCCCCGTTTGCATTTTCCTGACCGAACTTGATCACGCCGCGCGTGAGCGCTTGAGATGAATCAGCAGCAGCGAGATCGCCGCCTGCGTCACCCCGGGCACGCGTGCCGCCTGGCCCAGCGTCACCGGCCGCACTTCGGCCAGCTTCTGGCGCACTTCACTGGACATACCGCTGATGCCGCCGTAATCGAGTTCGGGGGGCAAAGCGGCTGACTCGTGCCCACGCTGGCGCTCGATCTCAACCCGCTGCCGTTCGATATATCCCTCATAGCGCGCGCACACTGTCAGGTCCAGCACCAGCTGTTCGCCGATGCGGTCGTCCAGACCGGTGGCGTCGAAGCCCCCGATCATCGCGGCCAATGCCGCATAGTCCACTTCGGGACGACGCAGCAGGTCGAAGGCCGACACGCCTTCCTGGCGCACGAATGTCTTGTGCAGCCGCTGCGCCTCGCGCTGCACTGCCGCCTGCTTCTCGTTGAAGAATGCCCAGCGCTGATCGTCAACCAGGCCCAGCGCGCGACCGGTGGGCGTCAAACGTGTGTCGGCATTGTCCTCGCGCAGCAGCAGCCGGTATTCGGCGCGGCTGGTGAACATGCGATAGGGCTCGCGGGTGCCCTGCGTCGTGAGGTCATCCACCAGCACGCCCATGTACGAATTGCTGCGTTCCGGCAGCAGCTGCGGCAGATCGCAGGCCATTGCGGCCGCGTTGGCACCTGCCACCAGCCCCTGCGCGGCGGCCTCTTCATATCCGGTGGTGCCATTGATCTGGCCCGCGAAGAACAGCCCTGCCAGGGCTTTGGTTTCCAGCGAGGGCTTGAGGTCGCGCGGATCAAAATAGTCGTACTCAATGGCGTAACCCGGTCGCGTCAGGTGCGCCGACTCCAGTCCTGGAATGGTGCGCACAAACGCCTGCTGCACATCGAAAGGCAGGCTGGTGGAAATTCCGTTGGGATATACCTCGTGCGTATCCAGGCCCTCGGGCTCGAGGAAGATCTGGTGCGAATCGCGTCCGGCAAATCGCACCACCTTGTCTTCAACCGACGGGCAGTAACGCGGACCAACGCCTTCGATGACACCAGTGAACATGGGCGAGCGATCCGAGGCGGCGCGGATTATCGCGTGCGTACGTTCATTGGTGGCGGTGATGTGGCAACAGCGCTGCGCCGGATGATCGCTGCGTCGACCCAGGAACGAGAACACCGGGCGCGGCTCGTCACCGGGCTGCTCGGCCACCTTGGAATAGTCGATGCTGCGTCCGTCGATGCGCGGCGGCGTGCCGGTCTTGAGGCGACCTACGCGCGGTGCCAGTTCGCGCAGTCGGGCGGCCAGCCGCAGCGAGGGCGGATCGCCCGCGCGACCCCCCGAGAAATTCTCGAGTCCCACATGGATGCGGCCCCCAAGAAACGTGCCCGCGGTCAGCACCACCGCGCGCGCGTTGAAACGAATTCCGGAGGCCGTGATCACCGCAGTCACGCGGTCGCCCTGCAGTTCAATGTCTGCCACTTCCTGCTGGAACACCTGCAGGTCGATCTGGTTTTCGACGGCGGCGCGGATGGCGCGGCGATACAGTTGCCGGTCTGCCTGCGCGCGCGTGGCCCGCACTGCCGGGCCCTTGCTGGAATTGAGTGTGCGGATATGAATGCCGGCCGAGTCTGCGGCCCGCGCCATCACGCCACCCAGGGCATCGATCTCGCGTACCAGGTGACCCTTGCCGATGCCGCCAATGGCCGGATTACAGCTCATGCTGCCCACGGTCTCGATGGACTGCGTCAACAACAGCGTGCAGGCGCCACGACGCGCCGCGGCCAGAGCAGCTTCCACGCCGGCGTGCCCGCCGCCGATCACAATCACATCATGGGAATTGGCTTCGAACATGCTGCATTGTAATCCTCAACCCCTGCCTGACGGCCCGGAATGGTATGGTGCGCACCCGTGCCACGCCAAGACACTGCCGCAACAGCCCTAATCGCGCTCGCTGCCACAGCAATCCTGGCTTTTCCCGCTGCCGGGGCAGAAATCGCCCCCGCCATCAAGATGGTCCCCTGCCGGCTCGAGCATCCGCTGGGCCTGGCTTCTTTTGCCGCCGAATGCGGCCGGGTCAGCGTGGCAGAGAATCGCGACAAACCCGGTCGCAAGCTGGCGCTGTTCGTGGCCCGCATTCCCGCCCTCAGCCGCAAGCGGGCAGAGGATCCCCTGTTCGTATTGGCCGGTGGCCCAGGCCTGGGGGCGACGACGTTTTATGCCGGTGTCGCGCCTGCCTTCGCCATGGTCAACCGCAATCGCGACATCGTGCTTATCGACCAGCGCGGCACGGGAAGATCCCATCCGCTCAACTGCCCCTTCGACGAGCAGCAGATGTGGGATATCAGTGACCAGGAAACCGCGCGCATCATGGGCGAATGTCGCGACCAGCTGGCAAAGGACCATGAGCTGTCGCAGTACACCACCAGCGTCGCGGTGCGTGATCTGGACGAGGTGCGCGCGGCACTGGGCTATGAGCGCATCAGCCTCTACGGCAGTTCGTACGGGACGCGGGTGGCGCAACATTATGCGCGGCGCTTTCCGGCGCGCACGCGCGCACTGATCCTCGACGGCGTCGTGCCACCCACGCAGGTGCTGGGCCCTACCACACCGCTGGATGCAGAAGGCGCGTTGCAGCACATCTTCGCCAGGTGCCGGGCTGACGCTGCGTGCACGAAGGAGTTCGGCGACCCGCAACTGGATTACCAGCAGTTGCGCGAGAAGCTGGCCGCCAGCACCATCCCGATCACGCTCGCAGACCCGCGCAGCGGCAAGCCGCTGCAGCTCGAGTTCTCGGAAAACATCCTTGCCGGCGCACTGCGACTGGCGGAATACACCGCGGACCAGGCTGCGTTGTTGCCACTGGCCCTGCACATGGCCAATCACGATCAGCAGTTCACGCCGCTGGCCTCGCAGTTTCTGCTGACGGCCGAGCAGTATGACGATGTGCTGTCCTATGGCATGCACAACAGCGTGGTGTGCACCGAGGACGTTCCCTTCTTCAAGGAGAGCCCCGAGGAACGTCAACAGCTGGCCGCGACCTTCCTGGGCGTGGCGCAGCTCGATGCGCTGCGCGCACTGTGCATGGACTGGCCGCGCGGACCCATCGATGCGGATTTCCACGCGCCGCTGGCCAGCAAGGTGCCTGCACTGCTGATGTCCGGCACCGCCGACCCGGTCACGCCAGAGTCGTTTGGTGATGCGGCGGCAAAGGGTTTCCAGAATGCGGTGCATCTCAAACTCAAGGACCAGGGACACGGCCAACTGGTGCAGCCCTGTGTTGACCGCGTGATGGCCGACTTCCTGCAACAGGCAGGCGGCCCGCTGCACCTGGACACGCATTGTGTCGACAAGCTGCAGGCGCCACCGTTTTTCCTGTCGTTGAACGGTCCGGGGCCATGATAGAAGCCAGGCAATTGGTGAAGCGGTTTGGCGCGGTGCAGGCGCTCAATGGTGTGAGCTTTCGCGCCGGGGACGGACGCATCACCGGCCTGCTGGGTCCCAACGGCGCAGGCAAGAGCACCACGCTGCGCATTCTTTATTCCACACTCAAACCTGACAGCGGTTCGGCATTCATCGATGGCGAACTGGTCGAACAGGAAAACGTGGCCGTGCGCCGACGACTGGGCGTGCTGCCGCACAATGCGGGCCTTTATCCTTCCTTGACGGCGCGCGAGAACATCGAGTATTTCGGGCGCCTGGCGGGCTTGAGCAGCATTGCGGCGCGACGGCGTGCCGACGAACTGCTGACGCTGCTGGAACTGGAAGACATCGCTACCCGGCGGGCCAAGGGATTTTCTCAAGGCCAACGGCTCAAGACGGCACTGGCGCGCGCACTGGTGCACGCGCCACGCAACCTGATCCTCGACGAACCCACCAATGGACTGGACGTGCCCGCGGTGCGCAAGCTGCGCGCCCTGCTGCAGCGCCTGCGTGACCAGGGCCAATGCATATTGTTCTCCAGCCATGTCATGCAGGAAGTCGCGTTGCTGTGCGATGACGCCGTGGTGATCGCCCGCGGCACCGTGGTGGCGCAGGGCAGCCCCGAGGAACTGCGCGCGGCCACCGGTGCAGACTCCTTCGAGGATGCGTTTGTGGCGCTGACCGGCGTAAATGGGGACGATACGTGATGCGCGCCACGCTCACCGTGTTCGTGAAGGAGTTCCTCGAGAACCTGCGCGACCGGCGCACGGTAATGATGGCCCTGCTGTTCGGGCCTTTGTTCGGCCCGATTTTCTTCAGCCTGATGCTGCAGTTCGCACTCGATCGCACACGCGCCATAGAGACGGCAGTCGAACTGCGCATGATCAATTCCGCGGGCGCGCCCAACCTGGTCAGGTTTCTGGAATCCCACCAGGTGGTTGTGCTCGATATAAAAGGCGACGCTGCCGTCGCGCGCAGCATGGTCGCGGATCGCAAGGCCAAGGCCGTGCTGGAAGTGCCCGCCGACTACGGCGCACGGCTGGCTTCGGGCGCACCTGCGCCATTGCGCCTGTATACGGACACCTCGCGCAACACCGATACGCGCGAGGTGGCGCGCATTCGCACATTGATCAACCAGCATGGGCAGCAGATAGCCACCCAGCGCCTGGCACTGCGCGGCGTGGATGCGCGATTGCTGGTGCCAGTGGTGCTGCAGAACATCGACGTGTCGACGCCAGCGTCACGTGCGCTGCTGGTACTGGGCATGTTGAGTTTCTTTTTGGTGCTGTCGCTACTGACCGGTGGCATGTATCTGGCCATGGACAGCACCGTCGGCGAGCGTGATCGTGGAACGCTGGAGCCTCTGCTGGCCACCCCGGTGCCGCGCGAAGCGCTGCTGTGCGGCAAGCTGCTGGCTACCTGCGCCTACATGCTGCTGTCGCTTTCCATCACCACCGCGGCGCTGTTCCTCGCCCTGAGCCGCCTCGACCTTGAGCAGTTCGGCATGAGCGCCAACCTCGACCCCCGCACGGCGCTGGCCCTGATCGCGGTAACGGCACCCCTAATACCACTGCTGGCGGCGCTGATGACCCTGGTCGCGGCACAGGCACGCAGCACCCGCGAGGCGCAGGCCTGGCTTGGCGTTCTGCAGCTGGTGCCTACATTGCCGCTGGTGTTTGCCAGCCTCATGAACCTGGCGCCCAGCCTGCCATTGATGGCCGTGCCCAGCCTCTCGCAGCATTTCCTGATTACCGCAGTGCTACGCGCGGAACAGCTCCATCCCCTGCAGGTGCTGGTTTCGGTAGCCAGCAGCCTTTTACTGGGCGTGTTGCTGGTCATGGTTGCAGCGCGCGTTTATCGCCGCGAGTCACTGCTGGTATAGAACCGGCCGCCTGGCGCCCTGCCCCGGGCATCGATGACGATGCCGGGCCGCGAAACGCCGCGCATGGATTTCGTAAGGGTTGTTCCAGTAGCCATAGCGCAGGGACATGCGCAGATATCGCGCCAGCGTCATTCGCCGCGGCCTCCATTGCCGCAGCACATGGAAGTACTCATGCAGCACCAGGTCGGTGTCGGCGTAGAACATGGCCGCGCTCCAGCGCAGGTAGATACGCCGGTGGCGCGTCACCGCCCGCGGCCAGCCATGCAGTGCATTGATCCACGAATACTCGACAATCTTTACGTCGTCGATGGCCGGTCCGAAAAGATCCAGCAGCAGTGCCCGCAATTGCGCCGGCATCATTTCCATGGCTGTTTCGCTGCGGTAAATCCCAGCACCGCATGCACCCACTCATCCGGATTGTCGAGCGCCGCCAGGTGGCCTGCGCCGTGCAACTCCAGCCGATCTGCGCGCGCAATGGCCTCGCCCAGCTTGCGTCCCGCGGCAAGCCGCGCATCGCTGTCCTGCGCGCCGTTGATGATCAGCGTGGGCTGCCTGATGGACTTGAGATCGGGGTCCGGCACCGGCGTCCATTGGCCTTCAAGGTCGTCGCCTTTATAGAAATCAACGCAGGTGGCCAGCAGTTGGCGATGCGCCGCATCGGGATGCACCGGCTGCATCAACGGATGTTCGAGTATCACATCGCGCAGTGCGAATATTCCGTCCGAGTCACGCAACTTGCGGTAACGCGCCATTGGCAGCTCGGATTCATCCTCGAACCAGGGCGCACCATCGAGCACCAGTGCGGCCACACGATGCGCGGCGCGAATCGCGGCGTGTATGGCCACGCGCGCGCCCTGTGACATGCCCACGAGCACGGCACTGTCGATTTGCGCCGCGTCGAGCAGGGCCAGCAGGTCGCCGCAGGCCTTGCCCGGATCGTAGGGACCCCGCGTGCGACCAAACCCGCGTCGGTCATAGCGCAGCACCGCGCGCGTGGGTTCCAGGCCCGGCAGCACGCAATCCCAGTATTCCAGTGACAGCGCCCATCCATGGATCAGAACCAGCACCGGTCCGCGCGCGTTACGCAGACCTTGAGCGCGCCAGCGCAGGCGCGCTCCATCGTGCTGCAGGAAGCGATCATCGCCGCCAGCACTCATGACCGGATCAGGTCTGCGCGCTCAGCGACAGGCTGGGTACGCGCGCAAGTTCCGTGGATATCTCGCCACTGATCCGCTGCAGCATGGGCAATCGCTGGCTCAACAGCATAGCCGGATCAGTGCGCCTCGAATGACTGGAGCTATTGAGTGCAGCCACAATCCGGCCAGCGGAGTCGAATACCGGCACCGCAATCGCAATCACACCGTAGGCCAGCTCGTCCTCCACCACCGAGTAGCCGGAATTTCGCGTGTCGCTTATCAGTCGCTCCAGGTGCGCCGGATCGGTCACCGTGCGGTCAGTCAATGGTTTGATACTGGCGGTGGACAGATATCCGTGCAGGCGCTGGGCACTCAGCCCGGCCAGCAACACGCGTCCCATCGACGTGGCATGCGCAGGAAAGCGGCTGCCAACGTGGGCTTCGAGGCGTATCAGGGTGCGTACCGAGGCACGCGCCACGTAGATGATCTCGTTGCCGTCGAGCACGGACAAGGCGGCTGAATCGCCGGTCTCACGCGCCATCTCCTCCAGATGGGTATGAGTCAACGTTTCGATATCCATGGATTCAAGATAGGCCGCGCCGATTTCCAGCACTTTGGGTCGCAGCAGGAACTGGCGACCAGCGCGGGTGATGTAGCCGAGTTCCTCGAAGGTGTTGAGGCAACGCCGCGCCGTCGCCGGTGGCAGGCCCGCGCGCGCCGCCACTTCGCTGAGCGTCATGTGGGGCTTGTCGCGCGAAAACGCGCGCAATACCTCAAGCCCCTTGGCCAGCCCACCCATTACCTCGCGACGAATGGCTGGCGTAGTCACTTCCATATCCATAAATTAACGACCCCCACGAACCTGGTGCGTTGACAGGCAGTGCCATAGAGTCTCAGGATATTCGATCTACGAAAAGGCTTTCGCATAACGAATATGAAAATTGGTCGTCAGGAACATCACAGCTCTGCCCTTTCAACTTCCAGCGCCGACGTCATCGTCGTGCGCGGCAAAGACCTGTGCCGGGACCTCATAGGAAAGGTGAGCTTCACCGAATACCTGTGGTTCCTGCTCTGCGGTGAATTACCGGCCGAGCCCCAGCGACGCGTGCTCGACGCCACCCTGGTTGCCATTGCCGAACACGGTCTGGTGCCCAGCGTGCAGGCCGCCCGCATGACCTACGCGGCTGCGCCCGAAGCGCTGCAGGGAGCCGTTGCAGCCGGCATCCTGGGTTGCGGGTCCGTGATCCTGGGCGCTGCCGAATCATCGGGAAAGATGCTGTCAGAGGTAGTCACGCGCGCGGGTGTAGCACAAGTGGTTGCGCGTGCGCGCGAATTGAATCTGGAAGCCGCCGCTACGGACGTCATCAAGGAGTTGCGGGCGGCACGCAAACCCATTCCCGGCTATGGACATCCTCTGCACAAGGGCGAAGACCCGCGGGCTACGCGCCTGTTCGCCGTTGCGACAGAGGCTGGGCTGCCCGACTTGCATCGCAAGGCTGCCAAGCAGGTAGAGGCGTTGCTGCCCGAGCTGACCGGCAAGGCACTGGTGATGAATGTGTCGGCCGCCATTCCTGCGGTGCTGCTCGACGCCGGATTCCCTGTGGGTGCGCTCAAGGGCGTGCCCATACTCGCGCGCACCGCCAGCCTCGTGGCCCATCTTCTGGAAGAACAGACCAAGCCCATCGGATTCGTGCTGTCACATGCGGCGGCCGAGGCCATCGACTACGATGGCCCACTACCATGAAAGGCCTCGATCTTCTCAAGGGCGTGCGCATTGTCGAACAGGGCACGTTCATCACCGGGCCCTGCACGGGCATGATGCTGGCCGACCTGGGCGCGGATGTAATCAAGCTCGAAAGTCCGGATGGCGACCCGTATCGCGCCTACCAGGGCGACAATTACTCACCGCATTTCCAGGCATACAACCGCAACAAGCGCAGCCTGGCGCTGGACATGAAGCAGCCGGGTGAGCGCGCGCTGTTTGACACCCTGATCCGCGAAGCCGATGTGTTCATCCAGAATTTCCGTCCCGGCACGGCGGACCGCCTCGGCGCGGGCTCCGCGCGCCTGCAGGAACTCAATCCGAAGTTGATCTATTGCTCCATCAGTGGATTCGGCGGCAGTGGCCCCTATGTGGATCGGCCCAGTTACGATTCCGTGGCCCAGGCGCTGAGCGGATTCCTCAGCGTGGTGGTGGACCCAGAACGGCCACGGTTCCTGGGGCCAGCGCTGGCCGATGCCATCACCGGCATCTATGCAGCCTATGGTGTGCTGGGCGCATTGTTTGATCGCAGTCGCACCGGGCGTGGTCGCGTGATCGAAGTCTCCATGCTCGAGGCCATGGCGCATTTCGCCATCGAACCTTTCACGGCGTATTTCGCGCTGGGTACAGTGCCGGCCTCTGCGGACCGTCCGCGCCTGGCACAGGCACATATCCTGCGCACCGGTGATGGCGGACTGATTGCGATTCACCTTTCGTCGCTGGAGAAATTCTGGACTGGCCTGGTCACCGCGCTGGAATCACCCGAACTCGCCATCGACCCGCGCTTTGCAACACGCCTGCTGCGCATCGAGAACTACGATGCGCTGGGGCGCGAGCTCGACCAGCGCTTCTCGCAGCACTCCGTTGCCTATTGGGTGGAGCGCTTGGGCACGGCGGACGTGCCATTCGCGCCCATCAACAAGGTCGACGCCGTGGTCAAGGATCCGCAGGTGCAACACCTGGGACTCATGGTGCCCATCGACGATCCCATCAGCGCAAAGCAAATGGTGCGACCGGCCGTGCAGGTGGATGGGCAACACGCCGACGGAGTGCGCCGCGCACCCACGCTCAATGAACATGGTGCGGACATCCGCGCCCAACTTGCCGACTCCACCGCCTGGCCGCAACTCAAGCCTTGACCTGAAGCCTTAATCCGAGGACGCCCGATGCTTTTCCCCACAACACTGGTTGGCAGTTATCCGCAGCCCGAGTG
>JBDTPN010000014.1:0-77192 GCA_039932715.1 Pseudomonadota bacterium | reverse complement strand
CCTTCAGCAAACACCGTGGCATCGCGCTGGGCATCACCATGACCGGCATCGGCTGCACTGCCGCGGTTCTACCGCCGATTCTTGCAATGATCATCAAGGCGCACGGGTGGCGTGAGGGGTACTACGCCCTGGCACTGATTCCACTGGCGGGAGCTGCAATTACCGTTTTGCTCTTTCCCGCACGGCCCATCCAGGTACCTGGATCTTTGAAAGCGCCAGACCCGCGTTCCCGAGCCAAGGCCACATGGCTCCAGTCGCGCGTGTTCTGGATACTTGCCGGGACATTTGCTGCCATGTCGCTTTCTTTCGGCGGCCTGTTGCCTCATTTCGTTCCGATGCTGAGGGACGGGGGGCTGGACGCCCTCGCGGCGGCCCGCATCGCCGGCGAGATTGGCCTGGCGGTCATCGCCAGTCGCATGCTTGTGGGATTCCTGCTTGATCGGATCTTCGCGCCGCACATTGCGATCGTCATCTGTCTCATCGCCGCGGCTGGCAGCCTGGCGTTCATCGTCTCGGGAATCTCGTCCGCTTCCTTGACTGCCATAGCAATAGGATTTGCGCTCGGTGCGGAACTGGACCTGATGGGGTACCTGGTGGCGCGCTATTTCGGTCTCGAGAATTTCGGTCGGATCTACGGGCTGCAGTACGGCGCGTTCATATTTGCTTCGGGCCTTGGACCTCTGTGGGTCGGATTCGTCCGCGACGCGACTGGCAATTACATACCTGCGCTCGTCGTGAGTACCATCGGTTTGGTCGTGACCTGCGGCGGGTTCCTGCTCCTGCCCCGATATCCCTCACTCCTCGAAAATGGCAACGGCGCGCGTCCAGCCGGCTGAAGCGCCGCGAATCTTGTGCGGAAAACAGCTGACGGTAAAGCCGTGCGGCGGCAAGGACTCAAGGTTGTGCAACTTCTCCAGGTGACAGTAGCCGATCTCCCGACCTGCCTTGTGGCCCTCCCACACCAGCGAGTAGTCACCTGTCTGCGCGACCTTGCGCGCCGTGTGGCTAAAAGGAGCATCCCAACTCCAGGCGTCGGTGCCTGTCACGCGGACGCCCCGACTGGTCAGGTACATGGTGGCCTCGTATCCCATGCCGCAACCGGCATCCACGAAATCAGGCTGACCCAGTGCGGATCCCGCGCGCGTGTTGACCAGCACAATGTCAAAAGGCTGCAAAACGTGGCCGACACGCGCAAGTTCGGCTTCGACTTGCGCGGCACTGACGACGTGTCCATCCGGAAAATGACGGAAATCGAGCTTCACCCCCGGTCGGAAGCACCAGTCGAGAGGAACCTGATCGATGGTCATCGCAGGCCTGCCGCCGTCCTGCGTAGG
Source organism: Pseudomonadota bacterium (assembly GCA_039932715.1). Lineage (GTDB taxonomy): Bacteria > Pseudomonadota > Gammaproteobacteria > Steroidobacterales > Steroidobacteraceae > ZC4RG30. The sequence continues at coordinate 75,858 of JBDTPN010000014.1, read as the reverse complement.
ATGAAAGTGCCAGGGCGCATCCAGATGCGTGCCGTTGTGCGTTGTGAGCGTCACCCATTCGGCCGCAGCAAACCCCTCGCCGCCTGGCATGTTCTCGTCGGTCAGGCCCGGAAAGAAGTGCCGCGCTTCGGCCATAGTGTCGCGATGATTCTGGTAGGTAATTTTCGGCCGCATGAACGGCGGGTCGCTGACCACTTCATTCTCAAGCGTGATGGAGAGATCGATGAATCGCATTCCCATTTACAGACTCCCGGGCCGTTCAAGACACCGTTGCAATTATAGGATGAGGATTGCTGCATGCGCGTAGCCACGATAAATGATGGAACACCAGACGGCCGCCTGATCGTCGCCTCCCGAGAGGGTACGCACTATGCAATCGCCCCCATAGCCACCTTGCAGCAGGCGCTGGATGATTGGGCTCACTGGAAACCGCAACTCGACGCCATCAGCCGATTCGACCATCCACTTGATCCGGCATTGCTTCGCGCGCCGCTCCCGCGCGCATGGCAGTGGCTCGATGGCTCCACGTTTCCAAGTCATGGCGAGCTGATGGCAAAGGCCTTCGGACGTGCGGTCGAGCGTTCCGAGTGGCCATTGATGTATCAGGGTCTGTCCGACCGTTTCCTGTCCCCCAATGAAGATTCCGAGTTTCCGGACGAATCTCACGGCATCGACTTCGAGGGCGAGTTTGGCGTCATCACCGAGGCAGTGCCCATGGGCACCGATGCCAGCTCAGCGGCATCCAGGATCGCCCTCATTGTCCAGATCAATGACTGGTCGCTGCGTAATCTTGCCGGACGTGAAATGACGACGGGCTTCGGCTGGATCCAGGCCAAACCAGCATGCTCCATGGCGCCATTTGCGATTACCCCAGGAGAATTGGGACCTGCTTGGACTAACTGCCGAGTGGCTTTGGATCTTGAAGTCGAATGGAACGGAGAGCTGTTCGGGCGGCCCAACGGCGCCGCGATGGCCTTCGGTTTTCACGAGCTTATTGCACACGCGGCGGCGACGCGCCATCTGCCGGCGGGAACCGTCATCGGGTCGGGCACCGTCTCCAATGCCAACTATCGCGAAGTGGGCTCCACGTGCATCGCGGAGCGTCGCGGCCTCGAGATGGTTGACAAAGGGGCTGCCAGCACCAGCTTCATGAAATATGGCGATCACGTACGCATGAGCGCGATTTCATCCGGCGGTGACCGGCCTTTCGGCTCCATTGATCAGCGCGTCGTAGCTTCACGCATCAAACCATGAAACAGCGACTGCGACTGTTGTGCCTGGCGATGCTGGCTGCACCTGCGGTATGTGCACAGGCTGCCGAAGAAATACACCTGTGGCCCGGCAAGGCCCCAGGTACGCAGAATTGGTCAATTCCCGAATCGGTAACGACATCACCCCGTGGTGGTTGCCCCTGGCGGTGCTCTGCGCGTGCTGGGCTTCGACAACGTGACCAATGTTACCTGGCGCTGTTCGCTGCATGGAAAGCCGCTGCCAGGCCCGCCGAGCTTCATGTTTATGACGGGATCAGTACCGGCTTCGGAATGTCTGCGCGCGGTCTGCCGGTGGATGGCTGGATAGACCGAATGTACGAATGGCTGTTGGCACGACAACTGACGACACAGAGGTGAAGCGGCGCTTCACCCCCGGGCCGGCTATTTCTTCGAGTGCTTTGCGAAGAATGCGTAGATGTCTTTCTGGCTGGCGGTGATCACGGGACCATGATCGATTCCCGGCATCTCGACGTATTCGTAGTTCATTCCCAGATCCTTCATCGTCGCCACCCACGTGCGTGCGTTGTCGACGGGAACCACGGTGTCAGCATCGCCCTGAACCACCATGATAGGCACGCCACCGTCCTTGATCTTCTTAAGGATGTCGGCGCGCGTCGGGGTCATCATGAATGAGGCTGGGGCGACCGGTGCGACAGCTGCCCAGATATCGGCATGCTTGGCAGCCAGGAAATAAGTGCCCGCGCCGCCCATGGAGTGGCCGGTCAGGTAGATGCGCTTGTTGTCGACCTTGAACTCCTTGCGCATCAGCGCCAGCACGTTCATCACGTCGTTCTCGCTCCACTTCTCGATGTCGGCATCGCTGGGCACCGGCGCAACCGCTGCGCCTGCATCTGGAACTGCAGCAGGAGGTGCAGGAGGAGCTGCACCCGGGCCACGCGGGCCGCGGCCAGTGCCCATATGGATGACCGGTGAGCCATACCATCCCGTCGTGCTGTATCCCATCGGCGCCGCCAGGATGTAACCGCCTTCCTCGGCGAGGTCGATGGCAGTCTTGTTGCACATGATCGCCGGCGGAGCGCCCATCCCATGCAACGACACAATCAGCGGAGCGGGCTTGTTCTTGGGGACCTTCGACGATTTGTACAGGCAGTACGGCACGTCAATGTTCGCGCCATCGAGATGGTAAGTGCGCTGTTCGGCGCGCGGATCTGCGTTGAATACACGGCCGCCCGGTGCCGGTGCTGGTCCTTGACTTGTTGACGGCGCCTGCGCGAGGACGACAGTTGCGCACAGCAGCGTGAGCAAGGCGGCGACGCTGCCCCCTGCGGCGCTGAAGATCATTCGTTTACCGGATTTCATGATCACTTCCTGCTTTCATAGAACGTGAGCCCCACGCCTCCCTGCCCCATGCCGGGATTCGAACTGAGGTACAAACCCTTGTTGAGGTAGGCATACGGTCCATCGACTCGTGCTTCGAATGTCGGTATGAGCGCACCGAAAGGGCCTGCGTTGCGCACCATGATGATTTCGCCGTCCGCCGCCTGCCAGAGGTAGCGCGCGTCGATGACCGCAGGCGGAGACAGATTCTGGTAGTCCGCGCCGCCCATCAGCACCATACCGGTGATTTGCCCACTGAGCGTTCCACCAGTGATGGGAATAATGTTGCGATTGCCGCGCTTGCTGGCACCCACCGACTGACTACCGCCCAGGGTTACGTTCTCCCGGATCAGCAACTCGCCCTGCTGCTCGGTGGCACCCTTCTTGCGGGCATCCCACGGCTGAGCGGGGATACCTGCCGGTTTGGTTATCCTGATCGCGCTGGACGTATTGACCGCAACGCCCGTCACATCGTAGACCTTCAACGAGAAATTCATGGCGGCCACATTCAATATCCGTCTTGCCACGTAGCGACCCGAATGCAGCGACGCATACTTGCCCGCATTCGGCGCCTCGATATCCACCACCACTCGAATATCTTTCGTACTCGCCCCTACGCCTGCATTTCGAACGTATATGTAGCTGCCATCCTCACCGCGCAGCACCAGTATCTGCTCGATTTCGATGACGCCGTTGGGCAGGGCCAGTTCGTAGTCAAGTGCGCCTTGCATTACCGTCGCGGTCAGCTTCGTTCCCCTGACCGAGCCTTCCTTGCCTACTGCGATACGGCGATCTCCGTAAGGCGTCTTGCCGATTGCAGCCGCACGGTCCAGCGGGACTGTGATCTCGAAAGCAAGCTTGCCATTCTCGGGACGCGGGATGCCCTCTGGCATGCCGCAGTCCCACGCAGCATCTGGAATCACGGATTTTGCGGCCGCTTCCGCCTGACAGGTGAACAGCACCAGCGCGCACAATGCACCAGAAATCAGATTAGATCGTGCCTTCATCATTTCCACCATTAGTATGTAGTCCATACTAAGCAGGTTGAATCAAATCCGGCAAGGCAATAGAGGCGGACGACTGCAGGCCATGTACGCTAATGACCAGCACGAGTAGCCATAGTGTTTCCTGCGTGAGGTAGCCCGATGACATCGACTGAAGCTTGCAGGGCGCAACCTGCACGGAACGGCCTCCCTGCGTCCGCTGCCATAAAGTCCAACTGGCTGGTCGCAGCCGTCGCAACAGCTGGCATCTTATTGGCACCTCTCGCGCATACGGCTGCGTCCCCGATGCCGGATGCCTGTCGATCCTTGGCAAAGCTCTCTACTGCCACATACCGGGTCGATACGGCAGAATGGACCAAAGCATCCCGGATGCCGGCGGGACCTGGCGGCGCGATCAATGAAGTTGCGGAGCACTGCCTGTTCAGGGTGACCATAAATCCACGTGCTTCCGGGATGGAAGGTCTGACCTACGGCACTGGTTTCGAACTGCGCTTACCCACGAACTGGAACGGCCGACTCCTCTTCCAGGGTGGCGGCGGGCTCAATGGTGTACTCAGTCCTGCAATGGGCAATGTGCCCGGATTCGCATCGGGGTTGGCACGCGGATTTGCCGTGGTCTCGACAGACGGTGGTCACCGCGGGCGCAACGCAATAGACGTCCGCTTCGGAGTGGATCAACAGGCGCGACTGGATTTCGCATATCAGGCCGTGGAGCGCACGACGGGCGAGGCCAAATCCCTGCTGCTGCGCTATTACGGTCGCAAACCTGACTACACCTATTTCATGGGCTGCTCAACGGGTGGGCGCGAAGCCATGCTGGCAGCCCAGCGCCTGCCTTTGCAGTTCGATGGCGTGGTGGCCGGAAACCCGTCATTCAATCTGACGCGCGTCGCGGTGAATCAGGCGTGGAGCCTGCAGACAGTCACTCGCATTGCACCGCCGGGTCCGGGCGGCAAGCTGGACCTGTCGCGTGCCTTCACGGATCCGCAGCTTAAGGGCCTGGCGGCCGCGATCCTCAGGAAATGCGATGCAATGGACGGATTGAGCGACGGAATGATCAATGACTACCAGGCATGCCGGTTCGATCCGCGAACCCAGGTCTGCGGTTCTGCTGATGCGCCAGGGCCGGAGCAGTGCCTGACTCCCGCGCAGGCCGACGGCCTGCGCACCATCGCCGGTGGCGCACGCAATTCCCGGGGCGAAGCGCTTTACGGGACGTTTCCCTTTGACACTGGCATCGCAGCCCCGGCCTGGCGTTCCATGCACCTGGGCAACGCGGGGAGCGAACCTGCCAATGCCACGCTGGGCCGCGACACGCTGGGCAACTTTGCGATCACGCCCGCTGACCCTGCCCTGGACATTCGCAGCTTCGATTTCGATCGCGACATGATCCGCACGGCGGAAACCGCTGCCATCAACGATGCCATCGCAACGCTGCACAGCACTTTTGCAGGCCACGGCGGCAAGATGATCGTCTATCACGGACTTTCCGATCAGGCCATGGCAACTGGTGCCCTGACTGACTGGTACGACAAGCTGACACCTCGCGACCAGGCAGGGCCTCAGGAGTGGGCACGGCTGTTTCTCATTCCGGGTATGACCCACTGCGGAGGTGGTCAGTCCACGGATCAGTTCGACATGCTCTCGGCGATTCAAGCATGGGTCGAACAGGGTCGGCCGCCGGATCAGGTAATCGCATCGGGCAAGGCATTCCCGGGACTGACACGACCGCTGTGTCCGTATCCGAAGGTCGCGCGTTACCAGAGCGGCGACGTCAACGAAGCAAGGAATTTCTCGTGTAGATGACCGACCGCTTTCGTTTAATTGCAAGAACAGGAAAAAAAGGGGCTAATCCATGACCATGCAGAAAAAATCCGCGGCCAGGTTGTGGGCAAGCACGGTCCTGTGCACGGTGATGGCAACAGGCCTGGGCGGCTGCGCCCCCGGGAGCGAAGTGCCTGCGGCCAAAACGGGCGACAACATATCCGGCATGTCCGCAGAGCGTCTGCGGCGCCTTGACGAGCACTTCCATCAGCTGGTCGATGTAGGAAAAATCGCCGGCGTGGTCACATGGGTCGCGCGCCATGATCGGGTCGTGCATGAGGATGCCTACGGCATGGCAAACATCGATGCGAAACGCCCCATGTCGAAGGACTCCTACTTTTACGTCTATTCCATGACCAAGCCGATCACCAGTGTCGCGCTGCTGATGCTGTATGAAGAAGGCAGGTTCCAGCTTTCTGATCCACTTGCACGTTACCTGCCTGAACTCGCCAACCTGAAGCTGTACACCGGCGATGGGCATGGCGGGCAAATGATCCTGGGCGATCCCGCCCGTCAACCCACCATCGAAGACGTGTTCCGGCATACGGCCGGATTCCTCTACGGCCCGGCCGGCAAACGGAGCATCGACACCGCTTATCGGGATGCCAACGTACTGGGCGGCACGCTTGCTGAACTCACGCAGCGGCTGGGAAAACTGCCCCTTGCATATGAACCTGGAAGCCAGTGGATCTACTCCGTCTCGCACGACGTGCAGGCGCGCCTTGTCGAAGTGCTTTCCGGCATGCCGTTCGATGAGTTCGTGCGCAAGCGGATCATCCAACCGCTTGGACTCAAACACATGGTGTTTGGCCGACCGGACGCACTCAAGGATCAATTCGCCGTCATCTACGGCGTGGATGCCGATGGCAAGCTCAAACCCACAGGCGCGCTGGACGCGCCCGGCGCCGCCACGCATGTACTGGGCGGATTCAGCATCTCCGCCACCGCGGCCGACTATGGCAGGTTCGCGCAGATGCTGGTCCATTCCGGTGAACTGGATGGTGTGCGCCTGCTTTCGCGCAAGACCATCGACCTGATGGATTCAAACCACCTGCCACCGGGCGTCGCACGCGGAGCAGCCGGTGGCGGCACGGTGCGCGGCGAAGGCTACGGGCTCGGAGTGCGCGTCGTGACGGACCCCGCACAGGCCGGCAACCTGACGTCGGCCGGAACCTTTGGCTGGTCCGGCGCGGCCGGCACACATTTCTTTGTCGACCGCAGCGAGGATCTCGTCGCCGTTTTCATGATCCAGAAAATGGGGACGCCGGATGGAGCCGGCATGGCGGCGCAATTTGAAACACTGGTCTACCAGGCCATCACTGACTGAACCCGACCAGGCAAACAAGGATGAACTCATGATGAAGCAGACCTCAACCGGCCGATCAGCTTTTCGCCTGGCATGCTCGATCATCGCCGCATCAACCGTCATGCTGGCTTCCGCACAGGAAGTCGGCATGCGTGCGGGAGGACCGTCTGCGCAGCCAGCGGCGGCGATCGCTTCACCGCTGGTCGCAAGTGGCCGCGTCACATTCAACTTGCGGGCCACCGAAGCGAAAGCGGTAACGGTCTCAGGAGACTTCGGCCCTGACGTTGCACTGAGCCGCGGCGCAGACGGCGTCTGGACCACGACAGTCGGGCCGCTGAAGCCGGACGAGTATGTGTACTACTTCACCGTAGACGGTGTGCGGCTGCCGGATCCCGTGAATCCACAAGTCAAGATCGGATACGTCAACAGCACGACCACCAGCATCGTGAACGTGCCGGGCGACACACCCGCATTCTTTGACGTGCAGGACGTTGCGCATGGCGAGATCCGCACCCTGCTTTACAAGTCGAAGTCGAACAATGTGGTACGCGAGCTCAATGTCTACCTGCCGCCGGGTTATGACGCCAATCCGCGCCTTCGCTATCCGGTGCTTTACCTTCTGCACGGCTTCGCCAATGATCACCATTCCTGGCATCGCTACGGCCGCGCCAACGACATCCTCGACAACCTGCTGGCGACAAAGTCCATCAGGCCCTTCATCGTCGTCATGCCGCTGGGTTATGGCGGCGCTTCGGTAAACGGTGACGGCACCGGCATTCCACCCGCAAATGCGGGCGCGTTCGGCGGTGACTTCGCCCTTTACGAGCGCGACATCCTTGAGGATGTGATTCCGCTGATTGACGGCAAATACCGCACGCTGGCCAATCACGACAACCGCGCCATCATCGGCTTCTCGATGGGCGGCATGCAGGCGGGGCGGTTCGGGCTCGGGCACCTCGACACTTTCAGCTATGTGGGCATCATGAGTGCGGGCCTGCTGGGCAATCCTGCATCTGCGGCCGCAGGGCCGGATCCCATCGCTGCCATGGCGGCCAATCCCGCCGCAGCCAACAAGCAGATCAAGCTGCTCTGGATAGCCTGCGGCGTCTCGGATACGGCCATGGCGGGGGCCCGCACCACACACGAGGCGCTGCAGAAGGCCGGCATCAAGCACACCTTCGTGGAGTCCGAGGGTGCACACCACTGGCGCGTTTGGCGAGGTTACCTGCGCGACGTAGCACCGCTGCTGTTCCGTTGAACGTCAACGAGGAGCGCACCTATGCAAAGGTGACGCTGCGGCTGCTGCCGTTTCTGGGCCTGTGCTACCTGGTGGCCTACCTGGACCGGGTCAACGTCGGGTTCGCCAAGTTGCACATGCTGGCGGATCTCTCCATTTCCGAGGCGGCCTACGGCTTTGGCGCGGGCATATTTTTCATCGGCTATTTCCTGTTCGAAGTGCCCAGCAACCTTGCGCTCAACAGGCTGGGGGCGCGGCTGTGGATCGCACGCATCATGGTGACCTGGGGCATCATTTCGGCCGCGATGGCATTCACCGAGCCGGTGTCGCATGCCACCGGGCTTTCAGTAGAAACGGTGTTCTACGGCCTGCGCTTCCTGCTGGGCGCCGCCGAGGCCGGATTCTTTCCCGGCGTGCTGCTCTATCTCAACTACTGGTATCCCGCGCACCGGCAGAGTCGCGCCATCGCGCTGCTGTTGATGGCGCAGCCGTTTTCCTTCGTGTTCGGTGCACCGGTCTCCGGTGCCATCATGGACGGGTTCGCCGGTACCCATGGCATGCACGACTGGCAGTGGCTGTTTCTCATCGAGGCCGCACCTGCCGTATTGCTGGGCATCCTGGTGCTGCTCTATCTGGACAACAGCATCGACGAAGCGCGCTGGCTGGCACCGGCGGAAAAGCAGATGCTCAAAGACCGGCTGGCACAGGACGCCATCACCAAAGGCAATCACTCCCTGCGCGCGCTGTTCGCGACGCCGGCCATGTGGCTGTTCACGGCGATATTGTTCTGCATAGTCACTGGCGTATACGGCATCAACTTCTGGTTGCCCACCATCATCCGCGAGACCGGTATCAAGTCGGTGCTGACCATTGGGCTGGTGACAGCCGCCTGCTATTTCAGCAGCGCCGTGGCGTCGGTGCTGATTACGCGGCACGCGGAACGCGTTGGCGAGAAACGCTGGCACGCTTCCTGCGCAGCCGCAATTGGTGGCACTTGCCTGGCGTTGAGCGCCGCGTGGCCGGACAGCACCTTGATAACGGCGACGCTGCTATCGGTGGCGACCACCGGCGCGCTGGTCGCCACCGCCTTGTTCTGGAGCTTCCCCGGATCACTGCTCACCGGAACCGGGGTGGCCGCCGGACTCGCCGCGATCAACTCATTCGGCAATCTCGGCGGGTTCGTCGGGCCCTACCTGCTGGGACTGCTGACCGGATGGTTCGGCAGCCGCGACGCGGGCGTGGGCGTGCTGGGCGGATTCATGGTCTGCGCCGGCTTGCTGATTGCCGCGGGCTGCCGCCGCTACGGCCTGCGTGAGCGGCAGGCTGCGCGCTTGGCCTGATCGCAGCCATCAAATTACGTCCGTCGCAACAACAGCCGCTGCATCAGGCAAAAGAACAGCAGCAGCACGCCGATCACGATCCGCGTCCACCAGGAACTCAAGGTGCCATCAAAAACAATCAGCGTCTGGATCAGGCCCAGCACCAGCACACCAAACAGCGTACCGGGCACTTGACCAGTACCGCCCGATAGCAGCGTGCCCCCGATAACCACTGCAGCAATGGCATCCAGCTCCAACCCCGTACCATGCAGGCTGTAACCGCTGAGCATGTACACGGTGTACAGGACTCCCGCCAGCGCTGCGCAGAAACCACTGAGTGCGTAAACGCGAACCAGCGTTGCACCAACCGGCAGCCCCATCAGTAACGCCGATGCCTCGCTGCCACCGATGGCGCAGACCGTGCGTCCGAATGGCGTGGAACGCGAAACGAGCGTGGCAATCACCACCACCGCAAGCGCTGTCACCGCGCCCACCGACAGCGATGTTCCACCACCCAGCGGAATGCGCAGTCCCGCCACCGCCATCTGGAATGAGTTGTCGATGCCTATTGAATCCACACTTATCAGCGTTGCCACGCCCCGGGCAAGGAACATGCCGGCCAGTGTGACCACGAAGGGCTGCAATCGATAACGATGAATGGTGAAACCCATGGCAGCGCCGAAGCCCGTGCCCACGAGCAACGCAAGCAGCATCGCGGCCAGCGGATGCCAGCGGTGGTGCTGTACCAGGCTTGCAAGCAGCACCGTAGTGAATGCCACTACCGCGCCCACAGAGAGGTCAATGCCGCCAGTGAGGATGACGAAGGTCATGCCCACTGCCACCACCAGCAGCCCGGCATTGTCGATGAACAGATTCAGGAATACCTGTGGCGCGAGGAAGCCGTCGAAGCGCATGCCTCCCGCCAGCGACAGCACGACGAACAGCGAAACCGTCACGGTCAGTGACAGGACAGCGGGATCCCCGAGGCGCCGCGCCAGTGTGTGGCGTACCACTGCTGCATCTGAACTCATGCGCTGCTCCGGGCGGCAGGTGCAAGCATGCGCAATTGCTGGCGAAACTGCGGTGACTGCAGCAACAGGACCAGCATCACCAGCACCGCCTTTACCACCAGGTTTACCTGCGGAGGCACGCCGATGCTGTAGATGGTCGTGGTCAATGTCTGGATGATCAACGCGCCCACCAGGCTGCCGAACAGATTAAAGCGTCCACCGGTAAGCGCACTGCCGCCAAGGCTCACGGCCAGGATGGCGTCCAGTTCAAGCAGCTGCCCCGCGTTGTTGGCGTCGGCACTGGCGACATTCGAGCTCACGAGCAGGCCCGCCATCCCCGCACAGCATGCGCAGAACACATACAGCGCCGGGGTAATGGTGTGCGCGCGCACGCCCGCAACGTGGGCCGCCAGTGGATTGTCCCCGATGGCGCGTATGAACAGGCCCAGGGCGGTGCGCGTAAGCAGCAGCTTGAGCGCAATGAATACCGCGACCACCAGATACAGCGCGAATGGCAGGCCCAGCAAGAACCCGTTGCCGAGAAAGGCATATGGTGCGTAGTAGATGGTGAGAATCTGGCCGTCGCTGATCAGTTGCGCCAGGCCGCGTCCCGCCACCATCAGAATCAGCGTGGCAACAATGGGCTGCATACCCGCCTTCACCACCAGCAACCCATTCCACAATCCGCACAGCGCGGCGGCGACAAGCGCCGCGCCGATGGCGGCGAACAGGGGAAGCAGGCTGCCTTGTGCACTGCCGGCCTGCAAATGCGTAATCGTTGCAGCCGCAATGGTGGCGGCAATCGCCAGCACGGCGCCCACCGATATATCAAGACCACGCACGGCAATGACCAGCGTCATGCCCATGGACACCAGGGCCAGTGGCGCGGCGCGGTTGGCGATGTCGATGAGATTGCCGTACAGATGACCGCCGCGCCATTGCAGCGCGAGAAAGCCCGGATTGAAAAGGCCATTTGCCATCAGCAGCAATGCCAGCGCCGCCAGCGGCCAGAACGTCGGGTGGACAAACAGGCGCCGCATCAGGATTCACCGGCAATCAGGTCGAGCACCTGTTGTCCGTCACAACCCGCCAGCAACTCGCCGGCTTTGCGCCGGTCGCGCAGCACGGCGATGCGATCGCAAAGGCGGGTCAGTTCTTCGAGTTCGGCCGAGATGAACAGCACGCCCATCCCCTGCTGTGCCAGGCGCAGGATCTCTCCCATGATTTCCTGCCGCGCAGCGACATCTATGCCGCGGGTGGGCTCATCCAGGATCAGCAGCCGTGGTGTCGTGGCCAGCCAGCGGGCCAACACCACCTTCTGCTGGTTGCCGCCAGAAAGTGCACCCACTGGCGTCTCGACGTCCGCCACCTTGATGCCAAGCCGCTGGACTAATTCGCGCGCAAGTGACTGCTGTCTGTCGAGCGTCATCGCCCGCCACCAGCCCCCGCGCGCCTGTAGCGACAACACGATGTTCTCGCGCACCGACAGACCGGCGACGATGCCCTCGGTCTTGCGTTCCTCGGGGCACAGCGCAAATCCCTGCGCCACCGCGTCAGACGGCTGGCGCAACGCGACCGGCTCGCCCGCAACGCGCACCTGTCCGCAGTCGGCGCGGTCCAGGCCGAATAACAATCGCGCCAGCTGCGTGCGCCCGGAACCCAGCAGGCCGCCCAGACCCAGCACTTCGCCGGCATGGATGTGAAGGTCCACCGCTTCAAGCGCATTACGCCGCCCCAGTCCCTGCACTTCGACCAGCAGCGGCGCACCTGCGGTTCCCGCATTGCGGGAGTCACGCGCCGCCGCCACCACCTCGCGGCCTACCATCGCCGCCACCAGTGCAGATTGCGTCAGTCCCGCCGTGGCGAACTCACCCACCAGTGCGCCATTGCGCAACACCGTGATGCGGTCGGATATCGCATAGACCTGGTCCAGGAAATGCGTGACAAACAGTATGGCCATGCCGCGCTCCCGCAGCCGGCGCATCACCGTGAACAGCTCGCGCACTTCGTGCTGGTCGAGGCTGGAGGTAGGCTCATCCAGGATCAGGACGCGCGCGGAAACACCCAGCGCGCGCGCGATGGCCACCATCTGCTGCACGGCGACGGGGTAACTTCCCAGCGGTCGATCCACGTCGATGTACAGTTGCAGCTCTGCCAGCAGTCGCCTTGCACCCTCTCGAACCTGCGCGTGATCGATCAGCCCGGTCCAGTGCCGCGGAAACCGGCCCGCATAAAGGTTCTCTGCCACCGACAGGTTGGGGCACAGATTCACTTCCTGGTAGACGGTGCTGATGCCCGCGCGCTGTGCCTCAAGCGGCGTAGTGGGCGCGATGAGTTGCCCGTCCAGTTGGATGGTTCCGGAATCGGGAGATTGCGCTCCGGTGAGCAGCCGGATTAACGTCGACTTGCCGGCGCCGTTCTGCCCCATCAGCGCATGAATCTCACCGGCGCGCAGCACCAGGCTCGCGCCGTCCAGCGCCACAGTGGCACCAAAACGCTTGCTAAGCCCTTCGGCGCGCAGCGCCACCGCGCTCATTGTGAAAGCCTTGGGTTCAGTACTTGCGGTTGGGCAGTTCGGCAGCGGCCTGGTCGCGTGTGAACACACCTTCGTCGACCACGACGCGCTTCGGGACGGGTTTGCGTGCATGCACGTCACGGATTAACTGTGCCAGCTGTGGTCCCAGCATCGGATTGCACTCCACCGTGGCATTTAGCTTGCCGGCCTTCATTGCCTCGAACGCGCCGCGCACGCCATCGATGGACACGATGCGGATATCCTCGCCGGGCTTGAGTCCAGCTTCCTCGATGGCCTGGATGGCGCCAATGGCCATATCGTCGTTGTGCGCGAACAGCACATCAATTTTCTGCCGAGTCTCGGCCTTGAGGAAAGCCTCCATCACTTCCTTGCCCTTGGTTCGCGTAAAATCGCCGCTTTGCGAGCGCACGATCTGGAAGCGCGCATCCTGGCCAATGACTTCGGCGAAACCCCGCATGCGGTCATTGGCCGGCGCCGAACCCACTGTGCCCTGCAACTCGACCACGCGTATGGGTCCGCTTTTGCCAGCGCTGTCTTCGACCAGCCAGCGCGCTGCGCGGCGGCCCTCCTCGACGAAATCCGAACCGATCAGCGTTACGTAAAGCGAATCATCGGGCACGTTCACTGCGCGGTCCGTGAGTACTACCGGAATGCCAGCGGCCTTGGCCTCGGCCAGCACAGTATCCCAGCCCGTCTCCACCACTGGCGAAAAGGCGATCACGTCCACGTGCTGTGCGATGAAGGATCGCAGCGCCTTGATCTGGTTTTCCTGCTTTTGCTGACCATCGGAGAACTTCAACTGGAATTCCGGTTGGGCCAGTGACTCCTTGACGGAGCGGGTATTGGCCGTGCGCCATTCGCTTTCGGCACCTACCTGACTGAAGCCCACGGAGATGGCTCCCTTTGCAGCGTCCTTGCCACTTCCCGAACAACCGGCCAATGCCGCTACACATAGCATCCCCACCCACGCCGATAGCTTCATCATCTGAATCCTCCCCCCTCTGTGTCAAAGAATGCGTACGCCGCCGGGTGCGAATCCGGCGTGCACCACTGCCAATGAATTGCGCAACGGCGCGCCCAGCGCGGGCAGATCAACTTCGAAAACGTCGCCCGCCTGTGCGCTGATGCCGTCGGCGAAGCTCAATGTGCCGGTGCCGAAGAAATGCAGGTGCACATCGCCAGGTCGGCGGTGCGCGGCATATTTGAAATGGTGGTATTCCAGGTTCTCGAGCGAATGGCACATGTTGGCCTCGCCGGTGAGAAAGGGTTTTTCCCACACCACGGCACCACTTCGCAGGATGCGACTGGTGCCCCGCAGGTCGCGCGGCAAAGTTCCCGTGCGCAGCTCCGGGCCCACCGCGCAGGCGCGCATCTTCGAGTGGGCGAGATATAGATAATTTGCGCGCTCGGTTACGTGATCGGAGAATTCGTTGCCGATCGAGAACCCCAGCCGATGTGGCGTGCCATCGGGGCCAATGACATACAGCCCCACCAGCTCCGGTTCTTCGCCGCCATCCAGCGCGAAATCCGGTGACTCCAGCGGCGCTCCGGGATTTGCGAGAATGCTGCCGTTCCCCTTGTAGAACCATTCCGGCTGTGCGCCTGGCTGTCCCGGAAGAGGATTGCCACCCTCGACACCCCACTGGAACATGCGCATGGAGTCGGTCAGCGTGCCCACTTCGGCATGCTGCCGCAGGTTCTGATGCATGGCGTCGCGTGCCGCCGCGCTACCCAGATGAGTCAGGCCCGTTCCGGACACCAGGCAGTGAGCAGGATCAGGATGGAGCAGCGGCGGGCGCACTCGTCCCGCTTGCAGCAGATCTGCGTATTTCAGGCTATCTGTGCCTGGCGTTGCCGCCGCTTGCTGCTCAAGCGATACGCCGGCATCTATCGCACGCAATGCCAGCTCCCGCGTGCCAGAGAAGCCATCCAGCAGGCGCACATGATGTCCCGCCGCGTCGAGCACACCGACGCGGATCTGCCTGGCTTCGTCTTCCAGCTGAATCAGTCGCATCGCGCTATCCCTGCCTTCCCCGTTTGCACAACCATAGCCGAATCGCCGCCACGCGGCATGCAAACGTTAGCGCCAGCCGGCGTCCACGATGAATTCCTGGGCGGTGATAGCCCGCGCCTGGTCAGAAGCCAGGAACAGGACCATGGCGGCGATGTCCTCGGGCCAGACCTTGTCTGGCAGACATTGATTGCGGGCCAGCTCCGCCTCACCGGCATCGTCCAGCCACAGACTGATCTGCCGCTCGGTCATCACCCATCCAGGCGACACCACGTTGATGCGTATGCGCTGCGCGCCCAGTTCACGCGCCAGACCGCGGGTGAGTCCATTCATCGCGGACTTGGCCGTGGCATACACCGGGTATCCGCCTGACTTGGTCTGCCACCCGGTGGATCCCAGGTTGATGATCGACCCGCCGCCCAGACGCTGCATGCCGGGCACCACGGCCTGGATCGCAAAGAACGCGGGCCGCTGGTTAATGGCCACACGCCGATCCCAGTATTCAGGCGTGACCTCCTGCAAGGCATGGCGATCATCGCTGGCCACGTTGTTGACCAGCACGTGGAAGTCGCCCAGTTCCCGGGCCGCGTCAGCGATTACCCGCTGCAGTGAGGGCACGTCCGTCACATCGCAGGGACGGTACCAGGGTTTCGCAAATCCCGCGGCATGCAAGCCATCGGCCAGTTCGTGACTTTGTTCTTCCGCTATGTCCACGAAGGCCACCTGGGTTCCCTGGCTGGCAAAGGCCTGGACCAGGGCCGCGCCGATGCCGCTACCACCCCCGGTGACAAACACGCGCCGCCCTGACAGCAGCGGATAGCTGGCCTGCTCATTCTGGTGGCGCCGCGCGCCGCCCGCCAATTGCCTTTCCATTGCCATGCGCGCTTCCCCGATGAGCCCAAAATGGGAGTCTAGGCTACCTCGTTGATCAGGCAACCTACGTGATCAATGTTGATGCTGATGGTATCCCCCTGCTGCAAAGTAAACGGCGCGGGCGGCACTATGCCGGTGCCAGTCAACAGCAGAGCCCCTTGCGGAAAACTGCATTCGCGGAACAGGTATTGCGCCAGGTCCGCGAATCGCCGAGTGATCTGGCTTATTGCCACGCTGCCCGAGAAAACAATCTGCTTGGCGCGCAGTATCGATAGCGCAATATTGGCATCGGAGGGAAGTGGATCCTCGCGCACCAGCACGCCGGGCCCCAACGCCGCGCAACCGTCGTAGATCTTGGCCTGGGACAGGTACAGGGGGTTCTCTCCTTCGATGCTGCGCGAGCTCATGTCGTTGCCGACGGTATATCCGACGATCTTGCCGCGCCGGTTGAGTACCAGCGTCAGCTCCGGCTCGGGCACATTCCACGAGGAATCGGCACGAATCCTGACTTTACCGCCATGACCGACCACGCGATGACGCGTAGCCTTGAAGAACAGCTCCGGGCGGTCTGCTTCGTACACGCGTTGGTAGAAATCGCCGCCGCCGGCTTCCTTTGACTCTTCCTGTCGCTCCACCTTGCTGCGCAGATAGGTAACGCCGCTGGCCCAGAGCTCCTGGCCCTGCATGGGCGGCAGTAAAGTCCCCATCGCATCGAGTGCGGGCGCCGGGTGTGGCGGCAGGCTTTGATGAACCTCTATCAGCTGCTGAAGAAGGTGGTCGCGGTTGAGCACCTCGTCCCAGTCCGCGCCCGTGTACTGCGCCCACCTGGCGTCGTGTTCCAGAAAGATTCCAGCGGTCGTATTGAAGATCTTCATGGTCCTCAGTATTCACCCGGTGATAACCGGCTGGCAACGCTGATTGCGGCACCGAGGTTTCAGGCCGTATGCTGATCCAGGGTCGCACGAGAAATAAAATGACGAAACAGAACCTGACCATCAGGGAAAAATTTGGCTTCGGACTCGGCGACACCGCCAGCAATATCGTCTACCAGGCCGTCATCAACATCCTGCTGTATTTCTATACCGATGTGTACGGCATAGGAGCTGCGGCAGCCGGAACACTGCTGCTCGTGGTGCGCATCTTCGATGCCGTTACAGATCCGGCCATGGGCGCGATTGCCGACCGCACGCGCTCCAGACATGGCCGCTACCGTCCCTGGATGTTGTGGATCGCAATACCCTACGGCGCACTGGCAGTGGCGGCCTTCTTCACTCCCGACGTCGACATGGGAACCAAGCTGGTCTATGCGTACATCAGTTATGCACTACTGATGACGGCCTATACGGCGGTCAACGTGCCCTACTCGGCGCTGGGCGGCGTGATGACCGGCGACAGCGATGAACGCGGCAACCTGCAGACGTGGCGTTTCGCGATGGCAATGGTGGGCGGCTTCCTGGTCACCAGTTCCATTTTTCCGCTGGCAAAGATTCTGGGTGGTGGCGACTCACGCGAAAATTACCAGCTCGGATTTCCCCTGGCCATGACTGTAATGGCCATTATTGCAGTGGCCTGCTTCCTGGTTTGTTTCAAGCTCACGAAGGAGCACATCCCACCAGACCCGGGCAAGGCAAAACGCAAGGTGATGGACGACCTCATCGCCATGTTGACCAACTCGCAATGGCTGGTCATCGCACTGACCACGCTCATCGTGATGACGCGCGGCGCCATGCAAGGTGCCGCCAAGCCCTATTTCGTCAACTACTACCTGATCACGGATCATCTGCCCGCGTGGCTGGGCTGGTTCATGGGCAGCCCGTCGTCGCGGCTCTCGGCATTCCTCAGCATGACAATGCTGGCAGGGGTGGGCGGTGCGGTGTGCGCCAACTGGCTGGGCCGCACGCGCTGCAAGGTATCGGTGATGAAGCTCTCGATGGTGGGCTTGATAGTGATGAATGTGCTGCTGTTCCTGATTCCTCGCGACGCCGTGCTGGCTGCGCTGTTCATCATCATGACCGCCAATTTCTTCCACATGATGTTCGTACCCATGCTGTTTTCAACGGTGCCGGACACTGTGGATTACGGTTTGCGGACCATGGGCACTGGCGCCATGGCCATGTTCTGCGGCGGCCACCTGTTCGTGCTGAAGCTGGGCAATGCGCTGGGGGGCTTCTTCGTTGGCCATCTGCTGGCCTGGTTCGGCTACCAGCCCAATGTTGCGCAGACTGAGCGGGCACTGGGGGGCATCATGATGGCCTATGCCGGAAGTTCGATAGTCTCAGCACTGCTGGTGCTGGTATGTCTGCAGTTCTATCGCCTCACGCGCGGCTGGCAGGATCGCACCGCGGCCGCAGCTTCATGACACGGATGATCAACAACCCCATTCTGCCCGGATTCAATCCGGACCCCTCGATCGTGCGCGTGGGTGAAGACTTCTACATCGCCACGTCGACCTTCGAATGGTATCCGGGTGTGCAGATCCACCATTCGCGGGACCTGATCCACTGGCGCCTGATCTCCCATCCGCTGAATCGCGCGGCGCTGCTGGACATGCGCGGCAACCCGGATTCCGGTGGTATCTGGGCTCCCTGCCTGACCTTTTCAGACGGTCTTTTCTGGCTGGTCTACACCGACGTGAAGCGCCACGAAGGCAGCTTCAAGGACATGCACAACTACGTCACTACGTGTGCAACCGTGGATGGAGAGTGGTCTGACCCGGTGTACCTCAACAGCAGCGGTTTCGACGCCTCGCTGTTCCACGACGATGACGGCCGAAAATGGCTGCTCAACATGGAGTGGGACTATCGGCCGGGCCAACATCCTTTCAACGGAATCCTGCTGCAGCAATACGACCCCGCGCAGCGGCGCCTGGTCGGACCGGTGCGCAACATCTTCCGCGGCACCGATTTGCGCGTCACCGAGGGGCCGCACCTGTACAGGCGCAATGGGTATTACTACCTGCTGACTGCAGAAGGCGGCACGGGTTACACGCATGCGGTGACGATGGCGCGATCACGCAATCTGGAAGGCCCCTACGAGGTCGATCCGCTCAAGCACATTGTTACCTCCAAGGATTCACCGCAACTGCCGCTGCAGCGCGCCGGCCATGGCGACTGGGTCGAGACGCACAATGGCGAGAGCTACATCGTCCATCTTTGCGGTCGTCCGCTGTCGCTGCATTCGGCTTCGGATCAGCAACGCTGCCCGCTGGGGCGCGAAACAGCCATACAGAAGGCCTACTGGACCGACGACGGCTGGCTGCGGCTGGCCAATGGCACCAACACGCCGGATCTGCAGACACCGGCGCCCGATCTGCCGCCACATCCCTGGCCGCAGGCGCCAGCAATGACACGCTTCGATACTGCGCAACTGCCAATCGACTTCCAATGGCTGCGCTATCCCTGGGACGAGCGTTTGTTCTCGTTGCGGGCACGGCCGGGTCGACTGCGGCTTTTCGGCGCCGAATCCTTTGGATCGTGGTTCCGGCAATCACTGATTGCGCGACGGCAGCAGGCTTTTTGCTTCACGGTCACGACCAGGCTGGAATTCGAGCCCAACACGCTGCAGCAGTGTGCCGGCCTTATCTGCTATTACAACGCGCAGAAATTTCACTATCTCAATATCACCTGTGACGATTCCGGCGAAAAGCATCTGGCGGTAATCAGCTGCCTTGGCGACGAGCGGTTCAACCTCGCCTACCCTGCCGCTGCCGCGCGGCATATCCCGGTGCCGCGCGGCCAGGCGATCTGGCTGCGCGCCGACGTGGACTTCGCCAAGCTGCGCTTCTCCTGGTCGTTGGACGGAAACCGCTGGATCGCGTGTGAAGGTGACCTTGACTACTCACTGATTTCCGACGAGGCCGGCCGGGGTTACAGCAAGAGCTTTACCGGCGCGTTCGTGGGCATGGCCTGCCATGACATCAGCGGCAGACGCCAGCCAGCGGATTTCGAATTCTTCGAATACGTGGAGCGGTCTACCTCGCCAGCAGGTACTGGTTGAGCAGATTCTCGTACTGCTCCTGGCGACCGCTGATCTGGCGCGGCTCGCCACCGCGCGCCGCCAGTGCGGCCAGATCGGCAAGCTTGAGCTTGCCTGCGGCGAAATCCCTGCCCGCAACCGCATCAAAACTGGCGTACCGCTCCTTGCGCCATTGCTCCCACGGCGAGGCATTCAGCAGTGCATGGGCAACCTCGAGCCCGCGCGCGAATGCATCCATGCCGCCGACGTGGGCAATGAACAGATCTTTCATGTCCGTGGATTCGCGGCGCGCCTTGGCGTCGAAATTCAGGCCGCCAACGAGGCCTCCCTGGCGCAGCACCACCATCATCGCGCCAATGGTGTCATACAGGTCGAGGGGAAATTGGTCGGTGTCCCAGCCGTTCTGGGCATTGCCGCGATTGGCATCGATGCTCCCCAGCAGGCCGTGGTCCGAAGCCACCTGCAGATCATGTTCGAAGGTGTGGCCCGACAACGTCGCGTGGTTCGCCTCGATGTTGAGCTTGAAGTCCTCATCGAGTCCATGTTCCCGTAGAAAGCCCGCCACTGTGGCGCTGTCGAAATCATACTGGTGCTTCATGGGCTCCATGGGCTTGGGTTCGATGAAGAAGCTACCCTTGAACCCGATGCTGCGACCGTAATCGCGCGCCATCGACAGGAACCGACCCATATGCGCCAGTTCGCGCTTCATGTCGGTGTTGACCAGCGAGGCATACCCTTCCCGGCCTCCCCAGAACACGTAATGTTCGCCGCCGAGCTCTACCGTGGCCTCGATCGCAGCCTTCACTTGCACGGCCGCGCGCGCGACTACCGCGAAGTCGGGGTTGGTGGCCGCGCCATTCATGTAACGCGGATGCGAGAACAGGTTAGCCGTGCCCCATAGCAGTTTCACCCCTGTTGCCTGCTGGCGCTCGCGCGCCAGTCGCACCATATGCTTCAGGTTCTCTTCGTATTGGGCGACATCTTCAGCATCAGGTGCCAGATCGATGTCATGGAAGCAGTAGTACGGCACGCCCAGCTTGGTGAAGAACTCAAACGCGGCGTCCACCCTGGCTTCCGCGGTGGCCATTGGCGACCCGGCTTCCCAGGGGAACCGACGCGTGCCGGGACCGAAGGGATCATGACCTGCATTTGTGAAGGTATGCCAGTAGCAGACAGCAAAGCGCAGATGCTCGGCCATGGTCCGGTCGCCGACTTTGCGTTGCGCCTCGTAGACCTTGAAAGCCAGCGGATTGTCGGAGCCAGGGCCTTCGAAGGGGATGCAGCTTATGCCCGGGAAGAATTCGCGCTGGCCGATGAATGGAGTGCGCATGATTTTGTAATTCCTGTTGATTCAGGGAAGATCAGGTTTGCTGTCGGTCGATTTCGATCTGCAGATAATGCAGGAAGCGTTCATACGCGGTGCTATATGCAACACCTGCCGCAGCATCGGGCAACGTAGCCAGAGCGGCGCCCAGATGCACGTGCTCCCGCACTAGTGTAGTGAGATCTGCTTGCGAGCCTGAGGTGGTGCAGACCCATAGTGCCTGCAATGCGGCACCGAAAGCGGCGCCCTCCTGTTCCAGCGGCACTTCCACCGGAAGCTCGAACACATCCGCGACCATCTGGCGCCAGGCCGCGCTACGACTGCCTCCACCCGTCAGGCGTATCGACGTAAAGGCCAGCCCCGTTGTGCGAAGCGCGTCGAATCCATTGCGTAGCGCATATGTCGCGCCCTCCATGGCTGCACGGTAGGCGTTGGCGCATGTGAAGTTTCCGGCATCGAGACCGTGAAAGCTGGCCCGCGACCGTGGCAGGTCCGGCGTGCGTTCACCGTTGAAGAACGGGAGCATTCCCAGGCCATCGGCCCCAGGACGCGTGTCGTCAATAAAAGCATCGCCGTCACGGCTGTCGAAGTTGAAGGCGCGCGCAACATTTTCGGTAGCCACCGTGCAGTTCATCGTGCAGATCAGCGGCAGCCAACCTCCGGAAGATGAGCAGAACGCGGCCCATCTTCCCTTGTCGTCGACCACGGGATGGTCGGAGCAGGTGAACAGCGTTCCGGATGTGCCCAGACTCATGGTCAGCATGCCGGACGCCACATTGCCGGTGCCAATCGCGGCCATCATGTTGTCGCCGCCTCCGGCCGAAACCCGCACACCCGGCAGCAGGCCCAATTCAGCCGCGATGGCCGGCATCATGGGAAAGCAGGTATTAGCTGCCGCCAGGCCTGGCAGGCAGACGCCCAGATCGCGGCCCGGGTCGGTGGCTTTCAGCATTGGATTGGACCACTGGCGACTGCGCACGTCGAGCCATCCCGTGCCGGATGCATCGCCAGGCTCCATCCAGCGCAGTCCCGTTAACCAGAAGTTGATGTAGTCGTGCGGCAGCAGGATGGTGGCCAGTTTTGCGTACACCTGCGGCCGATGCTTCCGTGTCCAAGGGAGCTTCGATGCCGTGTAGCCGGCCAGAATAGGATTGCCGGCCAGTGCAATGCACCGGTCGGCGCCACCCGCGGCAGCCATGATTTCCACACATTCCTGCTGCGTGCTGGTATCACACCACAGCTTGGCTGGTGCCAGCACATCGCCGCCTGCATCAAGAGGCACGAAGCCATGTTGCTGACCGGAGACGCCGATGGCGATTATGCGGCGCAGCAGCTCCGGATCCATTCGCGCAAAGCACGCGCGAACAGCTGTGATCCACCACTGGGGCCGTTGTTCCCGGCTGCCATCGTCGCCGACCAGAATCTCCAATGGCTGGGCATGGGTGGCCACGACCCGCCGCAGATCGGCATCGAAGGCAACGAGCTTTACGCTCTGGGTACCCACATCCAGACCAATAACCAGGCTCATAAATGGTGTTCGCGCAGAGGCATTGGGACCGCTATCATTTTAGGGTCGCGATTCTCGCGGAATTCGCCTTTCAGTGCACGGCGGATCATGGCACGGCAGGCGTCTGGTCAACGGGAGGGGTCAAATGCTGCGATTCGCTTCAGTGGTTGCATCCGGCCTGCTGCTGGCAGCCTGCTCGCAACCCGGCCCACCCGACAGCGTCAAAATCACACTGGACGGATCGAAGTCCGGAGCCGTCATCAGCAGGCAGATTTTCGGCCAGTTCGCCGAACATCTCGGTCACGGCATCTACGGTGGCCTCTGGGTCGGAGCTGACTCTCCCATTCCCAATACGCGCGGCATCCGCAACGATGTGGTGGCGGCACTGCGCGACCTCAAGGTTCCCAACGTGCGCTGGCCCGGGGGTTGCTTCGCCGACTATTACCATTGGCGCGGCGGCATTGGCCCGCGGCGTGCCGTGACGCTGAACCCCGATTGGGGCGGCGTGACCGAGCCCAATACCTTCGGCACGCACGAGTTCATGGACTTCGTCCAACAGATTGGCGCCGCCCCCTTCGTCTCCTTGAACATCGGCTCCGGGACGCCGCAGGAAGCGGCCGACTGGATGGAATACATGACCAGTGCGCTGCCGACCACACTGGCGCAGGAGCGTGCGGCCAATGGCCACGCAGAACCCTGGCAGATTCCGATAATCGGCCTGGGAAACGAGAGCTGGGACTGCGGCGGCAACATGACGCCGGAGTACTACGCCAGTCAAATGAAAATCTACAGTCGCTTCGCGCGCAATTTCCATCCGCAGCAGCAGCAGGACGGCAACCGGATGATGCGCATCGCAGTGGGTCCGGGCGGCGCAGAGCCGCGCTTCACCGAGTGGACCGAGACGGTGATGAAGGCCTGGAAGAACCGCAAGTGGAGCTGGGACATCGATGGCATCTCGCTGCATCACTACACGGTGATCGACTGGGACAAGAAGCATGCGGCCACGGGCTTCGGCGAGAAGGAATATGCCGAGATCCTGCATGCAACGTTGCAGATGGATGACCTCATCGTCCAGCACGAGACCATCATGGATCGCTACGACCCGCAGCGAAAGCTGGCGCTGGCGGTGGACGAATGGGGCGCCTGGTATGCGCCAGCCACGGGAAGCAATCCTGGCTTCCTGGTGCAGCAGAACAGCCTGCGCGATGCAGTGCTGGCCGCCCTGAACCTCAACATCTTCGCCCGGCATGCGCAGCGGGTGCGCATGGCAAACATCGCCCAGATGATCAACGTGCTGCAGGCCATGGTCCTCACGGACAACGAGAAGATGCTGCTTACGCCCACCTATCACGTCTTCCGGATGTACGTGCCGTTTCAGGATGCCACCTTTCTGCCACTGCACTTTGATGCAGGTACCTGGTCACATGATTCGATCCATCTGCCCCGCCTGGATGCCATTGCCGCCAGAGACGCTGCGGGCCGCCTGCTGCTGTCCGTCACCAATCTGGATCCTGCGAATCCGGCAACCATCGACGTGAACATCGTGGCAGCTGCGGTGAAATCGGTATCCGGCCAGACTCTCACCGCAGAGCATGTGGACAGCGTCAACACATTCGAGGCCCCGGACACGGTGGCACCAAGACCCTTGATGGCCGAGTTGAATGCAGGTCGACTGCATGCAACGCTTCCGCCCAAATCCGTCAGCGTCTTCACCCTCTCGCCCTGAAGCCAGCGATGACGGCAGTCCAGGAAGCGCCAGGCGCCTGCTCACCGCAATCGCGCGACCGGCGCTCCTTTCTCGGCCGGTTCACGACCACCGTCGGCAGCCTTGCACTGTCGGACCACATCCCGGCCACACAAACCCATGCCCCAGGACTGGCGCGGGCTTTCGGCAAGGCATTCTTCATGGGCGTCGCCGTCAGCAATCAGGCGCTGGAGCAGGAGGATGAACCGCAGCTGGACCTGATCAGACGCGAATTCAATTCTGTCACCGGTGAGAACGCCATGAAGTGGGGCGTAATCCGTCCCGACGGAGTGAACTGGCAATGGGAGCGTGCTGACCGACTTGCCGATCTGGCCGGTCGAAACCGGATGGCCCTGGTGGGACATACGTTGGTGTGGCACTCGCAGATTCCCTCCAACGTGTTCGTCGATGCAGCGGGCCGACCGCTGACGCGCAATGTACTGCTGGCCCGGATGCAGGAGCACATCGACACGCTGGTTGGCCGCTACAAGGGGCGCGTCTGGGCCTGGGATGTGGTGAATGAAGCCGTGGATGAGGGCAATGGCTGGCGCCGCTCGCGATGGCACGAAATCATCGGCGACGACTACATGGAGCAGGCCTTCCGCTTCGCGCATGCGGCGGACTCCCGGGCACAGCTGCTGTACAACGACTACAACATGCACAATCCGCGCAAGCGCGCCTTTCTGGTGGACGTGCTGCGGGGCTACCTCGACCGCGGTGTGCCGGTCAGCGCAGTGGGCCTGCAGAGTCATGTCGGCCTCAACTACCCGGACCTGGCCGAGTGGGAACGCAGCATCGCGACCTACGCATCCATGGGACTCAAGGTGCACATCACCGAACTGGATGTGGACGTGCTGCCTCAGGTCGGGGCGGCCCAGGCCGATGTGTCCAGTCGTTCTGCGTATTCACGCGAAATTGATCCCTGGCCTCAGGGCCTGCCTGATTCGATGCAGGAGAAGCTCGCGGATCGGTACGAGGAACTGTTCCGCATACTGCTGCGCTACCGCCGCAGCGTGGAGCGCGTAACCTTCTGGGGTCTGCATGACGGCATTTCGTGGAAGAACGATTTTCCAGTGCGGGGCCGCACCAACTATCCGCTGCTGTTCGATCGCCAGATGAATCCCAAGCCCGCCTGTTACCGTTTAACGAAGCTGGCCCGCGAGCAGCTCTAGATCACTATATTAAGGAAGCCTGATTCTCCATGAGCAACTCCCCCAAGGGCACCCGGCGCAGCCGCCAATGGTTCGGACTCGGCGGCAAACAGGGATTCTATTACCGCAGCTGGCTCAAGGGGCTGGGAACGCCGGCCGACCTGTTCGACGGCCGGCCCGTGATCGGAATCTGCAACACATGGTCCGAACTCACGCCCTGCAACAGTTCCTTCCGCGAGCTGGCTGAGCACGTCAAGCACGGCGTCTATGAGGCCGGCGGCTTTCCGCTGGAATTCCCCGTGATGTCACTGGGTGAAACCCAGATGCGGCCCACGGCCATGTTGTTCCGCAACCTCGCCAGCATGGATGTGGAGGAATCAATTCGTGCCAATCCCCTCGATGGGGTGGTGCTGCTCATGGGTTGCGACAAGACCACGCCGTCGCTGCTGATGGGTGCGGCCAGCGTGAACTTGCCCGCCATCGGTGTGTCAGGTGGCCCCTCACTGTCAGGCAACTGGCGCGGCAAGCCCATCGGCTCAGGTACCGGCGTCATTGAGATGTCCGAGATGGTACGTGCTGGCACCTTGAGTCAGACCGAATTCACCGAGGCCGAGGCCTGCATGCAGCGCTCGCGAGGCACCTGCATGACCATGGGCACCGCATCGACCATGGCCAGTCTGGTAGAAGCGATGGGCATGTCGCTGCCGGAAAATGCCGCCATACCCGCGGTGGATTCACGCCGCATGCGTTTGGCGCATCTGTCCGGCCGGCGCATTGTCGAAATGGTGCGAGAAGACCTGACCATGTCGAAGATCCTGACACGCTCGGCCTTCGCGAACGCCATCTGCGCCAACGCCGCCATTGGCGGCTCCACCAACGCGGTGATACACCTGCTCGCCCTGGCTGGTCGCCTCGGGGTGCCGCTCACGCTCGAGGACTGGGATCGCATCGGCTCGAAGCTGCCCTGCCTGGTCAATCTGAAGCCCTCAGGGCAGTACTTGATGGAGGATTTCTACTACGCGGGTGGATTGCCCGCGGTGCTGCGCGAGATTGCGCCGCACCTGGAACTCGACGCGCTCACCGTCAATGGCCACACTCTGGGAGAGAACATCGCCGATGCACCGTGCTGGAATCGCGACGTGATCCGCCCGCTGACAGATCCATTAAAGGCGGATGCGGGAATCGCAGTGCTGCAGGGCAACCTGGCGCCCCACGGCGCAATCATCAAGCCCTCGGCCGCCTCGCCGCTGCTGCTGCGGCATCGTGGCCGCGCGGTGGTGTTCGAGAGCATCGAGGATTTCAAGGCCCGCATCGACAACGAGGCGCTCGATATCGACGAAACCTGCGTGATGGTGCTCAAGGGTTGCGGGCCGCGCGGTTATCCGGGCATGCCCGAGGTGGGCAACATGCCGCTGCCGCCCAAATTGCTGCGCCGTGGCATCACTGATCTGGTGCGGATCTCCGATGCGCGCATGAGCGGTACCGCCTACGGCACGGTGGTGTTGCATGTCTCCCCCGAAGCGGCAGCGGGTGGTCCGCTGGCACTGGTGCGGGAGGGTGACTTCATCGAGTTGGATGTGCCAGCGCGACGGCTGCATCTCGACGTTCCAGCGGAGGAGCTGGCGCGCCGCCGCTGCGACTGGCGGGCACCGCCCGCGCCGGCACGCGGCTGGGCGAAGCTGTACGTGGACCACGTGCAACAGGCACATCTTGGCGCTGACCTCGACTTCCTCGTAGGCGGCAGCGGCGACGCCGTCACGCGCGACTCCCACTAGCACGGCCATGCCCATCCGCCATTTCGGCGACCTGCCCGATGGTCGACGCGTGGACGCCATCACGCTGGGAGGACCGGAGGGTCTGCGGGTCGAAGTACTGACCTATGGCGCGATCCTGCACGAGCTGAGCATCCCGGTGAATGGTCGGCGTCGTGCACTGGTGCTTGCCCTGCCCAGCCTCGATCGATACTTGCACGACGCGGCCTACGTGGGTCCGGTGGTGGGACGCTTTGCAAATCGCATTGCTGGGGGACGATTTGCCATCGACGGTCAGCTCCATCAGCTCACCTGCAACGAGAACGGCAATCACCTGCATGGTGGAGCGGTCGGCGTGGGGAAGCGGCTCTGGCAATTGCTGGAGGCGCCGACGGATACCCGCCTGCGGCTCGGACTCCGCTCGCCGGCTGGTGAGGAAGGCTACCCCGGCAATCTCGATCTCTCAATGACGATGGTGGTCCAGCCCGACACCCTATGCGTCGACATAGTCGCGGTCACTGACGCGCCCACTCCTGTGAATCTCACGTATCACCCGTATTTCAATCTGGGAGGCGGCGCTGCTACGGCGCACTGGCTGCGCATCCCGGCCTCGCGTTATTTGCCAGTGGGTCCCGGACTGATTCCGACTGGGCAGATCCTGAGCGTCACGGATACACCCTTCGATTTCCGCCAAGGGCGGAGCATCGGATCACCATCTGTGCATTCTCATCCGCAACTGACCACAGGTAGCGGCTACGATCACTGCTGGGTGCTGGACAAGGATGCCGACTGCCACTGCGAGCTGCGTTCGCCGCAAGGGGAAGTCACTGTGAAGGTGAGCAGCAGCAGTCCTGGTCTGCAGTTCTACAACGGACAGTTCCTGTCGCGGTCGCATCCGCAACTTGGCAGCGGGCTGGTGCTGGAACCGCAGGGCCTGCCCGATTCACCCAACCACGCAAACTTTCCCACGTCGTTTCTTCGCCCGGGACAGGAATATCACGCGCGAATCGAATACCAAATAAGCCATTTCTGAGGCGGCCTCTGGCGCAGCTATCCTGCGAACTCATTGGCGACCAGTCCCGCAATGTCGACGCGGGCGCGAAACAGGCCGCCGGCCAATGGCTGGCGCGCCAGCTGCGCATCCGACAGCCCGACGGTTGCGGTGGTGATGTAAAGCGTCCGGAGGTCCGGTCCGCCGAACGCAGCCTTGGTGCACTGCGAGACCGGCAGGTCGATACTGCGAATGAAATCTCCCTGCGGCGAGTAGCACCGCACTGCCCAGCCACCGAACATGGCCACCCACACGTTTCCTGCGCCATCCACCGCCGGACCATCCGGATATACGTCCGGCTCGGTCAGCTGCAGAAACAACCGCTTGCCGGACAGCGCACCGCGCGTATCGACATCGAACGCATGGACACAGCACTGCTGCGTATCCACGTGGTAGAGCACCTTGCCATCCGGACTCATGGCCGGACCATTGGTAATCACGTATCCGCCGTCCATCCGTTCCAGGCGATCTCGCGCGAATCGATACAGGGATCCGCTCGACGCGCGCTCCTCGTTGTCCATGGTGCCGAACCACAGGCGGCCCTGCGCATCCACAAAGCCATCATTCAAACGGTTTGACGGATGCGCAGCATCCACTGTCGCAACCCTTGAGAATTGCCCGGTCGCCGGATCGAACCTGTGCAGGCCGGAGCGCAGACCGCAGATCAGGCCACCGCGCGCATCGCGGAAAACGAAAGCAGCGTATTCAGGTGTCGTGAAGCTTCGCGTAGCGCCACTGGCTTCCTCGAATGCGTGGATCCGTTGACCCTTGATGTCCACGAACCACAACGTGCCATCAGGCGACCACATCGGCCCCTCACCCAGCACTGCCGCCACCGGCCACGCGCATTCCACGCTCAGAGCGCCTCGCGAGTCAGCCTGTTGTCGATCAGCCGCTGGATACCCAGTGGATTGGCGTTGCGAAGCTGTGGTGGCAGCAATGCATCGGGATATCCCTGGTAGCAATGGGGTCGCGCGAAACGCAACATGGCGGCAGTGCCCACCGAGGTGTAGCGCACGTCTGTGGTCGCCGGATAGGGCCCACCATGATTCATGGCCGGAGATACTTCCACGCCAGTGGAAAAACCATTGATGATGAGACGGCCCGCGCAGCGCTCAACTTCCTGCAGCAGCGGCCCCGCCTGCGCAAGATCGGCTGCGGTGGCATGCAGTGTAGCGGTGAGCTGGCCTTCCAGTGCGCGCGCACAGTCCACCATCTCCGCCAGGCTATCGACGAGAATCACCAGCGCGAAGGGACCGAACGCCTCGGTGGCCAGCTCGGGTGTCGCCAGAAAGTGACTGGCGTCAGTCAGCGCGATGCTGGGAATGGTCTGCGTCTTGCTCAAATCCACCGCAGCTACGGAGGTCGCCACACGGCGCACTCCATCCACTGCCAGCACATGCGCGCGTTCCGCTTCAAACGCAGCACGAATTTCCGCTGTCAGCATGGTGCCGGCTGGAGCGCCCTCGACCAACCCTGCAAGTGTTGCGACAAAACGGTCCATGGCCGCACCTTTCACCGCGAATATCAATCCGGGCTTGGTGCAGAACTGTCCGACGCCTAGCGTGAACGAGGTGAACAAACCCTGTGCAATCGCGTCGCCTCGCTCCGCAAGCGCCCCTGGCAGCAGGAACAGTGGGTTCAAACTGCTCATCTCCGCGAATACGGGAATCGGACACTCGCGCGCCGCGGCCGCATCGAACAGAGCGCGGCCGGCCGCGCGTGAACCCGTGAAGCCCACTGCTGCCGCTGCGGGATGCCGGACCATGGCCACGCCGATGGTGGCGCCACTGCCGTGAAGCATGGAAAACACGCCGGCTGGAAGGCCGCACTCTGCGGCCGCACGCGCAATGGCACCGCCCACCAGTTCCGCAGTGCCGGGATGGGCCCGATGGGCTTTCACGATCACCGGACACCCCGCGGCAAATGCCGCCGCCGTATCACCTCCGGCGGTGGAGAACGCCAACGGGAAGTTGCTGGAACCGAACACGACCACCGGTCCAACGCCTTTGAGCATGCGGCGGATATCAGGGCGCGGCTGCGGTTGGCGATCTGGCAGCGCAGTGTCGATGCGCGCGTCGACCCAGGAACCTTCGCGCACGACCTCAGCGAAAAGGCGCAGCTGACTACAGGTCCTCGCGCGCTCCCCCGTGAGTCGCCC
Organism: Pseudomonadota bacterium; assembly: GCA_039932715.1. Taxonomy (GTDB): domain Bacteria; phylum Pseudomonadota; class Gammaproteobacteria; order Steroidobacterales; family Steroidobacteraceae; genus ZC4RG30. The sequence goes on along the minus strand of JBDTPN010000014.1, from coordinate 45,465 downwards.
TACCGGCAGTGCAGTCTCGGCGTTGGCACGCTCGATCAACGCATCGCCCAGTGCCTCGATGCCCTCGGCGATGCGTTCGAGAAAAAGCGCGCGCTCCTGCGGCGAGCGTTGGCGATAGTCGGCAAAGGCTGCCGCTGCTGCCTGCATGGCCTGTGCGGCTTCCGCATCGGACGCCTCGTGGAATTCCGGCTCAAGCGCAGCGCCCGTGGTCGGATTCATGGCCCGAAATCTGCGTGCGGTCGCCAGGCCCCGTGAGTTGGCGATGAGGCTCGTTCCTTGCAATGTCATCCGGCTAGTTTACATTCAATCGTGAAACAGCAGCGGCGCAAACTCCTGCAGACTGCGGCGCCACGTCAGGAACTCGTGAGCAGTGTTGGGCGATACGTAGAACACGCTGTGTACGCCGGCTTTTTGCAGTGCTTCGGTAGTCTCACGGGGATTGCCGCCGCCCATTGGACCCTTGCCGCCTAGTTCGCGGCTGCCAAAGCTTACGAATACGAGCCGCACCTTGTCCTTGAAGCCGGGCGCACCGGCCACGTCTTCCGGCGATATCGTGCCGCCGCTGAACAGACCAATGTGCGAGAACACGTCGACTTTCTTGAGCGTGATCCAGCGGGTTTCCATGCCTCCCATGGACAGTCCGGCCAGGGCGCGGTGCTTGAGGTCCGCCTGGGTACGGAAATTGGCATCGATGTACGGCACCAGCTCATCCACCAGCACGCGCTGGAAGTGGTTCACGTCGAAGTTGGCGAGCCCACCGATCTTGACGTCGTTGGTCATGCCATAGGTCATGACGATGAGAAAAGGTTTGGTTTTGCCATCGGCCAGCAGGTTGTCCATGATGAGGTTGGCATGGCCTTGGTTGCTCCACGCCGTTTCATCCTCACCCCAGCCATGCTGCAGATAGAGCACGGGGTAGCGCTTGCCGCTATTCTTTTCGTAGTCGGGTGGCGTATAGACGAAGGCACGGCGCACGCTGCCGGTGCTCGGGGAGGGAAACAGGACCTGCTGCACGCGACCATGCGGCACTTGCTTGAGCGCATAGAAATCCTGGTCGTGCGCAGGAATCTCGATGCCGCTCTCCCAGCGGATAGATCCGTAGAAATTGAGCGTGCCCGGATCGTTGAAGGTTCCGCCATCCACACCCAGATGGTAGTAGTGGAACCCCTCATCGAGGGGACCGGCGGTGGTGCCCATCCACGCGCCGTCTTCGCCCTTTGTCAGGGGCGTGCCGCCACTGCCGCCCAGCCCCAGGCTCACGGAAACAGCTTTAGCATCAGGTGCCAGCACCCGGAATCGCGCGTAGCCCTGGGAGTTGACCTGTGGGTACGCCTGACCGGGTTGATTCACCGTAGATGGCTTGAAGTCTTCCTTTATGGAAGAGTCCGCTGCGCCAACCAGGCTGGCGACAGACAGCATTGCCGTTGCGGCAATGAAAATTATCGGATTACAGCGCATATCTACTTTCCCCCGGTTTGTAACCCAGCCCGCAGGCCCATCAATAGTCTCATCTTCTTCAAGCCACTGCAGCGTCAATAGCATGGGGCACCACAGTCACGTTGTGCGCCTGCAGGCGCGGCAGAACTTCGCGGCCGATACGCCTGACCTGGTTGAGGAACAACTCTTGTGGCAGGTGCGCGCGGTTGCACACCAGCAGCACTGATCCTGCGCCGGCAGCATTGCACTCGGCGATGATGCGCTCAACGATCTCGTCGGCTGTGCCAATCGGCATGTGCTCAGCGGCCGCACGCACGGTCTCCATGGTCCAGGCGTTGAAGATGGTGGCATCCTCAGCCAGCGTGCCTTTCGTTCCCTGCCGCAGATGTTCGAATGCAGTTGAACTGTAATACCCCTTGGTATCTTTCTGGTACACCTGCCCGTACGGCAGCAACGTGTTGAAGAGGTACATCAGATAGGGCCCGTACTCCTCAACAGCCTGCGCCTTGGAATCGGCCACATAGCAGTCGACCATGATGCTGATGTGTTTCGGGGTGACGGTGCGGCCGTACTGGCTCATGCAACTGGCATAGTACCGGATGCTGTCCTCGCGCATGGGCCCGGCAAAGACCCCCGGCGTGATGACAACGTCGTGCTTGGCTGCCCACTCCACGGTCTCTTTCGAGCCCGTGACCGGCACCCAGATCGGAGGATGCGGCGTTTGAACTGGCCTCGGCCAGATTGAGACGTCGTTGTAGTTGTAGAACTTCCCGGCGAACGAAAAGCTCTCTTCCATCCAGGCACGGCGCATTACTTCGAAGGCTTCCTCGAAGCGTCCGCGGCTCTCGGACATGGGCACGTTGAAAATCTTGTATTCACGTGGAGCGCCGCGCGCGACACCCGCGATAAGGCGCCCGTTGGAGAGGCAATCCAGCATTGCCAATTCTTCTGCCAGCCGCAATGGGTCGTGCAACGGCAACAGGTTGGCATAGAGCAGGATTTTGAGCTTTGTCGTGAGCTGCGAGATGGCCGCGGCGATCAGGTTGGGCGAATTGTTGAGTCCAAACGGGGTGGAATGGTGCTCGTTGATGGCAATCCCATCGAAGCCCTGTTTTTCCATCTCCACCCACGCCGCAAGGTGATTGCGATAGGTCTCCACCGCCACCTGCGGATCAAATTGCTTGCGGCCGAGTTTGGGCATCTCGCCATTGACCCGGAACTTGTCAACGCTTTGCCCGTAGGCCATCCAGTCGAATACGAAAACCTGCATCTCAACCTCCCGGTGCGCCGATACGAAACTGGACCTCTTCGACACGGCCGAGCCGTGCATGTCCGTCCTTCTGCCAGGGATCCTGGGCCATGCGTTGCCTCACTTCCGCTTCGCTGGCGGCGCGGAAGATGAACAGCACGTCGTTGCTGGGCTGCATGAGACCAGCCATTGCAATGAAACCCGAGGCCTCCAGTTCAGCAACGAACTTCGCATGGTCTGGAAAACCCGGTTGCTCCATCGGCGAACGGGCGTGATCCCAGGCATCTGCCCGATGGACAAAGGCGGCAAACAGAAGATTCGACATGTTTTGGTCTCCGCGCAGGCAAATGGATCAGTCGAACTGGATCAATTGAAGACGGCCAGCGTGCGCAACTCGTAGCTCATGCGCTTGGGCGCATCGGGAGCTGCCGTTGGATCAACGATGGCGGTGTGGGGTGTCATGTGCCAATCCTTGTTGGCCGTATCGAACAGGCGGAACGCGATGGCTTCATCGGGTTGCATATCCGGGTAGTAATACCAGTGATGATTCGGGTTGTACGCCACGTTGAGCCCGCCCGGCACGGGCCCCGGCGGCGGCGGCGCTTCGCCCAGGCGCACCAGCATGAAGTCGCCTTTCTCAACGCTGCGCGCATCGCACACTGCCAGCGGACTGCAGAGCACGGGGCGAACCCCTCTCCAGACATTGACGTTCATGAGCCGCTTGTTGGCCAGCTGCTCGGCGCGATCGGGGGCCAACCGCTGCACCCAGCCACGCAGACTCGCTTCGTTGAAATCCACGTGAGCGCTGAGGGCCGGTCCGCCACCGAGATTTTCATCACCGCCGCGCAAAATTCCCAGGAACGCGAAGACCTCGCTGGCACCGGTCAGCGACTGAACCAGCTGGCAGGCCTCGGGGTAGTAGCGGCTCTTGACGTCTGCGGCGTCGGCGAAGTCCACGTCTGTGGTGTGTTTGAGCAGGGTAAAGCCATTGCTGGCGAACTCAATGGCCTCGAGGCGCGCGTTGTGGACCCGGGCAGGATGATCCTCCATGCCGAAGGAGTAGTCGCCATTGGCACGGATGAATCCACCTTCCGCGCTGCGGTCTGAATAGCGGATGAAGGTATCGATATGTGCACCAGCCATTCCGCCCCCCGGGCCATTTGACGCTATGATCGATTTTGCGGGGTGAGCCACAAAAAAATAGTGCCTTCGATTGCGCACGCCAGGTAGTGGGAATGAATACGGCAGAGCGAATTTACGTAGCATCCACATGCGACGGCGAACCCAAGGGGCAGCTGACAGAAAAGCTGGCGCGGCGCATGGAGGATGACATCGCGGGCCTGGGATTCACGCCGGGCGCCAGCCTGGGCTCACTGCGAGAGCTTTCGGAGCGCTACCGCGTAGGCCGGTCTGCTGTACGCGAAGCGGTGGGCCTGCTGGAGCGCCGTGGACTCGGCCGCCTGAGGCCAGGACCTTGCGGCGGTTTCATCCTGTCGCGCCCGCGGCCAGAGACCATTGGCGCGACCTTGGCCGATCACTTCCTTTCCAGTGGCATCACGCCCCACCAGATTCAGGACGCCTGCGATGCGCGGAAATTCGTCTCGCAGGGCGGTTCCGACGATCCGGTCTCCGCTTTGATGATCCACTGCCTGCAGGGCCTGGAATCAGGGATTCGCGACTGCGGCCTCACTACCCAAATCGGTGACGTGTCGCAACTGGCGGCATCGGCCAGTACGCGGGTTACTTTCATCGCCCGTTCACTTGCGGCCGACATTCAGCACGCCAACGCGGCGGGCACGCGGCTGGGCTCGGAGTGGGACCTGTGCGAACGCTTCGGCGTCAGCCGCCTTACATTGCGGCAGGCCATCCGCCTGCTGCAGGATAGCGGCCTGGTCGAATGCCGGCGCGGCCGTGGCAATGGATTGATCATCCGCGATCGACGCACGGCGGGAAGCATTCGCCTGATGCTGGCCTATCTCATCGGCGAGCAGCTCGATCCGATGGCTGCGGGCACCATTCTCATCAGGATCAACGCCCACGTGCCTGCGCTGGCCGTGAGCCGCGCCAGCGCGGAGCAGCGCCGACAGCTGGAGAGCGCGCTGCTGCGACTGGGGGATGGCGACAGCATTGATCGCTGCGACCTGCTCGGCCTGGTGCATCTGGTATCGCGCCTCGCCGACTCCCCGGTCATCGATCTTTTCTCGCGTTGTCTTGCAGCCTACGAAGCGCGATTCCGCGCGTCTCTGGCCGAGCGCCTGCCGGCCGCCGCGCAAGCCAGCTACTTTCAGCTGGTCCGCCGCCTTCTGGACCGGATGCCGCAAGGTGATATCTCGGCGCTGGCATGGGCAAGGCAGGAGTCGGCGTCCTGCATGCTCGAAATGAGCGTGCAGCGACCCATATAAATCCGTGACGCCAGACATTGCGGCTGGCAGACGGCGCAGGCAGGATCACCAAAATGCCCATCTCCGGAGAAGACTACAGAAAGATCGGTCGTGCGCTGGCCGGCGCAGTGGCCGTAGTCAATGCGCGCGAGCGCAACTCCAACGCCGTCGTGGGACTCACTGTTTCTTCCTTCGTGACGCTTTCCTTTGATCCACCGCTGGTCATGTTTGCCATCCAGCACAATGCCAACAGCTATCCGGCCATCGTGTCGTGCAAGCACTTCGGCGTGAGTGTTCTCGGCAGTAGCCAGGCTTGCGTCGCCGCGCGGTTCGCGGTGAAAGGTCACGACAAGATTTCAGGCACGCAGTTTGAAGCAGGCCAGGTTCTGGATGTGCCACTGGTCGCCGACTCGCTGGCGCAGATCGAATGCGCCACCAGCCAGATCTTCATCAGCGGTGATCACGCCATCGTGGTCGGCCTGGTAGAAGCAGCGCGTACGCGCGACGGCGAACCCCTGTTGTATTTCGACCGCCGATTTGGAAGCTTCGCGCCGCTTCCAGAAACCTAGGCCAGGCGCGGACCGCTGGTTTTCGCGGCGTAGCGGTAAGGCCCAAGCAGCAGGTAGACCACGGCGCCAACCGCCGCCCCGCCGACCACGATCCAGTACACGGGCGCATACGAGCCATACTTCTCGTAGATCATGCCGAACAGCGGCGGCGTAATGCCCATGGCAATGCCCACAACCACGACCTGCATGGCGAAGGCCTCACCAAAAGACCGCATGCCCACGAAACGGGTCTGCATGTAATTAGTAGCCGCAGGCATTGCCGCCATGGCCGTCCGCTGTATGGCCAGGCCCCCGATTAACAGGGGCAGCCCGCCTACAGTCGCGCTGGCCATCGCAAACAGGAATGCGCCAATAGCCGAGAGCAGGCCTACGACCGACATGAACCTTGCCGTGCGGAAATAATCCATGGCAAACCCGACCGCCAGCGTCCCGACCAGGCCCACCAGCGTTGCGGCAGAAAGCACTTGAGCTGCCACGGTCTGGGTGAAGCCCTTGTCGGTGATGGCGGCAATGATGTGGGCAGTCAGGCCGACATTCAAACCAGAGCCCAGCATTGCGGTCAGCACGACCAGCCAGAATGCCCGATCCCGCCGGATCTGCGGCGGCGTCAGGCCTTCCAGCAAAGTCAGTGGTGCCGAGGCCACTGGTGCAGCTTGCAGTGACTTCGTCCGCGCCGCGTCACTCAGCCCCGGACCGCGGATCACGAAGAAGAGGACCGGTGTCAGCACGAACATGATGACGGCGTAGACCAGGTAGGTGCCGCGCCAACCCAGGTTGACGTTGAGGGTATTGGTAAGCAGCGGGAGTGTGCCCAGCGCGATGGTGGATTCGGCCCCGAAAATGGCCAGGGCCTTGCCGCGGTGGCGCGCGAACAGCGTGCCAATAATCTTCGTGTACCCCAGGCCAGTTGAACCGAAGGCGCCCAGCAAGCCGAACGCCAGGTACAGCCGCCACAGTTGCGCGTTCTGCTGCGACAGCAGCAGCATTGTCGCCCCGCCGCAGATGGCGCCCAGCAGCAGTATGGTACGTGGGCCAAACCGGTCCGCCATTCGTCCGAAGATGAGTACGGTGATTGAACCGAACACGAACAGGAAGGTAGTGGCGAAGGCGTACTGGGTGCGCGTCCAGCCGAACTCATTGATCATCGGCAGCATCATCATCGGACCGATCGTGGCCTGCACAAAGGGCACGAAGGCCGAGCAGACCAGGCAGGTAACCGCAATGAGCACCTTTCGCGGGGTGATCTCCGGCTCGTTCATCCGCAACTCAGCCCTTGCCAGGAGGTGCGCCCATGCCCTCTATGGCCGAGCGCTCAGGACCGTATTCATTGTTGGTCGTGCGCCGGCAGTCGCGTTTGTAGCGATAGCGTTCGAAGGCAGTGGCACTGTGCATGGTGCAGCGGTTGTCCCAGATGACCATGTCGCCCTGCTGCCATTTGTGCGCGAATATGTATTTGTCCTGCACCGCTGTGTTGAACAGCCCATCCAGCAGCTTGTGCGCCTCGGACTCCTGCCAGCCTACGATGCCTACGGCGTGCCAACCCAGATAAAGCGTCTTGCGACCGCTGGCTGAATCGCGAAGCAGCGGATGCCGCATGGTCGGGAACATCTTGCGCATGCCTGCATCGCCGAAGGTGACGCCGGTACGCTCGAGAGCGCGAAACATATCGTGCTCCACGACGAGGCCTTCAATGCGTTGCTTCATGTCCGGCGCAAGGTCGTCATATGCGGCGCGGGTATCAGCGAACAGGGTGTCGGCGCCCTCGGGCGGCACCACATGGCCCAGCAGGAATGACCACTTGGTGGGCAGCGAATTGAAGGGACTGTCTGTGTGGAAACGCTCGAAGTCGATGGGTTGGGCCTTGGCATTGGGATCATGCGGCATGATCTCGCCCTTGGCATCAAGGTTACTGATGTCGTAGAGCTCGGGTGCTATGCGCCCTCGCCCGCCCGGCGGCAGCTCCAGCGGACCGAAAGCCCGTGTAAAACGGATGTGGTCGGCGTCGCTGAGGCTGGCATTGCGGATGACGCAGACGGCGTACTCGGCCATGGCACGCTCAACGGCTTCAACTGTCTGCGCTGTTATTGGCGCGGCGGTATCGAGGCCGATGATCTCGGCACCCAACAACGGATGCAGCGGCTTGACCTGCATGGTCAGGGCAAGGCGGATTCAATCATGGCTGCAGTCTCATTGGGCGCCACGTGCATCATGTCGTGCGTATAAGGCATTTCCTCCACTCGCCAACCCGGTGTCTTGCGCAGCTTGTCGGCAACCGGCGCGAAGGTGTCGTTCTTGTACCCGCTGGCCAGAACGTAGGTTTTCTGCGGGATGAGATCACGCGCACTGGTAATCCTGGCCTTCTCGCTGAAGCAATACACCGACTGGGGGGTGCGACGCTCCTCGTATGCGGCGCGCGCCGCCGCATCCATGTGCGTATTGAAGCCAACCAGGTTCGCCCGCGGCGGCGGCACCAGGTAGTCGTCAGGATTTTCTGGCAGGTGCGGCGGCCCGGGTACCAGGTCATTGAGCGACTGGCCGTCCCCTGGAAAGAAGGCGTCCAGGTACATGAGGGATTGAATGACCCCGGGTGGCACAAGCCCTGCGGCCACCGAAACCGGCATGCCGCCGTAGGAATGGCCCACGAGCAGGATATTCGACAGGCGCTCGTATTCGATCACATTGGCAATGTCACGCGCGTGAAGTGAAACGTTGACGGCCGGGCTGGTCAGGTGCGAACGCTCGCCCAGCCCGGTGAGAGTGGGCGTGAACACACGGTGGCCGCGGTCACGCAGCAGATCGGCAACGCCACGCCAGCGCCAGCCGCCAACCCAGGCACCATGAACGATGACGATTGTCGAACTTCTATTGATCATTTGACATTGAGACTGCGGTGATCCAGCCGGGGAAAATAGTGGTGTGAATTTCGCCGCAGGTCCTCGGCTAGAATCTGGCACTGTCCATCACGCCAAAACGACGACAAGGGGATCGATCATGGACTTGAGACTCAAAGGCCGTCGTGCCCTGGTCAATGGAGCCAGCGCCGGCATGGGGCGCGCGGCTGCCGAGATGCTGGCCGCGGAAGGGGTCAATCTGGTCGTGACAGCTCGCGGCGAACCCCGCCTTGAAGCGGTGGCCAAAGAACTGCGCACTCGTTTCGGCGTGCAGGTGGCTGCAGTGGCTGCCGATCACAGCACGATCGACGGGCAGGCGCGCATCCTCGCCGCCTGTCCCGATCCTGATATCTTGGTGGCCACCTGTTCGCCGCCGCCCATGACCCCGGATCATCGCCAGATCACGCCGGCGCAATGGCAGGCCAGCATCGACACCGGGCTCATGAGTCCCGTGCACTACATCGAGGCCGTGCTGCCGCACATGATCGCCCGTAAGTGGGGGCGCATCGTGAACATCGCCTCCATCGCCACCAAGTATCCACTCGAACTGCGCATACTCAGCGGCGCCCCGCGGGCCGCGCTCATCAACTACACGGTGGCGGTGGCGCGGCGCGTAGCTGCCGACAACGTGACAATCAACACCGTGCTGCCGGGCATGTTTCATACGGCCTTCACGCATGACCAGTTCACCGGCAGCGCCCAACGCAATGGCACCAGCTACGACGCGGAAGTAGCCAAGTTCGTCGAGGCGTACCAGATTCCGGCCAAGCGTTTCGGCCAGCCGGAGGATGTAGGTTCGCTGGTGGCATGGCTTTGCAGCGGATTCGCGGGCTACATCACGGGTCAGAGCATCGTCGTCGACGGCGGCACCACGCGCTCGACATTCTGATCATGCACAATCCAACCGGCGCGCTGTATCGCAAGACTGTCCTGCATCTGCTGCTGCCCATCGCGCTGCTGACGCTCATCAATTCCATAGACCGGATGAATGTGAGCTTTGCGGGCGCACAGATGTCGCGAGACATCGGGCTTACGCCCACGGGGTTCGGCCTCGGCGTCAGCACCTTCTTCGTGGCCTATCTGCTCTTCCAGTATCCGCATGCGCTGTTGTTGCGGCGCCTGGGCATCCGTCCGTGGTTATTGCTGTCGATGACCGTGTGGGGCGTGGCTGGGATCATGATGTCGCGCGTTCAGGACGCCCATGACTTCACTGTGGCGCGCTTCGTGCTTGGCATGGCCGAAGCCGGATTCGCCCCTGGCATGACCTGGTACATCAGCCAGTGGACTCCGCGCGCGACGCGCGCCCGCGCCATGGCTATTGCGCTGGCTGCCGTGCCCTTCTCGCTGGTCGTGGGTGGCCCCTTGTGCGGGCTGCTGCTGGGCATGACCAATCCGCTGGAAATCGCGGGCTGGCGCTGGATGTTCCTTATTTCAGCGATTCCCAATTTCGTCTTCGCCCTGGTTGCTGCGTGGTACTTCGTGGACCGACCATCGCAGGCCAACTGGCTTGAGGCAGGTGCAGGCAAGCGGCTGGAACAGGCCATTGCCGCCGAGGCACCCGATGTCAGGAACATCACGCTGGCCGTCGCCCTGCGCGATTGGCGCATCTGGTGCTGTGCGGCCGTCTGGTTTCTCGTGATGACAGGCTCGTATGCGCTGGTTTACTGGTTGCCGCAGATTGTGCGGCAGCTGGCACTGGCACAGAGTGAGTGGCTCATCGGCACTCTGAGCGCCTTGCCGCAGGCTGGCCTTGTGGCCGGTCTCTTCCTCAATGCCAGGCTCTCCGACAAGAGCGGCGAGCGACTGCGTCACACTGCGCGAGGTGCAGCCCTTGGAGGCTGCGCGCTGATCGTTGCGGTGTTCCTGCCAGTCGGCGCCAGTGTGCTGGCGCTGCTGGTGGTGGCAGGCTTCGGCATCGGGGCCGCTCAGGGTGTGTTCTGGACAGTTCCGCAAGCGTTGGGTATCGGCGGCGGCCAGGTTCCCGTCGGCGTGATCGCCGCTATCAGCATGGCCGGCACCGCGGGCGGCGTCGTCGGCCCCACGATGCTGGGCTGGTTCGTAGAAAAGGCGGGAAGCCATACGCCCGGCATCCTCGTCCTGGCCGCGTTTCTGCTGGTCGCCGCCGGCATACTCGTACTCACGCGCATTGCACCTGCGGCGGGAGGCAAGACATGAGTGATGAATCGCGACTTGGTGACCTGAGTGCACCGGGACTGGACTTCGCCTTCCGGATAAACCTGCAGTTTGATGCCGGGCCGCGATTGCGATTCGCGCCCGCCTGGCAGGCAGGATTGCGTGGCTTCGTGGGCGTGCAGGGTGGGCACGTCGAGGGGCCGAGGTTCTCGGGTCGCGTGCTGCCCCAGTCGGGGGGCGACTGGCCGCGCATCTGGCAAAGTGGTCTGGTGGATTTTGAAGCCCACTATCTGCTCGAAGCCACCGATGGCACGCCGGTGTACATCCACAACCGTGGCATTGCCTGGTCCTCGCCAGAAGTGCTGGCCCGAATCGAAGCCGGCATACCTGCAACTGGCGATGAAACCTATTGCCGCGTCATGCCACGCTTTGAAGTGCCCGCGGGGCCACATGACTGGCTGGCGCGAACGCTGTTCGTCGGCAAGGGTGAGCGGCGCGGCTCCCATTCAGTATTCGACTACTACGCGGTGACCTGACGTGACTGCATCACTGAACCCCACCGACAGACTGCAGATCCAGGAACTGATTGCCCGATATGCGTGGAGCCTCGACACGGGAGACATCGAAGGATTCATCTCCTGTTTCAGCAGCGAGGGCGCGCTGGTGTGGAACGTATTCGATCCGCCGGGTTGCTGGCAGGGGCACGCAGCGCTGCAACGATTCATCTCCTATTTCGTAGCGCGCCCGGAATCAGCCGGCCGGCAGCACCATGTCAGCAACCTCGTCATCGCTTCCCATCCGGATGGAGCCGTGGCGAGATCGTATGTCCTGGTGGCATTGCGTGCTGGCGGCGGCCCGCACCTGGTAACGGTGATGGGCCACTATGAAGATCTGCTGGTTCGCGATGGCGCCGACTGGCGTTTCGCGCGCCGCGAGATCCGCGACTGGAGTGGGCCTGTGCTTTCCCGGTTTGCAGGGCAGGATGGCGAACGCAAGCCTCGTGAACTGCCGGAGGCGCTCAACGCACTCTGGTCGACCCGGTAAGTTGCACGCCGAAACGGATTTCATCGTTGTGGGCGCGGGCAGCTCCGGCTGCGCGCTGGCAGCGCGCCTCTCTGAATATTCAAACGCACAGGTAACGCTGCTGGAGGCCGGCGGCAGCGACAACCACGCCTACATCGCCATGCCGCTGACCTGGATGAAGCTGCTGATGATGCCGCAGTTTGGCTGGGGCACCATGAGCGAGCCGGAACCGCACATGGATGGTCGAGTGCAGATGCTGCCACGCGGCCGCGTGCTCGGTGGCTGCAGCACCATCAACGGCACCATGTACATCCGCGGCATGGCCGCCGACTACGACGCCTGGCGCGATCTGGGCCTTCCGGGATGGGGATTCGCCGACCTGCTGCCGTATTTCCGCCGCGCCGAATGCAACTGGCGCGGTGCCAGTGAACAGCATGGCGACTCCGGCCCGCTGAGCGTCACGCCCATGCAACCGCATCCAGAACTGTATGCGCCGCTGATCGCCGCGGCGGCCACGCTGGGTTACCACCAGATCGAAGACTTCAACGTGCCGGCGCCCGAAGGCTTCGGCATGCCCGACTGCAACATTCGCAACGGGCGCCGTCATAGCGCCAAGAATGCCTACCTTGATCCGGCACGCAACCGCGCCAACCTACACGTGGAGCCCAATGCGCAAGTGCTGCGGATCCTCATCGAAGAGGGTCGCGCCTGTGGCGTGGAGTTCGAGCGCAACGGCACGCGCCAGGTGGTGCGTGCGCGTCGCGAGGTGATCCTCTGCGGTGGCACCTTCAATTCACCACAGCTGCTCATGTTGTCCGGCATAGGTCCGGCGCAGCACCTGCAGGAGCATGGCATCACACCGATGGTGAATCTGCCTGGCGTGGGTGCCAACCTGCAGGATCACGCTATCGCACAGACCTTCTGGGCTGCGGCCAGGGATAACACCTTCGATCGCGACCTGCGGCTGGATCGGCTGATATTCAATGTGCTGCGCTGGCAACTCACGGGCCACGGCACGCTGGCGCAGAGCCCGCTTACGGTCCAGGGATTCATCCGCTCCAGTGAGCAGCAGGAACGGCCCGACCTGCAGTTTCAGGCCAGCCATGTATCTTTCATGGCGCGGCCCTGGTTTCCACTATGGCGCAAGGGCGCGGGCCACCAGATCTCCACCGGCACACTGTTGCTCAACCCGGAAAGCCGCGGCCGCGTAAGCCTGCGTTCTGCCGATGCCCACGAATTGCCGCGCATCCTTCAGAATTTCATGGCCGAGGCGCACGATCGTCACGGGCTACGGGAGTCCATCCGCTTCACGCGCCGGCTGCTGCAAAGCGCACCGGCGCGCGAAGTAGTGGCACAGGAACTAGCGCCCGGGGCCAACGTGCAAAGTGACGATGAGCTGGATGCCTGGCTGCGTTCCAGCGTGATCAGCGCGGCACACCCCACTTCCACCTGCGCCATGGGAAACGACGCCATGTCCGTGGTCGATGGCGAACTGCGCGTGCGCGGCGTTGCAGCATTGCGCGTGGCCGACTGTTCCATCATGCCGCGCATCATCCGGGGCAACACTAACGCGCCGGCCATCGCGATCGGCGAGAAAGCCGCAGATCTGGTGCTGGGGCGATCGCCAGCGCGCTGAAAGCCAATTCAGTCGACGCGCTTCTTCTGCACCGTCCAGGCCTTGTCGCTGCAAAGACCGCAATCCTTGCCGACAAAATTACGTGCAGCACCCTTGTCTGCGCGCAGTTGCCATTCGAGCCAGGCCACCACCACCGCTGCAGCCTTGCCGCCGTTGGGCTCCCAGTAAGTGCCGCCGTGGCCCACGCCGAGCAGATTTGCCAGCACTACCGGCACTTTCTCAATGCGCCGGAAGTCGTCCTGGCTGTTGAGATAAGCGATATCCGTTTCTCCGCCGATCACATAGAGTGTGGGCGTGTGCAGTGCCTGCAGTGCGGCCTTGCGTACATCCATCTCCGGAATGTTGGCGCTTTCCCCGTCTTTGAACAGTCCGCTGTTCATCATCACCAGTGTCTTGATGCGCGGATCGGCGGCCACGCGAACGGCCTGTGCGCCACCGCAGCTGTAACCTGAAACCGCAATAGCCTGCGTATCGATGCGCTGGTAGTAGAGGCTTTTCGGATCGGCGTTCTGTGCCACCGCCCAATCAAGTGCCGATAGCAGATCCTTGTAGCTGGACTTCACGTTCACTGCTATCGCCTGCAGGTCAGGCGTCTGCGTGGACGGGGCCGGTGGTGGCGCAGGCTTCGCTCCTGGCCCACTGAGTACGTGCCCGGGTGCAATGGCCAAATATCCGTGAGAGGCGACCTCCAGCAGATGCAAACGGGAACTGGCACCGTCGTCAACGCAGCCGCCATTGCCGAACAGATAGATTCCCAGTTTTACGGCGCCCAGCGACGAGACCTGCGCCGGACGATAGACCACATGGTCAGGCAGCGAGCTGACTTCTTCCTTGATGGCCGGAAAGCGCCCGGTACCTTTGGTATCGGGCATGCGCTCGTGGCGGGCGCGTTGTTCAGCCTCCTGTTGCTGTTGCGCTGCAGAGGGGGCCGGTGGTTGCGCAGTCAGTGCGGCTGTACAGACCAGGCTGCCCAACATCAGCATTGAAGCGCGGCAAAGCATTCCCTTCATGACACCCCTCCATTTTTTTCAGGCGTTTGCGCCCGGACCATTCTCCGGCGCAGAGTGCACTGTTGCAAGCTGGAGATCAGCATGTCGCGATTGCTTTGCCGGATATTAGTCGTGTTCGGATCACTTGCCGCCAACGTGGGGCAATGCACCACGCCTGAGCATGTGGACATCACCTGGATGTCGATCGCCAATATGCATTTCGACCTGGGCTCGCAGCACATTCTTGTGGATGGATACATCAGCCGATTGCCGCAGGATATCTTCTATGGTGGTGGCGGTGGATTCGCTTCCACGCGGCGCGCGATGACGCCGGATATCGCGGCAGTGCGCGAAGTCTTCGATGCCATTGGTGGCAAGTCCGCTGTCAAGCTGCTCCTGGCCGGGCACAGCCACTGGGACCATACATTCGACACGGCAACGTGGGCGAAACTCTCAGGTGCTCGCGTGATCGGTTCACCGACCACCTGCCTTCAGACGCGCGCCGCCGGAATTCCCGCGACCCAGTGCAAGCCCGTGCACGGCGGCGAACGAATCAGGCTCGCGCCCGGAATCGACATGTATGTAATCCGCTGGAATCACAGCGGCGATTCGGCGGCGAATCCGGAACAGCACGACCCCGTCGAGCTGCACTCAATTCCTGTGCCAGCAGTTGATGGTGCGCTGCACGCTGGGGTAACCGAGGATTTCCCCAATGGCGGCGGCACTCTGGCCTATCTGTTCAAGGTGACGGGATCAAAAGGCTCATTCAGCTGGCTGTTTCAGGACTCTGCCAGCGCAGTGGACCTGCGCCAGCCCATCATCGTGGACGGCAGGAATTATGGCGCGCCGCTCGACAACCTGGCTGCGGCCATGAAGTCTGCGGGCCTGGATTCAGTGAACCTGTGGATAAGCACTGGTGGTGAGGCGGTAGCTGCGCTGGTGTTGCCGGTGCTGAAGCCAAAAGCCTGTTTGCCAGTGCATTGGGATGGCCTGTTCGGAGCGTTCAAGGCTGGCCCCGCGCAACCCTTCAGCGATTCCGCGCTCGCCAGTCTGCTGAAGAAGAACGGTGTTGAACTTGTAGTGCCGCGGCAGTACATGGACCGGTGGCGGCTCGATGGCAATGGAATACATGAACTGGACACCGCCACCCTGAAGCGCGCGGTGGGTCTGCCCTGAGGTCAAAGGCCTCGCATCAGGCCGATCAATCCGTTGACGATGCCGGCCTCGGCACAACCCGGCTTGAGGCTCGACGAGAGCACGGTGAAGACATTGCGCCCGAACGCATCCTCGCTGGGGATATATCCGGTGCGTGCAGAGCCATTGGTAAGCGTAGCCATCATCGTGTGCTTGAAAGGCGCTTCGCGCTTGAGGCGCAATGCAATGGCGTTGTAGACCTCGCCGTTCACCCCGCCAATGTAAACATCGCCGATGCGCAGCGCGTCGAGAGATATGGATACGTCCGGTGCGTCGACGTAGCTGCCAGGGAACCCGGCGCGGCCAGAATCAGTACGCTTGCGTGCCGGACAGTTGAACTGCACCTGCGCGCCGTGAATGGTGGCATCGACCGGCGATTTTTCCATCGACTCACGCATCACGTGAAGGATTTCCTCACCCAGCATCTGGCCCATGTTCACGGTCATCTGTTCCTGTTGCTTCATCAGCAGCTGCACGCGCGGGTTGCTGCGGTCAAGCCCCTGCCCGCCCGGCGGCATGGCATTGCTGATGTCTTCGCCCCGCTTGGCATAGTCGGCGATGCGGATATCGCGCAGCTCGTAGGTCTGGTTGAAGAAGATCGGGTTCTGATCACCGGCCGCGCCGCTGGTCCACAGCGCCACGGCGTTGCCGCCCAGCGAGGCCTCGACGTAGCGCGCCGTGGCGCCGGGAATGTCGCCGCTAATGAGGTCAAGGGTGCCGGTAAGCACCGCATGCACGGCGTAGTTGCTGTACACGGCGATGGGCTCGCCAGTCAGTGTCTCAAAGCGCATCACCGCCACGGTTTTGTCGGAGGTGCCTTGGTAGTTGGGCCCTTCCCACCAGCGGTTGGTCGCGGCATCGACGCGGTCGCGATTGACGTTGATATACGAAAGCCCCGTGCCAAAGGACACGCGCGCGGGCTGCAGCCGGCCCACCGCTTCGCGCAGGCTCTGCATGATCTTTGCTTCTATGTCACCGCCGAGCTGGAACGGGACACTGTGCGTATGCGTTGCCGACAGCAGCAATTGGTTGGCCGGAATGTTGAGCTCCTGTGCCGCGCGTGCGCTGACTTTTGCATACAGGTCTGACGGTATGCCGCCAGCATCCACCGAGATCAGCGCGGCGCGCGTGTGCCCGTTGTCCACGACTATTGAGCGCACGTAGATCTGGTCCAGCACGCCGTCGAAATTGCGTGGCAGCTGGTCCTTTGCCGGCGTGTAGTCGACACGCGAGGCGCCAGCGCGCAGCGGCGCATCAGCGGCAATGGCTGTAAGGCTTGTGGCGGCACACAGCAGGGTCGACAAGATGATCGCAGCGGCTTTCATGACTTTGCTCTCAGCGGAAGAGTTTCAGATCGAAGGCCTCGGCCATGGCCTTGTTGCCCGCGTCATTGGGGTGGATGTGATCGCGGGAATCGAACGCGGCCTGCAGCTTCGTGGGTGCTGCCGGATCGCGCGTGGCCGCATCAAGGTCGACCACCTTGTCGAACTGACCGCTGGTGCGAATCCAGCGGTTAACGTCCTGACGCATCTTTTCGCTGGACTCTGTGTACGTGTTCACTCCCTCGAAGGGCATCAGCGTGCAGCCGATAATGGTCAACCCATGCAAGTGTGCGCGGCCGATCAGCAGGCGATAACCGGCGATGATTTCCTCCGCGGTGGTTTTCTCGCTGGCTGGTAACCCGGGAATAGCGCTGAATCCGATGTCATTGATTCCCTCAAGGAGCACCAACCACTTCACGCCAGGGCGTGACAGCACGTCGCGGTCAAAACGCGCCAGTGCGCTGGAGCCGGCCCCCTCGCGCAAGACCCGGTTGCCCGAGATTCCCATGTTGATGACGGAGCGCGGTGGCTCATTGCGCTGCGCAGACAGCCGCCGTGCCAGGACTGCAGGCCATGCCGCGTCGGCATCAGGGGTGGTGCCGAACCCGTCGGTGATTGAATCGCCGAACGCAACGATGGTGGCGGCATTGGCCGACGCGAGCACTTCGATACCGGCAAGCCACAGATAGGAACGAAACTCCGTGGCATTCTCCAGCTTCTCAGCCGCGACCTGGTTGCCGGGCGCAAGCCATGCCGCGCGCATCCCTATGGCATGCGCCGTGGTCGGCCCGCTGTCGGTGGCCAGGAACAGGGACACCGTCAGATCGGCCTGCGCCGCAACGTCAAATTCGATGGGATCGCTGTAGATCTGCGCACCTGGCGCCAGCACCACATCCATCCTGCCGCCAAACGTCAGCGCGTGGCCACTGCCCGCGCGAATTGCCGATCCATCGGCGGCTCGTGCAATCTGCACCGCGTCGACATGCACCGGGGCGTGGCCGAACGCATTCGACAGCGCCACGCGAACCGCACGTCCCGCGATAGTGGCGCGCGCCACCATCCGCACCGTCTGCGCCTCAACCTTGGCCGGAGGGGTATCGCGCTCGGGCATGGCGCGGGCCTGCACCGCGAGTTGCTGCGCTGTTCCCCATGCCGCAACCCAATTGCCTCGGCACGCTTTCCCGCAATCATTTTCTGCGGTCGCCAGGCTTCCACATACGGCCAGCATTGCCGGCAACAACATTTTGCAGACTGACTGAATACGCATTCGATGACTCCCCGGTTTTCGCTGCAGCATACCGGCAGATGTGGCGACTGCAAACGATTGCGGACCCGTGCTAGAGTCTTTCCCACAACAAGCGGGGATCCGAAAATGCTTTCTTACGCAAGGGTGCTGGGCTGTGCACTGCTGTTGTCCGTCCCGTTTGCCGGGCACGCGGCCGAGCCTGAGAGGCCAGCCGGGCCACCTCCCGGAACCGGCGCCATGGGGCTGGGCGCGGGTCCGATCCGCGATGATGTGCCCCGCATCAAGTTGTATGCACAGACCCCGGGCGTGGTTGAGGGGCGCGAAACGGAATACGACCCGTCCGAGCCGACCCTGGACATCTATCTTCCGGATGCCGACAAGGCCACGGGAGCCGGAGTTCTGATACTGCCAGGCGGCGGCTATCAGATTCTTACCGTCCCTGGCGAAGGTCCGGCGCCGGCACGCTTCTTCCTGTCGCACAACGTTGCAGCTTTCGTGCTGCGTTACCGGCATGGCCCGCGCTATCACTACCCCACAACATTGCTCGACGCACAGCGCGCCTTGCGGCTTATCAAGTCGAAGGCCAGCGAATATCGCGTCGACCCAGACAAGGTCGGTGTCCTGGGTGCCTCCGCCGGCGGTCACCTGGCCGCCATGCTGTCCACGCTGTACGACAACAAGCTGCTGCCCGCGGCACCCTATGTGCCCGACGCCATCGATGCACAGAACGCCCGGCCGGCGTTCGCGTTGCTGCAGTATCCGGTCGTCGATCTCACCGACGATGCCGTAACGCATCGGGGT
This sequence comes from Pseudomonadota bacterium, assembly GCA_039932715.1. Taxonomy (GTDB): domain Bacteria; phylum Pseudomonadota; class Gammaproteobacteria; order Steroidobacterales; family Steroidobacteraceae; genus ZC4RG30. The sequence continues at coordinate 26,594 of JBDTPN010000014.1, read as the reverse complement.
TCGCGCACCAACCTGACGCAGGAAAACCAGGCCCTGTATGCAGCGCTGTCGCCGCAATTGCACGTCACACGCGATACGCCCCCTACCTTCATCGTGACTGGCACCAACGATCACCTGGTTCCGGTCAAGAACTCTTTGCTGTACTACGAAGCCTGCCTCAAGGCCGGCGTTCCCGTCGAGATGCACATCCTCGACAATGGGCCGCACGGCTTTGGCATGGGTACCAACATCGATGACGAGACCGTCCGTGAATGGCCAATGCAGGCATTGCGCTTCATGGCGCGACACCAGTGGGTGCCGGGATGGGTTGCAACGGCGCGGGGTGGTCCGCCGCCACAGATCCTGCCCGAGGGCATACGCGGCGGTTCGGAAGTGCTGCCCGAAAAAGGCGTCGAGATCCGCAAGTATGTGTTCAAGGAAACGGGCGAAGAGCTGCCCTATTCGGTGTTCGTCTCATCGAAGGTAAAGAAGGGCAACAAGGCACCGTTGATCATCGCTTTGCGCGGATTCACCGGCACCACGCTGACATTCGTGCGCGGCACCGCGGTGGACCTGGCCGAGAAAGGCGGCTACATCCTGGTGGGCGCCATCGGCTACAACAATCGCGCCGGGTTCGGAGTGCCAATTCGTGCGCGTCCACCGGGTGCAGCGCCCCCAGGCGCCACGCCTCCTGGCGTCGCGCCCTCCGGCGCTCCGCGCCCCCAGCCGCCGATGGTGGGCGGCACGAAGGAAACCGATCCGACGAAGATCACCGAATATAGCGAGATGGACGTGATGAACGTGCTGGCGATGGTGCGCAAGGAGTTCAACATCGACGATCGTCGCATCTACATGATGGGCCACTCACAGGGCGGCGGCGGCGCCGAGCACATCGCCGAAAAATACCCGGACGTCTGGGCCGGTGTCGCGCTGCTGGCGCCAGCGCTGTTCGACGTCAAGCTGACTGCCGACTCGAAGATCACGAAGATTCCGTTGATGCTGGCCGTGGGCGACAAGGACTCCCTGATCGACCCGATACGCAGCTTCAGCCAGCAGCTAGATAGCCTCAAGGTAAAGCACGAGTTCGTGGTCAAGCCAGGCCTCGACCACGGCACCATCATCATGGGCGCCATGCCTGAGGTGTTCGCCTTCTTTCCGCAGCACCGCAAACCGGCGCACTAGCGTCCGGCGAACAATCATAGCGACCAGGCCTTGACTGCATCCTCCTCTTTGCCGCCCCGGCCCACCGCCCGCTTCGTGGGCGCCATCGATCAAGGCACTACCAGCACCCGGTTCATGGTTTTCGACCGTGCCGGCAATTGCGTCGCCAGCGCCCAGCGCGAACACGCCCAGCACTTCCCGCAGCCAGGTTGGGTGGAACATGACGCGCTGGAGATCTGGCATTGCACACAGACGGTGATTGGTCAGGTTGTGCGCGACGCCGGAATTGCACCGGGCGATCTGATGGCCATCGGCATCGCAAACCAGCGCGAGACCACGGTTCTGTGGGATCGCCGAAACGGACAACCCGTGCATCGGGCGCTGGTGTGGCAGGACACGCGCGCCAATGATCGTGTGCGGCAATATGTTGCCCAGTATGGCGTGGAGGCGGTGCGCGCCCGCACCGGCTTGCCGCTGGCCAGCTATTTTAGCGCGTTGAAGCTGCAATGGCTGCTCGACACGGTGCCAGGAACACGGGCACTGGCCGAGGCGGGGCATCTGTGCTTCGGCACAATCGAATCCTGGCTGACGTGGAATCTCACGGGAGGAGCGGGGCGCGCACTTCATGTCACGGACGTAACGAATGCCAGCCGCACGCAATTGATGAACCTGGCGACACTTGACTGGGACGAGGAACTGCTCGACCTGTTCCGCATTCCCCGCGCGGTGCTGCCGCGCATCGTGTCCACCAGCAACGTGCTGGGAGATGTGGCTACTGGCGCGTTGCGCGGCGTGCCCATCGCCGGACTGGTGGGCGACCAGCAAGCCGCACTGATCGGCCAAGGCTGCTTTCGCGCGGGTCAGACCAAGAACACCTACGGCACCGGCTGCTTCATGCTGATGAACACGGGCGAACAACCAGTGGCATCCCGGCACGGCCTGCTCACTACGGTGGCGTTCCAGCTTGGCGACCAACCCGCCCGCTACGCGCTCGAAGGCTCGATCGCAGTCACCGGCTCCCTCGTGCAGTGGCTGCGCGACAATCTGCAGATCATCTCGCACAGCGACGACGTGGAGAAGCTGGCCGCGCAAGTCACCGACAATGGCGACGTGTATTTCGTGCCGGCGTTCTCCGGTCTCTACGCGCCGCACTGGCAGGAGGGAGCGCGCGGCATCATTGCGGGGCTGACCCGCTATGCCACGCGCGCACATATCGCGCGCGCGGCGCTGGAGGCCTGCGCTTACCAGACGCGCGAAGTGCTGGAAGCCATGGAGCAGGACACCGGCACACGGATTCCGGAACTGCGCGTCGATGGCGGCATGATTCGCAACGAGTTGCTCATGCAGTTTCAGGCGGACATTCTTGACTTGCCGGTAGTACGTACGCACACCACGGAGAGCACCGCATTCGGCGCCGCCTGCGCTGCCGGGCTCGCTACGGGGTATTGGCAGTCACCGGAGGACATCACCCGCGCCATTGGGCGCCGCTGGGTCCCCTGCATGGACGCAACGCGACGGGAACACCTGTATTCCTCATGGAAAAAAGCCCTGCAGCGCTCTCTGAATTGGATTGCGTAGACTGGAAGTGGTTTGCAAGCGCTTTCAACTCGCGTAGGGTTTCCTTCCATCGCGTCATGTTGAGGTGGTGATGAACGGCATTGTGCTGGCTACTGGCGATCTCGCGCCCGATCGCGAGGATCCGGACAGCTGCTTTGCCGGCACCGCGTCGCGGCTCAATGACGCCGAGCTGGTCTTTGGCCAGCTCGAGACCAGCTTCGCGACGCGCGGCACGCGACTACCGCAGGCCCGCCACGCCGTGATGGCAAGCCCAGCGTGTGCGCCGGCGCTGGCACGCGCAGGCTTCGACGTGCTGTCTTTCGCGGGCAACCATTGTCTCGACTGGGGCAATGAAGCTTTTTTTGAAACGCTATCGCACCTCGAGGCTGCAGGCATTGCCGTCGTCGGTGCCGGCGCAGATATCGCCGCGGCACGCCGGCCGGTGATCCGCACGCTGGCCGATGGCACACGCGTCGCCTTCCTCGCGTATTCGTCCATTCTGCCGCAGGGCTACTGGGCCGAGGCGCGGCGTCCCGGCTGCGCGCCAATGCGTGCGCACACGCTTTACGAACAGATTGAACACGACCAGCCGGGCACACCGGCGCGCATCCACACCTGGGCGCACAGCGGCGACCTCGCTGCAATGCAGGAGGACATTCGCGTGGCGCGCGAGCGAGCCGATGTCGTGCTGGTTTCCCATCACTGGGGCATCCACTTCGTACGCGCGAACATTGCGGACTACCAACGCGAAGTGGCGCGCGCGGCCGTAGCCGCCGGCGCCGATGCGATATTGGGACATCATGCGCACATCCTGAAGGGGGTCGAAATCATCGAGGGATGTCCCGTGTTCCACAGCCTGTGTAACTTCGCCACGGACCTGCGCATGACGCCCGAACATGCGGCGCGGCCCAGCTTTCGCGAAATCCAGCAGCTGGCAGAGAACTGGGAGCCCGACTTCGAGAGTCTTTACAACTTCCCGCCCGCGTCGCGCCTTTCGGCGATCGCGCGACTGCACGTGTCCGATGGCCGCATCCGCGAGGCAGCGCTGCTGCCGGTATTCATCGGCCGCGATGCGGTTCCGCGCCTGCCGCCGCCGGAAGATCCGCGCCACACCGAGGTGCTCGATTACCTGCGTGCAGTGACCGGCGAGGCCGGGCTCAACGCACAATTCGAGGCGCGCGACGGCCGCCTGATCGTCAAGGAATCACCGTGAGCGCCCGCACCATGCCGCTGCAGCTCACCGTGCTGCTCTACTTCGCCTGCTACGTTCCCAATGTTGTGCTCACCCGTCTGGTATCGAGCCAGCCCAACGCGGCACTGGGCCGCCCGCTGACTGGCCTTGAGACCCTGCCCTCGACGTTGCTGATGAACCTGGTACTGACCCTCGTGTTCATTTGGGCTTCCGGATGGTGGCGCGACGCACACCAGAAACAAGTCGGGCGCCTGAGCCTCCCCGTGCCCACACGCTACACGGCACTTTCGGGTGTCGGCACGGCGCTGGTGCTGTTCACCGTGCCGATGTCGCTGACGTTCACGAACGTCAGCATCCCGTTCATCCTGCTGTTGATGCGCGGCGACATACTGCTGATCGCCCCGCTGGTGGATCTGATTTACGGACGTCGCGTGCGGTGGTGGAGCTGGGCAGCGCTGATAATCGTCGGCATTGCGTTGGCAATGGTGCTGCGGCAGCGCGGTGGCTTTCATCTGCCGCCGATCGCCATCGCCACCGTGGTGCTCTACACCATCGGCTATTTCCTGCGCCTCGCAGTAATGACACATATCGGCAAGAAGGGCGACGCGGCGCTGGTGCGGCAATATTTCGTGGAGGAGAAGCTGGTTGCATTGCCGCTGTCCATCGTCGCCCTGGCGCTGCTGTCGCTGACGGGGCTGGGCAATCAGTCGGGCGAACTGCTGCGTGGTTTCGGCATGGTGTGGACCGATCCGGTTTTCTGGCCGCTGCTAGGTATGGCGTTCAGCCTGACGATTATCTCGGTATTCGCAGCCATCATCCTGCTAAACCCCAACGAGAACAGCTATTGCGTGCCGCTGGAACGCTCTTCGAGCCTGCTGGCCGGATTCGTCGCGGCGTATGTGCTGCACTGGTTCTGGAACCAGGCCCAGCCAACGCCCATGGAGCTGGTCGGTGCGGCGATGCTGACAGGTGCAATTCTCTTGCTGACACTGGCGCCACAGTTGGGTGGTCACCGAGCTGCGCCGAAAACCGGGTGACTTTCGTTTACGCGCTCTCGCGCGCGATGAGCCTGAATCCGACATCGATTATGTGCTCAGTGATCTTCTCGCCCGCGGCACGACGGCGCAGCACCGACACTGCCTCCCTGCCGATGCGCGCACCATCCACATCCACGGTGGTGATTGACGGCCGCATGTCGCCGGCGATCGCGAGGTTGCCGAAACCCATTACTGCCATCTGCTCCGGCACGCGAACCCCGGCGGCCTGCGCTTCGATTATCACGCCCTGGGCCAGCACATCCGAGCCGCAGACAATCACGTCGGGCCGCTGTGCCATTTGCGACATCTGCCTCCACACCAGCCGCGCATGCCCGAAACGCGTCGGTATGGGTACCTCGAGCACCTCGGGCGGCACCAGCGCGGCGCCGCGCCATTCGTCGATGAAACCGTCGCGGCGCTGGCGCGCGCGTGCGCCAGCGGCGACGGTGAGCAGTGGACGCATGTAGCCCCTGCCCAGCAGAAAACGTGCGATGTCGCGCCCCACTGCCAGGTGTGAAAATCCCACCGCGATATCGATGGGTTCATCCGGCACGCCCCAGGTCTCGATCACCGTAACGTCGCGCTGACGCAGCCGCTCACGGGTATCGGAGTCCGTAACGATGCCGGTCAGGATTATTCCGTCGGCGCGGCGGGCCAGCGCCGCCTCAACCAGCGGGCGCATGCGGCTGTTGTCTGATCCGGTCAGCCCCAGCATCACGGTGTTCCCGTCCAGCGTGAGTTCGGCGCACATGGCTTCGATGGTGTCGTTGAAGATGGACTGCGCCACTTCCGGCACCAGCACGGCAACCAGGCGGCTGCGGTTGGACGCCAGGCCCCCGGCAATCAGATTGGGCACGTAGCCGGTGGCATCGATGGCCTCGCGGATGCGTTCGGCAGTGGCTGGGGCAACAAGCTCGGGGTTGTTGTAGAACCGCGAGACCGTAGCGGTGGAGACGCCGGCGCGGTTGGCCACGTCGTCCAGTTTGGGTATGGGGTGCTTGGAACTGGTCATGCCACTAGTGCAGCATCCTGCGCGCCGGAACGAAAGTACTGCAAGCGCTTGCATCCATGCCATACACTATGGCCATGGGTCAGGACTTCGATCCGCTTGAGCCTGAAGACTTCGATAGTCCGCATGCCGTCTATGCGCGGCTGCGGCGCGAATGCCCCGTGGCCCACAGTGATGCCTGGGGTGGCTTCTGGGCCCTTATGCACCACGCCGATGTGGTCGAGGCTGCAACGGACAGCAGCCTGTACATCACTTCGAAACAGAACGTCGTACCCAAGGTTGCGTTCACCGGCCGGCGGCCACCGCTGCACCTGGACCCACCCGATCACACTCCCTATCGTCGCGCGCTGGCGCCGCTGCTGAGCCCGGCGCGCGTCGCGCGTTACGAACCTGTGATCCGTTCCATCTGCGACGAACTGCTGTCGGTCATGGCGGCCAAGGGCGGCGGCGATATCTGCGAGGAATTCTCCGCGCGCATGCCCATTCGTGTGTTCAACGCGTGGATGAACCTGCCAGAGGAACTCGCAGCCGTGCTGGCGGACGTTGGCCGACGCTACAACATCGCCGTGCAATCGAATGACATTCCTGCCACGCAGGAATCCAGCCTGCGACTGTACGAAATGGCGCGCGCCGTGGTTGCGGATCGCAAGCTGCATCCGCTGAACGTGACTGAGGACGCCACCAGCGCGCTGCTGGCGGCGCGCGTCGACGGACAGCCGCTGCCAGATGAAATGATCGTCGGCACAATACGCCAGGTGCTGGTGGTGGGCATCATTGCGCCCACCGTGGTGATCGGCTCCATAGCCGTGCATCTTTCGCGTCACCCCGAACTGCAGGCGCAGCTGCGCGCCGATCCGTCATTGGCGGAAGCTGCCATCGAGGAATTCCTGCGGTTGTATACGCCCTATCGCGGCTTCGCCCGCACTGCGAAGCAGGACGTGACACTGCATGGCCGCACCATTCCGGCAGGCGAGCCCATCGCGCTGGTCTATGCATCTGCCAACCGTGACGACAGTGTGTTCGAGGATGCATCGCAATTTCGCCTGGGCAGACCCAACATGAAGGACTCGGTGGCGTTTGGTCGTGGGCCGCACACCTGCGTGGGTTCTGCACTGGCGCGCCTGGAGTTGCGTGTAGCGCTCGAGGCCTTGCTCCATCACACGCCGCGCGGCTTTCACGTGACCGGAACCATCGTGCCTACGCGCTTTCCGGAGATCGGCGCGCTACGCGTGCCGCTGGGATTCGACGGCACGGTGTGAGTTGCCACTCACCGCGAGCGCGTCCAGCTCGCGGCGGTAAGTGATGCGTATCGCCGCGACCAGCGCGGCTGCAACGGCCAGCACGCCCACCACCAGCGCCGTAGGCACGCCATAGCCACCGCTGTGTTCTCGCGCATAGCCCATGACTTGTGGCATTACGAGGCCGCCGGCGCTGCCGGCGATGTTGATCGCCACTACGGCCACGCCGAAGGCGGAAGAACTCAGCAGCTGCGTCGGCAGCGCCCAGAACGCACCCTGCGAGCTGCCCAGCCCCAGACCCAGCACCAGCAATGCGACCAGCGCCAGCGCGCCCGCGCCTAACTGCCATGCGGCCATCAGTGCCACGGCGGCCAGCAGGGCCGGCAACGCGATATGCCAATAACGCTCACCGGTGCGATCCGAGTGTGTGGCGTTGGCATACATGCCGATGGCCACGCCCACCCAGGGCAAGGCGGTGATGACGCCGATGCCCATGGGCGCGAGGCCGGTAAGAGAGTGGATCACTTGCGGCAGCCAGAAGATCAAGCCGTAGGAACTGGACAGCAGGCAGAACCACAGCAGTCCGGAAAGCCAGATCAATGGTTGACGCAGAACGCTCCAGTCGTTGTGGCGCGCGTCGGCGCGACGCGCAGCGTTGGCCTCGAGCCAGCGGCGCTCGTCCTGATCCAGCCAGTGCGCCTCGGCCGGCTGATTGGGAAAGCAGAATAGTGCGGCCACACCCAGCAGCAGCGCAGGCAGCGCCTCGGCGCAGAACATGAAGCGCCAGCTGGGCATGGGCAAGTTATCGAGGCCCAGCAGCCATCCGGACAGCGGCCCCCCGATGACCACCGACAACGGGATGGCCAGCATGGGCAGCGTGAACGTCTGCGCACGCTCACGCTCGGTGGCGAACTGGCTGAGATAGAACACGATGCCTGGCGCCAGCCCGCCCTCCGCTGCACCGATCAGTACGCGCAGCATGTAGAACGAGGTGTGTCCGTGGATCAGTCCCAGCGCAGCGGCGGAGCATCCCCACAACAGCGCGCAGCAGGCAATCCAGCGACGCATGCCCACCCTCTGCAGCAGCCAAAGGCTGGGGTATTGCCCAAGCAGGAAGCCTGCGAACAGGATGCCAGCGCCGAAACCATACTGCGTGGGCGAGAACCCGAGGTCGGCGTTCATGCGCGCCGCGGCGAAGCTGATATTGGCGCGATCCAGCGAGCTCATCAGCATGAACAGGATGCAGGGCAGCGCCAGCCTCCAGCGCACCTTGGCGGCTATGCCCTGCTGAATCGAACCGGCCCGTACTTCATTGCGCATTTTTTGCCAGAATCCCCATGCGTAAGCGCTTGCAAACTATAGCAGGGTCCCCCATGACGTCCGCGGAAGCCAGCCTGTCGATGACGCTCGCCCAGCACGTGACGCAGCGAACGTATGCGTCCCTGCCAGCAACCACGGTGCACGCATCCAAGCGCGCACTTCTGGATGCCATCGGTGTGATCAGCGCAGCCAGCGCGCTTGCCCCGGAGGCGCGCCCGTTCATCGATCTGGCCGGAACATTCCAGGGTGCGGCCAGCGCATCAATACTCGGCACCGGCCTGCGCACCACGGCCCAGCGCGCAGCGTTGGCCAACGGCGCAATGGCGCATGCGCTCGACTACGAAGACGCCTTTGACGGGGCACCGGTGCATCCCAATGCTTCTCTGATTCCAGCAGTTCTGGCGTTGGCTGAGTGCTCGCCCTTGCCCGTTCGGGGCACCGAATTGATCGCGGCGATTGCGGTGGGATGCGACATCAGTTGCCGGCTGGCGCTGTCATTGCAGCGTCCGCTCGAGGCGGGTGGCTGGTATCCACCACCCATACTGGGCGCCATGGGCGCGGTGGCGGGCGCGGGACGCCTGCTGGGGCTTTCACCACGGCAGATGCTGGATGCATGGTCGCTGATGCTGCTGCAGAACAGCTGCAGTGGCGAGATCATCCACAGCGCTGACTCGACGATTCGTGCGGTGCGCGAGGCTTTTCCGGCGCAGGCTGCTGTGGACTGTGCGCGTCTCGCATTGGCTGGAGTTCGTGGATTTTCCGCGCCTTTTGAAGGTCGCGCGGGCTTCTTCGCCATGTTCGCCAGTGGACAATACTCGCCGGCGGAACTGCTGCGCGACCTGGGAGCGCACTGGCATATCGACTCGCTGAGTTTCAAACCCTGGCCCAGTTGCCGCGGCACGCACGCGGCCATCGAGTGTGCGCTGCACCTGCATCCGGATGTCGCGCGCATCGAACGCATCATTGTCGACGGCGGAGCCGTGCAGTCGATGCTGGCTCAACCGCTGCCGCGCAAGTGCGCGCCGGCCACGCCCATCGACGCCAAGTTCAGCCTGCCCTGGACCATAGCGCTGGCACTGCAATACGGCGCGGTGACACTGCAGAGTTTCGAACCGGCGTCCCTGGGCGATCCTCAACTGCGTGCATTGGCGGGCCGCACTTCATTTCGCTTGAGGGAAGACTGGGGCAGGCAACGTGCCACTTCAGGCGCACTGGAAATCCACCTTGCCGGTGGTGAGGCGCTGTATCACACGGTGGAAGATCCGCTGGGCAGTCCCGCACGACCTTTGGACGACGCCCGGCTCACCGAAAAATTCCTCGACTGCCTGTCGCGCTCCGCCCGACCACCAATGCCTGCCCAGGCAAGAAATCTGGCCCACAGCCTGATGGGCGTGGAGGGCGAGACGGATGTCCGTCCCTTGCTGGCCAGAATCTGAACCCACCGTTGTGCCCCTTGACGCTTTAGTCCGGCTGTGTGAAAACGCTTACATTAGGGATCCAGCCAGATCCGCAAATCGGGGATACTTATGTTCGCCTCCAGCCAAACCTCGGTGCGCCTGTCCGTAGCCTGCGCAGTGGCTCTGGCCATTTCCGCCCCGGCGCTGCGCGCCGCTGAAGACGACACACTTGAGGAAATCACCGTCACGGCCGAGCGCCGGGCGCAGAACTTGCAGGATGTTCCGATCTCGGCCACGGTCTTCAACGGCGAGGAACTAGCCCGCCGCGGCGTCACGGACCTCAGCGGCATACAGAACGTCGCACCTTCCATCGTCGTCAATCAGTACAACCGCTCGGCCTTCGTCAATATCCGCGGTGTGGGTATCGCGCAGTCGGCACCGACTTCCAGTCCCGGTGTCGCGTACTACATCAACGGCCAGCTGATCCCGCATGAACAGTTCATCGGCCAGTCGTTCTATGACATCTCCTCGGTGGAAGTGCTGCGCGGACCACAGGGAACGCTGACGGGCCAGAATTCCACCGGTGGTGCGTTGTATGTGCGCACTCCGGATCCCCGCTTCAACGACTACTCCGGCAGTGCCGATATGACCTTCGGCAACTACGGCTGGTGGCGCACGCTGGGTGCGGTGAACCTGGGTTTCAGCGACGACTTTGCCGTGCGCGTCGCGGCCATCCACGAGACGCGCGACAGTTTCACCGACAACATCGGCCCCAGCCCCAGCCAGCCGGGCGACATGTCCAACGACTCCCAGCGCCTGCAGGTTGCGTGGAACTTCCTTGACGGACGCCTCAAGACCAATTGGTTCTACGAGCACTTTGATTGGAAGACCGACAACAACGCGGTCAAGCGTCGCGGCGACACTGTATCCACCGATCCCTTCGTCATCGAGGAGGACGCCCTCTCGTTCATGACGCAGGAAGGCCAGCGCGCCAGCAGCGAACTGCGGTACAGCCTCACCGATGGCATGGACCTGCGCTTCCAGGCCTCTTGGCAGGATGGGCAGACGCGCGACCAGACCGATGGCGACCGCACCGCCACCGCTTTGCCGCAGCCGCCGACGGCCAACGTCGGCCGCGTAGCGTTCGCCAGCACGCGCTTCGTCACATGGACCTACGAGTTGAACCTCATATCCACGCACGAGGGTCCGGTGCAATGGGTCGCGGGTGCCTTCTACCTCGACGAGGACGTGCCGGTCACGCTGCTGCGCGATAACCGCCACACCACCGACTTCGTGAGCTCCACCTCGACCATCATCACCGAGGCCAACAACACTTCGAAGTCCGTGTTCGGCCAGGTCAATGCCTTCGTCACGAAAGAGTTGGAGCTGATCGGCGGACTACGCTATTCGCAAGACGAGCAGCTCTACAACCGCATTGCCCTGCCTGGCCCACCGCTGCCACCGGGCACGGATCGCATCGGCCCTCCGGCCAAGTCGGATGAAGTCACAGGCAAGGTCGGCGCCAACTATCACTGGAAAGACGACTCGATGTTCTACGGGACCATATCCAAGGGCTACAAGGCCGGCGGCGTGAACCTCACGCTGGGCACGCCCGACTTCGATCCCGAGACCAATCTCGTCTACGAACTGGGCGTGAAGTCGACGGCGCTCGACAATCACTTGCGCGTCAACAGCGCGGTGTTCTACTCGGACTATAAGGACATCCAGCTCTCCAGCCTCTACAACGCGCTACCGTTGACGCAGAACGCCGCCTCCGGCCAGGCATGGGGTGCCGAGCTCGAAATGCAGGGGCGCTTTGGCGGCTTTGGCTTCAACGCCGGGATCGGCTGGCTTGACGCGACGTTTGCCGAGGACGCCACCATCGTCAACACATCGACCAACGCGCAGCAGTTGGTACCGAAGGGCTCAAGCCTGGTGTTCTCGCCGGATTGGACACTCAGCGCCGGCGCGGAATATGTATTCCAGCTGGCCAACGGAACGCTGACGCCGCGCATTCAGTGGTCGCATGTGGATGAACAGCTGGCCACGCCGTTCCCCAGCGCCGCCACCATCGTGCCCGCGCACAGCCTGTGGGATGCACGATTGACATGGAACAGCGGCGGCCACTGGACCGTCGAGGCCTTCGTATCGAACCTGGCTGACAAGACCTGGGTGGCCTCGCAGATCCAAAACTCCACCAGCGCCACCGGCGGCATCATCTACGGCTCGCCCATGCAGTACGGCGCGCGCGTACGGATTAATTTCGGAGACTGACCAGGAAGTGACCGAACCCCGGACCCTCATCAGCCTTTGGGCTGCAGTCGTTACGCTGTGCGCGGCGCTGGCTCTACCCCCTGCCACTGCCGCAGATACGCCTAACCGCTGGTGGGGGCCGGGGGACGGTCGCCAGTTTCCTTCGACAGTGGACTACACCAACAGCCTGGGTTCATTGCGCGTGCTGCTCAGTGGCGCACCGCTGGAAACCAAGGGGCATCCATTCTTCGAGCCACTGGGTGAAAACGGACGCGCTTGCGTGACCTGCCACCAGCCCGCTTATGCGATGAGCTTTACGGCCGAATCCGCGCGGCAGCGCTGGACTGCCAGCCAGGGGCGCGACCCGCTGTTTGCTGCGACGGACGGATCCAATTGTCCCAACCTGCCGCAGCAGGAAGAAGCCTCGCATTCGTTGCTGCTGCAGCGCGGATTGGTACGCATCGCGCTTCCCTGGCCGCCGCGCGACGCAGACGGCAAGGCCATCGATCCGGAATTTACAATCGAGGTGGTGCGCGACCCCACCGGCTGCAACACCAATGCGGTCTATGGCCTCACGTCACCCCAGCCACGGATTTCCGTTTATCGCCGGCCCCGGCCGCTGGCCAATACAAAGTTCACGACGCATGAGAATTTCGGGGTGCTGCCGTTCATCGGCAAGAACGGCCTGCCCGCATCGCGCGATCCAGACACGGGCCGACCGTCAGTGATGAACCTGATGGCCGACGCGCGCTTTCCCAGCCTGCGCGTGCAGGCACAGGATGCCGCCGCCACTCATCTGCAGAAATCCACGCCGCTGACGCGCGCGCAGCTGGATGCCATCTTCGATTTCGAGTCGCGTGTGTACGTGGCGCAAGCCAGTGATGCGCGCGCCGGCAGCCTGGTGGAACCGGATGGCCCATCAGGGCTGGGTCCGCAGGCGCTGGAAAAGGGCGAGGCCGGCGTGCTGGGCAACAACACCACGCGCTGGGTGATCCCGATGGAGAACAAATGGAAAACCCTGCCGCGTGGCACTGACGTCGCAGAAAACGCGCGCAACGCCGCGCGCGAGTCCATTCAGCGCGGCCATGATGTCTACATGTTCCGCACGTTCTGGATCCGCGACTCCATGCATCTCAACACCGTGGGCCTGGGCAATCCTACCAAGCGCACCTGCGCCACCTGCCACGGCATGCACCTGACAGGCATGGATACGGCCAATGGCTGGATGGATATCGGCACCACCAACAAACCCTGGGCCAGCGAAGTGCCGCTCAATCCCTGGAATGCCACGCATGAAGGCATGCCGCTGTTCAAGGTCACCTGCAAGGATCGCGTGCCACCGCATCCGTTTTTGGGCCGCGTGATCTACACGCAGGACCCGGGGCGTGCGCTGATTTCCGGCCGCTGCAACGACGTGGGAACCATCGTGATCCAGCAACTGCGCGGACTTGCGGCACGTGCGCCCTACTTCTCCAACGGATCCGCAGCGACTCTGCGCGAAGTGGTGGACTTCTACGACCGTCGTTACAACATTGGCTACTCCGAGCAGGAGAAGCAGGACCTCGTGAACTTCATGGGGGCATTGTGAAGGCGGCACTGCGCGCGCTGGGACTGCTATTGCCGGCGCTGGTACAAGCGGCCGCGCCTGCAGATCCATCCACCCGTAACTTCATTGCCTGCCCCATTATTCGCGATACGGCCAGCGTGCCCTGCTGGCTGGCCGAGTACGACGGTGAACTCTACTTCCTCACTCTGCAGGCGGATGTCAGCGCCCCAGTCAACCCGCCATGGCTGGGTCATCGCGTACTGGTTGAAGGTCGCCGCAAGGACGGACCGCGCATCTGCGGTGGCATCGTGCTCGAACCGGTGCGCCTGTCGGTAATTGCCGAACCCGATGCGTCCTGCAACACACTGTTGCCCGCCGAGGATCGCTACAACCTGACCTTCGAGCCGCCGCGGCCGCCCGGGCCCAGTGGTGGCCGACTGGCATTCAACACGCTGCCCATGCCAGTGAAAACCGAGGAAGTGAAGCGCGAATCACGCGATTATTCGCTGGCCTACGACTTCAATGGAATGGTGAGCTTCAAGCATCCGTTCCAGCTGGCGCCACTGCTCGAGTTGGCCAAGGCCATGCCTGCAAAACGCATCGAGATCATCGGCCACCGCGGCGCGGCGCTGCTATCGGACGGCACAGTGCTGCAGGAACAGGCCGGTCTTGCGAAGCGGCGCGCCGAGCAGGTTGCCGAACTTCTGCGTGGCGCCGGTTTGGCGGCGCCGGCCTATGACGTTCGCTGGGTTGAGGATGTGGCCGCTCCGGACGGCGTGAACGACTACCGTCAGCGCCGCGTCGACATCACGGTGCGACCCTGAATTGATCTCTACCTAAGAGTGTTCGCCACAAGCCGGGGGCGGACCTGTTCTGGAGGTTCCAGAAAATTGAATAGACCTGGTTCTTTCGTAAACTGTTATTGGGGGTAAAGTACATGTCTGAGTTCATTGACTGCGCTTCGCAACTTTTTGTCGACGTCCGCAGCCGCCGCGCCGCCGCGTGGCGGGTTTCCCTGGCCGTAGCTGCGGCCATCGCTGCTGTGCAGCCCACGCTGGTCCTGGCTGAGGACGCCGCGACCGATACCACCGAACTTTCCGAAGTTGTGGTTACCGGGTCGCGAATCATCCGCGAAGGGATGTCGTCACCAACGCCCGTGACCTCGCTGTCGACAACCGAACTGCTGCAGGCCAACCCGCAGTCGCTTTCCCAGGCACTGGCAACTTTGCCATCGATGACGGGATCCACAACGCCAAAAACCATGGGTGGCCGTACTACGCTGGGCGTGGGCACCTTTCTGAATCTGCGCAACCTCGGCACCAACCGCAACCTGGTGCTGCTGGATGGTCGCCGACTGGTGCCCGCCAATATTGCCGGCAATACCGACATCAACCTGATCCCGCAAAATCTCATTACCAGTGTCAATGTAGTCACAGGCGGCGCCTCCGCAGCCTACGGTTCAGACGCTGTCGCCGGCGTGACCAACTTCATACTCGACACCCATTTCGAGGGCTTCAAGGCCGACGTCAGCGGCGGGTTGTCTGCACACGACGGAGACGCCGGGTACTACCGGGTTGCATTGGCCGGTGGTGGCGAGCTGATGGATGGTCGCCTGCATCTGATCGGCTCTTTCGATTGGCGAAACTCCCAGCAGGCCTACAAGGAAAATCGCGGCTGGGCTTCGCAGTACTGCGCCATAGTGCCTATTCCGGGTGTCACTACCGGGAACATGTCGCCAACCAATCCGCGGCAGACCCTTGCATGCGGTGTGACGCAGCCTGGCTCTTCCTACGGCGGTGCCATCACTGCCGGCCCGCTGGTGACGCCAACGCAGGGAATCACCTTCGGTCCCGGTAGCGTTCCCGAGGCGTATACCTACGGCACGCTCAAGAGTGCCAATCTTCAGGTCGGCGGTGAAGGTAATTTCATCGGCGACACAGCCAACTTCAGCACACCCACCGACAACAAGGTGTACTTCGGTCGCGGGGCCTTCGACATCAATGAAAACCTCGAGGCCTTCATTCAAGGGACGGTGGCATCGGCCGACTCCGTGTACACGCAGACTCCGGCCTACTTCCAGAGTCCGACTGCGTTGACGATATTCAGCGGGAATCCCTTCATTCCGGCCAGCATCCAGCAGCGGATGACGACGCTCAACACGCCCAGTTTCGGGTTGGGCCTCGTCCCGAAGTCCTGGGGCACCATCGACGTGGATTCCGGCTACGAGTCCTGGGATGGCGTCGCTGGAATCAAAGGCAAATTCGGCGATGGCTGGACCTGGGAAACCTACTACCAGCAGGGCCGCACGTCCTTCCGGCTGGATTACATCAACGGGATTTCGCTTGAGAGGGCATTCAGGGCGGCGGATACCGTGCAGGCGCCCAATGGCACCTTCGTTTGCCAGAGCGCGATCGCAAACCCGGCTGCCTACGGCAACTGCGTGCCGCTGAATGTGCTTGGCGAAGGCTCGCCTTCGCAGGCGGCGCTTGACTATATCCATGGCGATGCGCAGGCCTGGAATCTCAATGTGATGCATCAGAAAAGTGCCGCGGCCAATATTAACGGCGATCTGTTTGCTACCTGGGCTGGACCTATTGGGGTGGGCGCGGGCGTGGAATGGCGCGAGCTTGAGGGCGAAGTGCAGTCCGATGCGGTGTCGAACACCGTGCCTAACTACACAGGCATCCGGGGTCTGCCGTCTGCCTATATTGGCAGGGTCGGCGGATGGCTCACCAGCAACGTGCTGCCGGCAGCTGGCAAATACAACGTGACCGAAGGATTTGTCGAGGTGCTGGCCCCTCTGGCCAAAGACCTGTTCCTGGCGCGTTCGCTGGACCTCAATGCCGCGTTCCGCATCACGGATTATTCCCAGAGCGGAACTGTGGATACGTGGAAGCTCGGCATGACCTGGCGACCGATTGACGATCTGCTGTTTCGCGTCGCGCGATCGCGCGACATCAGGGCGCCGGGCATCGGCGATCTCTACAGCCGCGACAGCCAGGGCCCGCAGACCATCGTCAATGCCACAACCATTGGCGGCAGTTCCTCCGCCAACGTGGCGGTTATCATTTCCGGCAATCCCAATCTGAAGCCGGAAGAGGCCGATACCACCACGTTCGGACTGACCTACCAACCCGCGTGGCTGACTGGGTTTTCGGCGTCTGTTGATTACTACGACATCAAGATCAAGGATGTGCTTGCCTCGGTGGGTGCGCAGGAAACTGTAAATCGATGCGGACTGGGCCAACAGCTGTTCTGCGACAATCTGGTCATCTCCAGTGGCACGTTGATTGCCGTGCGGTCCCCCACGCTCAACCTGAGCCAGGCACGCACCACTGGTGTGGACCTGGACTTCGCTTATCACACCAACATTTCAAGTGCAAAAACCACATTCCGCCTGATCGGCACGCGGCTGCTTGAACAGTCCACAACCGTGCCCAACGCGACAGGCGCCTCGTACATTGACCGGGTGGGTGATGCGAGCCTGGGTTACGCAGAATGGATCGTGAACGGCAATGTCAATGTCGACGTGGGTGCGATGAGTTTCAATGCCAACGCGCGCTTTATCGATGGGGGCCTTTACAACACCACGTATCTGCCGGGTGATCTGGATCCGGCCTTCACGAAGGTCAAGAGCACGTTCACCGTTGACCTCGGTGCGCGGTACCGGCTGGAGTCGAGCCACGGATCGCCAGAGCTCTACTTGAACGTGGCCAATGTGTTCGACACCGATCCGCCGTTGATTCCATCCAGCGCGCTCGTGGGCGGACAGACGAACGTGTCGCTGTATGACACGCTGGGGCGGTTCTACACTGCGGGGGTGCGCCTGCAGTTCTGAGGCGAATGCGGGCCATCAATCCTTGGCCCGCTTCTCGCCCTTGCGCCCTCCTGGCCAGCCGGTACCTGTCTTGTAGGTACGGTTGGCCAGGAACACCGCCTCGATACGCGTGATCTCGCCGTTCACGAATTTCCACGCCTGCGTGTTGAGAACCTCATTGGGCCATTGCGTGCTGGGCATCATCGGATAGGTCTTGCCATTGATGGTCACGTCCTTGACCGTGCCGCGCCGCCGGAAGTTGAATATGCCGAACACGATCTGCCGCTCGACATCGACGATGGGAAAGCGCGGGTTGTCATACTCGGTGATGAAGGCGTAAACCCGCGTATCCAGCTGGTCCGAGCAGCCCATGCCCAGCGTCTGCCGTATCGCTGCAGCCCAGTCGTCATCGCGTGGCGGCGCAGCGGGCTGTGCTGTGGCTGTGGACTTGTCGTGTGGGCCCAGCGCCATGACGTTGCCGTTTTCCAGGCGAATGCAGGTTTCCGCAAAATGGGCCTGCTTTCCATCAGCAAAAGCGATGGCACGCATGTAGCCAATGACACCCTCCGTCAGCTGTTCGCGAGTCAGGCGCTTATTGACGGGGGCAACTTCGTCCCAGACCGGCTCGTAGGTCGGCGGGTTGCTGGCGTTGGCAGCACCCCGATTCACGACGGTCTCGATTTCCGTAAGCTTGTTGTGCACAACTCGCAGACGAATCGTCAGATACCCCGGGGTACCGTTCTCCGTCATGGTCACGAACGCCGAGACACCGCCCGTGGCGGGCTCGTAGAAATCATGGCGATAATTTCCCAGCCCGGAAATGGTCACCCACAACGCTTCGCCCAGAGGAATCTCAACGCCGTTCTCGGTAAACCGCACCTTGGACGCCACCGGAAGCAAAGTCGCATCGTGCTTCACCAGCGCTGCCAGGTAACCGTCCATGAACCCTTTGAGGCACCTGGCGTCGCAGATCGCTGCGGGCGCCGTCGATGCGCAACCGAGCAGCACAAGTGCCAGCACACTTCTCATCATTTTTCGTTTCACCACTCACCCTCCATTAATTGTCCCGACGCATGGCATCTGCGCACCAACCCTAGCGATACAACCAGTGCCGCACCAGCCGCGTGTAGCGTGGCATGATCACATACACCATCAGAGTCACGGCCAGGCCGCTGACTATTGCGACGAGCACATAGTGGTTGTCCAGTCCGATACGCTGCAGCAACGGCCCTGCCACCAGGGGCAGAACGCAGGTCAGCGGGAAAATCGCACTCCAGGTGATCAATAGCTGCTTCCACCGCACCGGCACTCGCGGGGTGCCGTCCTGGGGTGCGAACAGAAAATCAATCCCGCTATGGACGGTATAGGTGTCCCCGTGCGCGAGAATGGGCGTCACCGTGGCGATCATTTTCTGTCGCTGCGGCGAAGTGATCCAGTACCGCAGGTCTGCTTCGCAGTCAAAGCGCAGGATGACGGTGTATGTGGAAGTGAGACCCCGCACCGGGCGAATCACCTGTACGTCCAGGAAGCCCCGCGCCGCACTGACCAGCGGCAGAATCTGCTGCAACCAGGCCTCGTATTCCTCGTGCTGAACCTCACGCACCCGATGCGTAATGACCGCCGTGGCACCGCTGTCGTTGTCTATCATCAGCCAATAGTACTCAATGCTGGCAAATCTGTTGTGAGGCCGGCACCAGTGCCCCTGCCTGCAGCAGGCGCAAGTTGACACCTGCCAGCGCATACCCGGGCTCCAGCTGCAACGCGCGCTGAAACTGCACTTGCGCTTCCGCCACACGACATTGAAGCGCCAGGGCGTAGCCAAGATTATTGGCGGCACGCGCATTGCCAGGTGTCTTGCGCACGATGTCGGACCAGTAGGATATTTCTGTTGCGTATACCCGGTTGCGCGCATTCGTTGCTGTGGTCAACACAGCCACAATGATCACTGCGACCACGAGCAACGCAATTCGTACCGGCTTGCCTGCGCGGCTTGCGAGGGAATGCCCGGCGCAGGCAAGCAACCAGGCTGGACCGAGCAGTGCCAGATACCACTGCCGATCATTTGCCACTTCGAAGCGCGCCAGCAGCGAGTTGGTGGGCGCCAGCCAAATCAATGGCCACAGGATTCCGATGGCCCAGGCACGCTGTCTTCGCCATAGGGCAAGTCCGCCTACCACTGCGCCAACCACCAGCATCGCCCGCAACAGCACCGGTGCAGTCGCTTTCGGAACTATCGGCAGACGTGGATCGGCATTGATATTGTCCAGCGCCCACAATTCATGCAGCAGGAAATCACTCGCGTTGGCCTGCGTCAGAAGGTTCTCGCGGATGGAGCGGATACCCAAGGACGTCTCAATCAGGTGGCGATACGCGGGCCAGAGCAGAATGATGGCGATCGCTGCGCCTGCCAGTAGCCAATATGGCCAGGTCGAACGCCATTGGTCACGGGTGACTACAAGCACAGTCAAGGCAAGCGGTAGTACCAGTGCCGTCTCTTTTGCCATTAGCGCCAGGCCGAAGAGTATCAACGACCACAGCCACCACTGTGTTCGACCAGCGATGCTCCCCGAACCCTTCAGCCACATCACTATGCTGGCCAATACACACAGTGCAGCCACGGAGCTTGATCGTCCGGAAATATAGGTGACCGCTTCGGTCTGTACGGGATGCACAGCAAACACCAGTGCCACCCACAATGGGGCCCATCCTGTTTCGCCCGCATTCCAGTGCAATCGCAATGCAATGGCCCTGATGAGGCAGTACACGAGCAGTGCGCACAAAAAGTGCACCAGCACATTGAATGCGCGAAATCCCGCGACGCCGCCACCCAGCTCATAATTGAGCGCATAGGTAAACTTGGTAAGCGGACGTATGCCGGGCATGGATGCCCACCACGCAGACAACGAGTGCACCCGCGGCTGGTTGACGATGACGTTCCAGTCGTCGAACTGAAAACTTGCGGACAGGCTCGGCAAGTAGGCGAGCGCCACGGCCGCTACTATCAGCAGCGCCGCGGCCAGGGGACCTGGCACACGCAGCAGGCGCGCTGCAGCTTTGCCCTGCTCCGGCCGATTATCGACCTTCACGTTGCGGCCTGGAGAACGCGGCCTCGATCATTCCATCTGCTACCCACCAGCGATTCGGCGCATCAAGCATTACCAGCCAGATGCGGTGACCGTCGCGCTCTACTACGGCGATAACGCATTTCCCCGCCGCATTTGTAAAGCCGCTTTTCAAGCCTATCGTGCCCCGCAACCTGCCGACCAGTGCATTGTTGTTGGTAAACGTGATGTGACGGCCGGCAATCGTAGTTACGCTGGCGCGCTCCAATGCCACACGTGACGCGATTTCCGGGCTTCGCATTGCAGCCCGCGCGAGAATCAACAAGTCGCTTGCCGAAGTGTGTTGCCCCACTGCGTCCAGGCCACAGGGAGTGCGAAAACTGGAATTCAACATGCCCAAATCCCGCGCCAAAGCATTCATGCGCGTGACAAAGGCATCTGCGGATCCCGCGGCGTGTTCGGCTAATGCGAGACAGACATCGTTGGCTGAACGCAGCAACATCGCGGTAAGTGCATCGCTGGCCCGCAACTGCTCACCAGCATGCAGTCCAAGCTGGGTCCCCTCGATGTCGGCCGCTGCCTTGCTGACAGTTATCGTCTCGCTGTTGTCCCACGGTTCGCGGAGCAGGACCAGCGCAGAAAGCAGCTTGGCGAGCGATGCAGGTGGACGCTGCGTATCGGCAGCGCGGGACCAAAGGACCTGGTCATCAAATGCCAGGACATAGGCGGAAGCCGCCGTCGGATAGGCATCCGTGCCCGCCCACGCATCGGCACACACCAGGGCAATCGCCGATGCAACGACCGCCCACGCCGCTCTCGAGTGCAACGGCGTTTTAGAGGCCCAACGCGCCTTTAAGGCTCCTAAGGCCCTTCTTGACCTTGTCTTCTGGCTTCACTTCTGCGGGCGGCGGAGCAGCCGCGTCGGGTGCGGCGGCCACTTCGCCTGAAGCTGCTCCAGCTCCGAAGGCAGAGCAGAAGTCCTTGTAAGGAGACGCGGACATCGCCGTATAACCACGGCCGGCACATTGCTGGGCGGCCAGCGTCTTGGCTTCCGCTTCGCATTCCTGCGCCAGGAACTTCCATGACTTGCGCTGCTCCGCCGTTGGACACAACTGCTTGTTCATGGCGGACAGCGATGTCTTGCAGGCAGTCTCGATTTCCGGAACCAGGTTTGGCGTTCCCGCGGTCCTGGCCAATTTCTCTTCGTAGCGCAGCTGCGAATATCCCTTCTCGCCCTTTATGTTTGCACAATACATTGGCGCGTACTTGGCGTCTTTGCAGATCGCGTCCTTGCCGAAGAACATCGACGCCTGCCCGCCCTTGCTGGCACTGTCAGTGCACAGCTTGTCGACACTCGCCGCACCCTGGGCAATCGCCGCATTGGCCGTGCGTTGCATGGCTTTTGCATCACAGGCCTTGCCCGTATTCTCGCCGCTGTAGTTTATCTGCATGGGGTCACCGTCCTTGGTCTTCATATCCATCCGGCCCTTCATGGTCTTGCCGGTTCGGGTGAAGCTGCCTGTGCCTTCCATTGCTTCTTTGCCAGTGCAGGAGAACTTCATATTGACAGTGTCGGCCGTCTGCGAAATCACGGTGCTGGTGCAATTCTTGTCAGGAGGCTCCGGGGCGATCGTCTTTTGCGACACGGGCATGCATTGATTGGCCTTGTGGGCGGGCATGCTCATGCCTGCCATCTGCATGGACATGGACATTTGCCACTCTTCGCCGGGTTCTGGGGCTTGCGCGTGTGCAGCTGAAACGGAAATGAGACAGGCTATGGCGACCAGCAACAATTCGCTGCGTGCGGATTTCATTTTTCTTGGCTCCCCGGTAATACTGTCCGGATTCTGACAGCTGAGCGCCTTTCCGTACAACCGGGACTTCATGCAGGCGTTATGGGTTGGCTGGTGGGGAAAGGCGTCGTTTTCCAGGAGCCGATGCATACCGACTACCACCCTGCCCCCCGAACTCGGGGGCAGCCGGGGCGACCTCAGCTACGAAATCCAGCACGGCGCACTGGCCACCAGATACATTGACGTCTTTCTACAAGGACAATGATCGTGAAAAAACGCTCACCAGCAAATCCATCGGCTGCCAAGGTCCGGCGCAGCGCTCCGTTGGCAACCCCGACGGACTTGACCGCGGCGGCTACCAAGGACATCGCCGCGGCCTTGAACGGCATTCTCGCGGATGTGTTCGCCCTTTACCTCAAGACCAAGAACTTCCACTGGCACATGAGTGGGCCGCACTTCAGGGACTACCACCTCATGCTAGACGAGCAGGCCGATCAGCTCTACGCCATGACTGACCCGATCGCCGAGAGAATCCGCAAGGTCGGCGGTTCGACACTGCGGTCGATCGGGCACATCGCGCGCCTGCAGCGAGTTTCGGATAACGATGCCGACTATGTCGAGCCGCTGGGCATGTTGGCGGAACTGCACGAGGACAACAAGACACTCGCGACTCGCCTAAGAGAGACCCACGACGAATGCGATGAACATCGTGACATCGCCACCGCAAGTCTCATCGAGGTGTGGATCGACGAAACGGAGCGACGCGCGTGGTTCCTGTTTGAAGCCAGTCGCCGGGGTGGCAGCACTGGACACTGATGAAATACGTCGATGCCAATAGCATGCAGACGTCGACGCCTCGCATGCCCGCCGCCTTCATCGGCCACGGGACGGTCATCTGAACAGCAAGGGCGCGAATTCGGCCATGTCACGTCGCCACGTGAGCCACTCATGCGCAGTGCCAGGTGATGAGTAGAACGCGTACTTCACGCCTGCCCGATCGAGCATAGTCCGGAACGCGCCGATCGAACCCGGGAATGGCATGGGCTCCTCGGTGCCCATGCCCAGCCACAGCAGCTTCACCTTGTTGTTGAACGCAGCTCCATCCTTGAACAGGCCACCGAAGTCCTTTCCCGCATCGAGGGGGTCGGTGCTCAGGCCATTCATCGTGCCGCTGAAGCCACCGAGGTAGCTGAACAGATCGAGGTGGCGCGTGCCCAGCTGCAATGCCTCGTTTGCGCCCATGGACAAACCAGCCACGGCCCGGTGATCGCGATCGGTCAGGGTGCGCAAGCTGCCGTCGATCATCGGGATCACGTCGCGCAGCATGACATCCTCGAACACGGTGAAGTCCACGCTCGCACCCACGGTGGGAGGTGCCACCGGCCCGCCACCGGACGGCCGCGTTGCGTAACCATTGTCCATCACGATGATCATCGGCGCGGCCTTTCCATCGGCAATCAGGTTGTCGAGGATGAGGTTGACGTGACCCTGAAACATCCACCCCGTCTCGTCCTCACCCATGCCGTGCTGCAGATAAAGAACGGGATAGCGCCGCTGCGGCTGAGTGTCGTAGCCGGGCGGTGTATAGATGAACGCGCGCCGCCACTGGCCAGTGACCTGCGAGAAATAGGGACGGATGCGCATATCACCGTGCGGCACATCGCGCGGCAGGTAGAAGTCCACGCCATCTTCGGGCACCTCGATGCCGCTGGCATCGATGCCGGTGCCGAAGAAAGCATGGCTGCCCGGATCGTTCACGCGCAGGCCGTCGACCACGAACTGGTAGTAGTGAAACCCCACCACCTGCGGGGGCGTGGTCACGCGCCAGGTGCCGTCGGGGCTGCTTTGCATGGCAATGGTCTTGCCGCCGATGTCCACAGCGACGGCGCGCGCTGCGGGCGCAGACAATTCGAATACGAGGCTGTGATCTGGCAGCACGCGCGGCGCGGTGGCGCCGAGCACATTGGTCGACGCCGTTGGTGCATCCTGGACCTGGGCTGCGCGGCTTCCGTCCGGAGTGCGGCGGTACGCAAAGTATTCGTCGAGTATCCTGAGGCCCGCTTCGTCCGGCACGGCGCCGACCTGCGGCTTGCCTTCGAAATGCATTACCTGCGGCCTGGCCAAAGTGAACGCCGGCCACATCGGCACGCCTTCGCCATTGGGATTGCCGTATTTGGCGAAGTTGGTCCAATAGGTGACCATGGAATCGGAGATCACGCGATCACTGCTGCTGGGTGTTTCATTGCGCAGGCTATTGAGATGCCCGAATACATAGGCGATCTCCCTGCCATGAGGCGCGCCGTTGCCCGCCTGCGGTGAGCCGGCCGGATAGTCCGGATGCTGGTTGAAGAAATAGAGCCAGGCCCCGGACTTACCGTACTTCGATTGCAACCCTGCCCAGGCCCAGGTCTGCCAGCCGAACGAAGCATCGCGTACCAGGTTACGTGCGGTCCTCGGTAACGCGCCATCACCGGGGGGATAGGCGGCCAGCAGGCGGTCCGCATACACGCCATAGCGTCGATGCGTATTGGTGACGAAGTCCGCAGACTTCTGCTCGCGCGGAAAACTCGCCCCTTCATCGGAGTTGTAGCCGACGAGCACCGGGATGTCGTTGAAGCGCCGCGCTTCATACATCGGGTACTGGTCCGACGGCAGCACCCAGCCGTCCACCACCGGCCACGAGACACCCTTGCCGCGTGCAGCCGCCAGCACCTGTTGTGCGGGCAGCGCACGCAATGCGGCCAGGGAAGTCGCGCCGGCACTGTGTGCGATGGCGACGCCCTGTCGCTGGGCATCGGCCAGACTGCGCATGTTCTCGCCGGGTTGGCCGGTGGGACGCGGCGCGGAGAATGAACCGCCGCTTTCCGAGATCGCGCCGGCAAAGAGTCCCTTGGCCAGGGGTGACGCCGTCAGTTGGCTGACAGCAATTGCGCCAGCCGATTGACCGAAGATGGTGACCTTCGCGGGGTCACCACCAAACGCCGCGATGTTGCGACGGATCCACTGCAGTGCCGTAATCATGTCGAGCAGGCCGTAGTTGCCCGACACTTTCTGCGGCGTTTCCGCCGAGAGATCCGGATGCGCCAGAAAACCCAGTGGGCCAACGCGATACCCGATGCTGACCATTATCACGCCCTTGCTGGCCAGGATTTCGCCACTGGTGTTGGAGCTCGAGGCGGAACCCCCTGTGAAGCCACCACCGTAGATCCAAACCATCACCGGCACGCGTTGCTTTGACGACGTGGCAGGACTCCACACGTTGAGATACAGGCAGTCCTCGCTCATGGCCGGGGTCGGTGTGCCAGGCGGCCCACCCGCGCCCTGCATGCACTGCGGCGCGAATTGCTCTGCAGCGCGCGTGCCGCTCCAGCGCGCGGCGGGCTGTGGCGCGCGCCAGCGCAATGCACCCACGGGTGGCGCGGCGAATGGAACGCCGCGATACACGGCTATGCCCTCCTCCACTTTTCCGCGCAGTGTTCCCTGCTCGACCTTTGCCAACGCCTCAGCGGCCTGAATAGCTGCACACGGCAGTGCAGCCAGCAACATTGCAAGCATCATCTTTTTCATTGATTCGCTCCCGTATCAATTCGTAAACGGCGGCGTGTCGCTCCGGTTTATTTCAGGCTTTTGCTGCGCACGACCCAGCGTGGGTTCACGCAAAGGCCACAGTCCTTGCCCACGAACAGCTTCCCCGCGCGGGCATCCTTCTTCATCTGCCAGTTGAGCCACGCCACTGCGACGCCACCGAACTCGCCACCATTGCGCTCGCTATAGGTGCCCGAGTGCAGCACGCCACGCTCGTACGCGCGAAACACCGGGACATGCGAGATCAGATCGAAGTTGGCACTGGCATTGGCATAGGCGCTGTCTTCGTCATCACCGCTGATGAACGCCGTGGGCGCGTGCAAGAGGCGCTTCAGATCACCGCGCGACAGTGCTGCGCCGCCGCCCATGGAAGTGGGTTGGGGGAACAAGCCGCTGTTCCACAACACCGTGGTGCGCACCCGCGGATCGACCGACGCCTCCAGGGCCTGCGCACCACCACAGGACTGGCCCATGACCGCAATACCGGAAGCATCAAGGCGGTGGTAGAACGCGCTGTCCTTGCGGTCGTTCTGCGCCATTGCCCAGTCCATCGCGTCGATGAGCTGGCGGGACTTGCTGGCCGCGGGCGGGATCTGCACATTGGCCGGCGGCGGTCCGGCGGCCGGGATCGGCGTCATCGGATCTGAT
>JBDTPN010000013.1:0-82682 GCA_039932715.1 Pseudomonadota bacterium | reverse complement strand
ATGTTGACTGCCATGTGCAGCGGAATGATGCTGGTCGGTGCTCAGGCGTTTGCAGCCGACAGCATGAGCAAGGACTCCATGGCGAAGCCCATGTCAAAGGATGACATGGCCAAACACGATGCAATGATGAAGGACTGCATGTCCAAGCAGGCGTCCATGAACAAGACAAACATGTCCAAGGATCAGATGACTACTGCGTGCAACACCGAGATGAAGATGAAGCACGATGAGATGATGAAGAAGGAAGGCACCACGAAATAGTCGCGCGGCTATCGTTCTCCCGGGCACGAGGCGGCCCGGGAGACGAGTCCAAGGATGAACGATCACCAGGGCAAACCAAACAGCGCTTTGACAAGCGCCGCACTGGTGATCGTAATTCTGTGGTTTCTGGTCGGTGGTATCGCTCACTTTGTTGCTACGGCGGTGGAGTTGCGTGTAGTGCCGCCTTGGGTACCCTGGCCTTTGGCTGCCGTGATGATCAGCGGCGCATTCGAACTGCTGGGCGTGGCCGGGTTACTGCACCGGAAAACACGAAGCCCGGCAGGAATTGGCCTGTTCTTGCTGACTATTGCCGTATCGCCGGTTCACGTCTTCATGCTCCAGCATCCAGAGCTGTTTGGCATACCATATTGGCTATTGGTATTGCGGGTACCGCTACAGGTCGTGCTCCTCGTCCTCATTGCTCGGGTCATCTTGGACAATTGGCAAAGTCGCGCATAACCCTGAGCGATTGTCGCGCACGTTATGGAACGGAGGTGTGCGCATTATGAGTCGTGAGAATCGACCCACCGAACAACGCGCTCAGAAGATCTGGTGGACTTGTCCTTGGCGAATCCGCCTTTAAGATCAGAAACTTGCAGAGACGGTTGAGGGCTTGTCACTTCTATGTCACCTGCATTTGTGCGATGCCCTAAAGAGCAGAAATGGCTCAGCCGTTATACGTAACCAATATCGTACCTAGGGATTGAAGGCCAGCCTCATGCCTGGCTTTTCCAGTCTCGTTCGGCGGGTTGCGAGCATTGATCAGGGTGGAGGTTTTAGTCGCAACGTCGTACAGTCGTGGAATGCTCTCGCGGTTCCAACGCCTGCCCACCCTGCTGCGTGCATGCCTTCTGGGGCTGCTGATGCTCGCAGTCATTGGCAAGCCCATGTCCTCCACAATGTGCGAACTTCACCAACTCGGCCACACCATTGCTGCACTGAGCCATAGCCAGTTTCACGAAGACTCCAGTGCCGAGCGCCAGATGGACTCGGACCACGCCAAAGGTGGCCACGGTCTGTTGCATGGGAGCGACCAGGGCGGCACCTATGCCGACATCGCCACGGTGGTTACGGTACCTGTCGTTCGCCTGAAATCTGATCCCATACTTATCCCGACGGAATTACCAGTTCCACCGCAACACATCGCCAGGCTCTTCCGACCTCCGATCGTGTAACGGTTCGGGCCTGTCCCAGGCCCCACCGACCCAGCAAAACCCTCACGTTGACCGGCGATGCGATTCGCCAACGCAACACAGTGCTGTTGCGCTCAACGTTGTTGGAAACGCTGGCGCCCTCGCCGGGACCTGCCCGGCCAAAGCAAATGCATTTCGGAAGATAAAATGAAGAAGTCGTTACTCACGCTGGGGATCCTCGCGACCCTGGGGTCGCCCGCGTTCGCGGCAACACCTAGCGAGGACCCACACATCGCGGACCTTGAGGCGCGCATCAAGGTGCTGGAAGCAAACGCCGAGGCAATGCGCCAGCAAGCAGACGCGGCGCTGGCAGCACTGCAGGCGACCAAAGCCGAAGTCGAAGAGCTCAAGCAAGGGCGTAATGCCGGCGCCAATGAAGCGGCGGCGCCGGAACCTGCCGCGGCGCCTACAGGCGCCAATGGAAACGCGTTCAACCCGGCGATGAGCGTCATTCTCGATGGCCAGTATTCACATCATTCGCTGAATCCGGACGACTACGTCCGCTCCGGATTTCCGTTGGCTGGCGACGCCGGCCCCGGCGTGCAGGGTCTCTCCCTGGGCGAAAGCGAAATATCTCTATCGGCAAGCATTGACGAAAAGTTTTCTGGTCAGCTGACCATTTCCGCCAATAGCGAGAATGGCCAGGATACTTTCGGCGTCGAAGAGGCCTTTGTCGATGCGACGGCCTTGCCGGCGGGTTTTACGCTGCGTGCCGGGCGCTTCTTTTCCGATATCGGTTACCTCAACAGCCATCACGCCCATACGGACAAGTTCTCCGACCGCCCACTTGCGTACCAGGCGTTTCTCGGCGGGCAGTACGGTGACGACGGCGTACAGGTTCGGTGGGTTGCGCCTACGGATCTGTACATGGAGCTGGGAGGAGAAGTGTTCAGCGGGGATCGCTATCCCAGCGGCGGCGGCGGCCACGATGGAGTCGGTGTTACCACCTTGTTCGCTCATGCCGGTGGCGACATCGGGGTAGAGACGTCCTGGCTGGCAGGCGTGTCGATGTTGCGATCCAGGACCGAAGGTGCCGAAGACGGGTTTACCGGTGACGAAAGACTGTACGTGGCCGACGTCACCTGGAAGTGGGCACCGCAAGGCAACACCAAGGATGGCGGCTTCCTTGTGCGCAGTGAATATTTCGTTGAAGACCGCGATGGCCAGTATATGGACCCTGGAAATCAGCTGCCGGACCAGGCATGGGCCGGAATGCGCCGGGGAGTGTACGTCGAGGGAATTTACCGTATCAACCGAACGTGGGAGACCGGGTATCGCTACGACCAACTGTGGGCCGACGACCGTGGTCCGTTTTCCAGCAACTACGATCCTTACCGTCATAGCCTGATGCTGACCTGGCGCAACAGCGAGTTCAGCCTCGTAAGGTTGCAACTCAGCAAGGACTATCCGAACCCAGCCGATGTGGATACCGCAGTGACGCTGCAGATCCAGACAGCACTGGGCGCCCATGGCGCCCACAAGTTCTAAATCCAGGATCTTCATATGAACAAGCAAATCGCTTTTGCGCTTCTATTCGGGCTGTTCGCGTTGCCCGCCTCTGCAAAGCTCCAAGTCTTCGCCTGCGAACCTGAATGGGGTTCGCTGCTACAGGAATTGGCCGCCGACAAGGTCGATGTGAGTGTGGGTACCACTGCTCTGCAGGACGTGCACCAAATCGATGCCAAGCCCAGCCTGATTGCCAAAGTGCGCAAGGCGGACCTGGTGGTTTGCACCGGCGCTGAATTGGAAGTGGGCTGGCTCCCGCAGCTCATCCAGCAGGCAGGCAACCAGAAGGTGGCCAGTGGTGCCGGATATTTCCTGGCGGCGAGCCAGGTCCAACTGCTCGATAAGCCGACACAACTGGATCGGGCCGCGGGGGATGTGCACCCGGAAGGCAATCCGCATATCCAGCTTGATCCTTATCGCGTACTCAAGGTGGCTGATGCGCTATCAGCACGACTGCAACTGCTGGATGCTGCCAACACGGCGCTCTACCTGCAGCGCCTTGCCGACTTCACGGCGCGATGGCAAGCCGCCACCAAACGTTGGGAGGGCAAGGCGGCTGCTCTCAAAGGCAAGAAGGTAGTCGTGCACCACGTCAGTTGGGTTTATCTCAACAAATGGCTGGGACTGGAACAGATAGGTGCCCTCGAACCCAAGCCCGGCGTCCCACCGACCAGTGGCTATCTCTCCAGCCTGATTGGCACGACCAAGAGCGAAGGAACCTACGCAATCATCAGTGCGGCTTATCAGGATCAGAAGCCCGCGCAATGGCTGTCCGAGCGCACCGGTGTTCCAGTTGTCGTGCTGCCGTACACCGTCGGAGGTGACGCGCAATCCGCGGATCTGTTTGGTTTCTTCGATTCGACCATCGACAAGCTGCTGGGTGCCGCCAAATGACAATGGAAGGACTGGATATAAGCATTCTTGGCCCGGCCATGGCGGCCGGCTTGATCGTGCTCTCGACGCATGTACCGCTGGGTCGACAGGTGCTTTCTCGGGGCATTATCTTCATCGACCTGGCCATTGCGCAGATTGCCGCGCTGGGCGTGATCGCAGCCCAGTATGCGGGCGTAGATGAGCATGGATTCGGTGTAGAGATCGCCGCTGCGACTGCGGCGCTCGGTGGCGCCGGGATACTGGCATGGACGGATCGGCGCTGGCCGAAGATGCAGGAGCCGTTGATTGGCACATTGTTCGTGCTAGCAGCCACGGGAGGTTTGCTGCTGCTGGCCAACAATCCCCGGGGCGGTGAACATCTCAAGGATCTGCTGGTCGGTCAGATATTGTGGGTCAGTTACCGACAGCTGATTCCCGCCGGAGTGCTATCTGCAGCTTTGCTGGTGTTCCTGTGGCTGCGCTCCGGACGACTGGTTGGCATTGCCTTCTACGCGCTGTTTGCGTTGGCCATCACGGCCTCTGTGCAGCTCGTAGGCGTTTACCTGGTATTTGCCAGCCTGATCGTGCCGTCGCTAGCCACCGCAGGTATGAATGGCAAGCGCCAACTGGGTGCCGCCTATGCCGTGGGCATCCTCGGCTATGTTTCAGGACTTGCGCTATCAGCCGTATTCGATTTGCCCAGCGGCGCATTGATTGTCTGGACACTTGCAGGTTGCGCGTTGCTTGTCCAATTGGTGCCGAAGGTGCGCAAATCTTCTTGAGCACTAATTCCCGTCAGGCTTGTCACCCCTATGGCACCCCCAATTCAATAATTGGAGTCATGCTGGCACTCCACAGCGAGTACTGGATCGAGGGTGGCCCGATTAGGCTCTGGAGTTAAGGGGCACCATGCAGCCGTTCTAGGGATTGGAGCCCGGTGCTTTCAGGCTGACGACATTGATCACGTCAACATTCACAGGCCTCGCTTCCAGGTGCAGGCCGAGCTGTTCATCCATCATTTCGTGCGGATGGTTGCCAGACGGCTTCAGCTTCGTACTTCCAGAACTAACCGTCATTGCATAGCCGTCTATCGGTCTCTTCTCATGCCGGACAACCAGGCTCAGCTCCTTCGTCAGCAGGGCTCTCAGCATGCCGTGGACCTGGTCAACATTTGCGCTCACGCGTGAGCGGTCCGCCGGACCATCCCCCTTGATGTCATAGCTGGGTTCGGTGCTCAATCCCGGCCTTCAGGGTGTCCATTAGATTGGCCGCGGCGAAAGCGGGAAGAGACATAGGCAATCGCAAGGCGCGTGACAGCAATCGGACAGATCTTTCGCGTAGACTGCCGGCCGTAACAGCTGCCTGATCGGGTACCCGCCAGGAGTTGTAACGGAATCCATCGCAGACAGGCGGAACCGCGGGTCCAGCGCAGCCATGCTAAATCCACATGCCATTGCAGTGATGAGCATAATGCTTATCACGTTCTATCTGTACACGCGGCCCTGGATCCGCATCGAGATGGTCTCGCTGGCCATGCTCACGGTGCTGCTGACTTTGTTTTACCTGTTCCCCTATGACGGCTCGAAGGGGCACACCACCGACGTCGACATCCTGTCCGTATTCGGACATCCGGCGCTGGTGACGATTTGTTGCCTGATGATACTTGGCCGCGGACTGACCCTGACCGGCGCGCTGGAGCCCATGGTCCGGATACTGGCCAGGCTCTGGAAAGTCACGCCGACAGGTGGCTTGCTCATCACACTATGCTTCGCTGCGATTGCCAGCGCATTTGTCAATGACACACCGGTTATGGTGCTGATGCTGCCGCTACTGCTGGGCCTCGCGCAGCGCACTGGCACGGCCGCATCGAAGTCCCTGATGCCAGTTAACTTCGCCATACTTTGCGGCGGCATGCTGACCAGCATTGGCACATCTACCAATATTCTTGTTCTGTCCATTGCAACCGGCCTGGGTCTGCCGCCAGTAGGAATTTTCGATTTCACAGTGATCGCCGCCGGCGCGATTGTGGTAGCCATTCTCTACCTGTGGCTAATTGCGCCGCGCTTGCTGCCAGCCCACACCACCGCAGGCACGGTGGCCGCGCGCGAATATGAAGCCCGGTTGATTGTCGACCCGGGCAGTAAACTCGACAAACTTTCCCTGGCGGACATATCTCGTGCCCTGAGCCGCAAAATCAATGTTTCCCGCGTTGAGCGCTCTGGCAACACACTGGCCCCCGATCTGCAGCTGCGCCTGCAGGCCGGCGATGCAGTCGGGATCATCGATACTCCGGACGGCTTGCGCGAACTGGCGACCTTCGGAAAAAGTCCGTTGGTTGATCGCAAGACACTGGAAAAATTCGTTGCCGACAGGGCATCACGCGCGGACCAGCACCTTGCCGAGGTGGTGGTCGGCGGCGATTCCGCAATTGTGGGTCATTCGCTCAAGGCAGTGCGGTTCGCTGAGCAGTTTGGCGTGGCAGTTGTCGGCGTCTATAGGACCAACGATCTGGAACTGCGGCCCACACTGAATCCCGCTTCCATTGCGATCCAGGCCGGCGACGTGCTGCTGGTCCAGGGGCGCGAAGATCGGGTCGAGGTTCTGGGTTCGCAGCGAGGCCTGATGCTCATCAGTGCCAGCCTGAAGGTTCCACGCACGCCAAAAGCGCCGTGGGCACTTTTCATCATGGGCATTGTCATCATCCTGGCGGCGACCAAAATTCTGCCGATTCACCTCGCGGCACTGTTGGGCGTAATCGCGATGCTGGTCAGCGGCTGCGTGCTTTTCGAGGGTATCGGCAGGGCTTTGAGCCTGGAAGTGGTGCTGCTGGTTGCTTCCAGTGTGGCGCTTGGCCAGAGCCTGGTTATCACTGGTGCCGCAGAGTGGATCGCCACGGGCGTGGCGTTCGTCACACAGTCACTTCCACCTGCAGGTCAACTCGCGACTTTCATCGCATTTGCGGCGCTGCTGACCAATTTCGTGTCAAACAGTGCAGCGGCCGCCATAGGCACGCCCATTGCCATGTCGATGGCCACCCTGTTGCATGCCCCGCCGGAACCATTCGTGCTCGCGATTTTGTTCGGCGCGAATCTCAGCTTTGCCACCCCGATGGCCTACCAGACCAACTTGCTGGTCATGAGCGCAGGCGGCTATTCGTTCCGGGATTTCGTGCGCGTGGGCACACCGTTGGTGGTGCTGATGACCATCGCCCTGTCCATTCTCCTTGCCAGGTATTACGGATTGTAGGCGCCAGCAGGAGTTATTCCCGAGGTTTCACATCGGTCGTTGAATTTTTCACCAGTACTTCGAGCACCCCGGATCGAACGTGCAGATCGCGCTGCGGAAAAGGAATTTCTATGCCTCGCGCAGTCAGCTCGTCGTGCAGCGCCCAGAGCAGACTGGCCTGTGTCCTTGCTGGGGACATCAGGCGCTTGCGATCGACCCATACCACCAGCTCGAATGTCAGTGAGCTGTCGCCAAAGCCCACCAGCCACACTTCCGGGCCGCGACGCGAAACTTCGCTCAGGATGCCTTCGATCCGGGCTGCCGCTGCCAACCCTGCTTCGCGCACGCGCTCCTTATCGGTTCCGTAGGCAACCCCGAATGGGATCCGTATCCGGCGATTTGAATCATCGAAAGTCCAGTTCACTACGCGCCCGTTGACGAACTCGGAGTTCGGCACCAGCACATCGACTTGATCATTCGTGGTGACGCGCGTGAACCGCAGCGCGATTTCTCGCACATGACCGCGCACGCCCGATTGCAGATCGACGAAATCGCCCACCTTCAGGCTGCGCTCAATCAGCAGGATGATTCCGGAGAAAAAGTTGCTGACGATATGTTGGAGACCAAATCCGACACCGACGCCAATCGCACCGCCCACCAGGGCAAAACTCGACAGGTTAAGTCCGGCGACCTGCAGAGCGATTACCGTTCCACCGAACCAGATGACATAGCGCATCAGGCGACCGAAAGCATAGGCCACCGAATAGTCACCGCCCTCGGTCGCGCGCCGCCGCGCCATGCGCTGGATGACGCGCTCCACCAACCTTGCGCCATACCAGGCACAAAGCAGCACCAACATATCGCCGGCAATCGTAGCAACGGTAATTGTCCGGCCCCCGATTGATCCGATCGGAAACCCCATAAATTCTTGCACGTTGGCCAGCCATACCATCAATGAGGAGCTCGAGTGCCCTTGAACCGGTGCTGCGGTCATGCGGGGAGTTCCATAGGGCCCGCTAGCCTGCACCGGTGGCAGCCGCCACGTCGGCTGTCGCGACCATGGGTGGGACGTGAGCAGACTGAAGAATAAACCAGTGCCACCGCAGCGACTATAATTGCTCGCGGCACAATAAAGAGCGTGCTATTCCACGCGCTGAAAGGACGGAATTGGCACTGCGGTCTGAAGAAGTCGATAGTCACGAACTGATACTTGCATGGAGCTGGCCTGTGTTCAATGCGGCATTCCAGCGGACTACACCGCGCCGCACCAAAACTACTCGGCAGGGGCACCAACTAGCATCGCGACAAGACAGAGCGCGCCTACCAACACCAGCCCCGATCGCAGCACAAATCCTCCAGACTTCATGCGCAGCGACACGGTTAACGCCACAGGCACTGCACGGCGTAGAAAAGCGCGAACGCGCGGGACGCAAGCGCGATGACTTCGAATGGGTCCGTGAGCCACACGACGGCGACTGCCAACACACCAGAAAAGATGAATGCCTGCTTCAGCCCTAACCATTTGCGCGAAACCTCACACAATAGCCCCGCTGATCCGATTGAATCAGCGATGGCTGCGCTCATCCTGGATGGTGCTGTTCGTGGTGCTCAAGCCGGGCATGTGCTCGGCCAGGTTCTCGACGATCGCCTGCGCAAGGCCATCCGCGTGGCGCTCTCGCCTTGCCATGTACCCAACGAGATAATCACTGTGCCTTCGGTTCCGCGGACGCTCACGGGCAAGAAACTCGAGGTGCCCATCAAGAAGCTGCTTCTAGGTCAACCCCTGGAGAAGTTGATCACGCGCGACGCGCTTGCCAATCCCGAGAGCCTGGACTGGTACGTGCAATTCGCTGCGACACGTTCCGCGCAATCTGCAACTGAGGAGCCGACATGAGCAAGACGATCATTGCCCGATTTCAACCCAAGCCTGGCAAGGAGCAACAGGTTGAGAACACTCTGCGCGAGATGGTGCCGCAGACCCGACGCGAACCTGGCTGTCTTCGTTACGATTTCTTCCGCACCAGCGACGTTTCGGGCGGGGGGTTCTGCCTGATAGAGCGTTATACCGATCAGGCTGCCATCGAGGCGCACCGCGCAACGACCCACTACATTGCGTACCGCGCCAGCATCATGGACTTGCTGTCAGCACCCATCGACGTTGCGATCCTGGAACCCCTGGACTCTCGCGATATTTAGCCTGCCGCAGAGGGCCTGCTATCGATCGCCCCAGACTTCGTTGGCAATTTCGACGACCAGTTCCAGCTTGCGGCGCTGGTCGTCCCAGCTGATGGAGTTGCCCTCGGCGGAGCTGGCGAAACCGCACTGGGGCGACAAGGCCAGCTGCTCCAGCGGCACATAGCGGGCTGCCTCGTCGATGCGGCGCTTGATGTCATCCTTCTTCTCGAGCGCGCCCGTCTTGCTCGTGATGAGTCCGAGCACGGCGATCTTGCCCTTCTGCAGGAATCGCAGCGGTGCGAAGCTGCCGCTGCGCGCATCGTCGTATTCTAGAAAATAGGCATCGATATTCATCTGCGAAAGCAGTGCTTCGGCTACCGGCTCGTAGTCGCCACTGGCGGCATGCGTGCTCTTGAAGTTGCCCCGGCACAGATGAATCGCCAGAAGCATGCCCACAGGCTTGCGCGCGACCACGCGATTGACGAAATCCGCGTAGCGCCGCGTCAGTTCGGTGGGGTCATCGCCGCGAGCCAGCGCAGCTTCACGCATTTTTGGATCACAGAGATACGCCAGATTGGTGTCATCCAGTTGAACGTAGTCGCAGCCGGCAGCGGCCAGCGCCTGCAGCTCGTCGCCATAGGCACGTGCGACGTCGTCGTAAAACGCGGGTTCGAGCGCAGGGTAGGCCTCGCGGCTGATGCCATCGCGGCCACCGCGGAAGTGCAGCATCGTTGGTGAGGGAATGGCGACCTTGACCCGGCCCGCGCTAACCTGGCTCTGCAGGTAGCGATAATTATCGACTTCGATATCGTGCGAATGGCGCAGTGCGCCGGTGACGCGGATCAGCGGTGGCACGAGCGCCTGACTGCCGTCGTGGTTGGTGATCGTTTTCGGCTGCGTGGTTTCCACCCCCTGCAAGTGGTCCAGAAAGTCGATATGGAAGCAGCTGCGGCGATATTCGCCGTCCGTGATGCTCTTCAGACCAACACTTTCCTGAAAGTTCACGATTTCCGTGATTGCACGGTCTTCAACTGCGCGCAATGCGACGGCATCGATTTCGCCACGATGGCGCTGCTCACGGGCGGCCAGCAGGTAGTCCGGGCGCAGGAAGCTGCCGACATGATCATGGCGGGCCGGAAGCCGGGGGCGAAGGCTGGCGGCGGGACGGGACAGGATTTCAGGCATTGCAGACACGTAGGGCTACCTCATCGAAAATCGAGCTCCAATGTATTGATTCTTGACCATGAAGGGAAATGATAAGAATATGCCAAATCATGAAGAAAACTCATACGAAGATTCTGGAGAGATACCACCTGGAGCTGGTTCGGGAAGTGGACCGGAAAGGTTCCGTAACCGCCGCGGCCGGTGCGCTGCACCTGACGCAGTCGGCGTTAAGTCATGCCATGCGCAAGCTCGAAAGCTCCCTGGGCACGGACATCTGGCAACGCGAGGGTCGCAACCTCGTGCTTACGCAGGCAGGCATTTCACTGCTCGAAGCCGCCGGTCACATCCTGCCGCAGATCGAACATGCCGAGGAGAGCCTGCTGCGTTTCGCCCATGGCGCACGTGGCACGCTGCGCATTGGCATGGAGTGTCACCCCTGTCACCAATGGCTGCTGAAGGTGGCCGCGGACTACATGCCGCGCTGGCCCGAAGTGGATGTCGACGTCAAACAGAAATTCCGCTTCGGCGGCATCGGCGCACTTCTTGATCATGAGATCGATTTGCTGGTGACACCTGATCCGGAGCGGCGACCTGGACTTACGTTCGAGCCCGTCTTCGACTACGAGCAGGTGCTTGTTGTAAGCAGCGCACACCGGTTGGCGAGTGCGGCCTACGTAAAGCCGGAGCAGCTGCGTGACGAAGTGCTCATCACTTATCCCGTAGACACGGACCGCCTGGATGTCTTTGCACTCTTCCTGTCGCCTGCCGGGGTAACGCCCCGGGCCCACAAGGTGCTTGAATCCACTGAGCTCATGTTGCAGATGGTCGCCGCAAATCGCGGGGTTGCGGCACTGCCGCGCTGGCTGGTGGAGGAACACAGGCACAAGGTGGCGATCGCACCGGTGCGACTGGGGCGGCACGGCGTGCCCAAGAAGATTCACTTGGGGCTGCGCGCCGCCGACGCCGCCACCGACTATCTGGCAGCGTTCATCGCGGTGGCGCGCAAGAAGCGCGTTTGACGGGTTGGTGTCAGGGGCTCAACGAACCGGCATGCGCTTCCATTCTTCTATCTTTACGCGCGTGACAACGGAAGCACGGTGAAGGAGGCTTCCATCAATTTTGGAAAGTGGGTGACGACCCGGTGTTCATGCCTGGCCGCGGTATTTCCGCTGACCGGGCTCGCAAGCGACTCCTCACCTGGTACCCGATACTCGCGAGGGTGCAGGGTGCTCAATGGCAGCGGAATGGTGATCAGCCAGGCAGCGGTAGCCTTTGAGATCATGACGGGATCTCCGGCTGATTCTGGTCGCATGCGTCAGAGTTTCCAGCGCTTCGGAACAGACGCAACTCCTATCCCTCCCGTGTGAGGATAAGCTTTGCGCGATCTCAGACCGACTTCGCCGAAGGAACTGTCGCCGCTACCTCTAATTCAACGGACGGAGTGTAGATGCTGGTGTTCCAAAGCAAGGAATGAGTTAAGGGCTTCGATGTCATCGCTGGGTGTGCCTTCCTACGTCGATCCGGCGCGCTTCAGGATTTGGCCCAAAGCCTGATCGCACGCTTTACTTGATTTCCCAGGTGCTCTCGCCGCTGCGACATGCACGACCGTTCTGTGTGCTCGATGTCCCCGCGCGCGTTGCCATCAACTTGAATTGTCGGCAGGACGCACCATCGGACTTCGTGCGCGCCACAGGCGTCAAGAAGTAGGAAACACCCGTCGTTGTATTCTGCCAGTGCACGTTTTGGCCGTCTTTCGCCAGTTCCAGCGTATGACCGAAGCAACCGCGGTCGCCATTGTCCATATCCCGACCAATCTCCCGCCCGACGATCCCTCCAAGCACGGCGCCGACTATAACCGCGACAGTTCGGTTGGAGTCATCACCGGCCTTGGAACCGATGGCGCCGCCAATGACAGCACCGACTACGGTCCCAACCTCCTTATGATTGCAGCCGCCTTCGACGACACCATAGTCTTGCGGCCACTCGTGTCCGGTATAGCCAACGTAATATGGGTCATGTTTCTTACGCCACCCGTGCGCGGGCGCCTGAGCAGGCGGATCAGCCATCGCGGGAACACATATGGCAGCAAGTATTGCCGCCAGGGCGCCAAGAACTAAGTAACGATGTCGGATATTCAATTGCACATTTGTCTCCCGAACAGTCCCGTCAACTGAACGACTCTACATCCCGCCTCACTTGCCGCAAGTCTTTCTTGCCATGAGCCCGCTTGTTGGGGGGGGGCTGGCGGGAAGTACACTGTGATTGCACGATTAAGGGTGCCGAGCGGAGTCGCGCATGCGGGCAGTTGGAATTCTTCAACCAGGGGTGATGGCCGCTCTGGTGGCCGCGTTGCTGTTCGGTGCGGGAACACCGCTGGCTAAGGTGCTGCTCGGATCGGTCAGCCCGTGGATGCTTGCTGGCCTGCTGTACCTGGGGTCCGGACTGGGGCTGCTGGCTTTTCGCCTGATCACCCGTGCGCCCCGGGTTTCGTTGCCGCAGCGGGAAGTTCCATGGTTTGTTGGCGCCATAGTTTCCGGCGGAATTATGGCGCCTGTCCTGCTGATGTTCGGACTGACGCGCATGCCCGCATCGGGCGCTTCGTTGCTTCTCAATGTCGAAGCGGTGTTCACGGCATTGCTGGCCTGGTTCGTATTTCACGAGAACTTCGATCGCCGCATTGCGCTAGGCATGGCCGCCATAGTCGCGGGCGCGCTGGTCCTGGGTTGGCCTGGTCAGGCCAGGCTTGCCGGCGCAGTGCCGACCCTGGCGGTGGTGGGGGCCTGTCTTGCGTGGGGACTCGATAACAACCTGACGCGAAAGGTGTCCTTGTCTGATGCTGCGTGGATCGCATCCATTAAAGGATTGGTCGCGGGTCTCGTCAATCTGTGCCTGGCCTTCGTGGCGGGTGCGCTGCTGCCCCCGATCCCCTACGTCGCTGCTGCCCTTGTCGTCGGGTTTCTGGCGTATGGCGTGAGTCTCACTCTGTTCGTGATCGGCTTACGGCACCTCGGCAGCGCTCGCACCGGCGCCTATTTCTCGGTCGCCCCATTCTTTGGCGCCCTTTTGGCGGTGGCCATGGGGGAGGCCGTGACACTGCCGTTGCTGCTTGCGGGTGCGCTCATGACTGTCGGCCTTTGGCTGCATCTGACCGAACTGCATGTACACAAGCACACGCATGATCCGCTGGAACATGATCACGTTCACGTTCATGACGAACACCACCAGCATGTTCACGATGATCCCGTCGCCCCGGGTGTCCGCCACCGGCACTGGCATCGACATACAGCTCTGACTCACGCGCACCCACATTGTCCGGACGCTCATCATCTCCACGAACACGACTAAGTCGTGTAGGTGGACGCTCATCACGATGAAATCTCAAAAGCGCCCCTAAACGCACAGTAGTGACTCAGTAGTACGAGCAGTTCAGCCGATATTCACCTTTGGGGGCCCAAGCTGCTTTCACGGACCTGGAAAAGGAGCGAGGAAGGTGCTGGGCAAGACGTGCGGAGGCGGCGGGGGCGAGTGTGGCTTTCCGTTGATTGCCCGTAGGGGCGAGTCGAGCAGGCATCATTTGCAGCAAGGCTCTGAGGCAAACTTAAATTGCCCAAGCGATCACGAGCAGCAGTTATATGTAGAACACATTGCCCGGCTGGCCCGAGAGCAGGAACCGCACCTCACTGAGGCGGAGTACGGGCGATGATCCAAAGGTTACTCGTCCCTCTAGCGCAATCCGCCCCCTAGCTGGATAAGACCGGCGCTATTCCAAAGTCCCGTACTACGGGGATCAAATGTGCCCATCCAGTGGGGGCAAGAAAGGCGTACCTGGACTTCGGTCTGTCCAATACTTGACTGGACCTACTCATCAACAAAAAGATGCGCTGAATGAAGGACATAGACCGACGAATATCCGTGGCCCCGATGATGGAGCGGACGGGCGATCGCAATTCGAGCGTTCAGATCAAGCACTTACGCTCCCACAAAGGCTTGTCACCTCTTTGGCACCTCCAAGTCGAGGCTTCTACGGACGCACGTAGATCGAAACCCATTCGTTCCCGCTGGATTCGTGTTCGACATTCTTCATGCTGTGCCCATCGGGAGCTACTACGGAAACGACTTTCTCAGTGACTTTACCGTCTAGCTTGTTTGTGATCTCTCGAGTATTCGCATCGATCCTTCTGGCAATGATGGAGCGTTGATGATCATCACTTGCAGTGGCGGCTACAGAATGTTCTTTGCCATCCAGAGTGCGGTCAAATTCCTGATGCCGCTTCTCACCCGATTTGAATGTGATGTCCTGAACCGTTCGAAACGAGTTCGGGCCTATCCTCGTGATGGTCATGATAATTTCTTCAATCTGCAAATCTGCGGCGATTCTGGACTTCTCTAGCGCAAGCTTCCAGGTTCCCTCGAATAGCTCTCCAGCCATCGCTATATGAGCCCCGACTTCCTCAGTAATCGCGAGGCCTGCGCTTGCCGAAGGCCCCGCGCAAGAGCACAAGCACGTGACCCGCGCTATTCAATGTCGTCACGCAATGCGACCTTTTACACACCTGACGCATCTAGGTATATATCAGATGGCGTCGATTAGGAGGGTAAATGCATCGTAGGCAGGTGGCTATATCTATAGGCGCGTTGGCGATCGCGCCGGCCCTCAAGGCGGCCAACGCAGCAGAGCGCGGTCCGCTATTCTGGTTGGCAAAACGCGGAAAAGCGCGGGTCTTCCTGTTGGGTTTCTCTGAGGCAAAAGACCAGTCGTGGTTTACGCCGACCATTCAAACTGCCTTTGAGCAGAGCTCGACGCATTGGGAAGAAGTTGCGCCTCCGATGTCACCCGATCAGATTAATCAGCTTTACCTCCAATATGGCTTTGACTCGCAACGTCCACTCTTTGATGCGCTCGATCCGCCTGTACGCGAGCGAGCCTTCCGGTACATGGCGGAACTAGGCATAGAAAGTGCTTCGATCGAGCACATGAAGCCGTGGCGCGCGTACTATGTATTTGCGGCAGCGTATGGAGCCAGAAGACTCGGCGCAGCAGCCAACGAGCCT
Organism: Pseudomonadota bacterium; assembly: GCA_039932715.1. Classification (GTDB taxonomy): domain Bacteria; phylum Pseudomonadota; class Gammaproteobacteria; order Steroidobacterales; family Steroidobacteraceae; genus ZC4RG30. Next base: position 67,233 of record JBDTPN010000013.1, on the reverse strand, counting down.
GTCTATCCAGACCGCGCGCTTCTGGGTCGCGCAGCGAAGTCCGCCAAGAGCCTTCGATACGAGTACCCGAGCTTCGAAACATTCGTTAGGTTCATGTCAGGCAAGGCCCAAAGCGAGTACATCGCATGGCTTTTCGACTACTTCGATGCCGACAAGCGAGGCCCGACCGAAAAGGAGTATGCATGGGTAACGGCCACCGGGACGGCCATTTCAGCTTCGCTCGATCGCATGCGCAAGCTTCCTAACCTGTACGGCGCCATGCAGCGGGAGCGCAATAATTGGTGGGCTCAGTGGATCGACACGCTTCTCGCAACTGGAGAAACCACCTTCGTGGCGATCGGAATGCTGCACGTTCTAGGGCCGGACGGTATTCCACGCCACCTGCAAGGCATGGGCGTTGATGTGCAAGAGAGCGCAAGGTTCGCTTGAGCATCGATGCGCACTGGGACCCTCCGTTTCCCAAGGATAGACAGGAAGTCGTAGCTGAGGACTCGCCAGGACGCGATCTTGTTGTCCCGCGCCGAGGGAGATCGCGATCGTCGCTTCAATGCTTGACTGGACCGACTTATCAAGAAAAAGATGCAATGAATGAAGGACATAGACCGACGCATATCGGTTGCGCCGATGATGGATTGGACGGACGATCCAAATTCTAGCATTGCGATCAAACACTTACACGTCGCCAAAAAGGCTTGCCACCTCTTTGGCACCTCCATTTCAAGCGTCTTTGTCGCTTGGCCAATATTAGCGGGACTGGTCGCCTACCAAACGGCTTGTCGCGTTCGATTGTCTCGTGACCCGAGATTGGCGTTTGCTCATTGCGTGGCCAAGGGCCTTACCCGATCAAGCAGAGCATCAAGAAAGGCATCTCTCGCCCGAAATATCGCTGAATGGCCCGCATTCTCGAGTACGACGAAGCCCTTCGCCGGCGCTTTTATTTGTTCGAAGTACGTGCGAACCACAGCAGTGGTCGTAACAAGATCATCGCTACCCTGAAAGAAGAATATCGGAACAGTGAATGCCACACCCATTGACGGAAGGTTCGCGGATGTAATCGCGGAGTCAAGGGTCTTGCTCGAGAACGTCACACCGTCGGCAATGTAGCTTGGAGGCCGCGCGTTTGTCGCAGGCGACTGAATAGGTCGGATTGGCGGTTGTCGCGGCGGTTCCATTTGAGCGCCCCATTTATTCGCGATCTCATAGGCAGCAGGATTGGAGTCGGATGGTAATCCTGCATTAATCAATTCCATCGATGCTTCTATGTTGCCGAGCTTCTTTGCTCGTTCGAGTAACTTTGGATAGGCCGCCTCCAGTTGGGCCGGCAGATAGGTGACTTGACCCGTTCCCACATATGCCGCGAAAAGGTCAGGGCGTTGTCTGATCATGTGAATGCCGAGAATTGATCCCCATGAGTGTCCAAGGAGCACGATGCGCACTTTCGGAAGGCGCTTATGCAAATACGCGGCTACCTCTACACCGTCTTCGCTCATTCGCTGTACGGTCATAGTGTCGGCGAGAGTAGGGCCGTATTTCTCGAATGTTTTACCCTCTCCACGTTGATCCCACATTACAATCGTGAAGTATTTCTCCCATGGTTCAAAAGCAAAGGTGTCTGGAATTGTCGAACCTCCTGGACCACCGTTGATCCAAAGCAGCACAGGGTTCCCAGCATCCGTGCCGCGAATCTGTACCCACTGGTCGATTCCGCCAATGTTTACAAAGCCTGACTCAATAATCTCGGCGTTGACGCTGGCAGACACTATAAGCAGGCATCCGACGGCGATATTCGCAATTGCCCTAGTGAGACGTGCAACAAGCGAGTAGACGCTCTTGTGCGAAACTACTGTATAGCCGGGTTTCATTGGGTGGACTGCTCCTCGGAGAAGATCAGACAAGAGCGCGACCTGACTACTGGCACATTGCGGATCAACGCACGTGATTGTTAGGCGGTTGGGACAGTGTGTCCCATAGCGTGTCCCGATTACTACTTGGGTATTGGATCCTGATACTCGGCGGCCGTAATCACCCCGTCCTTATCGTTCCGCGCAAACATGGCATCCATGAGGTCGCTGAAACCGGGCGCATCTAGATCTACATCGTAGTCGGCCCGCCGCAGCGAAAGATTGGCGGGAAATCGTATGAGTGGCATTCCGCCCAATTGAGCGCGACGCTGCATCTCCAGACGCAGATCCGTGTCAAGCACGTAGTCTGGCATGTATGCCCCTCTGGTCAGAGTGTCGGGAGGACCGTAGAGCAGCACGGCGTCGAAAACCTGGCGTCCGCGAGTTAGGCATTCGCGCAACGTATCGGAAGCACCACCAGGTGCGGGTATGGCAAACACGGGCGTCGGCAATATCTTCGCAGCCTGGTCCAGCAGCGGCATGCAAGCGGCTGGTCGATGCGCACCGCCATACGGAATCACCGTAAAGAAAGCGCCCGGGTGGGTCGTCTCGATCTTTCCACGAAGCATCGGACCACCAGTAAGGTGCTCGAATCCGTAGATAACGAGGGCTTTGCGCTGTTGCGCGAGGATCTGTTGCTCGATGAGCCCAGCGGGATAACTATCGCGCACGCTCATCGCCTTCATGAGTTCGTCGCGTGTAGGAGCCTTCCAGTCAATCGGCGGCTCGCCCAGCCACACGCGGATGCGCTGCTGCGACTTTAATGATTTATTGACTGAGCGCACGGCGGCAAGAAAGCGCGCGAAGCCAAGATACCCTGCTGGAGGAATCCAGCCGACTGTGTCTGTCCATATCGAGCGCAAGTGCACATAAGGAAGTCGCTCGCCATTCAGATAGCGATCAAGCACGTCTTGATGTTGCGCGGTGCCAAACTCCACCACGACGTTTCCCACTTCGCGGGCGAAGCGAGGATCGCGAATGAGTGTGGCGCACAGATCCATGCCAGACGCGAGACCGTGATCGTCGCCCAGGCCCACCAGCGGATGAGTTCGAAACGCCTCGAACACACCGTCCACGGCAGGCAGCACAACCGCTCCGGTGGACAGGGTCTCCTCGGCGAATGCGGGCAGTGCCAGCGACATTGCAACAGCGGCGACACGGAGAACGCGAGGAACCATATCTGCCTTTTGGTCGAACCCCGCCTTGTAAACATGGTGAGGTGCCGAAGTGGTGGATTGGACCGACGATCCCAATTCGAGCATTCAGATCAAGCAGTTACCCGTGCGCAAAAGGGCTTGTCACCTCTACGTCACCTCCAATTCAACAATCCGATTCAAGGCGGCGATCTGGCCACGCGGAAACCAATGTCGCCGCCCCGGATTTGTGGCGGGGGAAGACCGTTACGCTGCGAAGAGCGTAGGTCCACCAGCCCCCGGACCCACGAGCCGCCGCGCAGCGCCCGCCGTGGGCAAGTGGTGATGGTGTCGGAGGGCACGCTCTGCGATGTGGCCGCGTAGGACGTTGTGTAGCAGTCCTGCGTCCACTCCCAGACGTTTCCCGCGGTGTCGTAGAGCCCGAAGGCGTTGGGCCGATAGCTGCCAACCGGCGCTGCGAACACCTGGCCGTCATTGCATGCGGCTATGGGCCAGTTGGGAAACTGCGTCAGTGCCGCCTGATCCGGACCATTAGCATAAGCGCACATGCCGTTCGGATCGTCGCCCCAAAAGAACTGAGCTGTCGTGCCTGAACGCCCGGCGTACTCCCACTCCGGTTCGGTCAACAGGCGATAGGACTTGCCGCTCACTTGTGTGAGCCACGCCGCGTAGGGGTTGGCGTCAGCCCATGTCACGCAGACAACCGGATGACGATCGGTCTGCGGGAATCCGGGATCGCGCCAGGTCGCAGTAGCATCGTCCTGCCATCTGCCGTCATGGTCGCGGTCGGTGCGACACCAGTCGAGGGTCTCGCGATTGGTTGCCGCGACAAAGGCCGCGTATTCACCAACCGTTATTTCATATTTGCCGGCGGCAAATGCGGCCACCGTGACGGCGTGAACCGGCTTTTCATCCGTCTTGGCTGCGGCGGATTCGTCACCCATGGAAAACGTCCCTGCGGGCACGCGAACCATCTCTGGACACATGGGGCAGTCGCGAAATTCACCGGACAACGTAGCCACAGCAGAGGTAGCGGCGCGCGCGGGAAGCCCCGTTGCGGTCAGCGCGATACTCAACGCTAGCGCCATGCGGTTGCACCACATTCGCTTATGAATTATCGAAACACCGAACGACATTACTTGCCTCTCGTTGCAGTCAAGTCCCTATCACATCAGTTCCGCGAGTCTCGGATTCATCGCCTTGGCCCAAACCGCGTAGCCCACAGGACTAAGGCTGGCACCATGGCCTGCGGCGTAAATGCCATCCAATCCGACGAACCGGTCGCGAATGTCAAGGGAGAAGACATTCTTGTCGTCCGCGAGCTTTGCGAGTTCGCTGTCGATCGAGGCGACAAATGACGTAGCCGGTTCGGGATAGCCTCGCCGAATGGTGATAAGCAAAATCTTCGCTTGGGGCTGACGTTTGCGGATTTCCGCGACGATGGCGGCATCCCCTGCGACGATTTCCGGAAATTCAAGTCCGCGGTTTGCGCGGTCGGCAACACCCAATGCCAGCAGTACAAACACCTTCGCCTTGAAGCCATCGAGTTCGCCGTTTTGCAGGCGCCACAGCACGCTCTTGGTGTGCGCCCCTTGCACACCGAAGTTGACTGCCTTGAGCGGAACGTAGGTGCTATTCCACACCGATCTCCCACCCCAGTCGTTGCGCCAGAATTCCACCGTGCTGTCGCCAATGAATACTAGATCGATGTCACCCGCCTGCGCGGCTTTCACGTAAATGGTGTGCAAGTTTGCTTCAAGCGGAGTTAGCAGGCCAGGGGGCGGTTCGGATGGAATATAGGGAGCAGTGGAGCGGACGGCCGGCGTATTCCGGGCGGTGTTTGCGACGGCCGCCAGCACATGAGCATTTGGCTGGCCAGACTTCGTCGACTGACGCGCATCTGTAGATATCGGAGCTGCTGCTCGCGCGTCATGATCGAGCGCTGGGACGCTCAGCAGCGGAAGCGACGCCGATGAGGGTGCAGACAATTGAAGTCCTGAATACTGGGCCGACCATGCAGCGTAGCCGCTTCCCGCAATCAAGGAGGCAACCGTAACCATGCCGGTGGCGGTGCGCGAGCGACCAGGCGAACGACGAGTAAGCATTTCGATTCTCATTCGAAGTAGCCCCCGTGACCGCCCGGGCCACGCGCAACCGAGCGGTGTAAAGGCGAGCGCGACCTGGGTCTTGAGCAGTGCCTGCGCATACGTGCTGCGTTCGTCGGGATACTGCTCAAGTACAGCTGCGTCGCAGGACAGCTCCTGATCGGCTCGCGCGCAGAACGCGCCGAAGTGGACGAGAGGGTTCATCCAATTCAGGCACCGTCCGAGTTCGACAAATGCATTGATAAGGGTATGGCCAGCAGCCCGGTGGGTCGCTTCGTGGGCCAGGACCAGCGCTTGTTCGCGCTCATTGAATCGAGCGGCGAAATCCCGTGGCAAGATCAATCTGGGTCTGAACACTCCAACCAACGCTGGACCAAGCGTTGAATCCGCAACAACTCTGTGGCTAACGATCACGGCGCGCGCGAGAAGCAACGTTGCCACCAGGACCCATAAGATGATCAGAACCGTAGCGACGCCCGGACCAACCCCAGCCGGCGAGTGCACCACCGCCATCCAGGCCGTTGCTGTTTCGACTGCCGATTGCGTGGCTGCGCCAGCTATTTCGATCGTCGAGGTCATGGCCGAAAACGGCGAATATCCAGATGCGGTGGCGACCGTCGGAACAGGTGGGCCGTAGTCAGCTTGCGACGCCGGTATGAAGCTGGCAAAGACAGCAACGGGAACGAGCAACCACAGACGATACATCGCACGCGCGCCAAGAGTTCGGTTAAGGATCGGACGCAAGGCAAGAGTCAGGAGAATCGCGGCACTGGCGACTAGGTTTACCCGGATCAGCGTAGCCAAAATCAATTCAGCGTTCACGGTCGAGCCTCTTTATCAGAACCTTAAGTTCCGCGATCTCTTCCTGGCTAAGATCCTGCCTTTCCGAGAACTGAGTGACGAATGGGGCAATGCGCCCGTTGAACAGTCGATCAATGAGGTTGCGGCTCTCCTGGTGCGCATAGTCTTCGCGACTCACCAGCGGTCGATAGAGATAACGCCGTCCGTCCTTCTGCACGGCAACGGCCTTCTTCTTCACCAGACGTGCAAGAAAAGTGCGCACCGTTCCGTCGGACCACACTGGCTTCTTGCCCAGCATCGTGACTACCTCATCGGCTGGCATCGGACCGTGCGCCTGCCAGAGAACTTTCAGTATTCTGCTTTCGGCTGCGCTGACTTTCATTTGACCTAATACATGTGTAGTAGATCCGAGCTTATACAAGTGTATTAGGTGATGTCAACGTCCACCAGATATCCACAGAGGAGAACGCCGACTTGCGCTCAAAGAAGACATCATCTGGTGTTCTGTATTCGCGTCGCATCTTTGGTCTGCTGTTGAGTTCCCTGGCGGTCTGATCGCGATGTCTCTGGGTCAGCGAGCTGCTTGCTTTCTCGCTCGTATCGTTGCCATGGGCGGCTCGGAGGTGACAAGTTATTCTTGTCACCTTTTTGTCACCTCAGCGAGCTGAAAGCACCCCTGAGCGTGCGGAAGGTGCGCAATAGTGCTTGGTATGGAAAGCACTGGAAAAATAGGCAGTACCGTCGAAAAGCACAGTTGTGTGATCGAGTGGCGAATTGCAGTCCGTCCAATTTCTGACTCGACGGGCGCATCAAGAAAATGTTGTGCAGGATGAAAGACTTAGATCGAAGAATTGCCGTGGCCCCGATGATGGATTGGACGGACGCTCGCATTGCGAGCATTCAGATCAAGCACTTACATGATCAGAAAAGACCTTGTCACCTCTATGGCACCTCCTCGAATTGCGAAGTTCCGTGAAGAAAGTCGCTGGTTGGGGGTAATAGGGTGAGGGCCAGCACTGCTGGCGATGTCGGGAGCGCGCCATGAGAGTCACGGGTCAGGGCAAGGTCTTGCTGTGGGTATCGACCATCGTACTGGCGGCCGTAGCGCTGTTCGTCGCGGGAAAACGCGTACGGAATGATGATCCCGTAATCCTGCAGAGCTACGAAGTGCCGCAGGAGATTGCCTCCGAACTGCAATTGACCTTGACCACGGCATTGCGGCGCGGCGCAAACGATGCCTTGGCGCTCGGACAAGTTACTCTGGCGCCCAACGGACACCTCCTTGTGACAGCGCCAGTCTCCGTCCAAGCGGGGGTGCGCAAGATAATTGGGGAGATCGCCGAGGCCAAGCCTGTCCCGACGCCCACCATCGGCTTTGACGCGTGGATCGTCACGGCAGGCCCCGGGAACAACGCAAGGGTGTCGAACGCTCTTGCAGAGATCGAGCCGGCGCTAGCCGTCATCCGCAAGACCAAGGGGCCAGTGAGCTTCACACTCATTGAAAAACTTTCAACCGAAGGACTGTCCGGTCACGAGGCCAGTCAGGTACGCGGCGCGCTATCCAATATGCAGATTCAAGCGACTCTGAGAAAAGGAGAAGGAAACAAGCAGGTTGTGGCGGCAAAGGTCCGGCTCTCGGTTGACGTCAGGCCCGGTTCCGCAGTAGCCCTCGAAGCACAGACAGAAATGCGTCCCGGTGAGCTGCTGATCGTAGGCCAGAGCGCCGTTTTGGATCCGCGAGACGGAAAGACGGCGGATGCGCAGGTCTACTACATTGTGCGTGCGACCCTCTGATCTGTACGCCCCGCGATGAGCGATGCGCGCGGACTCTCCGCGACAGAGTGGCAGGATCTCTATCGGCGACTGGAAAAGCCGCTCTACAACTTTGCCTTTCGATACGTGTGGAGCGCGCAAGACGCCGAAGATGTGGTGCATGACGCCTTCCTTCAGATATGGGAGCGTCGAGAGCACACGCTCGTAGCAACAGCAGATCGTTACATATGGGTCACTGCATTGAACCGATGTCGCAAACTGCGCCGTTGGGCGCGTTTGAAATGCTTTGTCCAGATCGAAGATTCGCTGCACGAGGTGCCCGCTGCCGAAAATGTCGAAACGGAGGCTGCACACCGCGAAGAGGAAGTAGGGCTACGCGCGGCGATCGAACGCCTTCCCGAGAGGCTGCGCGCGGTGCTGCTCCTGGCCGAATTCAGCGATATGAGCTATGAGGCGATAGCGCAATTGCTCTCGATCCCAGCGGGCACCGTGGCATCGCGCCGCCATCTCGCTGTGAAGCAACTGCGGGAATGGATCAGGAGTACCGACCGATGAACGAAGATCGCATAATGGCCCAACTCGCACCGCCTGCGGGTGGATGGCAACGACTGCTCATGCGGCGCGACACTCCGGCGCGTGATCGGCTGCTGGGCCCGTCCCTAGCCGCAGCAGGGACGTTGGCAGTCGTGCTCCTGTTGGCAATACCGCAGACGCCCGACCTGCATCTACCTTGGAATGGCGGCCGATTGGTCGGGCAACCGAGCGAGGGGGTGGACCTGCGCGTCATGGACCCTGGCTACGCGACGGCGCTGCCATCCGACGACCCGCGCGTCCGCTTCTACTGGCTGCAGCACAGAGGAACGCCTTAGGCCTTGTCACCTCTTTGGCACCTCAATTCAGCGCGCCAAGGCATCCTGGAGGCCGTCAATGAAGTTGGCGCCGTGCGAGAAGCCAGAAAGTCGCTTAACGATCGTGGAAAGTACGGTCGATCTAAAGTTGCCCGACTCTGAACGTTGGGCTGCGATGAGATTCGGATTGAAATTCGGTGGCCTCACATCGGATTCAGCGGTATGCCGTTGCGAGCCGATTCCACGACGCGGTTGATTGCGTCGAGTACGACCTCGGGTTCCTCCAGCGGTATGGCGTGACTGCTGTTCTTCGCGACAATCAGGACGCTGTTGTTCGATAGCGCAGCCAGCTCCTGCTGCCCCTGTAAATGATTGGTTTCCAGCACAGCAAATGGTCCGGGATAGGGGTTCCCATGGCTTATGACGGCTACTGGGGTGCTGCCCAGTAATCCCGGCTTGCCGAGGCCCTTCATCTCATCGCCTATCTGCAGCATCGCCGCGAACTCACTCGCACCGGTAAAGAACGAAACTGCGGTAGGAAAACGAGAGCTGAGCGCCTCCCGTTGCTCTGCGGTATAGGGCAGCGCAGTGGACGAGTCCGCCAGCCCTCGCACGCGCAGAAGTCTGAGAAAACTTATCTGCGCCAGCCGCCCAACCACTCGAAGGACGAAACTCGCACGGCGCAGGTATGTCTGCGCGCCGGGAGTCGTGAACACCACCTCATGCGGTATGTCGATAAATACCATTCCTGCAATCTGATGCGGATGACGGGCCGCGTACGCCCGAATCACCGGCCCCCCATAGGAAAGTCCGACCAGAACATAGGGGGGTGAAGCATTGAACTTCTGCAGCAGCATGCCCAGGTCATCGACACTGCCCTTGATCGTGCGCGGCAACGGAGCAGCATCGCTCCACCCGAGACCGGCCCGGTCGTACGCAATCACCGTGGTGTGAGCGGCAAGGCGATCCTGTATAGGCCACCACATCGCCGACGAGCTTGCCCCGCCGGACTCCAGAACCACGGTAGGGGCTCCAACCCCTCGGCGGATGACATGCAGTCGACGGCCGCGGATGTTGAGGAGTTCCCCGGGTGGTTTGCTGTATTTGGCCTCACGCGCTTCGGCAAAGCGTCGAAATAGAAATCCGAATACCAGCAGAACTGCAGGAACGGCAATCCAGAGCCAGGGAGAGTGAATCCGTGTGCTGAACATGAAGATGCCTTGGCCTCTGGTTAAGTGAGAAAAAGACACTTGTGTATTTTATACAGTAACGTATATTTGTTTGCAAATGAGCGATAAGCGCCAGCGCACCAGGAAGCAACTGATCGAGGCGGCGCGCGAGATCATCCGCGAAAAGGGCTTTCACGCTCTGGCGCTGCAGGAGGTCGCGGAGCGTGCCGGCATGTCGCGTGGCGCGATTTACGGAAACTTTCGCGACCGGGAAGATCTCGTCTTCGCGGTGGTGGAGACGCTCTGGCAGCCCGTCGTGCCCATTCTGCGTCAGGGTGCTAGTTGCCGTGAACAGATGCGTATCATTGGCCAAGCTGTTGCCGATGCGGCGAAGGCGCGCTTGCCCATGGCTGTGGGTGCCGCTTCATTCCAGGTCTTTGCATTGTCGAACCCGCGCATGCGTCGCCGCATTGCAAAGGAGAACTCGCGGATCTACGCGCACATTGCTCGTGAGCTGCTGAAATTCATTCCTGAGCGCGATCTGCCCATGCCTGTCGAGAAATTCGTGCGGGTTACGCATGCGCTGTCCGACGGTCTCATGTTCGGACATTTCATGGCGCCTGAACTTATCACCGAGGACGTGATCGTCAGCGCGTTTGTGGCGTTAGCGGGCAAATAGGTGGGTCGTCGCCTGTGGAAAATAGATCGACAGGAGAATTGCAGTCCGTCCAATATTTGACTGGACGGATTTATCTAGAAAAAGATGCGTGGAATGAAAGACTTAGACCGACGAATTTCCGTGGCCCCGATGATGGAGTGGACGGACTATGTCGAGTCGAGCATGGAGATCAAACACTTACACTCCCTCAAAAAGCCTTGTCACCTCTACGTCACCTCCAATTCGGGCGTCGGCGAGATTCAATGGGTGACACGCCTACGGTAGTTCTCGCATCGGTGTGTGGAGTCGTAGTACTGGTGAGTAGCAAGCGCGTCGGCGTAGGTGCAATGCGCACAGCTAAAGACCACTGAGGTGAGCTGCGAAGGTTCCCGCCGCTAGCCTCCTGGCGGAAACCGTGATATTACATACAAAGTATGAATAATGGAGAGAGGCCCTCCCTTGGCAGCTTTGAGCAACTCGTCCTCACGAGCATCCTGCGCCTCGGCGAAGGCGCCTATGGCGTCACCATTCACGCGGAAATCGAGGGGTTGGCCGGAAGGCCGATCAAACTGGGCGCGGCATATAGCACGCTCGACCGCGTCGAGGACAAAGGATTGGTCCGTAGTTGGCTAGCTGATCCAACTCAGAAGCGAGGTGGCAGGTCCAAACGCTACTACCGCCTAACCGTCGCGGGCGAGAACGCCTTGAAGGAGTCCGCCGCCACCTCTCGCCGGATTTTAAGGGTCGTCGATCACAGTTGGGGGTGAGCGCGATGTTGAGGGATCTGCAGCTGAATAACGAAGCTCCCCCCGTGAGACTGGACCGCATGGTGCGCGGACTGTTACCACCCATGGTGCGCGAAGAAGTGGCCGGCGATCTGTCGGAACGCTTCAGTTCTTCATCGCGGTATTTTGGCGAGGCACTTGTAACGCTGCCCTATATTCTTTTCAGTCAAATGCGCCGCGCGACCAGTGGTCCGATGTTGTTGTTGGAAGCATTCATTGTCTTCGCCTCACTCGGCGGTTTTCAGCCCACCGATCTGACGCGCGGCCCAGTGCCCGCTTCGGCAAGCACCGCTATCGCAACCATCGCGGGACTCGTCGCACTGTTGCTACGCGATGCCTATCGCACTACCAACCGTTGGACTGTGGTTCGCGCGCTCTACGATCTTGTCGCACTTGTTCTGGCAATCATGGCCTCGCAGGCAGTGCTGATGGCTCTGGCACATTCCGGACTTATCGATTCGAGTTGGCGCATGCCCGGGCTGTGGCTGTTTGGAGGCATGGTCTTCGCACTCACGATGTTGTTCATTCTACGGACCGGAGTTGATCTGGTAGGCGCTGCGCCTTGGCTTGAATGCCCCGACGCAAACGCCGCCGATTTGTGCAAGGACTATGCAGCGTTCCGTTCCAAGGTGGTTTTCAAGAATAGTGTGGAGACTATTGCTCTCACTCTGCTTGTCGCGGTCGCCTTCTGGTTTGACTTGCACGCCCGGCCAGTGGTTGCGGGGATCGGCTTTACCTGGATCGGGCTGACCCTATTGCTGATGACGTATAACCTGACGCGCGGTCGCGTGTCGCCCATGGACGAGCAGAGTGATATTGGCAAGATCATCACTCAGTATCGCAAGGAACTTGATCGGCAGCGCCGCGCGATCCGATTCGTGTGGTGGTGGTATTTCGTGGCGCTATTTGCCGGACTGTTCATCAATCTGCTTATCCCTGGAATAATCCAAGGCCGGTACGTGCAAGCTATCGCTGGAGTTGCGTGCATCCTGCTGCTGGCATACTCCATCATCAAGGTGAATAAGCAGCGCCGCGTGCAGTTAGCCGACAAGATCGCTGCGCTCGACAGAATTGTTGCCAGATCAGGGCAATGAACATGCTCCAACTGAGCGTGACGAATTAGCTGGAGCCTTATCCCTATGAGAAGAGCGCTAAAAATTCTGGCGGGTGTCATTGCCATTGTGCTGATCGCACTGGCCGGCGTTGTGATTCACGCCAATCACAGGATCAACAAGGAGGAAGTGCTGTCAGCTGATACGGACGCTCCGGGCCGCTATATGTCCATAGAGGGACACCGGTGGCATGTGCTCACCGTGGGCAACGTGAAGGCTGATACCAATGGCCCTCCGATTCTGTTGATCCATGGCTTTTCTCCTGTGGGTCACCTCATGTGGCAGCCCTGGGCCGACAAGCTCGCAGCGCAACGCGCACTCATCATGCCCGATAACCTTGGATACGGATATTCCGAACGCAACACCACACCCGGTCCTTACTACACGATTAAGAGCTATTCGGATTCACTCGCGGCAATATTGGATCAGCTTGGCGTGGCACAGGTGGAAGTCATCGGCCATTCCTTTGGTGGCGCGATCGCAGCACGTTTTGCGCTCGACTATCCGACTCGTGTGCGCCGCATTGTATTCATAGACGCGGCTGTGTACTACGAGCGCACCGCCTCCGATAACATCATCCAATGGCCACTGGGTATCGGTCGCGCCGTCGCCTGGCATGTGACTGGCGGAGGTCCCTCCAGCATCATCACGCGATTCTGCAAGGCGCAATCGAGCGACCGTTGCCTGCGTCTCCTGCGGGTAAAGGATTCAACCGACACTATTCGGGCGATGATGTACACCTATCACCATAGCCCCGACGCCGAAGCGCTGGTGAACGACCTCCCCAAACTCTCATCCCCGTCCCTCGTGATTTGGGGCGCGAATGACCCGTTCTTTCCGGCGTCAAAGGGCGTCCGGCTGGCGAAGGAAATCAAGAGCGATCTCGTGCTCATCGACCGCGGCTATCACATGCCCTACTTGTATGCTCCGGACAAAGTGGCAACGCGCGTTCTGGACTTCCTCAATATGCCCTAAGGGACCAACGACCGAAAACTGGTGCAGATGTCGCTGCGTTCAGATCGGCGGTTACGCGTTGGGGATTTTGAGGTACGACGCAAGATGCTGTGCAGACCGGGTCTGCGCGGAACAAACAATCGAAGTCGCGACCATTCTGGCTTCCTGCAGGCGTCAAGCTATTCTTGTCACCTTTCTGTCACCTCTCCAAGTCGAAAACGCCCTTAGACGCACAGTAGTGACTCAGTAATACGAGTATGGAAAGAACTGGAAAAATAGGCATTCCCGTCAAAAAACGTGGCAATTCAATCGAGTTCGTAATTGCAGTCCGTCCAATTTCTGACTCGACGGGCGCATCAAGAAAATGTCGTGCAGGATGAATGACTTAGACCGAAGAATTTCCGTGGCCCCGATGATGGACTGGACCGACCGTCACTGCCGGTTCTTCCTGCGCCAGTTCTCGCCGCGCGCGCTGCTGTACACGGAGATGATCACCGCAGCAGCTATCCTGCGCGGCGACCGCGCACGGTTGCTGCAGTTCTCGCAAGCCGAGCAGCCTGTGGCATTGCAACTTGGAGGATCGAATCCCGCCGATCTGGCGATTGCTGCGCGTGTCGGTGAGGACGCCGGTTATCGCGAGATCAACCTCAACTGCGGCTGCCCCAGTGATCGCGTCAGTTCCGGCTCGTTTGGCGCCTGCCTGATGGAGACGCCGAAAGTTGTCGCTGAATGTGTCGCCGCCATGTGCGCGGCGGTGTCGATACCAGTTACGGTAAAAATGCGTATCGGGGTGGTCAACCGGCACGGTGATCCGTCGCTGGATGCCAGCGTTGCCATGCTGCGCTTCGACGACCTCGACTTCGAACATCTCGCCGATTTCACGCGGCAGATCATTGCGGCAGGGTCAGATGCAGTGATTGTCCATGCACGCAAGGCGGTGCTGGGCGGTCTTTCACCGCATGACAACCGCACGGTTCCACCGCTGCGCTACGATGTAGTACAGCGTCTGCGCGCAGCGGTTCCAGATACACCAGTGATCGTGAACGGCGGCATGCGTGAAGTTCCGCCGATGGTGGAGGCGCTGCTGTGGTGCGACGGAGTGATGATCGGGCGCGAGGCCTATCACCGCCCCTGGCTGCTTTCTGACCTGCATCAGGCATTGTTTCCCGAAGATCGCTTGCCGAGGCCAGGAGCCAGGCAGATCCTTGACGTAATGAATGACTATGCGCGCGCCGAAGTCGCTGCGGGCACTCGTCTCAGCGCCATTACGCGACACATGCTCGGCCTGCTCAACGGCCGCCCTGGTGCCAAGGCTTTGCGCCAATTGCTGTCCCTGGAGGCGCAGCGCGGCGTGCCGGTGGACGAGCTGTTCGTGCGCGCCCGCGAGCTGGTGGCTTAAAGCTTCAACGGACATTGAAAGTCCGGCGTAAGTGTCTTGTTTTCCATGCACTCTTGCTTCAAAGTTGTGAACTGGTTCACACTTTTGGGTGGCATGGGCACTGATATCGAGTTGGCGGTCCTGTTCTCTGACGTCGTCGGGTCCACCCATATCTACGAGATCATGGGCGATCAGCGGGCTCGGGAGATCGTCGCGCTATGCATCGACCTGATGCGGGCCGCCACCGAGCAGCACCAGGGCTCGGTGATCAAGACCATGGGCGACGAGGTGATGGCCACCTTTCCCACCGCCGACCAGGCCCTTAACGCCGCGTCGCAAATACAGCGACAGATCTCCGCCCATCCGGCCCTGCTGGTGGGGGGGCAGCCGGTGTCGGTGCGCATCGGCTGCCATTTTGGTCCGGTGGTGCTTGAGGCCCGCGATGTGTTCGGCGCCACTGTGCACACCGCCAATCGCATGACCAGCCAGGCCAAGTCTGGCCAGATCATGACCACGGCCGCTACGGTGGAGAAGTTGTCGCCGGAGTGGCGGGCCTCGGTGCGCCAGATCGATATCGCAATGCTCAAGGGGCAGGGCGCGGAGGTCACGCTTTACGAGGTGCTGTGGCAAACCGAGGACGTCACCAGCATGCTGCCGTCGATCGCGTCAGCCGGCGGCTATGACCGCAAGACCCAGCGACTGCGCCTGTTGTTATCCGATCGCGAAATCGTGGTCGACGAGAAGCGGCCCCAGATTGCGATCGGGCGCGCTGAAGACAACGAGGTGGTCATCCGCGGCAACCTTATATCGCGCATACACGCGCGCATTGAAGTCAGCCGCAACAAGTTCCTGCTGGTGGACCAGAGCACCAACGGCACCTTCGTTCACGCTGAAGATGGTGAAGAATCATTCGTGCGCCGCGACAGCATGCAGCTCAAGGGGTCCGGGACCATCGGCCTGGGGCGCGTGCCCGAGGCCGGATCCCCGCAGACGATACGATTCGTCTGCGAAGAGGCCTGATCAGCGGCGCTACTCAGCCTAGGCGTTTTTCCACGCCGTCCAGCTCTGCATAGAGGGCCTTGGGTGTGCGCGATCCATATTCGTCCAGATAGGCCCGGATGTCCTTGAGTTCGGCGCGCCACGCGGCGGGCTTTACGCTCAGCAGTTCCTGCAATACCTCCGGCTTGATACCTAAGCCTGCGACGTTGAGGTCCTCGGGGCGCGGCAGGAAGCCGATGGCCGTATCATTGGCTGCGGCGCGACCGGCGCAGCGATCCAGCATCCAGGACAGCACGCGCAGATTGTCGCCAAAACCCGGCCACAGGAACTTGCCATCCGCTCCCTGGCGGAACCAGTTGACGTGGAAGATGCGCGGTGGTGACTTGAGGTTGGCACCCACCTTGAGCCAGTGGGCGAAGTAATCACCGAAGTTGTAGCCACAGAAAGGCTTCATGGCCATGGAGTCGCGACGCACCACGCCCACCGTACCGGTGGCGGCTGCCGTGGTCTCCGACGCAACCGACGCGCCCACCAGCACACCGTGCTGCCAGTCGCGCGCCTCGTATACCAGTGGCGCCAGTTCGCGGCGACGGCCGCCGAACACCACCGCCGAAATGGGAACGCCGCGCGGATTCTCGGCTTCTTTCGTATACGCCGGGTTGTAAACCGCGCTGACCGTGAAGCGCGAATTGGGATGCGCCGCGGGTCCATTCTTGGCTTCGTAGGGACGACCCTGCCAGTCGATGGCAGGTTCGCCAGAACCAATGCCTTCCCACCAGGGCTCGTTGCTGGCGGTGAGGGCAACATTTGTGAACAGCGTATGCCGGCGAATGGTTTCGAAGGCATTGCGATTGGTCTTGGTGCTGGTGCCCGGCGCGACTCCGAAATAGCCCGACTCCGGATTGATTGCCCACAGGCGACCGTCAGGTCCGGGCTGCATCCAGCAGATGTCGTCGCCCACTGTGAAAACTTCCCAGCCTGGCATGGAGTCCGGGGGAATCAGCATGGCCAGATTGGTTTTGCCGCAGGCCGACGGGAAGGCGCAGGCGATGTAATGCAGTTCGCCCTGCGGGTTCTTCAAACCCACGATCAGCATGTGTTCGGCGAGCCAGCCCTCGGTGCGCGCCTGGTAGCTGGCAATGCGCAGCGCGTGGCATTTCTTGCCCAGCAGCGCGTTGCCGCCATATCCGGAGCCGAAGCTCTGGATGGACAGCTCTTCGGGGAAGTGCATGATGAACCGGCGATCCGGATCCAGTTCGCCAATCGAGTGCAGGCCACGGACGAACTTCCCGCCATCGGCCGCGATGCGTTCAAGCGCCAGACGCCCCATGCGGGTCATGATGGCCATGTTGAGCACCACGTAGGCGCTGTCAGTGATCTCGACGCCACAGCGCGAATACGGTGAATCGATGGGGCCCATGCAATAGGGAACCACGTACAGCGTGCGGCCCTGCATGCAGCCGGCAAACAACGCGTCCATGGTGGCATGCCCTTCTTCGGGGGCCATCCAGTTGTTGTTGGGGCCCGCGTCTTCGTGACGCGTGGTGCAGATGAATGTCAGGTGTTCCACACGTGCCACGTCGCTGGAATGCGAGCGGGCCAGAAAACAATCAGGGAAAGTCTGTGCATTGAGCGGCTGCAGTTCGCGGCGCGCGATCAATTCCTCGCGCAGCGCGGCGGTTTCCGCGGCGCTGCCATCGCACCAGTGGATGCGATCGGCCAGTGTGGTGGCCGCGACACTGGTCACCCAGGCTGCTACGTCAGGCGAAATCTCCGCCAGCGATTTGGGTTTGAACGCGTGGGGCGCTGTTGCCATGTGACTTTCCTGCCAACACTTTTTCGGGGGAAGAGAGTATACCCACTGGCTGAAGAAGATGCTGCCTAGCCAGCAATCAGCTGCTCGATACCGGGCCTCGACCCTCTTCATTATGGTGCAATGCCAAATTCTGTAAAACAGCTGGTGTTCCGGGGGTTGACGCCGGCCCGCGCAGTCCGGACCGTGGCCCACCGTGCATAACTTCGATGACATTTTTGCGGACGACGGGCCACTGGGCCGGGCACTGCCCGAGTTTCGGCCGCGCGAATCCCAGTTGCAGATGGCCAGCCACGTCGCGCAGGCCCTGCAGCAGAATCGCTGGCTGGTGGTGGAAGCCGGCACTGGCACCGGCAAGACCTTTGCCTATCTGGTGCCAGCGCTGCTGTCGGGGAAGCGGGTGATCATTTCCACCGGTACACGCACTCTGCAGGACCAGCTGTTTCATCGCGACCTGCCGCTGCTGGGGCGTGTGCTGGGACGCGTGGTCAGCATCGCGCTGCTCAAGGGCCGGGCCAACTATCTGTGCCGTGAGCGATATGCGCGGCTGGGAGCAGAGTTGCAGCTGGGCGCAGACGGGGAGCTGCGCGCAAACATTTCGCGCTGGGCGTTATCCACTGACGAGGGTGACCTGGCTGAGCTGACTGCATTGCCGGACAACCATCCGCTGCGCGAACGCATGACCTCCACGCGCGATAATTGCACCGGAAATCGCTGCGCCGAATTTGCGCGCTGCCATGTGTTCGCCGCGCGGCGCCGCGCCAACGAGGCGGATCTGGTCATCGTCAATCATCATCTGCTGCTGGCGGACCTCGCGCTCAAGGAAGAAGGGTTTGGGGATATCCTGCCCACCGCCGACGCAGTGATCCTCGATGAGGCGCACCAGCTTCCTGACCTGGCCGCGCAGTTTTTTGGCAGCCAATTTGGCAGTCGCGCCGTTGAACAGGTGCTGGGGGAATTACCCGATATCCTGCTGCATGGCGGGTTCGCGACCACGCATCTTGCCGGTGGCGAAGGCAAGACCCGCGATGCACTGCGCCGTGTCATCCAGGAAGTCGCACGGGTTGTGGGTGGGGCGGGCCGCGTGGCCTGGGATGACGGCCTGGCCACGGTCGACATGGCTGCGGCGACGCTGGTCACCGCATTGTCCGATCTGGCCGACGAAGTGGTCGCGCTGGATGGCGGTGAGTCACTGCAGCAGTGCGCAGCGCGCGTCACGGTGCTGGCAGGAGAACTTGATTCGATGCTGCATGCGACGCAGGGGCAGGGCGCGCGGCTGCTGGCCGGCAGCAGTCGGGGTTTTTCGGCGCAACTGGTGCCCTTCGAGATCAGCGGGACCCTGCGCTCCATCTGGCAGGCGCGGCCAGCGGCCTGGGTGTTCGCGTCGGCAACGCTGGCGGTGGCCGGTGATTTCTCGCATTTCACACGCCGCATGGGGTTGGAGGATGGCTGTGAAACCCTATGCATCGACAGTCCGTTCGATTACGCCAACCAGGCATTGCTCTACATGCCCGAGGCAATGCCGGAACCGTCCGCTGCCGAATTCATGCCCGCGTTCATGCGCAATGTGACCGCACTGGTGGACGCGTCGCAGGGTGGCGCGTTCGTGTTGTTCACCAGTCATCGCGCGCTGGAAGCCGCGGCACGTGAGCTGCGCGCCATCTGGGGCACGGGTGCGACGGCCAGGTACACACTGCTGGTGCAGGGAGACGCGCCGCGAGAACAATTGCTGCGTGAATTTCGCGGTCATGGCGATGCGGTGCTGCTGGGCACAGCCAGTTTCTGGGAAGGAGTGGACGTGCAGGGCCCGGCACTGCGTCTGGTCATCATCGACCGCCTGCCGTTTGCTTCGCCCGACGATCCGGTGCTGCGCGCGCGGCTGCAGCACGCGCGCGAGCAGGGTGAAAATCCATTCAATGACATCCAGGTTCCAGAGGCTGCCCTGGCGCTCAAGCAAGGTGTGGGCAGGTTGATCCGCAGTGAAACCGACCAGGGCGTCGTGGCCATCTGCGATCCGCGGCTGACGGGACGCAGCTATGGACGCAAGCTGCTGGCCAGCCTGCCGCCCATGCGGCGCACGCGGGATATCGGCGAGGCGCGTCGATTCCTGCAAAGCCTGGCTACACCCGCATGAAAATTCTGGCGCTCGATACGGCCAGCGCCCAATGCTCGGCGGCCTTGCTGCTGCACGATCAACTGTTGCTGCGATCAGTGGCAACAGCGCGCGGCCACGCGCAGCTGCTGTTGCCGATGATTGACGCATTGCTGGCCGAAGCGGGAACGACTTTGCGGCATCTGGATGGAATTGCATTCGGCCGCGGGCCAGGCTCATTCACTGGCGTACGCGTGGCCGCCAGCGTCACCCAGGGATTGGCGTTGGGGGCGGATTTGCCCATTCGTCCCGTATCCGACCTGCGCGCCCTGGCCCAGCAGGCCCGACGCCGTGCCAATCCGGGGAATGGACCCGCAGTCATACTGGCCTGCATGGATGCGCGCATGGGAGAGGTGTACTGGGCCACTTACCAGGCTGGCGAAAATCAGCTTCTCGAAGAAGCCTTGCCAGAACGTGTGGGGTCGCCGGCTTCGCTGCTGGCCGCCGTGGGTAAGCGGCCATTGCTGGCCATTGGAATGGGGCTGGCCGCGCATGTGCAGATCAGCGCCCAGTTGGGCATGGACGAGCAATGCTGCTTTGCCGACGCCGAGCCACATGCCCATGACGTGGTAACTCTGGCCCAAATCGACCTGGCGTCCGGGGAGCCCTGGCTGGATGCCACAGCGGCCCAGCCCGTCTATGTTCGTGATGAGGTGGTGAAAACTCAGGGTTAAAGGGCACGTTGTAAGATGTCCGTAACAGACTTGTCATGAAATGCCGGGGCTCGGATGCGGGTCCGTGACAGGAGCAGCAGGGTTTGCGCCAGATACTGATCGTCGAGGATGAAAAGCCGATTCGCGAAATGATCGCGTTCGCCCTGACTCGGGCGGGATTCGCCGTGCGCGAGGCCGAAGACAGTCACAGTGCGCGCGTGCAGCTTGCCGAGAAGCACCCGGACCTGATGCTGGTGGATTGGATGCTGCCGGACATGAGCGGCCTCGAACTCACGCGGTTGATCAAGCGCGAACCGGCCACCCGCGAGGTGCCGGTGATACTGCTGACCGCGCGCGCCGCGGAAGGCGACAAGGTGGCGGGTCTGGACGGTGGTGCCGACGACTATGTCACCAAGCCGTTTTCTCCCCGGGAACTGCTGTCGCGCATCAATGCAGTGCTGCGCCGTACCAGCGGTGCATCGGCGGATGACAAGCTGGAGATCGGCGGCGTCTCGCTGGACCGTGCCACCCATCGCGTGACTGCGGGCGACAAGGAAATTACCGTGGGGCCGACTGAATACCGGATGCTTGAATTCCTGATGGCGCACCCGGAGCGGGTGTACAGCCGCGCCCAGCTGCTGGACAGGATCTGGGGCGGCAGCAGCTACATCGAGGAGCGCACCATTGACGTACACGTGCGTCGCCTGCGCCAGGCCCTTGAAGATGTGTCGATGTCGCACCTGATCCAGACCGTCCGGGGCAGCGGCTATCGCCTGTCCGTGCGGAAACCTGGCTGATGAAATTCTCCCAAGCCACCTGGTTCCTGCTGGCACGCATTGGGCTGACAGTGCTGGTGGGCGCGTTCGCTGGATGGCTGCTGGGCCATGTATTCGTCGGCGTGGCGGTTGCGTTAGCGCTGGCACTGGGCTGGCAGCTGCTTAATCTCTTTTTGCTGGATCAGTGGTTGCGGCATCGCGGTAGCCGTGATCCACCTGATGCGCCAGGCATATGGGGCGAGGTGGTCTCTGAGGTCGTGCGGCTGCATCGGCGCAAGCGTTACCACAAACAGCGGCTGCTCGACGTGTTCCGGGAATTGCGCCGCTCGACTGCCGCGATGCCCGATGGAGTCATCGTGCTCAACCGCGACTGGGAAATCGCCTGGTTCAATCGCATGGCGGGTCGTTTGCTGGATCTGCGCCGACGTAACGACCTGCATATGCGGATCAACAATCTGGTGCGTGAGCCGGCCTTTGCCCGTTATCTGGAGGCGGCGGATTTTGCCGAGCCATTGACCATTGCGCGCGGCTCCGACATGCGTACGTACCTGGCGTTCCAGGTCGTTCCCTACGGCGCGGAACAGCACCTGATGTTGGTGCGCGACGTGTCACGGCAGGTGGCGCTGGAGTCGATGCGCAAGGATTTTGTCGCGAATGCCTCGCACGAATTGCGGTCGCCGTTGACTGTAATTACCGGATACCTGGAGACACTGCACCAGGATCCGATGCTGGATCTGGAGTTGCAGGGCCCGATTTCCGAGATGCTGCGCCAGGCCCAGCGTATGAACTCCATAGTGCGCGATCTTCTGGAGCTGTCGCGCCTCGACGCCATTGACAAGCAGTCCGATGGCGAACCCATCGACGTCGCGGCGGTGGCCAGCATGCTGCGCAAGGATGTGCTGGCGCACGCCAGGCATCCTGCGGTCAGCATTCGCATCAGCAGCGATGCACTGCTGCTGGGCGACAAGGAGGAGATCTATTCCGCGTTCTTCAACCTGGTGGACAACGCGGCTAAATACACACCCCCGGAAGGTTCGATGGAAATACATTGGTCTGTCAGTGACTCGGGCGAGGGAGTCTTCGCCGTGTCCGACACTGGCATTGGCATAGCAGCGGAATATTTACCGCGAATTACTGAGCGCTTCTACCGCGTCGACGCAGGCAGATCTCGCGTCAAGGGCGGTTTCGGCCTTGGGTTGGCAATCGTGAAACACGTGCTGCAACACCATGGTGCCCGGCTGGAAATCCAGAGCGCGGAGGGAGTTGGCAGTACTTTTACCTGCTACTTTCCGGCAAAGCGTGTGCTGCACCAAGTCAACAGAGTTAGTATACCGGCCGTTGCCGAAGCTCCACATTGAGGATACCGCATGGAGACTGCAGACCTTTCCCATCATATCTCACGTCGCTTTAATGAAGACCTGGAGCGCGTGCGAACCAAGGTCATGGCGATGGGCGGGTTTGTGGAGGCGCAGCTCGCAAACGCGCTTACCTCGCTGATCGAAGGCGACAGTTCCCTGGGGGAATCGGTCGCCATCGATGACATAAAGGTCAATGGTATGGAGATTTCGATTGACGAGGAGTGCAGCCGGATCCTGGCCACGCGGTCACCGGCAGCAGGGGATCTGCGGGTGATTGTTGCCATTATCAAGACCATCACCGACCTGGAACGTATTGGCGACGAGGGTGAGAAGATCGGCTACATTGCTTCCCGCTTGGCCAGCATGGAGCGACCGGAAAACAAGTACCGGGAAATAAAGCATCTGGGACGAATAGTCTCGGAGATGGTTCATGACGCTCTCGATGCTTTCGCGAGGCTGGATGTGGACAGCGCGTTGCGGGTGGCGCGGCAGGATCGTGTGGTCGACGAGGAGTACGAAGCCATCCATCGTCAGTGCATCACGTTCATGATGGAAGACCCACGGACAATTCGTCGCGCGCTGGACGTCATGTGGGTCGTGCGTTCGCTGGAGCGGATCGGTGACCACGCCAAGAACATCTGCGAATACGTGATCTACATGGTATACGGCAAGGACGTGCGCCATACACGTCTCGAGGATGTCGAGCGCAGCCTGCGCGAAGCCGCCCCGGCCAAGTCCTGATCCATGCGTTTGCTGCAGTCTCTTGCCCGAAGAAGGCGCGCGGCCAACCTGGTCGCAGCCCTATTGTGCTTCGCCATGGTGGGCTATGCGCTGTATTCGCAATATCGCCTTGGACTCCAGCCCTGCCCGTTGTGCATTTTCGAGCGTCTGGCAATTACCGGGCTCGCTGTGGCATTCGTATTGGCGGTGCTGCCGGGGCAAGGGCAACTGCTGCTGCACCGGCTTTTTGCCCTGCTGATAGGAGCAGTGGCGCTGACCGGCGCTGGCATCGCCGGGCGCCATGTATATATCCAGCACCTGCCGCCCGATCGTGTTCCGGTCTGCGGCGCTACCCTCGATTACATGCTGGATGTTTTCCCGCCTGCCGACGTGGTGCGCAAGGTATTGACCGGTTCAGGCGAGTGCGCCAAGGTCGACTGGACCTTCCTGGGACTGTCGATGCCCGGTTGGGTATTGGTCTGCGCGCTGTTACTTGGCGCAGCAGGCGTGGCGCTGAACTGGGTGCGGCCTTTCAGGCAAGCAGCTTCTCCAGAAGCCTGACATACATCGCGTGCAGGGCATCGATTTCCTCGATGGCCACGGATTCATTCACCTTGTGGATGGTGGCGTTGGTTACTCCCAGCTCCACTACTTGCGTACCCATCGTGGCGATGAAGCGACCGTCAGAGGTGCCGCCGCCAGTGGTCATTTGCGGAGTGATGCCAGTCACCTCATTGACAGCAGCTTGAACAGCGTCTGACAGGGCACCAGGCGCGGTGTAGAAGGGCTCGCCGGAGACGTACCAGTCAATGGAGAAGCGCAGCTTGTGCTTCTCAAGGATGCCTTCTACCGTCTTCTTCAGGGCTTCCTGTGTCTGCTCCGGGGAGTAGCGCAGATTGAACCTCGCCTTTAATTCTCCTGGTATGACGTTGGGGGCTCCGGTTCCCGCGGCAATATTGGAAATCTGGAAGCTGGTTGGCTGGAAATGGGCATTGCCCGCGTCCCATACGTGACGGGCCAGCTCTACCAGGGCGGGCGCAAATGAGTGCACCGGATTCTCAGCCAGCTGCGGATACGCGATATGCCCCTGTACGCCATAAATGGTAAGGCGACCGCTGAAGGAGCCGCGCCGGCCAATCTTGATCGTGTCACCAGCCAGATGTTCACTCGAAGGCTCGCCGACAATGCACCAGTCGATTTTCTCGCCGCGCGCCTTTAGCGTCTCGACGACACGCTTCGTGCCGTCAACCGATGGGCCTTCTTCGTCGCTGGTTATCAGGAGTGCGATCGATCCCCGATGGCCCGGGTGCTCGCGGGCAAAGGTCTCGCACGCCGTCACCATGGCCGCCAGCCCGCTCTTCATGTCCGCGGCACCCCGGCCATAGAGGCGGCCGTCAACCACAGTGGGTTTGAAGGGGTCCGAGTGCCACTCTTCGAGCGGGCCGGTGGGCACTACGTCGGTGTGACCAGCGAAACACAGCACGGGCCCCTGCGTTCCACGCCGTGCCCAGAAATTCTCCACGTTGCCGAATGGAATCTTCTCGACAGTGAAGCCAGCCGCCAGCAGGCGGGAAGCCATCAGGTCCTGGCAGCCATTGTCCGAGGGGGTCAGTGAAGCGCGCGACACCAGGTCCTGGGTCAGCGCGAGCGTCGCAGAAATCTCCAATTGCAGTGTCCTTCGGGCGGCGTGTGGGCGCCGGTCGAGTGATTCGGAAGCGCCGTGTTTATACGGTCGCGCAGCAGGCAAATCAAGTCGCGTGACGCGCCGGGTGCGCTACCCGGGTTCTGACACGTCCTTGCAACGACCGTTGGGCCGCAAGTCATCCCGGGCGGTGGGAGCGTCGCTGGCGCGGCGTTGACTGCCTGGCGGGTGTCACAGGGCTGTCACATCCTGCATATCTAATGCTGGCCCTGGGGACGAAGCCTGTTGCGAAGTTGAACTACCTGGTTCACAGGTCGCGCCGGAAGTCGTCATAGCACGTAATAGTAACCGGAGCCCATGCATACCTATGTTTACCAAAAAAGCCCTGACGATTTCCTGTGCGGTTGCCTGCCTGGCGGCGGGAGCCGGGCGCGCAGCGTTGGCCGATGAGGCGACCACCATCAGCGGCAAGACTTTTCTCGACATCTCCAACATTGACGGAACCAGCGACGGCAATAAAACTGCCGCCAGCGGTACCGGCTTCGACGCCAAGCGCCTGTATATCGGCGTCGACCACAAATTCGATGACAACTGGTCCATGCAGGCCGTGACCGATTTCAACTACATCAGTTCTATCGGACAGACTGACGTCTACATAAAGAAGCTTTTCGTGCAGTACAAGGCATCCGATGCATTTGTCGCGCGCGCCGGATCCGCTGACCTGCCGTGGGTGCCCTTTGCCGAGGATGTATACGGCTACCGCTGGGTCGAAAATGTGATTATCGATCGCCTCAAGTTCGGCACTTCGGCTGATTGGGGTCTCAATGCCAATGGCAAGATGGGTAGTAACGGGATGTTTACCTACTCAGCGTCTGTGATCAACGGCGCTGGCTACAAGAATCCCAGCCGCTCCAAGTCGATGGATTTCGAGGGCCGCGTCAGCATCACCCCGCTGCCAGGATTGACCGGCGCCATTGGCTATTACACGGGCAAGCTCGGCAAGGACATCGAGGGCGCCACGACTTTTCACACCGCAGATCGCTTTGATGTCTTGCTGGCCTACGCAGTAGCCGGGTTCCACGTGGGCGCCGAGTACTTTACGGCCAATGACTGGGCCAATGTCACGACAGTGGTGTCGGACAAGGCAGATGGCTATTCGATCTGGGCTTCATACGACTTCACGAAGATGTGGAGCGTATTTGCCCGGGCCGATTCGGCCAAGCCAAAGAAAAACACTGCGCCAGACCTGAAGGACGAATACTTCAACGTCGGCATGGCGATGCATCCGCGCAAGAACGTGGACGTGGCGCTGGTCTACAAGGATGAAAAAGTGTCTGGCGGCGGCGGCACGGCCGCTACCGGCTTCATCAATACCTCCAATGGCAACATTGGCGGCCTGGTGAGCGGCGGCAAATACCAGGAAATCGGCGTCTGGGCGCAGATCAAGTTCTGAATTGGACAATTCGAATTTACGACTTTAAAGGAGTTGATACATGAACCACTTCAGCTTGAAGCGGATCTTCATCGCAGCGTCCGCCACAGCGGCGATCGCCGGGATGGCGCACGCAGGGGACATTTCCGGGGCAGGCGCTACGTTTCCATATCCCATCTACGCCAAATGGGCCGATGCCTACAAGAAGGCCACCGGCTTGGGACTTAATTACCAGTCCATCGGGTCCGGTGGCGGCATCAAGCAGATCAAGGCCAAGACCGTGACCTTCGGCGCCTCTGACAAACCGCTGGAGCCCAAGGAAGTCAGTGAATCCGGCCTGGTGCAGTTTCCGATGATCATAGGCGGCGTGGTGCCGGTGGTGAATATCAAGGGCGTGCAGCCGGGTCAACTGGTGCTGGATGGCGCCACGATTGCAAGCATCTACATGGGCGACATTCCCAAATGGGATGATGCGCGCATCAAGAAGCTGAATCCGAAACTGGCATTGCCATCCACGGCCATTGCACCCGTATATCGTTCTGATGGATCGGGCACGAACTTTCTCTTCACCGACTACCTCTCCAAGTCCAGCGCGTCTTTCAAAGACAAGATCGGTGCCAATGCTTCGGTGCAGTGGCCGGTGGGTATTGGCGCGAAGGGGAATGAGGGTGTGGCCAACATGTCCACGCAGACAGATGGAGCGATCGGCTATGTCGAGTATGCCTATGCCAAGCAAAACAAGATGGCATACGTGCAGCTGGTGAACAATGCCGGCAAGATCGTGTCTCCCAGTGCCGCGTCATTCCAGGCTGCTGCCTCAAATGCTGACTGGGCGCACTCAGAGTCGTATTATGTGATTCTGACCGCGCAGGAAGGTGCCAAGAGCTGGCCAATCACGGGCGCGAGCTTCATCCTGATGTATGCGAATCCCGCGGATCCGGTTGCATCGGCCGATGCGCTCAAATTCTTCGACTGGTCCTTCACCAACGGCGCCAAGATGGCCGATGAGCTTGACTACGTGCCCCTGCCGGAAGGGCTGATCAAGCAGATTCGCGCCTCCTGGAAGACGCAGATCAAGGGCGCACCGGCGTCGATTGGCAAGTAGCGGGTCGAGCCGGCGACGGCGGCCGCGGATGCAGGTAATCTAGGGCCGGCAGAAGTGCAGACACCGCCTCGCACGGGTTGGGCGGTGTCTCCTGGGCTCTGTTGACGGAAAATAACGACGTGATCGAGAACTCCTTGCCGACTGATACGCCGCACATCCGTCGGCAACGCGCCGGCGAGCAGGTGTTCCGCACCGCAACGCTGGTTGCCGCACTGCTGGTGCTGGTCCTGCTGGGTGGCGTGGCCATCGCGCTGTTGAAGGGTGCGTGGCCTGCCCTGTCTACCTTCAAGCTGGACTTCCTGACGAAAGAAGTCTGGAATCCGGTTACGGACAAGTTTGGCGCCGTGGCGCCCATTTACGGCACGCTGGTCACTTCGCTAATCGCGATTCTCCTCGCTGTGCCTACGAGCTTCGGTATTGCCATTTTCCTCACTGAATTGTCGCCGCGATGGCTCAAGCGGCCAGTCGGTGTCGCCATTGAGCTGCTGGCCGGTGTTCCGAGCATCATCTTCGGCATCTGGGGCCTGTTCGTGCTGTCGCCGATACTGCAGCACAGCTTCCAGCCCTGGCTCATCGAACACCTGGGATCGATTGCCGGGGTTGGCGTCCTGTTCAAGGGGCCGCCGTTCGGAATCGGCATTCTGACGGCCAGTTTCGTGCTGGCAATCATGATCCTGCCGTTCATTTCGGCGGTGATGCGCGATGTCTTCGAAACAGTGCCTGACGTATTGAAGGAATCCGCCTACGGACTTGGTGCCACGACCTGGGAAGTCGTCTGGAACGTGGTCGTGCCCTATTCACGTGCGGGGATGGTCGGTGGGATCATGCTGGGGCTCGGGCGCGCGCTCGGTGAAACCATGGCAGTTACATTCGTGATCGGCAACGCGCATCGCGTCAGTTCTTCACTTATCGCCCCGGGTACCACCATATCAGCGGCGATTGCCAATGAGTTCACCGAGGCCGTTGGCGACCTGTACACGTCCTCGCTGGTGGCCCTCGGGGTGCTGTTGTTCGTCATCACTTTTATTGTTATCGCAGCCGCGAGGCTCATGCTGATGCGACTTGACCGGCGTGCGATGTCGACCGTATGAGCAGGCACCTGTTCCGCAAGCTGGTGAACGTCCTGGCCCTGGCATTGTCGTCGCTTGCGACACTTGCAGGCCTGGCATTCCTGGGCGCGATTCTCTGGACGCTGCTGAAAAATGGTGTCGCCGGGTTGTCGCTGGACCTGTTCACGCAGAGCACGCCGCCACCGGGGGGCTCTGGCGGGCTGTTCAATGCGATCTTCGGCAGCGTGGTCATGACCCTCCTTGCAATTGCCGTGAGCGCGCCCGTCGGCGTGCTCGCCGGCACCTACCTGGCTGAGTACGGGCGCACGTCGCGCTTGAGTTCGGTGATCCGCTTCGTCAATGACGTACTGCTGAGTGCGCCGTCGATCATCATCGGCTTGTTCGTGTACGAGTTGATCGTCGTCCGGATGGGTCATTTTTCGGCCATCGCCGGAGCGGTGGCGCTGGCGATAATCTCGGTGCCAGTGATGGTGCGCACTACCGAAGACATGCTGCGGCTCGTGCCGCAGGGAATGAAGGACGCCTCGACCGCCCTGGGTGCCTACAAGTGGCGGACGACACTGGACATCATCTACCCGGCGGCCCGTAGCGGCATTGTGACCGGGCTGTTGCTGGCGATTGCGCGCGTCAGTGGCGAGACCGCGCCTTTGTTGTTCACGGCGCTGAACAACCAGTTCTTGAGCACTAATCTCAACGCGCCGATGGCCAACCTACCGGTTGTCATCTTCCAATTCGCGTTGAGCCCCTACAAGGATTGGCAGCAACTGGCCTGGTCTGGCGCGCTGCTCATTACCTTGTCGATACTGCTGCTCAGCATAATTGCGCGCTTCGTGGTTTCCCGGCTCGGTGCCGGCAGCGGGCGAACCTGATGAGTGCGACCGAGGCTGCTACGCGCGTGGAAAGCACAAATGCGTCGTCGAATACGCAACTGTCCAAAGTGGAGGTTCGCAACCTGGATTTCTACTACGGCGAAACCCAGGCGTTGCGTGACATCAACCTGTCGCTCGCCGACAAGAGCATTACCGCCTTCATTGGCCCGTCTGGCTGTGGCAAGTCAACGCTGCTGCGAGTCTTCAATAGAATGTATGCACTCTATCCGGGGCACCGCGCCGCTGGGGAGGTGCTGCTCGACGGCCAGAACATCCTGGCACCGAACGTGGACATCGCGAGCCTGCGGTTTCGGGTCGGCATGGTATTTCAGAAACCAACGCCATTCCCGATGTCCATTTTTGACAATGTCGCCTTCGGCCTGAGGTTATCCCGCCGCATCGCCCGCGCCGAGTTGGAGCAGCGCGTTGAGTCAGCGCTGCGCGACGCGGCGATGTGGGACGAAGTCAAGGGCAAGCTGGGCGAAGACGGCCGCGGGCTTTCTGGTGGTCAGCAGCAGCGCCTGTGTATCGCAAGAACGATCGCGGTGCAGCCGGAGGTGATCCTGTTCGATGAGCCAACTGCGGCCCTTGATCCAATATCGACGCTGCGTGTCGAGGAGACGTTGCAAGGCCTCGCTGAAAAGTACTGTATCGCGATAGTGACGCACAACCTGCAGCAGGCTGCGCGCATCTCAAACGTCACGGGATTCATGCTTATGGGCGAACTTGTGGAGGTTGGGCCGACAGCGCAGATGTTCACGGCTCCGCGCGACCGGCGTACTGACGACTACGTCACTGGCCGTTTCGGATAGGTTGCATACAGCTTGCCCGCTATATCTCTTGATGGGAGTCCCTTGCCAACATGAATACCTCGACCGATATCTCCATGCAGAAGCCGGGCCATCGGGTGGCAGGTGAATTCCATTTTGCTCCCGGGGCGCGCGGGCCGGGCGCATCCTTCATCGACGGGTCCGGATTCAAGGGTGAAACCGTGGGCGAGACCACTGTAGCGGACCCGGTTTTTAGTTGCCGCAACGTGACCGTCACCTACGGCAGCAAGCCGGCCATAAATAAAGTCAGCATCGACGTCGGGCGCCGCCAGGTACTGTCGATGATCGGGCCGTCCGGGTGCGGAAAATCCACGTTCCTGCGCTCGCTCAATCGAATGAATGACACCATCCCCGGGGCGCGCGTAACCGGCGCGCTCCTGCTTGACGGTCGGGATATCTATGCCAGGGGCGAGGATGCAGCCCAGCTCAGGGCCCGTGTTGGCATGGTGTTTCAGAAGCCAAATCCATTTCCCAAGTCAATCTACGACAACGTCGCTTACGGTCCGCGCATCAACGGGCTTGTTCGGAGTCGGTCGGACCTGGACGAGCTGGTATGTACGAGCTTGCAGCGGGCCGGACTCTGGAAGGAGGTCAAGGACCGGCTGCGACGCCCGGGAACAGGACTCTCCGGCGGCCAGCAGCAGCGGTTGTGCATTGCCAGGACCATCGCAATGCGTCCTGAGGTGATCCTGATGGACGAGCCATGCTCTGCGCTCGATCCAGTGGCTACGCTGCACATCGAAAACCTGATCGATGAATTGAAGGGGGACTTCGCGATTGTTATCGTGACTCACTCCATGCAGCAGGCAGCGCGCGTTTCCCAGCGCACGGCATATTTCCACATGGGCTATCTCGTAGAGGTCGGTGAGACCGACAAGATATTCACCAACCCGAGGCACAAGCTGACTGAAGATTACATCACCGGGCGCTTCGGCTGAATTGTGGAAATGATCGAAGGACACATTTCCAAGGCTTTTGACGGGGCCCTGTCCTCGGTCCACCTTCGCGTAGTGGAAATGGGTGGACTGGTGCTTCGCCAGGTGCAAGACGCGGTAGTCGCCTATGCGGACTGGAATTCCGCAACGGCCAATCTGGTACTGGGTCGTGAGACAGCGGTTAACCGTCTCGAACAAGCCATCGAGGAAGAGGCCGTGGTCATAATCGCACGCCGCCAGCCGATGGCGTCGGACCTGCGGCTGGTCATGGCAATAGAGCGTGTTATCACGAACCTCGAGCGAGCGGGCGATGAGGCCAAAAAGGTCGCACGGCTGGTGGTGGCGGGCGGCGGGCGATCTCCGGCACTGCCTGGTGCAGCAGTTGCACGCGACATTCGCCAGATGGGCAAGGTTGCCAACGACATGATGCGCGCCTCACTTGAGGCCTTCGATACGCTGGATGCCAATGCGGCGGCGGAGGTGGTAAGGCGTGACCTGGAGCTCGACGCTGAATATGCCAGTGGACTGCGGCGACTGCTCACCCGCGCCATGGAGGATCCCCACAAGCTGCAATCGGTGGTGGAATCCGCGTTCGTCCTGAAGTCCGTTGAGCGCATGGGCGATCATGCGCGCAACATCGCACGCCAGGTAATTCAGCTCGTCGGTGGCGTCCAGTCGACCCGGAACGTTGCCAACTAGCTAGTCGGTCATCCGCAGCAAGTCGTTGATCGACGTCTTGGCGCGCGTTTTCTCATCCACGCGTTTGACGATTATCGCGCAGGCCAGCGAATAACTGCCGTCCGCTGCAGGTAGCGAGCCTGGTACCACCACGGAGCCGGGCGGCACGCGACCATAGCTGACTGAACCTGTGGCGCGGTCATAGATGCGCGTGCTCTGGCTGATGAATACGCCCATGGCCAGCACCGAACCGGCGCCCACGATAACGCCTTCGACCACTTCGGAACGCGCGCCAATGAAGCAGTCGTCCTCGATGATGGTGGGCGTCGCCTGCAGCGGCTCCAGCACTCCACCGATGCCCACGCCACCCGAAAGATGCACGTTGCGTCCAATCTGTGCGCAGGAACCCACGGTCGACCAGGTATCCACCATGGTGCCGCTGTCGACGCGCGCGCCAATGTTGACGTACGACGGCATCAACACCACGTTGGGTGCGATGTAGGCGCCGCGCCGCACGGTTGCATGCGGCACCACGCGCACGCCACCGGCACGCAACTGCGCCGCATCCTGATCGGCGAACTTGAGCGGAACCTTGTCGTAGTAGCGTGCCGTACCGGCGTCGATCATCTGGTTGTCGTTGGCCCGGAAGTAGAGCAGCACCGCCTTCTTGAGCCAGTCGTTGACCAGCCAGGCATCACCGGATTTCTCGGCAACGCGCGCCTGGCCGCTGTCGAGCAGGCTGATGCAGTCTTCAATGGCCTGGCGCAGGCCGGAATCGATATTGGCTGGCGTGAGATCGGCGCGCTTTTCGTATGCGGCCTCGATGACGCGGCGCAGGGCACTGGTATCGGTGGTCATGGCTTGGCTCTTGTCGTCATGATGTATTGGCGGATCCGGCCGGCAGCCTGCACACATTCTGCTTCCGGTGCAACGAGAGAGATGCGCACGTAACCTGCACCAGGATTGCCGCTGGCTGTCTGGCGCGCCAGGTAGCTGCCGGGCACCACCGTGATGTTCTGCTGCGCATACAAACCGGCCGTGAAGGCTTCGTCATCGCTGCCAACGTCAAGCCACAGGTAGAAGCCGCCTGCGGGTCGATGTGCGTCGATCACCGGGGCCAGGATGGGGAGGACCTGGTCGAACTTGCTGCGATAGCGCGCGCGATTGACCGTGACATGTGCATCGTCGGTCCAGGCGGCGATGCTGGCGCGCTGCGTGGGCGCCGACATGGCGCAGCCATGGTAGGTGCGGTACAGCAGGAACGGCCGGATCAGCGCAGCATCGCCGGCCACCAGGCCCGAGCGCAGCCCGGGCAGGCTGGATCGCTTGGACAGCGAATGGAAACTCATGCAGCGTCGCAACTGCGTATTGCCCATGGCAGCCGCGGCGGTCAGCAGCGATGGCGGAGGATGGGATTCATCGTCGTAGATATCCGCGTAACACTCATCGGACGCGATGACGAAGTCGTGTTGTTCGGCAAGTTCCAGCGCGCGCCGCAGGTAGGCCAGGCTCATGACGCTGCCCACGGGATTGCCGGGGCTGCACAGGAACAGCAGTTGGCAGCGCTGCCAGACATCCGCCGGGACTGCATCCAGATCCGGCAGGAAACCATTGTCCGCAGTGGTGTTGAGGTAATAAGGAGCGGCTCCGGCCAGCAGCGCGGCGCCCTCATAGATCTGGTATCCGGGATTGGGCATCAGCACCAATGGCGATTTCGCCCGCGGGTCCACCACCGCCTGGACGATGGCAAACAGCGCTTCACGCGTGCCAAGCACCGGCAGAATCATCGACTCGGCATCGATGCTGTCGGCATGCAGGGAGAAGCGACGCTCGAGCCAGCGCGCGCCGGCAATTCGCAATTCCGGCATGCCGCGCGTTGCCGGATAGGACCCCAGTTCATGCAGATGGGCAGCGAGGGTGTCCAGTACGAACTGCGGCGGCGCATGCCTTGGTTCGCCGATGGAAAGTGGAATATGCGGCAGGCCCGTCGGCGGACGCAGGTTGGCCTTCAGATCCGCAAGGCGTTCGAAGGGATACGCCGCAAGGCGCTCAAATCCGGGGTTCATGTCTGGCCTGAGGTCAGGACGTGCGGTGCAGTGCCGCGCCGAGCTTCTGCTGCAATTGCTGAGTGGCCAACTCGGCCAGCGGTTGCTGTGAGAGATCGGTGATGTAGAACACGTCTTCGGCGCGCTCGCCAATGGTGCTGATGCGCGCACCCTGCAGGTCGACACGCTCTTCCATGAAAACCTTGCCCACATCGCAAAGCAGTCCCGGTCGGTCACCGGCCACCAGTTCCAGAACCGAACGGTTGTTACGCTCATCGGTGGAGATGGTCACGCGCGTGGGCGTATTGAACATGCTGACCTGGCGGGGTGCGCGGCGCGTTACGGCCAGGCTCGAGTCTTCCGGGCGACGCAGTGAGCGCCACAGGGATTCTTCCATCTCGGCGATGCGATCCGGATCGTCGATAGGGGCGCTATCGTCTTCGAGCACGTGGTACAGGTCGAGGCTGAAACCATTGGCGGCGGGAGTGATGCGTGCATCCACCACCGTGAGACCCAGCTGGTCGAGCACGGCCGTGGCGCGTGCAAAGCCATGATGACGATGCGGCGCGAAGATCATTACCGCGGTGGTGCCGCGCTGGCTGCGCGGTTCGACGGCCACCAGTGGTTCGTCATCGCCAGGGTCGCGCTGGGCGTACAGGCGCGTGAACCAGGCGATCTCTTCCGGCGAATGCCGCAGAAAGTAGGCCGGCGAGAGCGCCGCCCAGGCGCGTTCTATTTCCGCGCCCTTGATGTTGTGCGAGGCCAGCACTGCGCGCGCGGAATCCTGGTTTTCGCGCAGCAGCTGTTCCTGGTCAATCGGGCTTTCGAGCCCACGCCGCAGGGCCGCCCGGACATGTTCATAGAACTCCTGGAACAGCGAGGCCTTCCAGGAGTTCCACAACCTGGGATTGGTGCCGCGCACATCGGCGCAGGTCAGCACATAAAGGTAATCCAGACGCACTTCATCACCCACGTGACGCGCGAACTCATTGATGACCTTGGGATCGCCGATATCGCGCTTCTGTGCAGACACCGACAGTTCCAGGTGATTGAGCACCAGCCATGCGACCAGGCGCGCGTCGTACAGCGACAGACCCTGTTCGAGGCAGAACGCCTCTGCGTCCACCGCACCCAGCTGGGAATGATCACCGCCGCGGCCCTTGGCAATGTCATGGAACAGCGCCGCCAGGTAGGCGATCTCCTGTTTGGGCAGCTGCTGCATGATGCCGGAGAGCGTCGGCAATTCGGCGTCGTACTTGGGCATGGCCAGGCGCCGCAGGTTGCTGACGACGAACAAGGTGTGAGCGTCCACGGTGTATGCGTGGAACAGGTCGTATTGCATGCGCCCGACAATGCGGCCGAATGCGGGAATGTATCGGCCCAGCACGCCGTAGTTGTTCATGCGCCGCAGCTCATGGGTGACACCCACTGGCGCGCGCAGGATTTCCAGGAACAACCGGTGATGGCGCGGGTTCTGGCGAAACTCCTCGTCGATCAGCCACAGGTGCCTGGAAATCAGGCGCATGGTCGCCGCGCTCACTCCCAGCACCTGCGGGTTCTGCTGCAACAGCAGGAACAACTCGAGCATGGCCGCCGGCGAGCGCGCGAAAACGTCGTTGCCGATGGTTTCCAGGTAATCATTGCGGATCTGGAAGCGCGCGTTGAGCGGCTGCGGCGCAGTGTTGCCGGGCAGGATTGCGTCGCGGAATGCCTGCAGCAACAGCTCATTGAGGAAGCTGACGTCCAGCACCGTGCGGTAATAGCGCTGCATGAGCTGTTCTACCGCCAGCGTATAGGTCGCATCCTCATAGCCGAAGGTCTGCGCCAGCCGGATCTGGTAGTCGAACAGCAGGCGATCTTCGTGACGACCGGTCAACACATGCAGGCCGAAGCGCACTTTCCAGAGGAACGCCTGCGCCTGCTTCAGTTTGCGCAGCTCCGCTGGAGTCAGGAAACCCTTGGTCACCAGTTCGTCGAGGCTTTGTGCGCCGAAATGCCGCTTGGCCACCCAGCCTATGGTCTGCAGGTCGCGCAGACCGCCGGGGCCGGTCTTGACGTTGGGTTCAAGGTTGTAGGCGGTGTCATTGGCCTTGAGGTGACGTTCGCGCTGCTCCTGCAATTTGGCTTCGAAGAATCGGTCCGAAGGCCAGACGTGCTCGGGCCCCAATGCAACGCGCATCTGGTCAAACAGTTCGGGAGAGCCCGTCAGCAAACGCGCCTCCAGCAACGTGGTCATCACACCCACGTCGGCGGCGCTTTCCTCGGCACACTCCGCCGTGGTGCGAACGCTGTGGCCGACTTCAAGGCCGATGTCCCAGAGGAAAGTCACCAGCGTCTCGACCTGGGTGCGCTCGGCTTCATCCAGCGCGCGACTCGAGGGCACCAGGATCAGGATATCCACATCCGACTGCGGATGCAGTTCACCCCGTCCGTAGCCGCCCACTGCCAGCAACGTCAGTCGCTGCGCCAGCGCCGGTTGCAACAGGTGCTGCCAGGTGAGTTTGAGCACCGCATCAATGAACAGCGCGCGCGAGCGCACCAGCACTTCGACGTTTTCCTCTGCCGTGAAGCGTTCCTGCAGTTCTTGCTGCGAGCGGTTGATCAGCTCGCGATAACATTCGCGCGAATACGCACCATCTGCCAGCGACACGGGCAGGCGATCCAGCAGCGGCCACACGGGCAGTTCGGTCGAACCCTGGATCTCTTCTTCTTCAAGCGAAGCTTGTTGCATCGATACCATCAGGCGACCATCGTACTGGTCCGCGCGCGTTCCTGCGCGCCCAGCGTGAGCACCTCATAGCCATCGCCGGTCACCAGGATGGTGTGTTCCCATTGCGCCGACAGGGAGTGATCCTTGGTGACCACGGTCCAGCCATCCTTCAACAACTGCACGTGGCGCTTGCCCGCGTTGATCATGGGTTCAATAGTGAAGGTCATTCCGGCCTTGAGTGTGGCGCCGGTTCCCGGCTCACCGTAATGCAGTACCTGTGGATCCTCGTGATACACACGGCCGATTCCGTGGCCGCAGTATTCACGCACCACCGTAAAATCGTTTGCCTCCGTCAGTGTCTGGATGGCATGGCCGATGTCCCCGAGTCGCGCACCCGGCCGCACTATATTGATCGCGGCCCACATTGCATCCGCGCACACGCGTGACAGCCGCTGTGCCAGCACGGGCGGCTTGCCGACGAAGTACATGCGGCTGGTATCGCCATGGAACCCGTCCTGAATGACGGTGACATCGATGTTGACGATGTCCCCGGAACTCAACTTGCGGTCGTTGGGGATGCCGTGGCACACCACGTGGTTGACCGACGTGCAGATGGTCTTGGGAAAGCCGTTGTAGCCCACATTGGCCGGAATCGCGTGCTGCTGATCGACGATGTAGTCGTGGCACAGCCGGTCTAGCTCGTCGGTGGTGACTCCCGGGGCTATATGGGCGTCAATCATGTCCAGGACATCGGCTGCAAGCCGGCCTGCGACACGCATCTTCTGCTGATCTTCCGGGGACTTGATCGTTACGGCCATCCAGGGGCACCTACAGGGGTTTGAGAGGGCGTAAAGCGTTGTTTACGCGGGAACTTCATGGTATAAAGCGCGGCCTTTTTTGGCAAACAATCCCCACGTGTTTCGACACTGGCGGCCGGGTGTTCCGCAGTCAAGTCCCTTATCGGACCTTTGCGGGATTGCCGCCAGGGAAACGCGCGAGGCCATAACCCGAACGAGAGGAATAGCAGATGCCCAGCGTGTCAATGCGACAGATGCTGGAAGCGGGTGTCCATTTCGGACATCAGACCCGCTTCTGGAACCCCAAGATGGCCCAGTACATCTTCGGCGAGCGAAACCGGATCCATATCATCAACCTTGAGAAGACGCAGCCGATGTTCGCGGAAGCCGTGGGCTTTGCGCGCAGCATTGTCGCGGACGGCGGCACCGTGCTGTTCGTCGGCACCAAGCGTTCTGCCCGCGATGCGATGCAGAAGGAAGCAGCGCGCTGCTCCATGCCCTATGTCAACCAGCGTTGGCCCGGCGGCATGCTCACCAACTTCAAGACCATCCGCCAGTCGATCAAGCGACTCACCGACCTGACCGACCTGCAGGAAACCGGTGCGCTGGAAAAGCGTGGCAAGAAGGAAGCCCTGCAGCTGCGCCGCGAAATGGCCAAGCTGGAGAAGGCCCTGGGCGGTATCAAGAACATGCCGGCACTGCCGGACGTGCTGTTCGTCGTCGACGTGGGGCATGAGCGCATCGCGCTGCACGAGGCCAAGAAGCTGGGCATCCCGGTCATTGCCATTGTCGACACCAACTGCTCTCCAGAAGACGTTGAATACATCGTGCCGGGCAACGACGACGCCATGCGCGCCATCAACCTGTATGCATCGGCAATGGCTGACGCGGTGTTGGAAGGCAAGACTGCCGTGCCACAGGTGGTCGTGGGCGAAGACGAATTCGTCGAGCTGGACGAGAATGGCGTGCCGCGCCGGCGTCCTGCACGCGCAGGCGGCGGTCGTCCGCGGCCCCAGGCCGCTGTGCGTCGCAAGCCCAGCCGTGCACCTGGCGTTGAGGGTGCTGCCGACGGCGCGCCAGTTGCCGCTGCCCCGATTTCCGAGGCGGATCTCGACGAACCGGTAGTCAATGTGCAGCCGGCTCCTCCCAAGGAAGCAGCAGGCCTGCGTCGTCGGCCAGTGGTCAATAGTGGTGCCGGTGCGCGCCGCGGCGGACGCTGATGAGCGTTTCGGCTGACGCGGTCCGCCAGCTGCGCGACCGTACTGGCGCCGGCATGATGGAGTGCAAGCGTGCACTGGTCGAGACCAATGGTGATCTCGACACTGCCGCCGAGCTGATGCGCAAGCAAGGCCTGGCCAAGGCGGATAAAAAAGCGGACCGGATCGCAGCCGAAGGCGTGGTTGCCTCTGCAGTTTCGGCCGATGGTCTTACTGCCGTGCTGGTTGAGATCAACTGTGAGACCGACTTCGTCGCACGTGGTGAAGACTTCACTGCGTTTGCACGTGATGTTGCCCAGGCCGCGCTGGCCGGAAATCCGGCGGACGTGACGGCACTTGGAGCGCAGAAGCTGGCCTCGGGCGAGACTGTCGAAGACCGTCGCCGGGCACTGATCGCGAAGCTGGGCGAGAAAATCAGCGTACGGCGTTTCGAACGCGTGACTTCCACGTCGCAGCTGGGCAGTTATCTGCATGGCACGCGAATTGGCACGTTGGTGGCAGTGCAGGGTGGTGATGCCAGCCTGGCGCGAGATCTGGCCATGCACGTCGCGGCCACCAATCCGCGCCATCTGGACGCCTCGCAGGTGCCGGCAGAGGACATCGCCAAGGAGCGATCCATCCGCGTCGAGCAGAATCGCAATGACGAGAAGAACAAGAACAAGCCCGAGCAGGTGCTGGCGAAGATCCTCGACGGCCAGATTGCCAAGTGGTTGGGTGAGATCACGCTGCTGGGCCAGCAGTTCGTCAAGGACGACAAGCTGACCATCGAGAAATTGCTGCAGGCAGCGAGCGCCAAGATCGTGCGCTATGCGCGTCTTGAGGTGGGTTCCGGCATAGAGAAGAAGCAGGATGACTTCGTGGCCGAGGTGAAAGCCCAGGCAGAAGCGCACAAGAAAGACAAGGTTACCGACAAGTCGTAAACCCCGGATAAACGTCCCCGCCACGGCGGGGATTTTTTTAGTGGAGCAGGCATGAGCGTAGCCCGGTACGGACGGATTCTGGTCAAGCTCTCGGGAGAGGCCCTGCTGGGGGACGCCGACTATGGCATCGATCCCGCGATGATCAAGCGCGTAGCCACGGAACTCATTGAGGTCGTGGCCATGGGCGCCCAGGTGGCTGTGGTGCTGGGCGGGGGCAACATTTTTCGCGGCGCGGGCCTGGCCCGCGCTGGCATGGACCGCGTCACCGCGGACCAGATGGGCATGCTGGCAACGGTCATGAACTCATTGGCCATGCAGGATGCAGTCGAGGGTCTGGGTGCACATGCACGCGTGATGTCCGCCATCCGCATCAACGAAGTTGCCGAAGACTATGTACGGCGGCGTGCTATCCGGCACCTCGAGAAGGGCAGGATCGTCATCTTCGCGGCCGGCACGGGCAACCCGTTCTTTACCACCGACACTGCCGCCAGCCTGCGCGCCATCGAAATCGGGGCGGAGCTGCTTTTGAAGGCCACCAAGGTCAATGGTGTGTATTCCGATGACCCGGTGCGCAATCCGGCCGCCACGCGCTACGAACGCCTGAGTTTCGATCGCGTGCTCGATGATCGCCTGGCGGTAATGGACGCCACCGCCATCGTGCTGTGTCGCGACAATCGGCTGCCGTTGCGCGTTTTCAACCTGCACAACGAGGGCGACCTGCCACGTATCGTGCAAGGCCACGATCTGGGCACACTGGTCACCAACGACTGAGCGCAACTGGAGCCAACCAACATGCTGAACGAGATCAAGACAGACGCTGCACAGCGCATGCAAAAATGTATCCAAACGTTCCTTGCCGACGTCAAGAAGCTGCGTACCGGTCGCGCGCATCCGAGCCTGATCGACGGACTGAAGGTCGATTTCTACGGCACCGATACGCCGCTGAGCCAGGTTGCCAACATTGCGGTTGAAGACGCGCGCACGCTGGTGGTCACCCCGTGGGACAAGTCCATGGTCGGGCCCATCGAGAAGGCCATCCACAAGTCGGACCTGCACCTGTCGCCGATGTCGGCCGGGACGGTGATCCGCATCCCACTGCCGCCGCTGACCGAAGAGCGGCGTCGCGATATCCTCAAGGTGGTGCGCCAGGATGCAGAAAACGCGCGTGTCGCGGTGCGCAACGTGCGACGCGATGCCATTGCGGCAATGAAGGAAGCGCTCAAGGCCAAGCAGATCGCCCAGGATGAAGAACGTCGTGGGGAGGATGAGATCCAGAAGCTCACCGACAAGGCGGTTGCCGACATCGAGCAGCAGCTTGCGGGCAAGGAAAAAGAGATCCTGCAGGTCTGAGCCTGGATCGTTCCGGATGTCCACCCCGCAACCGCGTCATATCGCGATCGTCATGGACGGCAATGGCCGTTGGGCCTCGCTGCGTGGGCTGGAACGGCATGCAGGGCATCGCGCTGGAATAGATTCCGTGCGCCTGTGCATCGAGGAAAGCGTACGCCGCCAGATCGAAGCGCTCACGCTGTTCGCGTTCAGCAGCGAGAACTGGCAACGCCCGGGCGCGGAAGTCGAGGCGCTGATGAACCTGTTCGTCGAAGCCCTGGATCACGAGTTGCCTGAATTGCAGCGCAATGGCGTGCGCCTCAAGTTCATCGGTGAGCGTCAGCGGCACTCTGCGCTACTGCAGTCGCGCATAGCTGCCGCGGAGGCAGCCACACAGTCCAACACCGGACTCAAGCTGCAGATTGCGCTCAGTTACGGAGGGCGCTGGGACGTTGTCGACGCAGCGCGAACCCTGGCCGCCCGCTGTGTTGCCGGTAACCTGCGCCCGGAGCAGATAACTGAAGAGGAATTCGCAGCGGCGTTGCAATTGGCCAACCTGCCGGAGCCGGACCTGCTGATCCGCACTGGTGGCGAGCAGCGCCTCAGTAATTTCCTGCTGTGGAACCTTGCTTATGCGGAGCTGTATTTCTGCGCGACGCTGTGGCCGCAGTTTGATCGCGTTGCATTCGAAGCCGCGCTGGAATCCTTTGCCGGCCGGCAACGACGTTTCGGAATGACGGGCGCGCAAGTGGATGCGTCCGCATGATCGGCCAGCGAATCGTATCCGCACTGGTGATCGCCGCCATTCTGCTGGCGGCGGTGTTCTTGCTGCCGGCGCGCGGACTGGCGGCGTTGTTGAGCGTGGTGCTGCTGGCCGCCGCCTGGGAATGGTCGGCGTTTGTTGCCGGTGGGCGTTCTGCACTGCGCTGGTTGTTCCTTGCTGTGGCCCTGGGGCTGTGCATATTGCTGTGGTCGGGCACCGCCTCGCGCGCGGGACTCATGGCCTGTGTGGTCGCGGGCATGCTGCTGTGGTCCCTGGCGTTGCTGTGGCTGGTGGTCGCGCCACAACGCCAGAACAGTGCCGCGGTATTCATCGCAGGTGTCATCGCCACATCGATTGCATGGGTGTGCCTGGCGCGCATCTCGCTGGACCAGCCGCGCGGCAATCTGTGGATACTGTATTCGTTGCTGATCGTCTGGGTGGCCGACAGCGGCGCGTATTTCGTCGGGCGCAGCTGGGGAGTCAGCAAGCTCGCGCCGCGTATTTCCCCGGGCAAGACCTGGGCCGGCCTGTGGGGCGGCTTGCTGGCATCAGCGCTGCTGGCCTGCGTGGTGGCCATTGCACTGCGATTGCCGATGGTGCAGTTGGTAATGTTGACGATTGTCGTCGCGGGTTTTTCCGTGATCGGTGACCTTACTGAAAGCCTGTGCAAGCGATTTGCAGGCATGAAAGACAGCGGTACGCTGATACCCGGGCATGGCGGCGTACTGGATCGCTTCGACAGCCTGCTGGCTGCCGTACCTTGCCTGCTGTTCGGGCTGCTGACCGTCCCGGGATTGCGCTGATGATTGGCGTGGCCGTGCTGGGCTCTACCGGCAGCGTTGGCATGAACACGCTGGACGTGCTTGCCCGGCATCCATCGAGGTTTCGCGTGGTGGGGCTTTCCGCTCACCGCAATGTGGAACGCCTGGCTGCGCAGTGTGAACAATTTCGCCCGGACTACGCCGCACTGGCCGATGCCGCGCTGTGCGCCAGCCTGGAGCAGCGCCTCAAAAGTGCGGGGCTTGCGACGCGCGTTCTGGGGGGACCCGCCGGCGTTGAGCAACTGGCAAAATTGCCCGAGGCCCCTTACGTCATGGCCGCCATAGTCGGGGCAGCTGGTCTGCGCTCGACGCTGGCCGCGGCTGGTGCCGGCAAGCG
Organism: Pseudomonadota bacterium; assembly: GCA_039932715.1. Classification (GTDB taxonomy): domain Bacteria; phylum Pseudomonadota; class Gammaproteobacteria; order Steroidobacterales; family Steroidobacteraceae; genus ZC4RG30. The sequence continues at coordinate 24,624 of JBDTPN010000013.1, read as the reverse complement.
CCTGATGGTGGCAAACAAGGAGGCCATCATCATCGCTGGTCGACTGGTGCTGGAGGCAGCGGCACGCTCCGGCGCACAGCTGATTCCCATCGACAGCGAACACAACGCCATATTCCAGTGCCTGCCTCCGGACGGTGCGCTGGGAGCCGCTCCCGCGGGGGTGCGCCGGATCCTGTTGACTGCATCGGGCGGTCCGTTCAGGGATTGGTCAGGGGCAGCGCTGGAGAATGCCACCCCGGACCAGGCCTGCGCACATCCCAACTGGTCCATGGGCCGCAAGATTTCGGTGGATTCGGCAACGCTTATGAACAAAGGCCTGGAGCTGATAGAAGCAGGGCTGCTGTTCGGGCTGCCGCCGCAACGAATCGAGGTGGTCATACACCGCCAGAGCGTGGTGCATTCCCTGGTCGAGTATGTGGACGGGTCGGTACTCGCCCAACTGGGATCTCCGGACATGCGTACGCCCATCGCCCAGGCCCTTGCGTGGCCGCAGCGCCTGGATGCCGGTGTACAATTCCTCGATCTGCTGCAGGTCGCGCGCCTGGATTTCGAGCCGCCTGATTTCGGGCGGTTCCCCTGTCTCGGGATTGCCCTTGATGCCGCCCGGGAAGGAGGGGAGATGCCTGCAGTCCTGAATGCTGCCAATGAGGTGGCTGTACAGGCGTTTCTGGACGGGCGTTTGAACTTTGGCGGCATCGCCCGGGTCATTGGAGAGGTCATGAACAGCTGGAACATCTCGGGCGGGGAGTTCAGCCTCGGGTCAGTGCTCGAGGTGGACGCGCGCGCGCGCGCCGCGGCGGACGCAATTGTCCTGCGGACATCTCGTCCGGTTGCCGCCGCCCGGGGCGCATTGAATTGAATCTGTCCTGGCAACACCTGCTGGCGTTCATAGTTGCAGTGGGCCTGCTGGTGACGGTGCACGAATTCGGCCACTACTGGGTGGCGCGACGGCTGGGCTTCAAGGTGCTGCGTTTTTCTGTGGGCTTTGGCAAGGCACTGGTGAGCCGTGTCGCGGGACGCGACCAGACCCAATACGTCATCGCGGCGATCCCACTGGGTGGCTACGTCAAGCTGCTCGACGAGCGCGAAGGTCCGGTTGATCCTTCCGAGGCGCATCGCGCATTCAATCGCAAGCCGCACTGGCAGAGAATCCTGGTGTTGCTGGCCGGGCCCGCATTCAACATTGCTTTCGCCATCGTGCTGCTGGCCGCAATGTTCTGGGTCAACGGCGCCACCGAGGTGCGCGCCGTGGTGGGTGAGGTGCGCGCGGATTCACCGGCAGGACTGGCAGGAATGCGCGCCGGTGATGAAATCGTGGGCTTCGGTGGTCGGCCAGTGGCCGGCCAGTCTGATGTGGTCCTGGGGCTGCTCGAAAGAATGACAGACGACGGCGCCGTGCAGATGCAATTGCGCACGCAGACGGGCGCACTACGCGAACTGCGATTGCAGGTGGCCGATGCCGATGAGCGGCGCAAGCTGACAGAACCCGAGCATCTGCTGCGCGGCGTGGGTTTTGATTTCTGGCAGCCCGCAGTGCCCGCCCGCATCGGGGTCGTGGAAGCAGGAGGCCCGGCTGCAGTGGCGGGCATCGTGGCCGGCGATCTGGTGCTGGCCGTCGATGGTGCCCCGATTGCCAGTTTCACCGACTTGCGCAGCCGCATCGAGTCGCGAGCAGGTCAAACCGTAACGCTGGATGTGCGGCGCGGTACCAGTGATCTCACCCTGCGGGTGGCAGTTGCCGCCGCTGATGTCTCCGGCAAGCGCGTCGGGCGGCTGGGGATTTCCTCAGCAGCATCGGCAGCGTATCCACCGGAAATGCTGCGTCATACCAGCCTGGGTGCCGGCGCGTCCCTGGCGCGCGGCGGCGCCGAAGCCTGGAAGATGACCGCATTGCAGGCACAGGTGTTCTGGCGAATGTTGCGGGGCAAGGTGTCCCTCAAGAATCTCAGCGGGCCGCTGACCATTGCCGAATACGCGGGTGACTCGGCCCGTTCGGGTCCTTCCGCATTCATCGGCTTCCTGGTGCTGATCAGCCTCAGCCTGGGATTCCTCAACCTGTTGCCCATTCCCATCCTCGATGGCGGGCAAATTGTTTACCAGCTGCTCGAGTGGGCCAAGGGCGCACCGTTGTCCGATCGGTTCCAGGCCTTTGGCCAGCAGGTCGGAATCGGCCTGCTGGTGTTGATGATGGGAGTTGCGTTGTTCAACGATATCGTGCGGCAGTTCGGTTGACCCTGATGAGCATGCGCCGCCTTGCCGGTCTGTGGACCGTGGTTCTGCTGTTTTCGCCCCTGGCATTTGCCCAGGTCGATGATCCGGTCGGTGACAGCCGCTTCGTGGTGGGAGATATCCGCGTCGAGGGATTGCAGCGCGTCTCCGAAGGCACGGTATACAACTACCTGCCAGTCAACATCGGCGATGATCTCAGCCCAACGCGCCTGCGCGAGGCACTGCGGGCGCTGTACGAAACCGGCTTCTTCCGCAATGTAGAACTGCGCCGTGATGGCAGCACCCTGGTGGTCGTGGTGCTTGAGCGCCCCACCATCGAGAGCTTCGAGCTCAAGGGCAACAAGGAAATCAAGACCGAGGAACTGACCAAATCACTGCGCAACGCCGGCCTTGCCGCCGGCAAGACATTCGATCGCTCGGTGCTCGATGAAGTGCAGCGGTTTCTCACCGACACGTATTTCAGCCGCGGCCGTTATGGCGTGCGCGTGGACACCACGGTAGAGGACCAGCCCGACAACCGGGTGCGCCTCAAGATCGATATCAAGGAAGGCACGCGTGCGCGCATTCGGCAGATAAGCATCGTCGGCAATACCAAGTTCAAGCAGAAGGACATTCTGTCGACCTTCGAACTCAAGACACCGCAATGGAACTCCTGGTACAAGCAGAACGACCGTTATGGCAAGGAAGCACTGCAGGGCGACCTCGAGAAGCTGCGTTCGTTCTACCAGGATCGTGGCTACGCCAATTTCGACATCGAGTCTGCGCAGGTGGCCATTTCTCCTGACAAGGACGACATGTTCATCACGGTGAGCATCCGCGAAGGGGATATCTACCGGATCTCCGATTCCAAGATTGCCGGTAACACCATCGTGCCGCTGGAGCAGATGCAGCGGCTGCTGCTGGTGCAGAAGGGCCAGATTTACAACCAGCAGCTGATTGCCTCGACGCAGCAATTGCTGGAGACCCGCCTGGGCGCAGAAGGCTATGCGTTTGCCAAGGTCGACCCGGTGCCCAAGCTCGACGACGAGAAGAAGGAAGTCGTCATGACTTTCCTCGTTGACCCGGGCAAGCGTGTGTACGTAAGGCACATCACGTTTGCCGGCGTGACCCGGACCAACGACGTGGTGCTGCGTCGTGAAATGCGGCAGCTCGAAGGCGCCTGGGTGTCGAACAATGCGCTGGAAAGGTCCAAGCAGCGACTCCAGGCCCTGCCGTATTTCGAGGAAATCACCTACGAGAAGAAGAAGGTTGACGGATCTGACGACCTGGTTGATGTGGAGTTCAAGGTCAAGGAAGGTCCCGCAGCGCAGTTGTCAGGCGGCATCGGTTATTCCCAGTCGCAATCTTTCATGATCAATGGCAATTACGCCAACGCCAACTTCCTGGGCACCGGCAAGCGTTTCAGCGTGGACATCAACCTGGGGCAATACAGCAAGTCGGCGGGAATGCAGTTCACGAATCCCTACTTCGGCATCAACAACATTGCCGCTTCGGTAAACCTGCGGTATTCCGACGTCACGCAGTTCGTGTCTTCTTCGTCTGACTTTTCCTCCAAGACCCTCAACGCAGGCGTCGACTTCTCCTACCCGATTTCGGAAGTACAGGGCCTGCGCTTCGGCGCCAATGTCACGCGCTCGGAACTGTTGACCACATCCAACGGCAGCGCCATCCAGGCGCAGAACTGGGTGCAGCAGAATGGCAATCCCTACAGCCTGGCGGCCACGGATGAACTGGGCAATATCTACGAATACTTCGGCACCAACTTCACGGCGCTGGAGTTGTCCGCCGGCTGGTATACACAAAGTCTCAACCGCGGCCTGTTCGCGGACCGTGGCCAGCGGCAGTCGTTTACGCTAACGTCCAGTATTCCGGGCACCTCGGTGGAATACTTCACCCTGGACTACCGTTTCCAGCAGTACTTCCCCATCTGGCAACGCTTCTCCGGGTCCCTCAATCTGCGGGCCAACTATGGCCAGAGCTTCGGTGCCACCGTTGGGTTGCCCCCGTACCGACAGTCCTTTGCCGGCGGACCTGACTCGATCCGCGGGTTCCGGGAAAGCCGCCTGGGCCCCAAGGACAATTACGGCAATCCCTATGGCGGCAATGCCCTGCTGGTGGGGCGGGCCGAGCTCATCCTCCCCATGCCCCAAAAGTGGCAAACCAGTGCCCGGGCCAGCCTGTTTTTCGACATTGGCAACGTTTTCTCGACCAATGACGACACGAAATTCTATGGCCGGGACGGGCTGACTCCCGTCACTTACAAGTTCGATTTTGCTAATCTACGCCGATCGACCGGGTTGTCGATTGAGTGGCTGGCGCCCATGGGCCTGTTCAGGTTCAGTTATGCGTTCCCGCTCAATGCCAACAAGGGTAATAGCGTCGTCTACCCTGATGAGACGGAAGAGTTCCAGTTCTCTGTCGGCCAGGCGTTTTAGTTTTTTTGTGAGGGGCATATCGTGAATCGTAGCGTCAAAATTCTCTGCACCGCCGCGGTGCTGGCCCTTGGCATGGCAGGCACGGCCAGCGCTGAGATCAAGATCGGTTTCGTGAACTACAACAAGTTGTTGCAGGATTCACCGCAGGCCAAGATTGCGCTCGATGCGATCCGCACCGAGTTCGCGCCGCGCGAGAAGGATATCCAGGGCCTGGGCGCCGCGCTCAAGGCGCGCGAAGAAAAGTTGCAGAAAGATGCTGCCACGATGAGCGAAATTCAGCGGGCGGCGGCTGACAAGGAGCTGCGCGACGGCTCGCGCGACCTGCAACGCAAGCAGGCCGAGGTACAGGACGACTTCAATGCGCGCCGCAACGAGGAAATGTCGCGTCTGCAGAAGATATTGCTGGAGGAAGTCGGAGCGTATGCCAAGGCGCAGAACTTCGACCTGGTCCTCGGCGACGGCGTGCTGTACGCCACCGGCGGCATCGACATCACCAACAGCATACTGACGGCACTGCAAAGCCGTCGTGCGGGTGCGGCGCCAGCGGCTGCCCCTGCCCCCAAGCCAGCCGCGAAGCCCTGAGGAGAACCGCATCGCTGGTGCGCCGGCTGCGGCAGTGACCTGGTCGCTGGGCGAGCTGGCCGTCCGGTTCGGCTGTGAGTTGCGCGGTGATCCCGACGCGCGCGTTGCATCCGTGGCCACCTTGTCGGGTGGCCCGCAATCCCTTGGATTCGTGGCCAGTGCTGCATTTCGCGAGGCGCTGCGCGCCACTACCCTGGGCGCGGTCGTCGTTGATCCCAAGCTGGCAGCCGAATGCCCCACTGCAGCACTCGTGCATAGCAATCCGCATGCGACTTTCGCGCGCATGGCGGCGCTGCTGCATCCGGCGGCGTCGCTGTTGCCGGGCATAGATGTCACGGCACGCGTCGATTCCGCGGCGCAGATTGATCCCACTGCGCAGGTGGCGCCCTTTGCAGTGATCGGACCCGGCGCGGTGATCGGGCCGCGCTCACTGGTGGGGCCGCACAGTGTGGTCGGAGATGGCGTGCATGTCGGCGCCGATACGCGCCTGCTGGCGCGGGTGACCTTGTGCGCAGGAACCCGCGTGGGGGCGCGCTGCATCCTGCATCCCGGTGCTGTTGTTGGGTCGGATGGATTCGGCAATGCGCGCGACGGTCAGGCCTGGGTCAAGGTGCCGCAGATTGGTGGCGTACTGATCGGTGACGACGTGGAGATAGGCGCCAATACCACCATCGACAGGGGTGCGCTGGGCGACACGGTGATCGAGGAGGGCGTGCGCCTCGACAACCAGATCCAGATTGGACACAACGTTTGCATAGGTGCGCATACGGCGATCGCCGCCTGCACCGGCATCGCGGGCAGCACGCGCGTCGGGCGCCGCTGCATGATTGGCGGCGGTACCGGCATCGGCGGCCAGCTGGTGCTGGGGGATGACATCATCATCGCCGGCTTTGGTATGGTGACGCGGTCCATCGACAAGCCGGGGTTGTACTCCAGCGTATTGCCGGTGGAAGAAGCGCGATTGTGGCGACGCATCGTGGGCAGGATCAAGCGGCTGGATGTATTGGCCGCGCGTGTCAGGAAGCTAGAAACAGCAGCCGGAATCGGCGCAGCGGGACAGGACGATGACGACTGAAACACCCTTCATGGACATCTATTCCATACTCAAATACCTGCCGCACAGGTATCCATTCCTGCTGGTGGACCGGGTGCTGGAATGCAAAGTGGGCGAAAGCATTCGCGCCATCAAGAACGTGACCTTCAACGAGCCGTTCTTCACGGGACATTTCCCCGAGCGGCCGGTCATGCCTGGCGTGATGATCCTGGAGGCGCTGGCCCAGACCGCCGGCATCCTCACTTACGCCACCTTGCGCAAGGTGCCCAACGCGGGCACGCGATTTTATTTCGCCGGCATCGACAACTGCAGGTTCCGTCGGCCCGTGGTGCCGGGCGACCAGCTGATCCTCACTTCGACTGTCGTGCGCAACATGAAGGGCATTTGGAAGCTTTCCACATCTGCGCTGGTGGGTGACGCCGAGGCTGTGTCGGCCGACATGATGCTGTTCCCGGACGCGGATAACGCCACGTCCCTGGATCCGGCCCCAGACGCGGCTTGAAGGTTAACGATGTCGCGCATTGATCCCCGGGCAGTCGTCTCTCCCAAGGCCGAGCTTGCCGAAGATGTTGAAGTGGGCGCTTTCGCCGTGATCGGGCCGGACGTGACCATCGGGCCCCGCTGCAGCATCGGCGCGCATTCCATCGTCAACGGGCCCACGGTGCTGGGTGCGGACAACCAGGTGTTCCAGTTCGCGTCGCTGGGTGATGCGCCACAGGACAAGAAATACAAGGGTGAGCCCACGCGTCTGGAAGTGGGCGATCGCAATGTGTTCCGCGAATACGTCACCGTCAATCGCGGCACGGTCACCGGAAGGGCGGTAACGCGCATTGGCGATGACAACATGCTGCTGGCGTATTCGCACGTGGCCCATGACTGTGTGCTGGGCAACAAGATAGTGCTGTCCAACGTGGTGATGCTGGGCGGGCATGTAGAGCTGGGCGACTGGGTCATCATGAGCGGTTACTCCGGCGTGCATCAATTCACCAAGGTCGGGGCGCATGCGTTCATCGGCAACATGACAGCCGTGACCCGCGACGTGCCCCCTTATGTGCTGGCCTCGGGCCAGCCCGCCGAGCCGCGTGCGGTCAACAGTGAAGGCCTCAAGCGTCGCGGCTTCAGCGAGGAACAGATCCGCGCCATCCGCAATGCCTACCGGGTGCTGTATCGCAGTAACCTGCGACTCGAAGAAGCGGTGCCCAAGCTGCAGGAAATGGCGGCGCAACACGATTGCCTCAGGATCTTCGTCGACTTCATCGGCCAGTCCACCCGCAGCTTGGTCCGGTAACGGCGCGGTGACGGGCAGGCCGCTTCGCATCGGGCTGGTCGCCGGCGAGGCGTCAGGAGACCTTCTGGGCGCTGCGCTCATAGATGCCTTGCGTGAGCGTTTGCCGGACGCAACTTTTGTCGGGCTGGCGGGTGAGCGCATGCGCGCAGCTGGCTGCGAAGCCCTGGGTTCTTCCGAAGAGATTGCCGTCATGGGCTTCGTGGAACCGCTGCGCCATCTGCCGCGATTGCTGCGCCTGCGTTCACGGCTCGAACGTGAATTTCGTCAACGTCGCGTGGATGTTTTCATCGGCGTCGACTCCCCATCGTTCAACCTTGGATTGGCCAACGCGCTGCGTAAGTCCGGAATGATCACGGTTCAGTACGTGAGTCCCCAGGTGTGGGCGTGGCGACCAGGCCGCGTGCGCAAGATCGCGGCCTCGGTGGATGCCGTGCTATGCCTGTTGCCATTCGAACCCGCGTTCTATGCGCAGCATGCAGTGCGTGCGGAATTCGTCGGTCACCCGCTGGCTGACCAGGTGCCGCTTGAAGTGGATCGCGCCGCGGCACGTCGTGCGCTGGGTGTGCCGGACGGCGTGCGCGTGGTGGCCCTGTTGCCCGGCAGTCGCGTGGGCGAAGTGCGGCGACTGGGCGCCGATTTCGCAGCAGCGTCGGTACTGCTTGCAGGTAAAGTGAATCCGCCGCCAGTTTTTATTGCGCCCATGGCCAACGAGAAGGTATCTGCCATTTTTGCCCAGCAGGTCAGGCAGTCCGGCGCCACGGTGAGGTTGGTTGACCGGTCGGCCGACACCGTGCTGGCCGCCGCGGACGCAGCATTGGTGGCATCGGGAACCGCCACGTTGCAGACGTTGCTCTACGGTTGCCCGATGGTGGTTGCATACCGCGTTGCGCCCCTGACCGCATTGCTGGCCCGCGAATTGGGCCTGGTCAAAGTCAGGTTCGTCTCGCACCCCAATCTGCTGGCCAATGAAGAACTGGTGCCTGAATTCCTGCAGGAGGCGGTGACGCCATCGAAGCTGGCCTTGGCGTTGCAAGCTGCCCTTGAAGACCCCCAGCGCCGTGCCCTGTTGCAGGAAAAATTCCGCGCCATTCACCTGCTGCTGCGACAGGGCGGAGCGGCCAGGGCAGCGCAGTGCGTCCTGGATCTGGTTGCCGCGCGCTGATGGCCATATTGATTGCAGGAGTGGATGAGGCAGGGCGCGGACCGCTGGCGGGGCCGGTTTACGCTGCCGCCGTGATTCTTGATCCTGCGTCACCCATAAGAGGTCTGCGCGATTCCAAGATCCTGACGGCTGGCCGGCGCGCGCAACTTTCAGAGCGCATCCAGCGCCGTGCCCTTGCCTTTCATATCGCCTGGGCCGACGTCGAAGAGATCGATGCGCTCAATATCCTCGGGGCGACGCTGCTGGCCATGCGCCGCGCGGTGTTTGGACTGATGCACATACCCGAGAGGGTGCAGGTCGATGGCAACCGCTCACCTGATTTCCGGCATTGCTGCGCGCAGGTGGAATGTGTGATCCGTGGTGATGCAACCATCGCGGCCATCTCCGCTGCATCCATCCTTGCCAAGCATGCCCGCGACGAGCTGATGCAATCCATGGCGGGGACGTATCCCGGATACCTGTTCGAGACACACAAGGGGTACGCTACGAGCGATCACCTTGAAGCACTGCAGCGACTGGGCCCCACGCCCCAGCATCGCAGCAGTTTCGAACCCGTGCGGGAAGCGAAAAAGTCATTCCAGAGATGAGCTTGCAGAACTTTGTTCATCTGAGGGTTCACACGGAGTATTCACTGCTCGACAGCGTGGTGCGCGTGCCCGGACTCATCGACGCCGTCGCCGCCGCGGGAATGCCCGCGGTGGCACTCACGGACGAATGCAACCTGTTTGCCATGGTCAAGTTCTATCGCGCTGCGATTGCCAGGGGCGTCAAGCCCATCATTGGGGTGGACCTGCTGTTGCGCGAGCCCGGTGAGCGCGATGCTCCCTGCAGGTTGACCCTCCTGTGCCAGAACGAAACCGGTTACCTCAACCTTACGCGACTGGTGACGCGCGCCTATCTTGAGGGCGAGCGCCAGGCCACTCCACTGATCGAGCGGGCGTGGCTGACCCGCGAGTCTTTGTCGGGCCTGATCGCACTCTCCGGTGGCTGGGAAGGGGATGTGGGTCGTGCACTGCTGCTGGGCCGTCCGGCACTGGCCCGCCGCGCCGTGCAGGCCTGGCAGGAATTGTTCGATGATCGCTATTACCTGGAACTGCAGCGCATGGGCCGGGCCACCGACGCTGAATATGTGGCTGCCGCGGTAGCACTGGCCGGCGAATTCAATGTGCCGGTGGTGGCTACCAACGATGTGCGCTTTCTCGAGGAATCCGAGTACCCGGCGCATGAGGCGCGCGTGTGCATACGCGAACGCGCCTTGCTGTCTGACGCATCGCGCCGCAAGCGGTACACCCGCGAACAGTTCCTGCGCTCACCGCAGCAGATGGCCGAGCTGTTCGCCGATATTCCCGAAGCTGTGCGCAACAGCGTGGAAATCGCGCGGCGCTGCAGCCTGCAGTTGAAACTGGGAGCCAGTCGCCTGCCTGTGTTTCCGGTTCCGGATGGTTCCAGTGCTGAAGACTGGATCCGCAAGTCGGCAGTCACGGGTTTGGCAGCGCGCCGCATTTCGCATAGTGCGCCTGGCACTGATGGCAGCAGGCCTGAGGAATATGCCGTGCGCCTGGCGCGCGAACTGGATGTGATCTGTTCGATGGGCTTTGCCGGCTACTTCCTGATCGTCGCGGATTTCATCCGCTGGGCGCGCGAAAATGACATTCCCGTGGGGCCCGGGCGCGGTTCCGGTGCCGGCTCGCTGGTGGCGTATGCACTGCGCATCACCGACCTTGATCCCATCGAACACGACCTGTTGTTCGAGCGGTTCCTCAATCCAGAGCGCGTGTCGATGCCCGACTTCGACATTGACTTCTGCATGGACGGGCGCGACCGCGTCATCGAATACGTTGCCAATAGATACGGTCGCGAGCGCACCTCACAGATCATCACCTACGGCACCATGGCAGCCAAGGCCGTGGTGCGCGATGTGGGCCGTGTGCTGGGGCACCCCTATGGCTTCGTGGATCGCATTGCCAAGCTGATTCCCATGGAGCTGGGCATCACGCTGACGGATGCACTGGAGAAGGAGCCGGAACTCAAGCGCCTGTACGAAACCGACGAGGAAGTACGCGCACTGCTCGACCTGGCAAAGTCCCTTGAGGGCCTGACGCGAAATGCGGGCACCCACGCGGGTGGCGTGGTGATTGCCCCTTCAGTGCTGACGGATTTCACGCCGTTGTTTTCTGAAGGCCCCGGCGCGACTGTGGTCACGCAGTTCGACAAGGACGACGTGGAAGCCGCCGGCCTGGTCAAGTTCGACTTCCTCGGGCTGCGCACGCTGACCATCATTGATCGTGCGGTGCGCATCATCAACGCCATGCCGGAGCGAGCGGCCAACAAGCTCGACATGGCAACACTGCCCATGGAAGACGCAGCCACCTATGCGTTGATGAAGACCGGTTTCACCACCGCCTTGTTCCAGCTTGAGTCCCGCGGCATGAAGGACCTCATCCGCCGCCTCAAGCCCGACCGCTTTGGCGACGTGGTCGCCCTGGTCGCGCTGTTTCGTCCCGGGCCGCTGCAGTCCGGAATGGTGGATGACTTCATTGCCCGCAAGCAAAGTCCCGGTTCGGCCATCGACTACCTGCATCCGCTGTTGAAACCGGTGCTCGAGGACACTTACGGGGTGATCCTCTACCAGGAACAGGTGATGCAGATCGCCCAGGTGCTGGCCGGCTACACGCTGGGCGGCGCGGATCTGCTGCGCCGGGCCATGGGCAAGAAAAAAGCCGAGGAAATGGCCCAGCAGCGCAGCGTGTTCGTCGATGGTGCCGTGGCGCGTGGCGTCGATCCGCGTCACGCGGCTTCGATTTTCGATTTGATGGAAAAGTTCGCCGGCTACGGATTCAACAAGTCACATTCGGCCGCGTACGCGGTGCTGTCATACCAGACGGCGTGGCTCAAGACGCATTATCCGGCCGGATTCATGGCGGCGGTGCTGTCTGCGGATCTGGACGACACCGACAAGGTCGTGACCATGGTCGACGAGTGCGCGCGCATGGGACTCACGATTTTGCCTCCGGATATAAACGCCTCGGCCTACGATTTCACCGTCGAAGGGCCGCAGGCAATCCGCTATGGGCTGGGCGCCGTGCGCGGCGTCGGTGCCCAGGCTGTGGAAGCACTGGTTGCTGAACGCACTGCAGGTGGCGCGTTTGCCAGCCTGGCGCTGTTGTGCCAGCGAATTGATCTGACGCGCGTGAATCGCCGCGTGCTCGAGGCGCTGATCCGGTGTGGAAGTCTTGACGGACTGGGCGCCAATCGCGCCACGCTGATGGCCGGTCTGGATGCCGCCGTGCAGGGCGGCGAGCAGGCCATGCGGGCAAGTGCAGCCGGCCAGGTTGACTTGTTTGGCGGCAGCAGCGGCGCGCCGGTGGCCGCGGCGTTGGCGGAGTGGAGCCAGTCGGTTCGACTTGCAGGCGAACGCGAGACCCTGGGGCTGTATCTCACGGGCCATCCCATCCAGCGTTACGAATCCGACTTGCCACGCCTGGTCAGCGCCCGCATCCGCGACCTGGTCAGTGAGCGCGCGCCGGTTGCAGGGGAAGGCGGTCGCTATACGGGTGGTCGCGCAGTCAGCGCTGCCGGACTGATCCTCGAACTGCGCAAGCGCAACAACCGCACCAGCTTCGTGCTCGATGATCGCACCGGGCGGATTGAAGTGACGTTGTATGAAGAGCAGGCGCAGCAGTATCGCGAGTTGCTGGTCAAGGATGCGCTGGTGCTGGTCGAAGGCAACCTGCGCTTCGACGATTTCAGCAATGCCTGGCGCATTGGCGGCAAGCGCATTGTCCTGCTGGATTCATTGCGCGAACAGCAGGCGCGTCGACTGGTCCTGCGCTGGCCCGATGCAGTGGAGCAGCGCACCCAGGATTTCATCTCGAAGCTGCAGTCGGCCCTCAACACCTCTCGACCAGGTCCCTGCGAGGTGCTGGTGCGCTACCGCGGCGAGGGCGCTGGCTGCACCCTGGCGCTGGGCAGCGACTGGACCATCCGTCCGACGCCGGCCCTGATGGACGAACTGGAGTCGCTGGTGGGGCGTGAGGGCCTGCAGCTGCTGTATGACGCGCCCGCCGGCTTGCACTAGACCACGCCCGACCACTAACCTGTCCGATTATCGCAACCAGCAGGTTAGCTGTGGCCGTCAGTTTTCTTGATTTCGAGCAGCCGATCGCCGAGCTGGAGGCCAAGATCGAGGAACTCCAGCATGTGACGTCGGACTCGAGGATCAACCTCAAGGACGAGGTGGCGCGGCTGCAGTCCAAGAGCCGGCAGCTCACCACCAGCATCTTCGCGTCCCTCACCCCCTGGCAGGTGACGCAGATTGCGCGACATCCGCGACGCCCGTATACGCTCGACTACATCAATCTCATCTGCACGGAATTCACCGAACTGCACGGCGATCGCATGTTCGGCGACGACATGGCGATTGTCGCCGGCCCCGCACGCATCGACGGCCGCCCGGTGATGATCATCGGACACCAGAAGGGTCGCGACACCAAGGAACGCGTGCGGCGCAACTACGGCATGCCCAAGCCCGAGGGTTATCGCAAGGCGCTGCGCATCATGCGCACGGCGGAACGTTTTTCCCTGCCCATCGTCACCCTCATCGATACCCCTGGCGCCTACCCGGGAGTCAGCAGCGAGGAACGCGGCCAGAGCGAGGCCATCGCGCGCAACCTTTTCGAAATGACCGGTTTCAAAGTGCCCATCATCAGCGTGGTGATCGGCGAAGGCGGTTCAGGCGGTGCGCTTGCCATCGGCATCTGCGACCGCCTGGTCATGCTGCAATACTCGGTGTATTCGGTGATCTCACCCGAAGGTTGCGCATCCATTCTGTGGAAGACCGACGGCAAGAAGGAAGTGGCGGCCGAGGCCATGGGCGTCACGGCCGACAGGTTGGCAGCGCTCAATCTGGTGGACGAAGTGCTGCGTGAACCGCTGGGCGGGGCGCACCGCGATCCTGACACCATTGCGCAGGACCTCAAGGCCTCACTGGTGCGCCATCTCGATGCGCTTGCCGAGCTGCCCACTGAAACCCTGCTGGCCGAGCGGCAACGGCGGTTCGCCTCTTTCGGTGTTTTCTCCGAATCCAAAACCTGACCGCCGCGGCGCGATGCGTCAGCCCCTTGGATCCCAGGCATTGTTGCGGCACTTGCAGAAACTCGTGCCGCGGGCCGCGCCGCTGCACTGCGTGGTCGCATTTTCCGGAGGCCTGGATTCGGTAGCGCTGCTGCATTGCCTGGCCCAGGCCCGCCAACAGTTCCCAGGCGCTTTGGCATTGCGGGCGGTGCATGTCGATCACCACCTGCAGGAAGCGGCAACGCAATTCCGTGCCTTCTGTCGCCGGTTTGCGCGGCACCTTGATGTCGCACTGACGGTTCGCGACGCCCATGTGCAGGTGCCGCGCGGTGCCTCCCTCGAAGAGGCGGCGCGACTGGCCCGTTATGAGCTCCTCAAGTCACAGCTACGTCCAGGGGAGTTGTTGCTGACGGCACAACATGCCGACGATCAAATGGAAACGGTGCTGCTTGCGCTGCTGCGGGGCGCCGGACCTTCAGGCCTTGCAGCAATGCCTCCTGCGGTGCCCTTTGGTACGGGCAAGCTGGTTCGACCCCTGCTCGACATGGGCAGGGCCGCGCTGGTCGATTACGTGAATGCGGCAGGCCTGGAATGGATCGAGGATCCCAGCAATGAACAGCTGCGCTTTGACCGCAACTACCTGCGTGCCAAAGTGGTGCCGCAGCTGCGTGAACGCTGGCCGTCGGTAGCCCAGACCATTGGGCGCAGCGCGCGGCATTGCGCGGAAGCCCAGACGCTGCTCGACAAGGACGCAGCGCGAGACCTGGAGCTGTCCTGTGACGGGCCCGATCTGGAAGTCGCCGTGCTACGTCGCTGGCACCGGATGCGGCAGAAGGCGGTGCTGCGCTGCTGGTTCACGCGCCGCGGGGCGCGCGTCCCGGATGAACGCCGGCTGGATGAAGCCTTGCGCATGTTCGACGCAAGGCCTGATGCATCCCCCTCACTGTCCTGGCCGGGCGCGCGGTTGAGGCGTTATCACGGGCGCCTGATACTTGAGGTGGGGAAGCATCCCGCAAATACCATTGCAGGGGACGACGCCGACGCCTTGCAATGGGACTGGCGTCAGCCTCTGGCACTGCCAGGCGGCGATCTTGTGATTCGCCACGACGCGCAGGGCGATCTGGATCTGGATCGCTTGCCCGAGTCACTGACTGTGCAACTGGGGCCGGGTCTGAAGGGTGGGCGCCGCCTGCGCAACCTGCTGCAACAGCTTGAAATTCCCACCTGGCAGCGCGGCGCGCTGCCGTTGCTGTACGCAGCCGGGCAGGGTGGGTCATTGCTGGGGGTGCGCGATCTGTGGCTGGCCGGTTCGCTGCACGCCAACAGCAGGACCACGCGTCGCGGCAGAATCGTTTGGGCGTGATGCAGTGGCGCAATTCACGCTGATTTGCTAGCCTGTCTGCCCGTCGATGTTCACGGGCCGCGCGAGCGGTTCCCCCACATATTTTCGCGGCGGTAGTCCCAATGACCCGTTATGTATTCGTCACAGGTGGCGTCGTTTCCTCATTGGGAAAGGGCATCGCCGCAGCTTCATTGGGCGCCATTCTCGAGGCCCGCGGCCTCAAGATCTCGATGGTCAAGCTCGATCCCTATATCAACGTGGATCCGGGGACGATGAGTCCCTTCCAGCACGGTGAGGTGTACGTCACCACCGATGGCACGGAGTCCGACCTCGACCTGGGTCATTACGAACGTTTTGTGCGCACCGTCACCGGCCGCAATAGCAACTACACCACCGGCCGGATCTACGAACGGGTGATTGCACGCGAGCGCCGTGGCGACTACCTGGGCGCCACGGTGCAGGTCATTCCGCATATCACCGATGAGATCAAGCGCAGCATCAAGCTGGGCGCCGGCGATGCGGACGTGTGTATGGTTGAAATCGGCGGCACTGTGGGTGACATCGAGTCGCTGCCGTTCCTCGAGGCCATACGCCAGATGGGCGTGGAGCTGGGCCGTGACAGCGTGGTGTACATGCACCTGACGCTGGTGCCAGTGGTCGGCGGTTCGGAAATCAAGACCAAGCCCACTCAGCATTCGGTGAAAGAGCTGCGCGGCATCGGCATCCAGCCCGACATCCTGCTATGCCGCTGCAAGGATCCCATCCCCGATGAGCAGCGCCGCAAGATCGCCCTGTTCACCAATGTCGAGGAGCGCGCCGTCATCAGCGCTGTGGACGCAGACGACATCTACAAGATCCCCATGCTGCTGCATGAGCAGGGCCTCGACGACATCGTCGTGCGGCGGCTGGGCCTGACGGCGCCACCCACTGACCTTGCCGAGTGGCGGCAGGTGGTGCAGGCCAAGGCGCATCCCGACGCCGTGGTGGACATCGCCATGGTGGGCAAGTACGTCCAGATGCGCGACTCCTACATCTCGCTCAATGAAGCGTTGACCCATGCCGGCATCAGGACGCGCACGCGCGTGAATGTGCATTACATCGAGTCGACGGATATCGAGGCCCGTGGCACCGATTGCCTCGACGGCATGGATGCGGTGCTGGTCCCTGGTGGCTTCGGCGAACGTGGCATCGAGGGCAAGATCCAGGCCGTGAAATACGCGCGCGAGAAACGCATCCCTTACCTGGGCATATGCCTTGGGATGCAGGTTGCGGTGATTGAATATGCGCGTCACAAGCTGGGACTCGAAGGGGCGCACAGCACGGAATTCGACCGCGCCACTGCCTTCCCGGTCATCGCCATGATCACCGAGTGGCAGGACCAGGCCATGGGAGCGCAGCAGCGCAATGAGAAATCAGACCTGGGCGGCACCATGCGCCTGGGCGCGCAGGAAGTGGAACTGGGCGCCGGTACTGCGGCGCGCGCGTTGTATGGCGCGGACGTGATCCGCGAACGCCACCGCCATCGCTACGAATTCAACAACAACTACCTGGGCCAGTTCGAGCGCGCGGGTTTCCTGTTTTCGGGTTTCTCGCGCGATGGCCTGGTGGAAATCGTGGAGCTGCCCGACCATCCCTGGTTCATTGCCACGCAATTCCATCCCGAGTTCACCTCGACACCGCGTGACGGACATCCGCTGTTCTCCGCTTTCGTCAAGGCGGCACGCATCTCGCGCGCGGCGCAGTTGCCGGTGGCAGCGGCGTCATGAAGCTCTCCGGCAAGCAGGTCGGAAACGACCAGCCGTTGCTGCTGATTGCCGGCCCCTGTGTGATCGAGAGCCGTGACCTGGTGGAACACGTCGCCGGCCACATGATCGAACTGTGCGCGCGCCTGGGCATCAACTATGTTTTCAAGGCCTCCTTCGACAAGGCCAATCGTTCTTCGGGAAAGAGTTTCCGCGGTCCGGGAATCGAAGCGGGCCTGGCCATCCTTGAAGGCGTCCGCAGCAAGTTCGGCGTGCCGGTGCTGACGGATGTGCACGAAGACACGCCGTTCACCGAAGTGGCGGCAGTGGTCGACGTGCTGCAGACACCGGCATTCCTGTGCCGCCAGACCAACTTCATCCAGGCAGTGGCCGCAGCGGGCAAACCGGTAAACATCAAGAAAGGCCAGTTCCTTTCTCCCTGGGAAATGCAGAACGTGGTGGACAAGGCCCGCGCCACGGGCAACCAGGACATCATGGTGTGTGAGCGTGGCTTCACGTTCGGCTACAACAACCTGGTCGCCGACATGCGCTCGCTGGCGGTAATGCGCGCCACCGGATGCCCGGTCATTTTCGATGCCACCCATTCGGTGCAGTTGCCCGGCGGGCAGGGCAGTTCTTCGGGCGGGCAGCGCGAATTTGTGCCCGTGCTGGCGCGTGCTGCCGTGGCAGTGGGCGTGGCCGGTGTGTTCATGGAAACCCATCCGGATCCAGAAAAGGCACTGTCAGACGGACCCAATGCCTGGCCGCTGGCGCGCATGGAGTCGCTGTTGACCCTGCTGTGCGAGTTGGACCGAATCGTGAAATCCAGACCCTATGAGGAAGGCTGACGCATGACGAGGATAATCGAGGTCAAGGGCCGCGAGGTGATTGATTCGCGCGGCAACCCCACAGTCGAAGCGGAGGTGTTCCTCTCGTCGGGTGCCATGGGGCGCGCGGCTGTGCCGTCGGGCGCATCCACCGGCACGCGCGAGGCAGTGGAGCTTCGCGATGGCGACAAGACCCGCTACCTGGGCAAGGGCGTACTCAAGGCCGTGGGCCATGTGCGCAAGGAGCTCAGAGCAGCGGTATTGGGGCTCGATGCCGCGGATCAGAAGGCCGTGGATCAGCGGATGATTGACCTGGACGGCACGGACAACAAGGGCCGCCTGGGCGCCAATGCACTGCTGGCCGTGTCGCTGGCCAATGCGCAGGCCGCCGCTGCAGACGCCAAGCTGCCGCTGTTTTGCCATCTGGCCACGCTGGGCAATAATCCGGGCCAGAAGCCGGTGATGCCCGTGCCCATGATGAACATCATCAATGGTGGAGCGCACGCGGACAACAGCCTCGACGTGCAGGAATTCATGATCCTGCCGGTGGGCGCTCCAACCCTTTCCGAGGCGCTGCGCTATGGCGCCGAGATTTTCCACACGCTCAAGAAAATCCTGCATGACCGTGGCCTGGCTACGTCGGTGGGGGACGAGGGAGGATTCGCTCCCAACCTGGCGTCAAACGAGGCGGCGCTGGAAATCATCATTGAAGCCATTGATCGCGCCGGCTACCGCCTGGGCCAGGACATTTACCTGGGCATGGATGTGGCCAGCAGCGAGTTCTATAAAGGCGGCCGGTACGTCCTGGAGGGCGAGGGACGCAGTTTCGATTCGGCGGGGTTCGTTGAATACCTCGCGGGCCTGGTGTCGCGCTATCCCATCATCACCATCGAAGACGGCATGAGCGAGGGGGACTGGGAAGGCTGGGCACTGTTGACCAAATCACTGGGCCAGAAACTCCAGTTGGTGGGCGACGATCTGTTCGTCACCAACACCAAGATCCTGGCCCAGGGCATAGAACGCGGCATCGCCAACGCAATCCTGATCAAGGTCAACCAGATTGGCACTCTGAGCGAAACCCTGGCTGCCATCGAGATGGCCGAGCGCGCCAACTACGCCTCGATTGTCTCGCACCGCTCGGGCGAAACCGAGGATTGCAGCATTGCTGACATCAGCGTTGCCACCGCTGCGACGCAGATCAAGACCGGTTCCATGTCGCGCTCGGACCGCGTGGCAAAGTACAACCAGCTACTGCGTATCGAGGAAACATTGGGTTCGGCGGCGACGTACGCCGGGCGCGGGGCATTCACATTCCTGCGCTAGGCATATAGGCTGCATGGCATGAAGTGGTTCGCTGCCGCCTTGCTTGCGTTGGTGCTGGTGCTCAACTATCGCATCTGGCTGTCACCTGATGGCACCAGCGAGGTGCTGCGCCTCAAGGACGCAGTAGCCACGCAGCACTCAGAAAACCAGCGCCTGGCGCTGCGCAACCAGCAGTTGGCGGCCGAGGTGCGTGACCTCAAGCAGGGCTTCGGCGCGCTGGAGGAAAATGCCCGCAGTGAACTGGGAATGATCGCCGCCAATGAAACCTACTACCAGGTAGTGCCGGCTGCCGCCGCACCTGTACCGGTGGCACCGGCCACCGGGGATGCCGTCGCCCGCACCGCTTCGCGCTGATCGATCATGACGTCCCAGGCAGCGATCCGCTATTGGCTGGTCGTGCCCGCTGCCGGTGGTGGCCACCGGTTCGGCGGCGAAATGCCAAAGCAATACGCATCTCTTGCCGGTCGCAGCCTGATCGAATGGGCGCTGGCGCCATTTCTCGACGATGAGCGATGCCGCGGCATGGTCGTGGCACTGGCGCCTGATGACCACTGGTTTGAGAGCCTGCCGCTGGCGAGTCATCCACGCCTTATCAAAACAACCGGCGGCAGTCAGCGTGCTGATTCAGTGCGACTGGCTCTGGATGCCTTGTCCACCAATGAGAAAGCCGAGGAGAAAGACTGGGTGCTGGTGCACGACGCCGCGCGACCCTGTGTCTCGGCGGCTGAGATCGATGCGCTGCTGGAAATTTCACCTGAGGAAATTGGCGCGGTGCTGGCCGTCCCCGTCGCCGACACGATCAAACGCGGCGATGGCCACGAACACGTGCGACACACCGAAGACCGCTCTGCGCTGTGGCGCGCCCTGACGCCGCAGGTGTTTCGTATGGGTTTGCTGCGATCCGCGCTGGCAGCGGCCAGCCAGGCAGGTCGCGTACCCACGGATGAGTCACAGGCAGTAGAGTGGCTGGGACACCAGCCGCGCCTGGTTCGCGGCAGCGCACGCAATATCAAGGTGACGGAGCCAGGCGATCTGGCGCTGGCCGAGTTCATGCTCACTCACGGGAGTCCGGATTGATGACGTTTCGCGTGGGAAGCGGGTTCGATGTGCACGCCTTCGGGCCTGGCAACAGCGTGATGCTGGGCGGTGTGCCCGTGCCGAGTGTCCGCGGCGTGCTAGCGCATTCCGATGGCGACGTGCTGCTGCACGCGTTGTGTGATGCGCTGCTGGGCGCGGCGGGCCTGGGCGACATTGGCAGGCATTTTCCCGACACCGATCCTCGCTGGCGCGGCGCCGACAGTGGCCAGTTCATCACGTTTGCAGTTGCCGAGCTTGCCCGTGGTGGCTGGAGCGTGGTCAACGCCGACCTGACGCTGCTGGCTGAGCTGCCGAGGATATCCGCGGTGCGCGATTTGATCTGCGGCAATATCGCGCGCCTGCTTGGCGTTGAAGCCGGCTGCGTCAACATCAAGGCCACCACCACCGAGAAACTCGGGTTCGTGGGACGTGCAGAAGGCCTGGCCGCCCAGGCCGTGGTGCTGATTACCAGGGCTGTTTAGTCCGGCCGCAACCCTTCACTTGCGTGCCGGCCGTGCCTTGCGCGCCAACAGCACCAGGATGGCGCCGGAGCCGCCATCCACTTCCCGCGCGCTGGCGAAAGCCAGCACTGCACCGACACGGCGCAGGTAATCGCTGGCCACCAGCTTCAGCACCGGGCCGCGATTGCCCGACCGCAGGCCCTTGCCATGGATGACGCGGACCACGCGCGCATCCTGGTGCAGGGCATCGGCAAGGAATGATCGCAGCGCCGGTATGACCATTGCCGCTGTCAGACCATGCAGGTCGATCTCGCCATCCACTCGATAGTGTCCGCGACGCAGCTGCCGGAACACCGTCTCGCTGACTGCGGAACGCCGGAACAGCAGCGCATCACCGGTTTCAGGCACTGGATCGAAAGGCGAGGCCACGCCAATGCTCTCGTCCAGCACCGCCGTACGCTCGGCACGACTGAAACGCGCCAGTGGCCTGGCACGGGGCCGGGCAGTGCCGGCGCGTGGCACGTCCGTGTGCAAACGCCGCACGCCGCGCATGGCCTGGCGAAACAGTTGCCGGTCAAGATCATCCATTGGTTATCTAGTATATTGCGCGCCTTGTATCCGACCGCAGACCCCATGCAAATTCTTGTCAGTAACGATGATGGCTACCTTGCCGAAGGGATACGCAAACTCAACTCCGCCCTGGCCACGTTGGCCGGCACCACCATTGTTGCCCCGGATCGCAATCGCAGTGGTGCCAGCAATTCACTGACTCTGGATGTGCCGCTGCGGGTGTTCGACGCCGAGCCGGGCGTGCACTACGTCAGCGGTGGCACTCCCACTGACTGCGTGCATATCGCTATCTCAGGTTATTTCAAATCCGAGTTCGACCTGGTGTGTTCGGGCATCAATGACGGCCCCAACCTTGGCGATGACACGCTTTACTCCGGTACGGTTGCCGCGGCCATAGAGGGCAGGTTCCTCGGATTGCCCACATTGGCTTTCTCGCTGTGCATGGAGCCTGGCAGTGGGCGCAATTTCGATGCTGCCGCCCGGGTTGCAAAGAGCCTGGTGGGGCGACTGCTGGAACAGCCGCTGGAGCGTGGTTTCACGCTCAATGTCAACATACCGGACGTGCCCTTCGACCAATTGCGCGGCATCAAGGCCACCCGCCTCGGTGGGCGGCATCGTTCCAAGCCCATTGTCCCGGTGGAAGACCCCAAGGGACGTCGCATGTACTGGATCGGACCCTCGGGCGACGGCCAGGACGCGGGCGAAGGCACGGACTTCGACGCCATCGCCAATGGCTACGTTTCCGTTACTCCGCTGCAGATCGATCTCACGCGGCACTCCATGCTGCCCACGGTTGCGCAATGGCTGCGTCCCCTGCAATGAGCAGCACCCACAACCACGCCGGCATAGGCATGACCTCGGCCCGTACCCGTGACCGCCTGGTGCAGAGCCTGCGTGAACAGGGAATCACGGATGCCCGGGTGCTGGAACAGATGCGCAACCTGCCACGCCATATCTTTGTAGACGAGGCCCTGTCCAGTCGCGCCTACGAGAACACCGCATTGCCAATTGGCTGGGGCCAGACCATTTCCCAGCCCTTCATCGTGGCGCGCATGACTGAAGCGCTGTTGCAGGGCAGTGCGGGCAGGATGCTGGGCAAAGTGCTGGAAATCGGTTCCGGCTGCGGCTACCAGACCGCCATGCTGTCACCGTTTGCCGAGCGCATCTTTGCCATCGAACGGGTGGAGCCGCTGGTCAAGCGCGCCAAGCAGAACCTGGCCGAGCTGGAGATTCGCAACGTACGCCTCAAGCATGGCGATGGGTTCAAGGGTTGGCCCACCCAGGCACCCTTCGATGCCATCGTGGTGGCTGCAGCCCCGCTGTCATTGCCCGAATCCCTGGTGCAGCAGTTGGCGCCAGGTGGCAGGTTGATCGTGCCCGTGGGAGCTGAAGGCAAGCAGCAGTTGCTGCGCCTCACCCGGCGCGAAAATGGCGTACACAAGGAACTACTGGGGCCGGTGGCATTCGTGCCGCTGCTGGCAGGCGTGACCTAGGCCAGCGCCTGTTTCGAGTGGCCGTTTCAGGGGGGCACCAGGCCGGCATTTCGATACGGCGAAACTCGAAACCAATCTAAAACGTCAGGGGACTTGCGGGTCAGCCCGAACGGTGCTCTGATGTATCCGATCGGCGACAGGCTCACCGGACGAAGACACAGAGGGGCGGATCTTAAGGGCAATTCAAGAGTCAAGAACAACAAGGATTCGGTCCATGAGAAAAGCAGAACAAGGACCAAAGCTGAGGAACAGCGCCTTGCCAATTATTCGAGTCTGTCAGCTCCGAATGACTGGTTTCCGGATCTTTAAACCCGTACTCCCTGTGTCTTCCTTCGGTGGGCCTGCCGCCGCCTGATTCTGCAGGCGGCGGGGTAATCCCTTAATCCCTACTTGATCGCCGGGTGTGCCGGGCCTGCTCCAGCCGCTGCCGCTGCTGCAGCCGCTTCCGCAGCCGCCGTTGCCGGATCCACAATACCCAGCAGCTCGATGTCGAACACCAGCGTGGCGCCACCACGCATCTGCGGCGGACGGCCTTCGTCGCCGTAAGCCAGTTCAGGCGGGCAGGTCACATGGGCCTTGCCACCGACTTTCATCAGCTGCACGGCTTCGGTCCAGCAGGGAATGACGCCATTGAGCGGGAATGTGGCCGGCTCATTGCGCTCACGCGAACTGTCGAACACCTTGCCGTCGGTGAATTTGCCTTCGTAGTGCACCTTGACCGTGTCCTCGGGCTTGGGAGTGGCGCCAGTGCCCACAGTCGTAGCCTTGTAGACCAGGCCACTTGCAGTCTTTTTCGCATCCTTTTCAGCCGCGGCCTTGGTGAGGTATGCCGCACCGTTAGCCTTTTCACGAGTGGTGGCAGTGGCGATGCGCTTGGTCTGTAGCTCCTGCAGCTTCGGGATCAATGCCTGGATTGCCGTGTCGTCCAGGGCGGCCTTGTTGCGCGCCCCATCGGCCAGGCCTGAGGAAACCATGGCCAGTTCCTGGTCCGTGAATTCGAAGGTGGTGACATTGCGCGACATGATCACGCCGAGGGCATACAGCGCCTTCTCGTCATCGGTCTTGGGTGCTGCCGGCGCTGCGGCCTTGGCACAACCGGATAGGGCAGCCACGGCTGCGAAAAGAACTGCGATCTGAAGGCGCATGCGAAACCTCGGCCAGTAGGGGAAAAAAGGGCCGCTAGTCTATGCTTCCCGGGCGCATGGCGGCCAGTGATTCGTGGGCCCCGCGATACCCGCAAAAGCGGGGTTACGGTTATGCCCCCGGAAACAACAATGCCGCCACTGCCCGATCTTCCTGTGCCAGCACGTTGTAGGTGCGACACGCGGCGCCCAGATCCATGACCTCGAGACTGACGTTTTTCGCTGCCAGTTGCCGGCTCACGCTTTTGAGCGCCGCGTGCCCGGCATCGCCCCGCGTATCCACACCAAGCAGCAGGATGCGCGGCTGCAACGGCCAGACCATGGCCAGGGATTCCATAGTCAGTTGTGCCGTAGAGCTGATCCAGTCGGTGTACAGAACGCCCGGAGCCACCACGCAGGGGGATCTGATTTCGCGACCCTCGACAACCACGCGACCTTCGCCATAGCGACTGATCAGGTTGAGCTGTGGCTGACGCTGTTCGTGCAGTTTCATCGTGTCCAACGATACGCCACAGGCGTCGCCAGACACCATACGCACCGCACATGCGCCGGATACCATACGACCATGCGCCGCCTGCTCCTGGTTTCCGACTTGTATCTGGATCCCGCTGAAATCGCAGACGCAGCGCAGCAGCGGCTGCCGCCGTTGCCCGCGCTCAGCCAGCTGCTCCATCTGGGCAGGGAAGCATCCCAGCAGCAACATTGGCGCGCTGGATTGGCCGCCGACCTTGGCGCGCCCTCGCTGGGTCACGTAGCCCCGGCACAGGTAGCTGCCTGCGCGTTGGGAATGGAAGCCGGCATTGCCGTGTGCATGGCGGAGCCGG
>JBDTPN010000012.1:0-83078 GCA_039932715.1 Pseudomonadota bacterium | reverse complement strand
AGCTCAGCTGGGAGAGCGCTTGCATGGCATGCAAGAGGTCGTCGGTTCGATCCCGTCTAGCTCCACCAATTCTTGTATCTGCACTAAATTTCCAGCGTCTATTGCAAGCATACCAACCGGTTGGTATGCTTTTTTCGTGAACAGTCAAATCGCTGCCAAATCCGTTAAGTTCGGCGTTCGCGAAAAGCTGCTCGCTGCATCCCTTTCACTCATTCGAGAGCAAGGGTATTCCTCAACGTCGGTTGACGAGATCTGCACTCGAGCCGGTGTGACCAAGGGAGCATTCTTTCATTACTTCAAGAGTAAAGAGGCCTTAGCAGTCGCGGCCGCTGATCACTGGGCCGAGAGCACGGGGGCATTGTTCGAGACAGCTGCGTATCACCAGCACAGTGATCCACTCGACCGGATTCGCGGCTACCTTGATTTGCGCAAGGCGCTGCTCAAAGGGGAAGTCGCCGAGTACACCTGCCTTGTGGGCACGATGGTGCAGGAGATTCATTGCACAAACCCCGAGATTCGCGACGCCTGCGAGGCGTGCATCAGCGGTCACGCCGCAAAAATTGCAGACGACATAGCTGAAGCAATGAAGCGCTACCGGATTCGCGCGCCTTGGAGTGCTGAGAGCCTGGCGCTGCATACCCAGGCGGTACTGCAAGGTGCCTTTATTTTGGCCAAGGCCAGGGGCGGGCCAGACATCGCGGCCGCGAGCATTGATCACCTGCGCCGCTACATCGATTTGTTATTTCAACCCGAAGAGCACAAGTAAAAAGGAGTTTGCATGAACACTAGCAATAACTATCTGGCCGTATTCCGTGGCAGCAAAACCAGCGCGCAAGCCGTGGCCTGGGCCGCCCTGAGCGAAGCCGATCGACGCGCCAAGGAGCAAGCAGGCGGCGCGGCCTGGAAGGAGTGGATGGATACTCACCAAGCGGCGATCGTCTCGATCGGCGGACCCTTGGGAAAAACCAAGAAGGTTTCCCAGCGCGGTATCGACGACACCAGTAACGATCTAGGTGCCTTTGCCGTGGTGCGCGCCAATTCGCACGATGCCGCTGCCAAGCTCTTCGAAAATCATCCGCACTTCACTATTTTTCCGGGCGAGTCAGTTGAGATCATGCCCGTTCTGCCCATACCTGCCTTCTAAGCGCAGATGAGCGGACTTTGAACTGCGAGGCATAGGACCTAGCGACTGGTTGGGTGAACCATCACCCAACCCGACCGCCGAAACATCGAATGCCTGAGGCTTTTGCTCAGGCGTCCGGCGCAATCCGCGGCCACATGCTCTTGAATGACTCGGTCAGGAACTGCGTCGGGTCGCCCATCTTCGCCGCGTAATCGCGGGCCGGGTTGGCCGCCAGCATGTCAGCAGGCCCGAAGCCCGAACGCATCATCTTGCCCAGCTGTTCGGAGAGCTTGGCCAGCATGTCGCGTTCGGTTTGCAGGTCACCCTTGCTGTACAAGCGCTCGCCATTGGCTGTCACCACTCGCGTGGACTCGTTGCACAGATCGATCAGCGTCTTGTAGCCGGCAACGGTGCCGTTGATCCAGCCACCGGTCACCCAGTCAGACGTGGGCCACCCATTGCCGGCCACTACGCCGCCGGTGACCAGCACGTTGGCCTTGGTGAGAAACACATACAAGTCGCCGTCGGTGTGCGCCTGCGACAGATATCCATATCGCGCAGTCTCGTCGCCCAGTTTCAATTCGCCGCTGTTGTATGTGGTGTCATTGGGGCGCGCCGTCACCGGCAGCGGCAGCAAGGGTGGTCCATCGGGTTCGTAGCGCACCGTGGTCGAGAGCCAGAGCCGCGTGTTCTCGTGCGCGATGATCTTCACGCCTTGTTTACCCAGGCGCTGATTGAGTCCGGTCTGCTCGCGATGCCAATGCGTATTGATCAGCGTGCGCACTGGCTTCGTGGCCAGTTCGCGCTGCGCCAGGGACAGCAACGCCGCGCTGTTGGCGGCCAGCCCTCCGTCAACAAATGTCAGGCCTGCAACGTCCTTGATGACAACCACGTTGGCACCCGCACCGCGCACCAGCAGCAGGTTGTCGGCCAGATGCTCGGCCACCAGCGCGTCGCGCGACCCTGCCAGCAGGGTTGCGGGGCGCAGCGCCCCAAGAGCAGTCGCGGCCCCCAGGGATGTGGCAAGCGATGTGACAAAGGACCGCCGATCAAGGCAACTTTTCATGGTTCGGAACTATACCTATAACCTAGAATCGAAAGGTTGACGCTTAAGGGGTGGGAATGCTGCACAGAATGCTCATGGGATCGTTGGCCGTGTCTCTGGCCGGCGTTGCTATTGCGCAGACACCGGCCCCGGCGACTGCAGCCGCGGCGTCACATTGGGCAATGGTCGAGACCTATTGCACCGGCTGCCATAACGCCACGGATTGGGCCGGCGGCATGGCGCTCGACACCATGGAGCATTCGATGGCCGCCGTGCCCAAGGACGCCGAGACCTGGGAGAAAGTGGTGCGTCGCCTGCGTGGCAGCCTGATGCCGCCGCCCGGGGAAAAGCGACCACCCAACGCCGAGATTGATTCCTTCGTGAAGTGGATGGAAGGCAACATCGACACAGCGGCAGCGCACAGCATCGAAGCCGGTTACGTTCCACTGCATCGGCTCAATCGGCGCGAATACACCAACGCGGTTCGTTATCTGTTCGACCTGGATTTCGATCCCACTACGCTGTTGCCGCAGGATGATCTCAGCGACGGCTTCGACAACGTGGCCAAGGTGCTGCAGGTGTCGCCGACCTTCCTCGATCAATATCTGGCCGCGGCGCGCACGGTGGCCGTCCAGGCCGTGGGCAATCCCACTGCGCGGGCAGCCGGCACGCCTTATTCCAATCCTTTCGGTGGACCGCAGCATTTTCATGTCGAGGGCCTGCCACTGGGCACGCGCGGCGGTTTTGGTGTGGACCACATCTTCCCGGCGGATGGCGAATACGAACTCAACATCAATGACATGGCGCGCGCGCTGTGGGTCGAGGGCATGGAGTTCGAGAACGCGCTGGTGTGCATCGTCGATGGCGTGGTGGTCTACGAAGTAAAGATTGGCGGCGATGCGGATCAGAAGGCCATCGACCAGAAGGGCGATCCGCCGGTGGACGCCATCAACAAGCGCCTCAAGAACATTCGCTTCCAGGCCAAGGCTGGTCAGCACCGGGTGGTGGTCACCTTCCGCGCTCGCACCATGGCCGAATCGGACGCGCGGCTGGCATCGCTGGTTCCTGGAGGCGGCGAAGATCGTGTCCTGTCCGTGAACACTTTCGAGATTCGCGGTCCGTTCAAGACATCGGGAGTCAGCGCATCTGCCAGTCGCGAGCGAATCTTTACCTGCTATCCCAAGACCGCCGTCGAAGAGCGTCCCTGTGCTGAGCAGATCATCGGCACGGTTGCCCGCCGCGCCTACCGTCGACCCGTGACTGCCGACGACGTATCCGGTGTCATGCGGGCGTATACGGCTGCGCGCACCGGCAAGACCTTCGACGACGGCATTCGCGCCGCGCTGACCCGCATTCTGGCCAGTCCGGATTTTCTTTATCGACCTGAGACGGCACCTGCTGGCATTGGCCCAGGTGCAGCGTTTCGCCTGGATGATTTGCAGTTGGCATCGCGGCTGTCGTTTTTTCTGTGGAGCAGTCTGCCGGATGACGAACTGCTGGAGGTCGCTGCTGCCGGCGGACTCAGCGATGACGCAATACTCGAAATACAAGTGCGGCGCATGCTGGCGGATGCGCGCGCGCAATCGCTGGCACGTGATTTCGCCTTCCAGTGGCTGGGCATGAGCAAGCTGGCGGATATCGAACCGGATCCGGCCATTTTTCCATACGCAGCCAGTCACCGCGATCTCAACGGTGACCTGCGCGAGGATTTCCGCGAGGAGATCCGGCTGTTCGTCGACAGCGTGTTCCGCGGCAATCGCAATGTCACGGATCTGATGAACGCCGACTATTCATTCCTCAACGAGCGCCTGGCGGTGCACTACGGCATCCGCGACGTGAAGGGCGACAATTTCCGCAAGGTTCAGTTGCCCGATCCGGTCCGCTACGGGCTGCTGGGCAAGGCCGGCGTGCTGATGGTGTCGTCGTATCCCAATCGCACGGCCCCGGTATTGCGTGGCGAATGGATCCTCGACAACGTGACCGGCACGCCGCCGACGCCACCGCCACCCAATGTCGACTCGCTGAAGGATGCACCTGTGGGCGGCAAGGTGCTGAGCATGCGCGAACAGATGGCGGTGCATGCCAAGCAGAAGAGCTGCTTCGCCTGCCACGGCATCATGGATCCCATCGGACTGTCACTGGAAAACTTTGACGGGGTTGGTCATTGGCGGGAAAAGGATCGCCTGGCCGAGACCGTCATCGATGCGTCTGGTGTGCTGCCTGACGGCACCAAGGTCACAGGTCCAGTGGACCTGCGCAATGCACTGATGAAGAACCCGGATCAGTTCGTGCAGACGCTGACCACCAAATTGATGATCTATGCCACGGGTCGCCCCATGGAATGGAGTGACATGCCGGTGATCCGCGGCATCGTGCGCACCGCCGCAAAGGATGACTACCGCTTTGCCACTTTGCTGACCGCCATCGTCAAGAGTCCGCCATTTCGCATGCAGGAAGTTGCCGAGACACCGCCGACGCCTGTGATCCGCCAGGCCGCAGTGACCCACTGAGGAATGCCCATGTTCATCACGAAAAAATTCATTAACCGTCGCACCGTGTTGCGTGGCGTAGGCGTTTCTGTGGCGTTGCCCCTGCTGGATGCGATGATCCCGGCGGCCACATCGCTGGCGGCAACGGCGGCAAAGCCCACGCCGCGCATGGGATTTGTATATTTTCCGCATGGCGCAGTGATGCAGCACTGGGCCCCCACGGCCACCGGCACCGAATTCGAGTTGCCCAAGATTCTCGAGCCGGCGGCCAAGCATCGCAAGCAGATGACCATTGTCACTGGTCTGCGCAATCGCGGCGGCGAGAGTCCGACACCGCACGCCATCATCGCTGGTACCTGGCTGGGTTGTGTGGCGCCTGCGGTCAGCCATGATCCCAAGGCTGGCACCACTGTTGACCAGATGGCCGCGCGCGTCCTGGGCACGGACACAGCGTTTCCGTCGCTGGAACTCTCCACAGAGGGCGGTGCGGTATGTGATCCAGCCTATGGCTGCAGCTATGGCCACACGGTTTCGTTTCGTTCGCCCACCCAGCCCCTGCCCATGGAGTTCAATCCGCGCAAGGTGTTCTATCGGCTGTTCGGACAGGGCGACACGGCCGCTGAACGCACGGCGATTGTCGATGAGACAGGCAGCATTCTCGATGCCGTGACAGTGGACGCCAACGCGCTTAAGCAGCGCCTGGGCGTGCGCGATCAGGCGGCCATTGCCGATTATCTTGATTCTGTGCGCGAGATCGAGCGGCGCATCCAGAAGATCAAGACCGAAGGGACTGGTGCAGTTCAATTGCCCGACGCGCCGGTGGGAATACCCGCTGTGTTTGAAGACCATCTCAAGCTGCAGTTTGAGATGATCGCGCTGGCTTACCAGGCCAATCTGACGCGCGTGGCTACATTCATGATGGCGCGCGAAGTCAGCATGCGCACGTACACCAACCTGGGTGTTTCAGATGCGTTTCATCCCTTGTCGCACCACCAGGAGAATCCGGCGAAAATCGAGAAGCTGGTCAAGGTGCAGAATTTCCACACCAAGGTGTTCACCGGATTCCTCGACAAGCTGGCCGCGACAGCCGATGGCGACGGCTCGCTGCTGGATCACTCGATCATCCTGTTCGGCAGCAACATGAGCAACAGTGACAAGCACAACAACGATCCACTGCCGTCGGCCGTGTTCGGTGGCGCCTACGGCAAGATCAAGGGCGGGCAACATCTTCACTATCCGCAGAACTCGCCGCACGCCAACCTGCTGCTGACGCTGCTGGATCGCGCGGGCGTGTCCGTCGAGAAGGTCGGCGACAGCACCGGCACGTTCGCGGAAATCTGATGCGCCTGACTTCAGGTCTGGCGCTGGCGCTGTTGGCAGGAATTGCCGGTGCAGCGGAACAGGCTACGCCGCGCCAGTTGTTCGATGCCCTCAAGGCACAGGATCCAGAGACAGCTCTGTACGAGCTGTCGCAGGGCGTGGACCCGAATTCACGCGAACCCGATGGCACCGCTCCCTTGCACTACGCGGCCCATTTTGCCGATGCGCGTCTGGTGGCGGCACTGCTCAAGGCCAAGGCCGATCCCAACGCGCGCAATGAGTTTGGCACCACGCCGCTGGCTGAGGCTGCGACCACAGGCAACGCCGAAGTCATCGGGCTGCTGCTCAAGGCTGGCGCGGATGTGGAGTCCGCCAATCCAGAGGGACAAACGGCGCTGATGGTGGTGGCGCGCGCCGGAAAATTGGATGCGGCGAAGTTGTTGCTCAAGCACGGCGCGAACGTCAATGCGAAGGAGCAGTGGGCCGGTCAGTCAGCCCTGATGTGGGCCGCCGCACAGAGCCAACCCGAAATGGTCAGGCTGCTGGTCAAAGCCGGCGCCGACGTCAACGCACGCGGTGCAATCCGCGAGTGGCAGCGCAGGGTAACCTCTGAGCCTCGGCCCAAGGGCATGAACCGCGGCGGCTTCACGCCATTGTTGTATGCCGCACGCGAGGGATGTGTGGAGTGCGCGCGCGAATTGCTGGCCGGTAAGGCCGACATCAACCTGGCGGATCCTGACCAGACCACGCCGCTGGTGGTGGCCATGATGAACCTGCGCTTCAAGTTCGCATCTTTCCTCGTCACTGCCGGTGCCGACGTGGATCGCTGGGATCTTTACGGCCAGACGCCGCTATATGTCGCCATCGACATGAACACGCTGCCCGTGGGCGGACGACCGGACCTGCCCAGTGAAGATCTCATGACCGGGGTGCAGGTGGCCGAGCAGCTGTTGGCCGCGGGAGCCAATCCCAACATACAGCTCAAGCTGCGTCCTCCTTATCGCAACTACATTTTTGATCGCGGCGGTGACCAGGTGCTGTCCACCGGCGCCACGCCGTTGATGCGTGCGGTCAAAGGTGGCGACGTCGCGGCGGTGAAACTGTTGCTGCAATACAAGGCCAATATCAACCTGCCCAATGAAGAGGGCATCACGCCGCTGCTGGTGGCGGCAGGAATGGGGCATGGCGCCAATCCCACCCGCGGTCGATACAAGACAGATGCCCAGGCGGCGCAGTGCGTGCAGTTACTGGTGGATGCCGGTGCCGACGTCAACCAGACGGCGCCGCGCAATCGTCGCACCGCTATGCATGCCGCTGCCGCCCATGGCTGGAGCGAGACCGTGACACTGCTGATGGCCCGCGGTGCCAATCCCGAGGCCCTGGACAGCCGCGGACTGACGCCCATTGATCATGCGGCCGGCCGCTATGAACGCGGGTTCCTCGAGCCTGAGCCCAAGCCCTATGCGGAAACCATGAAGACACTGCGCGACCAGATTTTCGCGTCCACCGGTCGGGAGCCCAAAGAGATCAAGGGCCCATTGCCGGTGCAGAATCA
The DNA here is from genome assembly GCA_039932715.1 of Pseudomonadota bacterium. Classification (GTDB taxonomy): domain Bacteria; phylum Pseudomonadota; class Gammaproteobacteria; order Steroidobacterales; family Steroidobacteraceae; genus ZC4RG30. Next base: position 75,546 of record JBDTPN010000012.1, on the reverse strand, counting down.
GGGTGCCGGAAGCCGCAATGCCTTCGAGAACCAGGCGGGCGCAGCTAAAAGTCAGTAGGAATGCGGGGTGGCTTGCGATTAGAATGCCGGCCCCTCCTGTACGTCCCCATCGTCTAGAGGCCCAGGACACTGCCCTTTCACGGCGGCGACAGGGGTTCGAATCCCCTTGGGGACGCCATTCATCGCGTCAGCTGCAATATCAGGGTGCGTCGTCTGAACGTATGATTCCGCCTTCGTCCTCCAGCCTGGCGATCTGCTTCACGTCCTGGCGGGTGAATTTCAATCTGACGCCGGCGCCCATGCCGTCACCCTCGCGGACGATCACCACTCCAAAATTCTCGAAGGCGCGGATCACGGCTGCGGCTTCGCTCTTTGAAGTGAGCCAGGCGCTGCCATTCGCCTCGATCAACGTTATCGCCTCGGGTGGAAGCCCGGCAGCATAGGCGAATGCCTCGCGGCTGATTCCAGTCAGGGCGCGGGCGGCAGCAACCTGACGGCCGGTGATTTTCAGCTCAGAATTCATGTTCCCGTCTCGTTGATGGGACGAGAATAGCGCGTGGCTGTCGCTATCGCCTTAAGGAAAACTTTATGAAACTCATTGCGTCGATTTTATGCTTGGCGCTGGTCGCTACTGTCGAGGCCCAGGCGCCTGCTCCCGCGCCTGCCGCCGCCAAGCCCATGTCCACGTCACTGGGACTGGTGGTCTTTCCTGCCAAGGGCCAGACGCCGACCACTCAAAGTTAAGGACGAAGGCGAATGCTTCACGTGGTCGAAAGGCCAGACGGGCATTGATCCCATGGCTGCTCCTCCTGCAGCGCCGGCCGCGGTTGAGCCGGAAAAGCAGCAGGGTGGGCAGCGTGTGCGTGGTGCGGCACGCGGGGCTGCGGCCGGCGCCATCATCGGCGAAGTCGCCAATGATGATGCGGGCGGTGGCGCTGCCATCGGTGCCACGGCGGGGGTTCTAAAAGGCGGAGCCAACAGCCGCAGGGCCAAGAAGGAAGCCGAGGCCGATGCCAAAGCCGCCACCAAGGACCAGGCGGCGCAGCAAACGGCAGCGCATCAACAGCAGGTGGATCTCTTCAACAAGGGGTTTTCCGCCTGCCTGGAGTCGAAGGGCTACACCGTCAAGTAACCCTTCGCGGATGTCCGTACCTACACGAAGGTCACGCCTGCGCCACTGAATGGCAGTTGGTGATAGGCCTTGCCCGTCAGCACCGCCAGCGCGTTGGCCACTGCCGGCGCGATGGGCGGGGTGCCCGGTTCGCCCGCTCCCGAAGGATTGTTCGTCGACGGCATGATGTGCACGTCAACCTTGGGCATCTGGTTGGTGCGCAGCACAGTGTATTGATGGAAGTTGGACTGCTGTACGACTCCATCCTTTAGCGTGATTGCGCCGGTAATTGCCGCTGACAGGCCATAGGCAATGCCCGATTCCATCTGCATGGCGACGATGTTGGGATTCACGGCAATGCCGCAGTCCACGACACAGGTGACACGATCCACCTTGAAGTTGGCGTCGCGCTTCGATACCTCGACGACTTCGGCCACCACGGTTCCAAAGCTCTCATGCAGCGCCACACCGCGAGCCGTGCCCGCAGGCAGCGGCGAACCCCAACCCGATTTTTCGGCAACGGCGTTGAGCACCGCCAGATGCCGCGGCTGGTTGGCCAGCAGTTCGCGGCGCAGGGCCACCGGATCCTGTTTGGTGGCGCGCGCAATATCGTCGAGGAAACACTCCACCGCATAGGCAGTGTGGGTCGAGCCCACAGACCGCCAGAACTGGATGGGAACGCCGATCTTTGTCGTGTGCAACTCAACCTGGATGTTTGGAATTGCATAGGGCAGGTTGGCCACGCCTTCGACTGAGGTGCCATCGATCGGCGCACCGCTATCCAACGGTGTGCCGGCCATGATGGATTGACCGACGACGCGTTGCTGCCAGCTGGTGATCTTGCCGGATTTGTCCAGACCGGCCTTGATCGCGTGGTAATACACGGGACGATAGAAACCGGCGTGCATATCATCCTCGCGTGACCACACCAGCTTCACCGGTTTGCCCTTGGCGCCAGTTTTGGCAATCGCAACAGTGTCCAATACGTAGTCGGAAAACGGGTTGCCGCGACGTCCGAAACTGCCGCCGGCCAGCAGCATGTTGATCTTGATCTGCTCGGGCTTGAGGCCCAGGAATTTCGCCACTGTGTTCTGGTCGGGCGTATGCAATTGCTCGCCATTCCAGATCTCGCAGCCGCTTTCGGTGACCTGCGCCACGCAGTTCATGGGTTCCATTGCGGCGTGCGCCAGGAACGGAAACTCGTATCCGGCTTCAACATGGCGCGCTGCCGATGCGTAGGCACTGGCGGCGTCACCGGTCTTCTTTGCCTCGAGGCCGGGCTTCTGTGCCAGTGCCTTGTATTGCGCGAAGATGGCATCGGAGCCCAGCACGAATGCGTTGGTCTCGTCCCATTCAACTTTCACCGATTCACGCGCCTTCTTGGCCGTGTAGAAATCCCGGGCCAGCACGGCCACCCCTTCGCGCACCGGTGTCTTGAAACTCACCACATCGGTGACACCTGCCATGGCCTTGGCGGCGGTGGCATCGAAGCTCTTCACGGTTCCACCGAAGCGCGGCGGATAAACCACCGCAGCCACTAGCATGTCCGGCAGTTTCAGGTCCTGCGTGAACTGCGCGGTGCCGTTGGACTTGGCGCGGGCGTCCAAGCGCTGCGTGTCCTTGCCGATCAGCTTGAAGTCTTTAGGATCCTTGAGCGCCACCTTCTGTGGCACGGGCAGTTTCGATGCCGCGGCCACCAGCTCACCGAAGTTCGCTGACTTGTTCTTGCCGGCATGCGACACGACGCCGTTGCTTACCGTGATTTCGGCCGCGGGTACCGACCAGTCCTGCGCGGCTGCTGAAACCAGCATGGCGCGGGCGGTGGCTCCGGCCTGGCGCATGGGTGCCCAGAACGCGGCAATGGTGGTGCTGCCGCCAGTGCCCTGCAGCGCGCCACCAAATGCCGGGTTGCCGTAGCGCTTCACATCCGCCAGCGCCGGTTCAACCACGATCGAGGCCAGGTCCGCGTCAAGTTCCTCTGCGACCAGCGTGGCCAGCCCCGTATAGGCGCCCTGGCCCATCTCGGTATTGGGGCTGACTAAAGTCACGGTGCTATCGCTGCCGATGCGCAGGAAATTTCCTGGCGCAAAGGCGGGGATATTGGCAACGGCGGCGCCCTTGTCTGCGCAGGCCTCAAGGAAAGTCCCTGAGAAAATGGCCAATGTGAGCGCGCTGCCGCCTTTGAGAACGGTGCGCCGGCTGGTATTGATGATGGAGAAATCTGTTGTGTGCTTCATGTTCGTTCCTCAGACCAGCGCGGCCGCTGCACGATGAATGGCCGCGCGGATCCTGAGGTAGGTGCCGCAGCGGCAGATGTTGCCCGTCATTGCCGCGTCGATGTCGGTGTCGGTGGGCTTGCGATTCTGTTGCAGCAGCGCAGTGGCGCTCATGATCTGTCCGGACTGGCAGTAGCCACATTGCGGCACGTTCTCCGCCATCCATGCCTCCTGTACGGCCTTGCCCACCGGTTCAGCAGCGACGTTCTCGATGGTCGTGATTTTCCTGCCCACAGCCGAACTGACCGGCAGGGTACAACTGCGCGTCGCCTGTCCGTCGATATGCACGGTGCAGGCACCGCATAACGCCATGCCGCAGCCAAATTTCGTGCCTGTCATGTTGAGGCTGTCACGCAGCACCCACAGCAGGGGAGTGTCCTCCGGAGCATAGGTGGTCAGCTGTTTTCCATTAATGTCTAGTGTGATCACGGGTAGAACCTGCTTGAGCGTGTGGGCGGGATGCGCAAAGTATGCACGGATCCGGATCGCTTACACTAGCCGTTAGATGTCACAAGACGCCTCCGAACAGGATCTGCTGGAAATTGCGCTTCGCTGGCGCGACGCGGGTCAGCGCGTGGCCCTGGCGACGGTGGTTTCCACCTGGGGCTCGGCGCCTCGAGCAGCAGGCAGCCAGCTGGTGTGCAGCGAGAACGGTCAATTCGCCGGTTCAGTATCCGGCGGCTGCGTGGAAGTCGCCGTCATCGAGGCGGCCGCCGAAGTCATGCGCACCGGTCTGCCCACACAACTGGAGTTCGGCGTCAGTGACGAGCAGGCCTGGAATGTCGGGCTGGCCTGCGGCGGGCGCATCCGCGTGTTCGTCGAATCGGTGGACTAGGTCGCATGAACCGGGGGGTACTGCAGGCATTGCTGGGAGCACGCGCGGCAACGCGACCGGTGGTGCTGCTGACACCATTGGATGGCGGATCCCAGCGCGTGCTGGATGCCGCAGGTCTGGAGCTGCTGATCCTGACTGATACAGCGCTGGCGCAGGCGGCACGTGATGCGCTGGCCAGTGATCGCGCGGCCGTGGTTTCCAGTGGCGTCAACGAAACGCTGGTCACGCCGCACAATCCCCCACTGCGGCTCATTATCGTAGGTGCAGTGCATATTGCAGAGGTGTTGTGCGTAATGGCGCGCGCTGCCGGCTACGTCGTCACGGTGGTTGATCCACGCACTGCATTCCTGCGCGCGGATCGGTTTGCGCACGTGCAGTTGATTGACCAGTGGCCGCAGCAGGCGCTTTCTGCGTTGCGACCGGATGCCAGAACGGCCGTGGTGCTGTTGACGCATGATCCCAAGATTGACGATCCGGCATTGCTGGCTGTGTTGCCTACCGAGGCGTTTTACATTGGCGCGCTGGGATCCACCCGCACGCATGCACGGCGATTGCAACGGTTGGCCGATGCCGGTGTCAGCGAAGCTGGCAGGGCGCGGATTCGCGGACCGGCAGGGCTGGCCATTGGCGCACGCACGCCGGCGGAGATTGCCCTGTCGGTGCTGGCGCAAATGACGCAGCAGTTGCGCGGCGCCGGCCAATGAAGTTCGGCGCCGTGCCTTTGACCACGGCACTGGGCACCGTGCTGGCGCACAGCGTGCGTTTGCCCGATGGCACTTTGCGCAAAGGGACAGTGCTGGGCGCGGCCGAGATTTCAAGACTCAGTGCTGGCCAGATCCATTCGGTGGTCGTCGCGCAACTTGACCTTGACGATGTCAACGAAGACATTGCGGCGCATAAGGTAGCCCTTGCGCTGGCAGGCGCTGGACTGGAGACCGGGTCAGCCACTACCGGCCGCGTGAATCTCTACGCTGGCGCCGCTGGATTGTTGAGCGTGGATGCCGTGCGTGTGCTGGCGGCTAATGTGGTGCATGAGGGTTTGACCATTGCGACTCTGCTTCCGGATACGGTGGTCATTGCAGGCCAGATGATTGCCACCATCAAGATCATTCCCTATGCCGTGCCGTCGGCCGCATTGCAGGCCGTGTTGAGCGCTGTGCGCGGACCAGTTGCGGCACTGCATGTGAGTCCGTGGCGCGATTGCGGCGTTGGACTGGTGCTGACGCGCACGCCGGAAACCCGCGCGTCTGTGCTGGCAAAGATGCGCCAGTCCGTGGCCAAACGCCTTGAGCCCCTGGGCGCCAGACTGCTCGGTGAGCAGGTGGTGGCACATGAAGCGACGTCGGTGACCGCAGCATTGCGACAGCAGCTGCAAGCACGCTCACCGGCGCTGCTGCTGGTATCGGGTGCCGCAGCAACAGTGGACCGCGCAGACGTGGTACCTGCGGCCATAGTGGCCGCGGGTGGTCGGGTCATCCATGCCGGGATGCCGGTTGACCCGGGTAATCTGCTGGTGCTGGGGGAAATTCCCGTGGGGGCGACCATGGTGCCGGTGGTGGGAATCCCCACCTGTGCGCGTTCGCCAAAGCTCAACGGCTTTGATTTCGTGCTGCGGCGATTGGTCGCTGGCATCGGGGTTACTGGCGCTGACATCATGGCCATGGGTGTCGGGGGGCTGCTGACCGAAATAGAATCACGACCCATGCCGCGCGACCAGCGGGCATGATTAATAAAGTCAGGGGGCAAGATGCGCGAATTCGACGAAAAGAGCGTTACGCAGGCAGTGATTGCGCGGATGGCGGACTGCGACGATCCGCGGTTCAAGAAGGTGATGACTTCACTGATCACTCATCTGCATGACTTTGTACGTGAGGTCAAACTCACCGATGCCGAGTGGATCAACGCATTGTTGTTTCTCACCGAGGTGGGCAAGACCTGCACCGAGAAGCGCCAGGAATTCATACTCCTGTCCGACACCCTGGGCATTTCGATTCTCGTGATCACGCTCAATCATCCGGCCGCGGGCGGCACCTCGGATTCCACGGTGCTGGGGCCGTACTACTGGGAGGGCGCGCCCGAACTGCCCGCCGACGCAAACCTTGCCGTTGGCGTAAAGGGTGATCCGACCCGGTACAGCGGCCGCGTGCTCAATGACGCTGGCACACCCATCGCAGGCGCATTGCTGGACATCTGGTCCGGCGACGGGGAGGGCACCTACGACATGCAGATGGAAGAGGATGTAGGAATGAAGGCGCGCGGGCGGATCCGCACCGACGCTGAAGGACGTTACAGCTTCTGGTCAATTCGCCCCGAATATTACCCGGTGCCCACCGATGGCCCGGTGGGGGTAATGCTGCGCAAGATGGGGCGTCACCCCATGCGGCCTGGTCACATCCATATGATCGTCTCCGCGCCAGGGCATCACCCCATCACCACGCATCTTTTCGCAGCAGGCAGCCAGTACCTGGAATCCGACGCGGTATTCGGCGTAAAGGACTCGCTGGTGACGAATTTCAAGCGCCACGACGCGGGCAAGGCGCCGGACGGCACGGTCAAGGACGTGCCGTTCTATACGGTGAACTACGACTTCAGCTTGCGGAAGGCCTAGCGGTCCGGAATCCCGAAGTCGATAAAATGGCGCTCCCTACCGGATTCGAACCGGTGTACTAGCCTTGAGAGGGCTATGTCCTGGGCCTCTAGACGAAGGGAGCGTTATAGCCGCGGGCTGGCCGCGGCGCGGTATTATAGGCGTCCACTTCCCTAGCTCAAGCTTCACGCTGTCCTGGACCTACTGCCTTGAATTCCGAGCCTGATTCAGGCGCTCCCCTCCCGGGGACGCCGCGCGTCATTCCCCGCGCCGAACACCCGATATCGAGGCAGCATGTCTCGCCCAATGCCCTGCGCGTGCTTTACAAGCTGCGCGAGGGGGGGTACCAGGCGTTTCTGGTGGGCGGCTGCCTGCGCGATCTGATGCTGGACGTGGAGCCCAAGGATTTCGATGTGGCCACCAGCGCGCGGCCCGACGAGGTCAAGCGCCTGTTCCGCAACTGCCGCCTGATAGGGCGGCGATTCCGGTTGGCGCATGTGTTTTTCGGTCGCGACATCATCGAGGTGGCCACCTTCCGCGCCGCCAGCGCACCCTCGCAGGGCGAGGAGCCTGACGACGATCCGGACATCCTGCCGGAAGTAGGCGCCAGCGAGGATGCCGATGTGATTGACGCGCAGGCCGAAGCCGACGCCGAGGCGGCTTTCGCAGACGAGCCTGAAGATGATGTGGATCGCGTGCTGGATGGTCAGGGACGCATCCTGCGCGACAATACATACGGCACGGTAGAAGAAGACGTCTGGCGACGCGATTTCACCTGCAACGCGCTGTATTACAACATCGAGGATTTCTCGATCTGGGACTACGTGGGTGGCATGCAAGACATTGCCGCGCGCCGCCTCAAACTGATCGGCGATCCCGAGCAGCGCTATCGCGAAGACCCGGTGCGCATGCTGCGCGCGGCCCGCTTCGAGGCAAAGCTTGGCTTCACGCTGGATCCGGGCACCGAAGCGCCCATCAATGAAGTGCGTCACCTGCTGACGCAAGTGCCGGCAGCGCGCCTGTTCGACGAAACCCTGAAGCTGTTCCTGACCGGGCACGGCGAACGTTCGCTGGCCGTGCTGCGGCGTCGCGGCTTGCTGGCCGTGCTTTATCCAGGCGTGGACCGTTACCTTGCGCAGCATCCGGGCAGCCTGGTTGAAAAGCTGCTGGTTGCGGGCCTGGCCAACACCGATGCGCGCGTGGCTGCGGGCAAGGCCGTGACCCCCACATTCCTGTTCACCCTGCTGTTGTATGGGCCCATCGCGGCCTACATAGAAAAGCAACCGCAGGAGCGTTGGGGCGATGTGGGTACGATTCTGGAGGCCTGCGATGCAGCGCTGCGCGATGCGCACCAGCGGGTGACCATTCCCAAACGCTTCGCGTTCGGTGTGCGCGACATGTATGCACTACAGCCGCAGCTGGAGCATCCGCGTGGCCGGCGTGCGCTGCGCATGCTGGAACAGGCAAGATTTCGTGCGGCATTTGACCTGCTGCTGCTGCGTGCCCAGGTTGGCATGGCACCGCAGGATGTCGCGCAGTGGTGGACACAGCTGCAGGAAATCTCTCCGCAGCAGCGCCAGGAAGCAGTAGAAGCGCTGGAGCGCTCGCAAGGCCAGCAGCAGGGCGGTGCAAGCAGAAGCCGTCGTCCACGCCGCCGGCGTCGTCCCCCCGCAGCTTCCCCATGACCGCGTGGTTGCCGGCCTACATAGGCATCGGCAGCAACCTGGACGACCCGCAACAACAGGTTCGCGGCGCGTTCCAGGCGCTGGCCTCGTTGCCTGAATCCCTGCTGGTCGCCCGTTCACGCCTGTACCGCACGCGTCCCTTCGGACCGGTGCAGCAGGGCGATTTCATCAACGCGGTGGCCGGTGTGCTTACGCAGATGGCGCCGGAGAAACTGCTGGATGCATTGCGCAACCTGGAGACGGCGCAGGGCCGCCGTCGCGCGGAACGTTGGGGACCGCGCACGCTGGATCTCGACCTGCTGGTGTTCGCTGATCGCACCATCAAGACTGAATCGCTGGAGGTTCCGCATCCGGGCATCGCCCAGCGCGGTTTTGTGCTGGCGCCATTGGCAGATGTGGCACCTGACCTGTTGGTTCCCGGAGTCGGTCGCGTGGCGCAGCTGCTTCACGATCTGCCCGATACGGGCATAGAGGCCATTGTGGAGCGCAGCGACGAATGAGCGCGGCACATCGCTACATCGTGGTGGAAGGCGCCATCGGCGTCGGCAAGACCAGCCTGGCGCGCAAGCTGGCCACCACGCTGGGTGCGGAGTTGGTGCTCGAGCAGGCTGCCGAGAATCCTTTCCTCGAGCGCTTCTATCGCAATCCACGCGTTGGCGCATTGCCGGCGCAGCTGTATTTCCTGTTCCAGCGCGCCCAGCAGCAGGCAGCGCTCAAACAGCAGGACCTGTTTGGCAGCGTGCGGGTCGCCGATTACCTGTTCGCCAAGGACGATCTGTTCGCACGGCTTATTCTGGATGACGAGGAATACGGGCTATACCGACAGGTTCATGAGCGGCTGGCCATCGACGCCCCGGTGCCTGAGCTGGTGATCTATCTGCAGGCCCCGGTGGATGTGCTGATGGACCGGGTCGCACGTCGTGGCATCGCGCACGAAAGCCTGATTGATCGGGGTTACCTCACGCGCCTCAATGAGGCCTACGCGCGCTTCTTTCACGGTTATGAAGCCAGCCCGTTGTTGATCGTCAATGCCGCGAGTTTTGACCCTATCACCCAGGAAGCGGATTACGAGGAGCTGCTGGCCCAGATTGGCAAGGTGGTGCGGGGGCGGCTTTACTACAACCCGTTGCGCCACCGGGGCCTTTAGCCGCAAGCTTTCCCCATGTACACCCAGCTGCAATTGCGCGATTCGGCGCGCCCACCCGTGACCCTGACCACGCTGCAGAAAATGCGCGCAGAAGGCGTGCCTATCGCAGCGCTGACTTGTTATGACGCCAGCTTTGCGGTGTTGCTGGATGAAGCCGATGTCGACATGGTGCTGGTGGGTGATTCGCTGGGCATGGTGATCCAGGGACACGACACCACAGTGCCGGTGACAGTGGACGACATCATTTATCACACGCGCGCCGTGGTCCGCGGCCTGCATCGGCCCTTCCTGATGGCCGACCTGCCGTTCATGAGCTATACCTCGCGCGAGCAGGCGTTATCCAACTCCGTGCGCCTGATGCAGGAAGGGGGAGCGCGCATGGTGAAGCTGGAAAGCGGCGCTGAACAGTTGCGCATTGTGGAATTCCTGGCTGGCCACGACATTGCTGTGTGCGCCCACCTGGGCCTCAAGCCCCAGTCAGTGCACAAGACCGGCGGGTTTCGCGTGCAGGGCCGCGAACAGGCGGCGGCCGAACTCATCCTCACGGAAGCGCGCGACTTGCAGTCCGCGGGTGCCGACATCGTGCTGCTGGAATGCATTCCCAATGCGCTGGGCGCAGCCATTACCGAGGCACTGGATGTGCCGGTGATTGGCATCGGTGCCGGTCCGGCCACCGGCGGCCAGATCCAGGTGCTGTACGACATCCTCGATATCACCAGCGGCCGCAAGCCGCGCTTCGTGCGCAACTTCATGGCCGGTGTGGATTCCCCGCTGGCGGCGATCAAAGGATATGTTGCCGCAGTGAAGTCGCACGCATACCCGGCACCCGAGCACAGCTTTTCCTGATGACCGGCCGCGCGTGATGATCACCATCGAGCGCATCAGCGCATTGCGTGCACAGGTTCGTGACTGGCGCGCGCAGGGGGATCGCATTGGCTTCGTGCCCACCATGGGCAGCCTGCATGATGGGCACATGAGCCTGCTGGTGGCCGCGCGTCAAAGCGCTGATCGGGTGATTGCCAGTGTGTTCGTCAACCCTTTGCAGTTCGGGCCGGGTGAGGATTTCGAGCGCTATCCGCGCACCCCGGACGATGACAGCAAGCTGCTTGCCGGTGCCTGCGACCTGCTGTTCCTGCCGGGGGTGGACGAGATTTATCCAGATGGCAGGCAGAGCGCCACGCGCGTCAGTGTTCCTTCACTGTCACAGATCCTGTGCGGGGCAGTGCGACCCGGGCATTTCGATGGTGTGGCCACTGTCGTGGCCAAACTGTTCGGCATCGTGCAGCCCGACGTGGCCGTATTCGGCGAGAAGGACTACCAGCAGCTGGCCATCATCCGGCGCATGACTGCGGATCTTGATCTGCCGGTGCAGATCGTGGCAGCTCCAACGGTGCGTGGACCGGATGGCCTGGCCATGAGTTCGCGCAATCGCTACCTGTCGGCCGCGGATCGCGCCACTGCGCCGCAGATATACGCTGCGCTGCAGGAAGCGACCGAACAGATTGCCGCCGGTCAGCGCGACTATTCCCTGCTCGAGGCGCAGGGCGCGGCGACCCTGCGCGCGGCCGGGATGCAGCCGGATTACTTTGCGCTGCGTGATGCAGCCACATTGATGGCGCCGGATGCGGCCACGCGCGAGATCGTGGTGTTGGCCGCAGCGCGTTTGGGCAAGGCCCGACTCATCGACAACCTCAGGGTGCCGTTGCCTGGTGTTGCAGGCGCCTGAGGGCCCAGTTCACGTGCTCGGCAATCAATGCCGAGGGGTCTTCCCGCCGCTGCTGCAGCGCCTTGATGGCAATGTCATCCGCCGGCCCGTTGCCCAGCGCCACGGCAACATTGCGCACAAAGGCTTCGTGGCCAATGCGGCGGATGGCTGATCCTTCGAACGTCATCTCGAACTGCTCTGGTGTCATTGCCAGCAGGTCCACCAATCGCGGCGCATCCAGCCCGTGACGCACCTTGAAGTCGGGGTGACTGGCGGCGCGCGCGAACTTGTTCCACGGACACACCAGCTGGCAATCATCACAGCCGTAGATGCGATTGCCGATGGCGGGTCGCAGCTCCTCGGGAATCGCACCGCGCAACTCGATGGTCAGGTATGAGATGCAACGTCGTGCATCCAGCTGCTGTGGTCCCACTATGGCCTGGGTGGGGCAGGCGGGAATGCAGGCGGTGCAACTGCCGCAGTGCGCGGTGGCCGGTTCGTCCATCGGTAACGGCAGATCGGTGAGGATTTCGCCCAGGAAGAAATACGAACCTGCATCCGCGGCGATGAGGTTGGTGTGTTTTCCTATCCAGCCCAGGCCGGCATTGCGTGCGATGGCTTTTTCCAGCACCGGGCCGGAATCCACGAACACGCGATATTGATGGGGAATGCGCGCGGCAATGGCTTCCGCCAGGCGCGCCAGCGCGGGCCGGATGACCCGGTGGTAGTCACGACCCAATGCATAGCGCGAGATATAGCCCAGCGCCGGATCTTCGAGCACCGGCTGGGGTGCGGCGGCATCCTCGGGCCAGTAATCCATGCGTGCACTGATCACGCGCAATGTTCCCGGCGTCAGTTGCGCGGGGCGCGAACGCAGCGTGCCATGACGCGACATATATCCCATCTCGCCATGAAAGCCGCGTTCCAGCCATTTCATCAGGAAGGCCTCGTCCTGCGGCAAGTCGATGCCGGTGACGCCAACAGCGGCAAATCCCTGTGCAGCGGCGAGCTGCGTGAGATCGCTGCGGGAGAGATGTGGTGTCATCTGCACCAGTATACTGAAGGTCAATGAAGCTCCCGCCGCAGCTGTATTCGGCCGCCCAGGTGCGGCAACTCGAGGGCCGGCTGGTCGCCGCCGGCACGTCGGAATCCGCGCTGATGCAGCGCGCCGGTGCCGCGGCCTATGCCTGCCTGCGCGCGCGATGGCCCGCAGTGAAATCCATTGCCGTGGTTTGCGGTGGCGGCAACAACGGCGGTGACGGCCATGTGGTGGCGTGCCTTGCGCAACAGCAGGGAATGGCTGTGCGTGTGTTGTCCGCGGACAGTGATCTGCGAACCCAGCTGCAGGGATGTGAACTCATCGTCGACGCGCTGCTGGGCATTGGCATGCGCGCGCCACTCTCGGCGGGCATGGTCGCTACCATCGAGGCGATCAATTCTGCGGGCCTGCCCGTGCTTTCCATTGACCTGCCGTCCGGACTGCACCCCGACACTGGCCGGGCATCTCCGGCGGTGCGTGCCGCCGCCACCATCACCTTCATTGCGCTCAAGCAGGGATTGTTCATTGGCGATGGTCAGGATTACGCAGGTCAATTGCTGTTCGAACCCTTGCTGGAAAGGGGTCTTGAGGCAGCCGTGGGAAATGACATTGGTCCCGCTCTGATAAGGCTCACGGATGCGGACCTGGCGCGGGCGCTGCCGCCGCGGCCGCGCCAGGGCCACAAAGGCCAGTTCGGCAAGGTTGTGATCGTCGGGGGTGGCATTGGCATGCCGGGCGCGGTGCGCCTGGCAGCCGAAGCCGCACTGCGCGTGGGCGCAGGACTGGTCACTGTGGCCAGCAGGCCTGAGCATCTGCAGGTTGTCGGCACACGGCCTGAGCTGATGTTTCATGCCATTTCTGATGGCAGCGATGTGGGCAGTGCCATTGCCGGCGCGGATGTGGTGCTCATTGGCCCCGGACTGGGGCGCGACGACTGGGCGCGCCAGGTGTTGACCACCACACTTGCACAGATCACTGCCCGGGCGCGTCTGGTCGTGGATGCCGATGCGCTCAACCTGATTGCCGAAGGAGTGAGTCGGCAGCGAGATGATCACTGGATACTCACGCCGCATCCGGCAGAGGCCGCGCGGCTGTTGCACGTCAGCACGGCTGACGTGCAGGTCGACCGCATGCTGGCGCTGCAAACCCTGTGTCAGCAGCGCGGTGGAACCATGGTGCTCAAGGGCGCCAACACTCTGGTGGGGTGCGCCACCGAAACGCCGCGGATCTGTGACCGCGGCAACCCGGGCATGTCGGTGCCGGGCATGGGCGATGTGCTGGGCGGGGCGATTGCCGGAATCCTGGCGCAGGGATGCGATCCGTTCCTGGCCGCCCTGGCGGCAGTTTTCGCGCATGCCACTGCGGGCGACAATTGCGCACGCAGCGGAATACGCGGTATTGCAGCAACGGATGTGGCCCTGGAAATGCGCACAGTGCTGGCCGATCTGCCGTGATTTTCCAGGCTTACCTGCATGATGAAGAAGCCATGCAGCAGCTGGCGGGAGTAGTGGCCGTGGCTATGCCAGCCACTTCGCCGCTGGTGGTTTATCTCGAAGGGGATCTGGGCACCGGCAAGACCACATTTGCGCGTGCATTGCTGCGGTCGATGGGGGAGACAGGCCCGGTGCGCAGTCCCACCTATGGGCTGATGTCGGAATACACAACGCCCAATGGCCGCGTGCTGCACCTCGACCTTTATCGGATACGCGACCCGGCAGAACTGACCCAGCTTGGCCTTGGCGACTATGTGGTCGGCAGCCGGTTGTGGCTGGTGGAGTGGCCCGAGCGGTCAGGCGGAAAATTACCGGCCAGCGATATGCGGCTGCGACTGTCCGTCGACGAACCTGGCCGAAATGTCGAAATCGATCCCACTTCACAGGCAGGGCAGCAGTGGGTGACAGCCATTACTGCAGACCGAACCTCATGATTCCCGCCTATCCTCATATTTTTATTGATATTAAGCCGCTCTCGACCTAGATTATCGTCCAATGGGAACGCGATTTTTCAGCAGTGCTGTCTGTGTCGGGTTGGCTGGGGCCGTGGCCCAGGCGGCGGGGGCGGCTGTCTCACTGCAATCCATCGCACTGGAATCCCCCTCGGACACCGGCACGCGCGTTGTCCTGACCATGTCCGGTGCGGCTGAGCAAAAAGTATTCACGCTCAATAATCCGCAACGCCTGGTCATCGATCTTCCTGCAACACGACTGCCCAGCGACGTGCGCCTGCCCGCGCCCGCAGGTCCGGTCAAGTCGCTGCGCAGCGGTAGCCAGCCCAGGCAAACGCTGCGTCTGGTTCTTGAACTGACCCGACCGCTGAGTTCGAAAGTAAGCACGGTGGTCGCCACAAACGGCGGCCGCCAGCTGGTGATCGAGTTGGGCAGTGTGGCGCCGGCCGCACCGGCCGCGCCCACGCCGGTGCGCGCGGCGCATGCCCCTGCAGAGACTGATCGCGACGTGATTATTGCCGTGGACGCAGGTCACGGCGGACAGGATCCGGGGGCATCGGGCAGCAATACGAAAGAAAAGGATGTAGTACTGGCCATTGCGCGCGCGCTTGCCAAACGCATTGATGCCGAACCGGGAATGCATGCGGTGTTGACGCGCTCCGATGATCGCTTCATCGCGTTGCGAGACCGCATCAACCTGGCACGCGCGGCACGCGCCGACCTGTTTGTGTCCGTGCACGCCGACTCAATCCGCAACCGTGATGTCTCCGGCTCGTCGGTGTATGTGCTTTCGGACCGCGGCGCCTCCAGCGAGGCAGCGCGCTGGCTTGCAGAAAATGAGAATGCGGCCGATCTCAAGGGTGGCGTATCGCTGGGCGACAAGGGCGATCAGCTGGCCTCGGTGCTGATGGATCTGTCGCAGACCGCCAGCATTGGCGCCAGCATGGAAGCGGCGGAACGCGTACTGGCGCAACTGGACCGGGTGGGCGAAGTGCGCAAATCCCAGGTGCAGCAGGCCAGGTTCGTGGTGCTCAAATCCCCCGATATCCCTTCGATGCTGGTGGAAACGGCCTACATCTCGAATCCGGCCGAGGAGAAGAAGCTGCGCAATCCGGCGCACCAAGGGGAGATTGCCGAGGCGATTTTCAAGGGCGTGCGCGATTTTCTACGCAGCAGTCCGCCAGATGGCAGCCTGTTCGCCCGGCAGCAAAAATCCCGGGGCGCGACTACGCCCATCATTGCGGGCAGCGCCACGCAGTAGCGATATGATGCGGCTCCCGTGCCGATCCGCATCCTTCCTTCCCATCTCATTGACCAGATCGCTGCCGGCGAGGTGGTGGAGCGCCCGGCCTCCGTCATCAAAGAGCTGGTGGAGAACGCGCTGGATGCCGGCGCGACACGCGTCGACATCGAAATCGAGAAAGGTGGCGCCGGGCTCATCAGGGTGCGCGACAACGGACGTGGAATTCCTGCCGCCGAACTGCCGCTGGCGTTGACGCGTCACGCCACCAGCAAGATTTCCAGCCTCGATGACCTGGCTGCCGTCACCTCCCTGGGTTTTCGCGGTGAAGCGCTGCCGTCGGTGGCAGCGGTGGCGCGCCTGCGTCTGGTCTCGCGCCATGAGGGGAGCGATCGCGCCTTCGAGATCAGCTCGGAAAACGGCGAAGCAGGAGAAGTGCGGCCTGCCGCGTCGCCCGAGGGCACAGTAGTTGAGGTGCGCGACCTGTTCTTCAATGTGCCGGCACGGCGCAGGTTCCTGCGCAGCGAGGCCACCGAATCCACGCATGTGCTGCGCATGGTGGAGCGCCTGGCGTTGTCACGCATGGATGTGGCGGTCCGCTACCTCAATAACGGCCGTGAACAATTGCGGGTCGAGCCGGCGCAGTCATCGCGCGAACAACAGGACCGCATCGGCCGCATCCTGGGTGAAGAGTTTGCCGCAGGTTCGGTTGAAATCGACGTGGCCTCACCGCAGCTGCGGCTGTGGGGCTGGATCAGCCTGCCCACATTCTCGCGTGCGCAGCCGGATCTCACGCATTGGTTCGTCAACGAACGTGCGGTGCGCGACCGCCTGTTGCTGAGCGCGGTCAAGCTGGGCTATCGCGATGTGCTTTATGGAGGGCGCCATCCGGCCTATGTTTTGCAGTTGGCATTGGATCCACGCGAAGTGGATGTCAATGCTCACCCGGCCAAGCAGGAACTGCGATTCCGTGATTCACGCGCCATCCATGATTTCGTGTTTCGCACCATCGAGAAGCGCCTGGCCCAGACGCGCCCCGGCGCGCAGCCCAGCGCCGTGGATACTAGGGATTCCGTGTTTGCCGGCCATTTCGCGGGCAATGACTCCGGCGCAGGCGTGCCGGCGGGAACGCGCGGATTCGACTTTGCCGCGCACAGCCCGTGGAGTGTGCGTGATGCCATGGCCGCTGCGCCCGGCTCAGCGGGCGCCGTGGCGCCCGACGCAGTCACGGCTGCGCCCGCAGATGGCCGCGCGCTGGGCACGGCACTGGCGCAACTGCACGGCGTCTACATCCTCGCGCAGGATGCGGCCGGGCTGGTCCTGGTTGATATGCATGCCGGGCATGAGCGGGTGCTGTACGAAAAAATGAAGGCTGACCATGCGGGGCGCAGTGCCGACTCGCAGCACCTTCTCGAGCCCGTGGTGGTGGCACTGCCGGCGCCAGTAGTACAGCGCGTGCTTGACGACGTCGAAGAGTGGTCGCGATGCGGATTCGAACTGGGACAACTTGCGCCCGACCAGCTGGTGGTGCGCAGTGTGCCCGCATTGCTGTCACGTGCCGATATCGCTGCCCTGGTGCGCGATGCCGCCATGGCGGTAGCGGACGAAGAGGGCGCGCACCATCTGCAAGGCGCGGAGCATCTGCTGCTGGCCACGCTGGCATGTCGCAGCGCCATCCATGCTGGCAGGCGCCTCACCTTGCCGGAAATGGATGCGTTGCTGCGGCAAATGGAACACACCGAGCGTGCCAGTCAGTGCAATCACGGTCGTCCGACTTTCACCCGCGTGGCGCTTGCCGATCTGGATCGGTTGTTCCTGCGCGGACGCTGAGAGTCCGCGCTCATGGGCGAAGCACTATTCAATGATGAACCGCCTGGGGCCGTCGCCATTCTTGGCGCCACCGGCACTGGCAAGTCTGCGCTGGCCATGCAATTGGCCAAGCACCTGCCGGTGGAGATCATCAGTGTTGACTCCGCGCAGGTTTATCGTGGATTGGATATCGGCACGGCCAAGCCCACAGCTGCAGAGCGTGCACAAGTTGCACACCACCTTATCGACATCTGCGAACCCGAGCAGGTCTACTCGGCCGGTGAATTTCGCGACGACTGCCTTGTCACACTGCGACAAATAGTGGCGCGTGGGCGGGTGCCCGTGCTCGTCGGTGGCACCATGCTCTATTACCGCGCGCTGTTTCGGGGCATGGCCGATTTGCCCGCGGCCAATCCGTCGCTGCGCAGCGAACTGGACCAACGGGCCCAGCGCGAAGGCTGGCCCGCCCTGCATGCGCAACTGGCCCAGGGAGATCCCGAAGGCGCAGCGCGGATTCATCCCCATGATGCCCAGCGTATCCAGCGCGCAATTGAAGTGCTGGTCACTGCCGGCCGCAGTCTCAATCAGCACTGGGGTGGTGAAGAGCCGGTGCCGGTCAATTGGCACATCGCGATACTGGAGCCCGGTTCGCGCCAGGAGTTGCACGCACGCCTTGCTCTGCGCCTCAACGCAATGATGGACGCGGGGTTTGTCGGCGAAGTCCGACACCTGTTGCAGCGGGAAACCCTATGCAACGGCAGTCCGGTGCTGCGGTTGGTGGGGTATCGTCAGTTGGCTGGATACTGCCGTGGTGAGCACACATTGACCGAGGCAACGAAACTGGCCTTGTACGCCACCCGACAGCTGGCAAAGCGGCAGATGACATGGTTGCGCGGCGCGGGACTGCTGCCCCCGTCAGCACAGGTGATCAGATCCGAGGCTTTTTCTGCAGTCCACACGGAACGACTTCTCGGGACCTTGATCGAAAGGGTTGTGCCCCCATGATAAGATGCGATGCAACAAAATAAGGAGAACGTCTTGGCCAAGACTCAATCGCTTCAGGATCCTTTTCTGAATGCGTTGCGCAAGGAACGCGTACCGGTCTCAATCTACCTGGTCAATGGCATCAAGCTGCAAGGCACCATTGATTCGTTTGACCAATTCGTGGTGCTGCTGCGAAACACGGTCAATCAGATGGTTTACAAGCACGCAATTTCCACCGTCGTGCCGGCGCGCAATGTGCGCGTGCCTGGTGTCGAAGAAGAACTCGGCGCGGAGACCCCTGCCGCCTGATGTTTGAGCGTCCCAGGAGTGGTGAGCGGGCAGTGCTGGTGCGTCTTGGAATTGGCGCAGCGCTTGACCCTGAAGACATCAATGAGTTCCAGCAACTTGCCACGTCTGCGGGCGCCATTCCCGTGGCGACTATTGGCGGACGGCGCGATAAGCCCGATCCGCGCTATTTCGTCGGCAGCGGCAAGGCCGATGAAATCCGCCAGGTCGCCATCGACAACGAGGCTGATGTCGTCCTCGTCGATCACCCGTTATCGCCCAGCCAGGAACGCAATCTCGAGAAGCTCATCGGGCGGCGCGTGCTTGACCGCAGCGGTCTGATCCTCGACATCTTCGCGCAGCGCGCCAAGAGCCACGAGGGCAAGCTCGAAGTCGAATTGGCGCAGCTCAAGCACATCGCCAGTCGACTGGTTCGTGGCTGGTCCCATCTTGAACGCCAGCGCGGCGGCGGCATCGGCAATCGCGGTCCGGGTGAAACCCAGCTCGAAACGGACCGGCGTTTGCTGGGCGGACGGGTGAAGGTGCTCACGCAACGGCTCGAAAAGCTCAATTTGCAGCGTGAAACAGGTCGTGGTGCGCGGGTTGCGATTCCCATTCCCTCGGTGGCGCTGGTGGGATACACCAACGCCGGCAAGTCCACTTTGTTTCGCAGCCTCACCGGCGAGAACGCCTATGTGGCTGACCAGTTGTTCGCCACACTCGATCCCACGGTGCGTCGTCTGGCATTGCCGGGCGGCACGCAGGTGGTGGTTGCCGACACCGTAGGCTTCATCCGCGATCTGCCGCATGATCTTGTTGCGGCGTTTAAATCCACACTGACAGAAGCGCGCGAGGCCACGCTATTGCTGCATGTGGTCGACGCCAGCGATCCGCGCCGCGCCGAACACATGGCTGAGGTCGATCGCGTCCTCGATCAGATCGGTGCGGGGTCCATTCCGGTTATCCAGGTATTCAACAAGATCGACCGACTCGAAATTGAGCCCCGGGTTGATCGTGATGCGGCCGGACAGCCAGAGGCGGTGTGGATTTCTGCCGCCCATGGAAAGGGTCTGGATCTGCTGGGCCGCGCGGTAGCCGAGAGACTGTCGAGAGCCGTGCAGCGCACGCATTTGCGCCTGCCACTGACCGCAGGTGCGGCGCGTGCCAGGCTGTATGCCGCAGGGGTGGTGCGCGATGAGCGCAGCGATGAGGAGGCTTTCGACCTGACTGTCGACCTCCCGGCCGAGGAACTGGCGGCGCTGGAACGCATGCCGGGGGCCACAGTCACCCCCGCTGCCGCGGCATGAGTTAGAATCAGGAACAATGGCCTGGAACGAGCCCGGAAACCGGGGAGAATCACCCTGGGGTAATAAGAAGAGGCCTGCTGGTAAGTCGGGAGGCTTGGACGAAGCCTTCAAAAACTGGCAGCGCTGGCTCGAGGGTGTGTTCAACGGGTCCGGCGGGTCGCCTCCGCCTGTTGGCGAGGACACGCGTGCAGCTGGCAATCTTGGCTGGATCATCGCTGCGGTTCTACTGCTGATTTGGCTTGCCTCCGGCACCTTCCAGATTAATGCCTCGGATCGCGGCGTCGTCCAGCGGTTTGGCAAGTTGAGTGGCGTGCGCCAACCCGGGCTTGGCTGGGCATTTCCCTGGCCGATTGAAACGGTAACCAAGGTCAACATCTCGCGCGTCAACAGCGTCGAGTACCGCTCACGCATGCTGACGGCTGATGTGAATCTGGTAGAGATTCGTTCAGCCATACAGTATCAATACCTGGATCCGGTGAAAGTTTTGTTCCAGGTGCGCGATCCGGAACAGACGCTGCGCGAAGTCAGCGAGAGCGCAATTCGTGAAGTGGTGGGCCAGGCAAGTCTTGACCAGGTGCTGGGTAACGCACGCCAGCAGATTACCGAAGGCACGCGCGACCTGATCCAGCGCACACTCGACAGTTACAACAGTGGCATTCGTGTCACCAGTGTCAATCTCACCGACGTGCAGGTGCCCGAGGCGGTTGTTGCCGCGCAGCGTGATGCCAACAAGGCCATCGAAGATCGTGACCGGTTCAGTAAGGAAGCGCAGGCCTACGCCAATGACATCCTGCCCAAGGCGCAGGGCACTGCCCAGCGCCAGATGCAGGATGCCGAGGCTTACAAAATGCAGATCGTCGCCGTTGCCGAAGGTGACGTGGCGCGATTCAACAGCGTATATGCCGCTTATGCGCAGGCGCCCGAAGTGACTCGCAAGCGCATGTACATTGAGACCATCGAACAGATCATGCAGCAGTCGAAAAAGGTAATGCTTGATGCGAAGCCGGGTGGGGGTGGCAACATGATCTACCTGCCACTGGACAAGCTGCTGGAGCGCAATGCGGCCGCGCGGCCCGTGCCGGCGCCGGCCGTCAGCGAACCACAGGAACTGCCGCAGATCACCGTCGATGGTCGCAGCCGGGGTTCGCGCTGATGTCTTCCCAGTTCAAGCCCATTGCCGTAGTGCTGGGTGTGCTGGCGCTGCTGGTCTGGCAAACGCTTTTCCAGGTGCGCGAGAACGAGGTAGCCATCCGCACGAAGTTTGGCGAAATTGTGGGTTCCAGCTATGGGCCGGGCCTGCACGCCAAGGTGCCCTTCATCAACCAGATACGAAGGTTCGAGCGCCGTATCGTCACGCAGAATTACCAGGGCGAGACGTTTCTCACCGCCGAAAATAAAGGCCTGGTCGTGGACTTCTACATCAAATGGCGCATCAAGGACGTTGCCCTTTACTACCGGGCCACCAACGGCATCGAGGAAACCGCCAGCGCGCGCCTCGGTGATATCGTCAAGGACGGCATCAAGGGCGTGGTGGCGCGCCGCACGCTGCAGGAAATCGTGATAGCCGAACGCGCGGCATTCAAGGGCGATATGTTTGTCCGGGCCAGTGACGCGGTAAAGGATCTCGGCATCGAGCTGATCGACGTGCGCATCCAGCGCATCGACCTCGCTGACGAAGTTAGCGGTTCCGTATACCAGCGCATGCAGGAGAGTTTCCGCGCGCTGGGCAATCGGCTTCGCGCCGAGGGCAGCGCCGAGGCCGAGCGCATTCGTGCCGAAGCCGATCGCAAACGCACCGAGCTGCTGGCCGGCGCGCAGCGCGATGCACAGCGCACCCGCGGCGAGGGTGATGCCACGGCGTCGCGCATTTATTCCGGCGCTTACACAAAGTCCCCGGAGTTCTATGAGTTTTATCGCAGCCTGCAGGCGTATCGAAATTCGCTGGCTCGCGAGGGCGATGTGTGGGTAGTCACGCCGGACAGCGAGTTCTTCAAGTACCTCAATTCATCCGGGCGTCGCTGATTGAATCTTGCCTGGGGTGACTTGTTTGCCGGCCTGTCGATACTGATGGTGCTGGAAGGGCTGTTGCCTTTCCTCAATCCAGGCGGTGCGCGGCGTGTATTCGCGCAGCTTGCTTCATTGAGCGAACGCGACCTGCGAGTGGGTGGCCTGGTCAGCATGCTGGTGGGACTGGTGCTGTTGTTTTTTGTTCGGTCCTGAGATCAGGGTAGCGGCAATCATGGGTCGATTCGTCATTGTCATCGGCACGCAGTGGGGCGATGAGGGCAAGGGCAAGGTTGTCGACCTGCTCACCGAGCGGGCAACTGCAGTTGCGCGCTTCCAGGGCGGCCACAACGCCGGCCACACGCTGGTCATCGATGGGCAGAAGCATGTGCTGTCGCTGATTCCTTCGGGAATCATGCGCGCCAATACCATGTGCTTCATCGGCAACGGCGTGGTGGTGTCGATGCAAGCCCTGCTCAACGAGAGCCAGGTGCTGATCGACAAGGGCGTGCCGGTGTTCGAACGGCTGCGCATTTCGCCCAACTGCCCTTTGATTCTGCCGTCGCACATTGCATTGGACAAGGCGCGTGAGCAGGCACGCGGCGCCAATGCCATCGGCACCACCGGTCGTGGCATCGGACCTGCCTATGAAGACAAGGTGGCGCGCCGCGCCTTGCGCGTTGCAGATCTTTTTGACCCGGCGCAGCTGGCGTCCAAGCTGCGCGACTCGCTCGACTTCCACAATTTCATGCTGGCTGGACTCTACAAGCTGCCGCCGGTGGATTATCAGCAGACGCTGGATGCGCTGCTGGCGCAGGGCGAGCACGTCAAGCCGCTGGTGGTCGACGTCACCCATGAACTGGCCGCGTTGCGCGCGCGCGGCGCCAATGTGCTGTTCGAAGGTGCACAGGGCGCAATGCTCGACGTGGATCACGGCACCTATCCCTATGTGACTTCATCCAACACCACCGCAGGCGGCGCTTCCACTGGCACTGGCCTTGGGCCGCGCTGCTTCGACTATGTGCTGGGCATAGTGAAGGCCTATGCAACGCGGGTCGGCGCGGGCCCGTTCCCCACGGAATTGTTCGACGCGATTGGCAAGCATCTTTCCGATGTCGGCCATGAGTTCGGATCGGTCACCGGGCGCGCGCGACGCTGCGGCTGGTTCGATGCCGTGGCGCTGCGCCGCTCGGTGATTCATTCCAGTGTGTCCGGTTTGTGCGTCACCAAGCTCGATGTGCTGGACGGCCTGGAATCCGTGCGCTTGTGCACTGGCTACAGGCTGCGCGGCCAGCTGTTGTCAGAACCGCCCATGCTGGTCGAAGACTTCGCCTCCGTTGAGCCGGTGTATGAAGAACTGCCCGGCTGGAGCGAGTCCACAGTGGGACTGACAAAATACGACCAACTGCCCGCCACTGCCCAGTCTTTCCTGGAGCGCCTGCAGGCAGTGGCCGGCGTGCCGGTGGATATCGTGTCCACCGGACCGGATCGTGAACAGACTATCGTGCTGCGACATCCATTTGCCTGAAGGTTGCCGGGGGATCGCCATGGCCAGTTATCCAAACACCGTTCATTTCACGGGGCTCAATCGCCCGGTGCAGCGTGAAGTCAGCCTTCCGGACCTGAAAGTGGAAGGGACGATTCCGCCGGAGGTGCAGGGCGCTTTTTTCGCTGCTGTCCCGGATCCGGCGCATCCGCCGCTTTTCCCCGATGAGATTGCGCTGGCTGGTGACGGCATGGTCAGGCGTTTTCTGTTTGAAGGCGGCAAGGTTTCCTATGACATCCGCTACGTGCGCACCGCGCGCTACGAGGCGGAACGCAAGGCGGGAAAGTCGCTGTTCGGCAATTACCGTAATCCGTTCACCGACCTGCCCGAGGTGCATGGCCTGGATCGCACCGTGGCCAATACCACCCCCATCTGGCATGCCGGAAGGTTGTTGATGACCAAGGAAGATGGGCGACCCTACCAGGTGGATCCGCACACGCTGGAGACCATTGGCTCATTTGATTTCGGTGGCATGCTGCGTTCCGAGACCATGACTGCGCACGCACGCATTGATCCGGTCACAGGCGAAATGTTTTTCTACGGCTATGAAGCCGGAGGCCTGTGCACCACCGATGTGGCCTATGGCATCGCCGACGCACAGGGCAAGCTGGTATCCGAGCAATGGTTCAAGGCGCCGTACTGCGCGTCCATCCATGACTTCGTGATCACCGAGAAATACGCAGTCTTCCCCATCTATCCCACCACCGCTGACCTCGAGCGACTCAAGGCTGGCGGCGCGCACTGGGCGCATCAACAGGATCTGGAGAGCTGGGTGGGCATCATGCCGCGCTACGGCACTGTTGAGCAGATGCGCTGGTTCAAGGGGCCCAAGGGGGTGTCGGCTTTCCACATGACCAATGCCTTTGACGAGGGCGAAGTGGTGCACATGGACCAGTGCCTGACCGACACCAATGCATTCCCTTTCATGCGCGAGGCTGGTGGCATCGATCGGGATCAACAATCGCTGCAGGGCGGATTGACCCGCTGGAGCTTCGACATGAGCAAGCCCGGCGACAGTTTTGCGGTCAGCATGGTGGGCCCGCCGGGGGATCTGCCGCGCATCCGCGATGTCGACCAGGGACGTGCCTACAACGTTTGCTGGCTGCCCAGCGTCAATCCGCAGGGCGGGCCGCCACTGCCGGGAGGGCCGGTGGGTGCCGCGTTCACCTGCCTGCTGCGGGTCGAAACCCAGACGGGAAGGGTGGACATGATGGGACTGCCTCCGGGCATGGCCATCAACGAGCCGGTGCACATCCCATCAGCGAAATCCGGCCATGAGGGCTGGTTGCTGGCCGTAGTCGATCGGGAAGCGCACGGTGACTACGACAGCGAACTGTGGGTCATCGACGCGGACAACATCAGTGCCGGTGCGGTGGCAAAGGTGTTCCTGCCAGTGCCACTGCGCCCGCAGGTGCATGGCTGGTGGGTGTCGGCAGCGCAGCTGGCTAAGGCGAAGCGGCCTGCGGGGTGACAACCGGATTCGCGTAGTGATACGGCGGCAGGAAGTTCTTCGGGTATAAATCGAAGGGGAATGACGGCGGCCGGTCGGGCGGGTTCGAGGCGGTGATGCCGGGCGCTGGCCGTTGTGGCAGGTCCTTCCAGCCTGTCTCATAGGGCGCGAAGTAGGTATTGATCTGCTGGTCCTTGATGAACATCCAGCGTCCATTCACTTTCACGAACTGATTCTCGTATACGCCGCCCATCCACATGGAGCTGCGATTGAAATTGCCCATCATGCTCAGTGCACGTGAGCGCAGCTTTGCCGATTGCCCGTCGTCGGCCACGTTAATGACCATCTGGTACTGCATGTGGTTGTGCAGGACGCCATCATCCAGTCCGGCCTGCCCGTAGAGGTTGAGGTTGCGGCGCACCGCGGGTCGCCCCACGTAAACGCCGCGCTGTGCAATCTCGATGGTGCCGTTGTCTGCAAACAGCGCAGCCAGGTCATCCCATAGCAGTGTTGCCAGGTAGTAGCCATAAACGGTCTGGATGTTCTCGATCTCCGCGCGCGCCTCGACCAGCGACAGCTGATGTTCGACACGTGCCAGCTGTGCATCGATGGGCTCAGTGGAGGTGCCCTTGATGGCCCTGGCGGCTATGTAGGCATGTCGCACGGGATTGTCGTAGTGATAGGGCGCGACAAAGGCATGGTCGAACTGGCTGGGCACGCGTGATGCGAGGTCAGGTTTCAGGTCTGGCTCGAACTGCGAGCGCGACAGCGATGTCTTGCCCCAGCCATCCTCGTAGGGGGTGATCATGGTGGGATACAGATGCAGCCGGTGGATTTTCCAGATCCCGTTCTGCTTCACGTATTCATTTTCATAGACGCCGGTTTCCCACTCGGCGAACTTTCCATGCTGTGCCAGTTGCGCAAACAGGTGCCAGCGACCGCGAGCGGTCTTGCCGTCGGCGGCGACATGAGTGATGGGCTGCAGCTGCATGTGGTCATACAGGCGCCCGGGTTGCAGCCCTTCGGGCCCCACCGCGCGAAAGTATTGCAGAATGCGCGCCGGGCCTTGCCACACACCTCGACCCTGAATCTCGAACTGCGCATCCTGGGCAAACAGTGCCGCAGCATCGCTCCACTGACCCTTGTCGATGTAGAAGCCATAGATGCGCTGCAGGTTCTCGATCTGGTCCTGGTCTGCCAGGTGCTGCACGTCCGCCGCCAGCTGTGCGACTCGTGAGGTCATGGCCTGATGCGTCAACGGGGCAATTTGTGCAGGAACGGGAATGGGCTCGAAACCCGGGTATTTTCCCCGAAAGTGAAAGGGTGGGGTAAATGCCCCAGGCCAGTGTTTGAAGTTGATGGTGGTGGGTGCGTCGGGCTTGAGCGCGGCTGTGACGAAACGGGCGTCATTGGCGTCGGCGTTGTTTGCCCAGCCTCCCGCATAGGGAGCATAGAGGGTCTGGAACCAGTGCAGGCGGCTGATCCTCCAGACGCCGTTCTCCTTTACGTACTGGTTTTCGTAAGGGCCTTCGCCCCAAAACGCATCCCTGCCCTTGTGCCCGGCAAGGATCACGGCGCGCCAGGTGCCTTCGGCGCTGTGGCCATCAATACCCACGGTGATCACCGGCATCAGCTGCAGGTATTCGTTGAGTTGTCCGGGTGCCAGGCCATTGCGTCCGCCACCCAGCGCCTTGTAGTAGGCCCGAATATGTTCCCGACCCTGGTAGACACCGTCCAGTCCGATCTCTATGGAAGCATTGGAGGCGAACAAATCGGCGACCTCATCCCAGCGCCCCTCATCGATGTAATAGCCATAGGCACGCTGCAGGCGCTTGATCGCGTTAACGTCCTCAACGCGCGTCTTGCGCAGTTCCAGCATCACCACGCGCTGTGCCAGCGCGGCGTCCGCCGCGTCGGCTTGCTGCGGAGTCGAAGCGCAGCTTCCGGTCAACAGGGCCACGCCGGTAAGTGCAATGGTTGCTGCAACGACGCGCAAGCCGGTCCTCACTTGCCGCTGACCGGATTGAGGTAGTGAAAGGGCGGCACGAAGACTTCCGGGTACGGCGAATACTTTACCGATTGCGGCAGATCCGGCGGATAGCCGGGAAAATAGCTCAGCATGGCCGACGAGTGCTTGCCCCAACCCTGTTCATAGTCCGTATAGAACGTCTGAAACCCGGCCAGGCTCTGGTATTTCCAGACACCGTTCTCCTTCACGAAGCGGTTTTCATACGTGCCTTCGGCAAGCTGTGCACTGGAATTGAGCTGGCCGAACATCACCACCAGACGGGCGCGGATACTGGCGGTATTGCCATCCGCAGACACGGTGACCACTGGCTGCAGCTGCATGTGATTGAACAGCGTTCCATTGGTGGGTGCCCCGAGGCGGCGCATGTATTCGTACACGCGGTCGCGTCCGATGAACACACCGCGGCCCAGGATCTCGAGCGTCGAGTTCTGCGCGAACAATGCCGAGATCGCATCCTGCATGGATTTGTCGGCGTAATAGCCATAGGTGCTCTCAAGGTTTTCCACGTCTGACGCCGAACGCAGCCGCTCCAGCTTGAGTTCCAGCGCGCGCACCTGCGCCTCGAGGTCGGTGACCGTGCGCGTCGCGCCGGCGGCCGGCGGCGGTGCGCTGGCAGTGTTCTCCGGCGCCAGTCGATAGCCCGCCAGGGCAGGACTTTCGAAATGCAGCGGCGCGGTGTAGCTGGCCGGCCAGGTCTCATATTTCACGCTGGCGGGGCGGTCAGGCTTCGCCGCAGACTTGCCATAGCGTGCATTGAGCGCGGGGGTGGTGCGCGTCCAGCCGCCCTCGTATGGCGCGTAGAAATGGATGAACAGGTGCAGGCGGCTTATCTTCCATACCCCGTCCTGTTTCACATATTCGTTTTCGTAGATGCCGGATCCCCAGTTGGCGCTTTGCTTGAACTGGCCGTCCTGGATCAATGCACGCCAGCGCGCGTGCGCGCTCTGGCCATCGGCGCCCAGTGTGATCAAGGGGGAGAGCTGGTATTGGTTGTTGAGCTGTCCGTATGAAAGCCCCTGCTTGCCGCCGGTGAGCCCGTAAAAGTATTTGCGGATGCTGGCCTTGCCCACATATTGGCCCTGCTGCGCCACTTCCAGTGTGGCGTCTTCCGCGAACAGGTCGACCACCTGGTCCCACAATGCCTTGTCGAAATAGAAACCGTAGATTTCCTGCAGATTGCGCAGCGTGTCGTAGTCGGCAACGCGATCGGCCTGGGCATTGATGGACGCAATGTGATCGGCAGCGCGGTTAAGACGCGGCGTCAGGTCCGCCGGCGGTCGCTGTGCAGCGGTAGGAGCCTGGGCTGATGCGATCCCCGTAACAGCCATCAGGCATACGATAGCCAGGCGATTCATCGCACACCTCCGGCCTGATTGTCATCCCAGGCCACCGGCATACCCGTCACCGGGTTGGCGTAGTGATACGGAGGGAGAAAGAAGTTCGGATACGGCTTGTAGACGATGGAGGGCGGCAGGTCCGGCGGCAGTTCCGCCACGGGGCCGGCGGCGGGGTAGGGCTGGCGGTGCCATCCCTTGTCGTAGCTGGCATCCACCGTGGTGTACCAGTGCAGCCTCGCTATCTTCCAGAGGCCATTTTCCTTGATGTATTCATTCTCGTACGGACCTTCGGTCCAGCGTCCGTCCTCACCGTGCATGCCACCCATCACCAGTGAGCGCCAGCGCGCCTTGGCCGTGCGGCCATCGGCCGCGACATGAATGACGCTCTGCATGAAGGGCGTCTCGCGGATTTCGCCAGGCCGAAGTCTTGCGCCACTGGCCTTGAGAAACGCTTCGATGCGCGCGCGACCCAGATAAACGCCTTGTTGGGCGTATTCGATGGAGGCGGCGGGACTATCCGAAAACAACGCAGCGGCCTGCGCCGCCTTGCCTTCACTGACGTAGTAGCCATAGGCCTGTTGCAGGCGTTCGATGGCGCGATGGTCCTCGATCAACGCGGCTTCGCGTTGCAGGGATGCCAGTTTGGTCTCCAGGATCGCCAGTCGCCGTTCCTCGTTGAGGATCTTGCTGTCAGTGATAATGGGATCCCCGCCCATGGCGCAAGTGCAGGCCAGGAAGGTGCTGCCCAAAAGGGTCAGCGCCGCGAAACGGCGTGTCATTGTCATCAAGCCCCCGATGTCAGCCCGTTCAAGCGGGATACAGTCAGGCTATTCGAGACGGCGGTGTAAATCCACTACACTTCCGACTCACAACATGAAAACCCAGGTAGCAATCATTGGCGCAGGCCCGGCTGGGCTCATGCTCGGTCATTTGCTGCGCCAGGCCGGCATTGATGTCGTCATCCTGGAGCGCCAGACCGAGGCGCGTGTGTCCTCGCGCATCCGGGCCGGAGTGCTGGAGCAGGTGACCACTGACATCCTGGAGCGAATTGGGGTGGGCGCACGCATGCTTGCCGAAGGCCTTCCCCATGACGGCTTCAACCTTGCCGATGGCCAGCGCCTGGTGCGCATCGATATCCATGCCCTGACCGGAAAACGGGTGATGGTGTATGGCCAGACGGAACTGACCAGGGACCTGATCGACGCAGCGCCGGCGCGTGGCCTTGAGATCTTGTGGGAGGCCACGGATGTTGAACTGCACGACCTTGAAGGTGCGCCCTGGGTCACTTTCCTGCATGCCGGCACCAGCCATCGTCTGGACGCCACATACATTGCAGGCTGCGATGGCTTCCACGGCATCTCTCGCAAGTCCATACCTGCAGCATCGGGGCGACATTTCGAAAAGGTCTATCCGTTCGGGTGGCTGGGAATTCTGGCCGATGTGCCACCGTGCAATCACGAGCTGATCTATGCCAACCATGCGCATGGTTTTGCGCTGGCCTCGATGCGCTCACCCACGCGCAGCAGGTATTACATCCAGGTGCCGCTTTCCGAAAAGGTCGAGGATTGGCCGGATGATCGTCTCTGGGACGAGCTGGCAGTGCGACTGGGACCGCAAGCCGGCGCGCATATCGTCCGTGGGCCCGCACTCGAGAAGTCCATTGCGCCGCTGCGCTCTTTCGTTTCCGAGCCCATGCGCCATGGTTCGCTGTTTCTGGCGGGGGATGCGGCGCACATCGTTCCGCCCACTGGCGCCAAGGGACTCAACCTGGCCGCATCTGATGTGCACTACCTTTCTGACGCGCTGACACGTGCCCTCAACCAGCGTGACACACACGGCATAGACGCCTATTCAGCCAGAGCGCTGGATCGCGTCTGGAAGGCCGAACGGTTCTCGTGGTCGCTCACGACATTGATGCACCGCTTTCCGGACGCGGGCCAGTTTGATCGACGCATGCAGATGGCAGAACTGGCCTACGTGGCGCAATCAAAAGCCGCGCAACTCAGCCTTGCCGAGAATTACGTGGGCTTGCCGCTGTGAAAACCAGGGCTATCCGGGGGTAGGGTCCACACGGACGCACAGCAACTTTGCTTGCCCGGATTGCGTGCAGGTCAGCGCTTTTTCTGCAGTTCACTTCCCTGGTGCAGCAGTCGGTAATGACGCGGCGAGACGCCGTAGCGCCCGCGAAAACTGCGCGTAAAGTGCGGTGCGCTGTTGAAGCCCCAGGCAAAAGCGATCTTTGTAGTGGAATGGCCGCGCCATGCAGGGTCGGACAATTGACGCGCGCATTCCTCGAGACGACGTCTCAGGATATACGCCGAGGCCGTCTCGCTTCCCGTGGCAAAAATCATCCTCAGGTACCGTGACGAGACCTTTATCTGGTCGGCAATGGATGACGGACTCAGGTCGGGGTCACGCAGGTTTTGTTCGATCAATAGCCTGGTCTTCGCGTAGCGGCCGCTGAGAATCGATGAGGCCCCCATCGCCAGTGAGTCGAAGGCGATGGCATAGCAGGTCGCGATCAAGTCAAGCAGATGACGGGCCACCCGATCCTGGAAATCCACGGGCAATCCGTCATCCAGGCGCGTGCACAGGTCGAGGACCAGTGAAGTCACCGGATGTGCCAGTCCCTGCGCAGCGCCAAGGCGCAGGCCGCAAAATGGCTCGGGTGAAGGCAGATGCTCCTCCATGATGTTCGCGGGCACATGCAGCATCACAAGCTCAGCCCGTTCCTCGGCGTGGTACGAGCGTGTCAATGCCAGATCGCAAAGCACCAGATCCCCTTCGTGCAGCAACTCTTGGTGTCCGTAGTGAAGCAGTTGCCCCATGCCGCGCGCCTGGACAAGAAATGCATATTGGGGAGACGCGGGACTTGTTGCGCCGGTATGGTGGTGGACCGAATCGCGCTCGCAAGTCATCTTGACCAGGCGAATGGGTCCGAGATGTGCAAGATATAGGCCGGTGTCCCAGCACTGTGGCCCTGCCACCACGGTTGATCGTGACGCATTCGGCAACTTCCAATCGACAGATGCTGGCCTGCCTGGCGACTCCTGCGGCCTGATGTTCTGCACGTCATCCCCCTTGAATCTAGCCACGGTGACCGTGCCCGGGCATCGGTCCCACAGTCTTCGTTTACACGCTCATGTCCTATAGGATGGACCGAGTGCGCATGTCAACTGTGCAACGCGTCAGGGAGCGGGAGAGTGACGGACGTTATCGTATCGGCAGCGTTGCTCGCGGCACGTGAACTCGCCTCCTCAGGCCGCCATGAAGAGGCGATAGCCAAATTGACCCGCGCTACACGGGATGGCGACGCGCAGGCCATGTCGGAATTGGGGCATCGTTTGCTGACGGGCGACCGGGTACCGAGGATTCCGGAACAGGGTGTCTCATTTATCGCAGAGGCGGCGCGCGCGGGCGAAGGACGCGCACTTGCCCGGGTTGCAGCGCTGACAGCAGCGGGCGCATACCTGCCGCAGGATTGGCCCACATCGATACGCTTGCTGGGCGCTGCCGCGCAGGCGGGCGATGAGTCCGCTCGCGGTCAGTTGCTGAGTCTGCAGGCAGAAGGCTTGCCGGCAGATGACCAGGTCAACTGGCCTGCGCTGGCAACGGGTGTCCGTCTAAACGAATGGCTGCGTCCTGCAAATTGCGTGGCGCTGCATCCCAAGGTCCACCGCGTACAGCAGTTAGCGCCGCCCCGGGTTTGTGCCTGGCTGATGGGGCGGGCACGCGGACGTCTCGAGCGTGCCACGGTCTACGATGCAGTGAGCCGACGCGACGAAGTTCACCAGATGCGCAGCAACACCGTTGCCAACTTCGACTATGCAACGCTGGATGTAGTGCAGTTTCTGCTGCAGGCGCGCATGGCCGCAACCTCCGGGCAGCGCATGCAGCAGTTCGAAGCCCCGATGGTGTTGCACTACGACGTGGGTCAGCAGATCACGCCGCATTTTGATTTCATCGATATGAATGCACCGGACTACCAGCAGCAGATCCGCGAGCAGGGCCAGCGTTTGATCACTTTCCTGCTTTACCTCAACGATGATTACGCGGGGGGCGAAACCACTTTCCCCACGCTGCGGCTGGTGAATCGCGGCACCGGGGGTGACGGGCTGTATTTCATCAACTCGCACCAGGATCGTTCGGCCGATCGCAACATGCTGCATACCGGTTCGCCGCCCACGGCGGGGGAGAAGTGGATTGTTTCCCAGTTCATCCGCGACATTCCACTGCGGCCCTGACCGTCAAGACGGCCTGAGGTTATTCTCCCAGGCGCAATTTCTGCTGGCCGGTTGCCGGATCCAGATAAAGGCGGTTGTCCTCGCAGACGTACTCGTTGATCTTGTAGTCCTTGCGGCGGTTGTATTTATACGTCCAGGTCCAGGGACCGGTGAGGTATTCCGGATCTGTAATGGTGATGTGATCCTCCCAGGTGTCGGAGGAGGTCACCACGATGCGCTCATCGATGCGCATGTTGAGGGAATGCGGCACGCCGCTCATGCGCACGTTGTCCTTTAATCCGATGGTGTTGACCATCAGCGTATTGCCTTGCCAGCGGCCCACGGAGTGGCCCCAGAACAGCGGCTCGGCGTCCTCTACGGCTATCTGTTTTTCGTTGAGGTAGATGCGGCGAACCTGTGCGAAGGCCTCGGCGATGATGGTGACCTGGCCCGGGGACTGCAGCACTTCCAGCGGGAACACTGGCCCCATCATTCCGGGGAAACCGCCCGGCATGCAGGCTGCGCCCCCGGTGAGCTCGGTGGCCGGCTTGGCCTGCTGCGCCGCGCGGCGGGCCGCCATCTCGGCGCGCGCCTTGTCATTGAGCGGAGCATCGGGCACTACGCGCGGCGCAGGCGGGGAACCTGCCGGACGCAGTATCTCTGCCGGAATTGGGTCTTCCCAGGCGCCGGAGAAATTCACGCCCTCTATGCGTGGCACGGGCTGCGGGGCTGCCGGGGAAGTTGCAGCCAGCGTCGGAAGGCAAACAAACGTCAACGTCGTGGCGCACAACAGCGATATTGATTTCACATGTGCCTCGCGTCAGTGGATCAATGCCGGACCGGCGAAATTGCCGTTGTTGAGCAAGCGGCCGTCGGGCAACGTGATCTCCTTAAGCAGGCCTCCCGGTTCGCCCGAGCGCAGGGGCGCGATGATCATCATCACCTTGTCGCCCGGCTTCACGATGTTGAACTTCCAGCCAATGCGATTGAGGATGCCGGGACTGGCGCCCTCAATGGTCCATGCCTTGGCTTCCTTGCCGGCCTCGCCGCCGGTGGCGAAGATGTAGATGTGGGGGTTCTGCCATTCGAACTTGGTCACTGTGCCGGTGACCTTGACCTGATGTTCATTGTCGAACATCGCGAACGAGTGGTGCGCATGCGCCGGACGGGCCACCATGAACGGAAAGGCCACCGCCATCGTTGCGAGAAAAATTGCGCGAACGCTGCGCCTGCTCCGTGCCATCACCATTTCTGCCATTCCTCCAGCACCAGTAAAAAAGCCCCGGTAGTTTGCACTACCGGGGCCGCAAGTAACGTCCAGCGTGAAGCCTAGAAGTTCATGGTCAGGTTGATAGAGTAACGACGGCCCACCAGATCAGCATACGGATCGTAAGTTCCGAAGCCCTGGTAAGCATCCGCATAAGCATAACCGGCGGGCTGCGGCTTGGTGTCGAACAGGTTGTTGATATTCAACGATACGTCCACGTTGCCGAACTTCGTCCCACCCGACAGGTTGAACAGGCTGCCCGACGGATATCCGGCGTTGAGCGTGGTCGGCCTGTTGGTGGCAGTGAGGCCTTGTGTGCCGTTATGCCACAGCCAGTTAAGCGAGATGCGGCTGACGTCCCAGGTATAGCCAATCGTGGTGTTGGTCTGGTACTTGGACGCGCCAACGTAGCCCGCGTAGTTCTGCTGGTCGCCACCCACCGTCACCGGCAGGCTCTGGTCGATCAGGTAATTGGCATTGAGAGCCACAGACAGTGTGCCCGGTATCCGGTCGAGACCCATGTCTGCGAACGGGGCCGCCCAGTTGATCGTGAAGTCGACACCTTCCGTCGAGATATCACCAGTATTGGCATAGACGGAATTCATGGTGCTGACGCTGCCGACCACCGGATCGCGCACGATCCGCTTGCAGGATCCGCTCGGATCATTGAGCGAGTAGGTGGGGTTCGATCCATCCACGTTGAAGCAGGCATTGAGGATGTTCTGGCCACTCAGCACGTCGATGGCATCAGAGATCTTGATGCTGTACCAGTCGATGGTGGCCGTGATGCGGTGCGCCAGTGCATTCTCGAACGGCGAACTCAGGACCACGCCGGCCGTCCAGGTGTCACCCTTCTCGCTCTTGAGGTCGGGATTGCCCGCAAAGGTCAGCACACCGCCGATAGGGGCGAAGGTATTGGGGCTCGCGTGGTAGGTCGAGGCGTTATTGCCACCATAAAGGTTGATCTGTGCCGAGCACTCCGCCTGCAGCTGGGCGCGGTTGGGATTGTCCGGGGCGTTCGACTTGCCAGGCAACGTATTAGCCACGACGCTAGAGCAGGGGTCAGAGCCAATTCCCGACAGCTGCGAGCTGACGGTGGCAGTGGTGTATAGCTCGGCAATGTTGGGTGTTCGCTCAGCCCGGTTGTATCCGCCGCGCACCCGCATCCACTGCAGGGGTTCCCAGCTCAGCTGCGCCTTGTAGGTGGGAACATCCTGCCCGGTGGAATACAGGGAGTAGCGACCGCCCAGCTCCAGCTCGAGGGCGCGCACGGCAGGCAGATCCTTGAGCAGGGGGATCAGCAACTCTCCGTAGTATTCCTTCACGGACACATCGCCGTTGACGTAGCCCACGCCGAACTGGCCCGCGGAAGTGTCGGCGATGTAGTCGCTCTCGCGCAGCGAGTCCGGGGTGTAGTTGTAGTCGTTCTTGCGCCAGCTGAAGCCGATAGCTGAACGCACGTCACCGGCAGGCAGTGCGAACAGCCGGCCCTGCAGGTTGAGCTGGCTTTCGTACTGCTTCATCGATTGGCGGTCCGACTGGTTGGACGTGATGGCGTCGATGCAGTCCTGAGATGGCACGAGGGCGCCTATTGACTGCGCGTACGGATTGAGGCCGCTGGTGCAGCTCAACTGCTTGTTCGAGACGCCATTGCTTCTTGCGGTGTATCCCTGCCCATAGTTCGGAGCTGAAAGGATGGCAGCATAGTTGACCGCCGAGATGTAGCCGACGTACTCGGTCAACGTATTTGATTCGCCGGCGGTTATGAATGTGTCCCAGGTCCAGTCGGACACGTGCAGGTCGCCCTTGAGGCCGGCAGTAACCTGGTAGGTGGTCGTGTTGTTTTCCGTGCCACGAGGGGGAAGGTACCCCAGCTGGTTCTGCAGGCGCCAGGCAGAGTTGGGACCGCAGGTCTTGAAGGTCTCGCCCGTGTTGGGGTCTATCTGCACGGTGTAGGCCGGGGTCGAGCCCGACGCCGGCACCTGCACGGTGTGTCCCGCGTTGCCGGCGTTGGAGTCAACCTCGCGCAGCTCGCAAACCGTTTGTCCGTTGAATGGCGAAGCCGCATTGTTGAGGGTGACGTTAGGTCGGGAATTGAGCAGGGTGCGCAGTTCGGGGCTAACCGGGAAGGCCTGCTGCATGGTGCAGCCGCCGGTGTTTGCGCAGTTGGTGCCGCGTTTGCCGCCCACGCGATAGTCAGGAAGCGTGTCGCCGACGGAAAGGCCCAGTGTGGGGCTCTGCACGATGGACGGCAGGTACTTGGTGTTGGGATCCGACGCATAGGGGATTGCCACGGCAAAGTTACCGCTGGTGGGCGCAGGCTCGCGGCGCGTCTCGGTTTGGGAAGTGGCGAAATTGATGACCGTGTAGGCGTTGACGTGCTCGGAAATGTCGTAGTCCGCCGAGCCCAGCAGCGTGAAGCCCTCGTGGGGACTGGTCAGCCGACGGCCATAGTCCACACGGCTGAGGGCTGGCGCGCAGTTGGTCTGATAGCCCGGCACGGTGTTGACGATGCCTGCTGCGTAACCGCAGTTCACTTCGTCCGGGTGTTCTTTGGTGCCCCCCAATATGCCGGTGAAACTTTGCGGCCCATATTGCGTTGATACCCCGCTGAGTGTGGCCGAGGACCGCAGCGTGAACAACGTGCCGTCGGGATTGAAGAGATATCCCCCCAGGGCATTGGTGACGCAGTTGACCGCGGCGCCACAGGTGCGGTCGCCGAAAACCGCGTTGATGGCGGTCTGCGTCGGGCCGTTGCCAGCCCATGTGTTGTTAAAGGCCTGATTGCTGCCGCCCCCGGCCGTGGCTGCAAGGCTGGTGACCACGCAGGAAGCGGCATTGCAGGGCGCGGTGCCCGGCGTGTAGCCGGGATACCAGCCAAACAGGTAGTTGCCGGAGCCCGACAGGGGCGACTGCATGGCCTCTTTGAAGAAGCCGCGGTTTTCCCAATAGGCGATCTGGCGCTTGCTGTAGTCCATGGCGACCATGGCGTGCCCCTTGTCGCCGACGTTGAGGCCCATCAGGGTCGAGAACTGCCATTCCTGGCCGTCGCCGCCATGCTCGTTGATGCCGCCGCGGGCACGCACCTGCACACCATCAAAATTGTCGCGCAGCTTGATATTGGTGACACCAGCCAACGCGTCGGCGCCATACACCGAAGATGCACCACCGGTGATGACCTCAATGCTGCCAATGGCGATCTGGGGAATGGTATTGAGGTCGATGACACCCGAGGCATTGCTGGGGACGGCGCGACGGCCGTCGATCAGCGTCAACTGCCGATTGGGGCCCAGACCGCGCAGGTTGAGGGTGGCGGCGCCGGGCGTAAATTGACCAACGCGCGCATTGTCTATCGGGCGCGCGGTGTCGAACATGTTGCCCGTGCCGGCACCGCCAGCCACGTCGCCGGCAGCCGTAAGGCCGGTCACCGCGCCGGCGCCAAACAGGGCACCGCCCGCCATGAACTGGGGCAGTTCGTTGAGCGACTGCTCGATCGAGATGAACGCGCTCTTTTCAAGCACTTCCTTGTCAACCGTCATCAGGGGGCTTGTGGTTTCTGTGTCACGGCGCACGATGCGCGAGCCCGTGACAGTCACTTCCTGGAGTTCGCTGGCTGCCGGTTCGGCAGCCATGACGGGTAACGTCATGCTGGAGGCGATCGCTGCCGCGACAGCGGCATGGATCAGCCAATGGGAATTACGCGCGGATGCGCCGTTTGCGCCGGGAATGCTGGTCATTATCGCCCCCTAGTCAATTCTTGTGAAATCGGAAGCGCGCACGCGAACCCGGTTATCCGAGGCTCGAATTGACAGCCCTCCCGCTCGCGTCATCCGGAAAGTTGGGCAAGGCTGAGGCCTTTTACCAACACTCCGGGATCAGGGCCGATGCTGCCGCGAGTTCGCTCTGCGAACTTGACTCCAGCGGAACAGCGCAATGCTTATTGCGGAAGAGGGTGGCTATTACCCAAGGAATGGCAATAACTGAGCCAGGGTTTCCTGTGGGTGCGTCTCCTGGAAGTTGTGGCCGCCGGGCATTGCAGCGCCAGTGACCGTCGAGCCGTGTTCTTTCCAGATGCCCAGCACGTCATACATCCGCCCCATCGCACCTTCCTTTGCCCACAGCACGTGCAGGGGGCAAGCTATCTTCTTGTTGATATCTGCCTCGTCGTACTGCATGTCCACACCAGCCGAGGCGCGGTAGTCCTCGCACATCCCGTGCACATTCGCGGGATCGCGGTAAGCGCGCAGATACTCGGCGCGCAGTTCCGGTGGCGCGCCACGTCCGAAGTTTCCCTCCACGTCGCCGTTGAGGATCTTCTCGGGGAACGGCGCGGGACGGATATACAGGAACCAGTGGAAGTACGCGTCCACGAAGGCCTTGGTCAAGTGCGTATACAAGTAGTACGTGGGCACGATGTCGATCACCGCCATGCGTGATACAGCCTGCGGGTGATCGAGTGCCAGTCGATGCGCGACGCGTCCGCCGCGGTCATGGCCGACCACAGCAAAGCGGTCAAAGCCAAAATGCTTCATCAATTCGATCTTGTCCTGCCCCATGGTGCGCTTGGAGTAGTTGATGTGGTTTTCACCATCTTCGGGCTTGCTGCTGTCGCCGTAGCCGCGCAGGTCTGGTGCGATGACGGTGTACTTCTTTGCCAACTCCGGGGCCACGCGATACCAGGACAGGTGGGTCAATGGCGCGCCGTGTATCAGCAGCAGAGGCGGGCCACTGCCACCGACTACGGTGTGCAGTGTTGCCCCGTTGGTCTTGACCTTTTCGAGCTTGAAGCCGGGGAGCAGTCGCGCGTCCACCGGGCTGCTGTCGATGGAACTGCCAGCCGCGGCGGCATCTGCTGCCACGGCCCCGCGCGCGCCGGCCAGAATGGCGCCTGTGGCCAAGGCCGCGCCCGCGCGCAGCACGGTGCGCCGATTGGGCAGTTCGAATTGGGCGGTGTTCCCCTTGTCCATGTTCTTCTTCCTGTAGATGGTGGCAACGATCTGCCACCCATGCTAAACCTGCCAGTGCAGGAATAAAACTTGTCTGCTGCCCTGGGGGAACGAATGCTTCGTGGTGGAGGAATTGCCATCTCGATTCTGGCCATATTTTGCTTGCAGTGCGTTGCCGATGAAGCGGGCGCGCCGCTGGCTGGCCAGTTGGCCGATGCAGCCATGAATGGCGATATTGATTCCCTGCAGGTATTGCTGAAGCGCGGCGTGGACGTCAATGCACGCGGTGCGTTTGGTACCCCTGCATTGCACTGGCGCGTGCGGGTGGATGATCTGGCCACAGCGAAACTGCTGTTGCATGCAGGCGCCGATGCCAATGGCACCACCGAGCGCGGCGTAACT
Source organism: Pseudomonadota bacterium (assembly GCA_039932715.1). GTDB lineage: Bacteria > Pseudomonadota > Gammaproteobacteria > Steroidobacterales > Steroidobacteraceae > ZC4RG30. The sequence continues at coordinate 36,387 of JBDTPN010000012.1, read as the reverse complement.
GCGCTGATGTTGGCCATAGACAATGGCAGTGCCGCGATGGTCCAGCTGTTGCTCAAGGCGCGTGCGGATCCCGATCGCGTGCAGCCCACCGGCGAGACCCCGCTGATGCGTGCAGCCGAAGTGGGTGTGCTGCCAGTGGTGCAGTTGCTGCTCAAGCATGGCGTGGCGGTGGATGCGCGCGACGACAACTTTGGCCAGACCGCCCTGATGTTTGCGGCGCGAGCCGGTCATGCCGATGTTGTCGCAGCGCTGCTGGCGGCCGGCGCGGATCCCAACGCCGCAACCAGGGTGGGTGCGACGCCAGCCTTCATCGCGCCCAACTCCGTGCCGGGCTTTGGCTTCGGGGTGGGCATATTGCGTGGCGGAGTGCCCGCTGACCGAGGTCGCCGTGAGCCCACTCCCGGTGGGATGACACCACTGCTTTACGCTGCACGCCACGATCGGGTTGATGTGGCCAGACTGCTCATCAAGGCCGGTGCCGATGTCAACGCCAGGGAAGCCAACGGCATCTGGCCGCTGTTGATGGCAATCTCCAACGACAACATGGCCGTCGCGCACCTGTTGCTCGAGCGGGGCAGTGCCGTGAACGGACAGGACTGGTACGGCCGCAGTCCATTGTGGGAAGCGGTCAACGTACGCAACCTCTATGTGCATAACGCAACCTTCAAGAACGGCATCGAGCGCGCGCCGGTGCTTGAGTTGATCAGGGCCCTTCTTGCCTCTGGCACCGACGTCAATGCGCGCACGCGCGAAACCCCGCCGTTTCGTAATTACCTGCTTGAGACTACAGGCTCGCTCGAATGGGTGGATTTCACCGGCCAGACTCCATTCCTGGCCGCATCGCTTGCTGGCGATGTCACTGTCATGAAACTGCTGCTCGAACACGGCGCCAATCCGCGTATCGACACTTTTGAAGGTACCTCGCCGTTAATGGCTGCGTCCGGGGTGAATTGGGTTCTGGCACAGACCTGGACCGAGGGACCCGACCAACTGCTGGAGGCGGTGAAGCTGTGCTATGAACTGGGGATGCCGGTCAACCAGGCCAATTCCATGGGCATCACCGCGCTGCACGGTGCTGCCAATCGCGGTTCGGACGCCATCATCCGTTTCCTGGTGGACAAGGGCGCTGACCTCACAGCGCAGGACAAGCAACAACGTTCGCCGCTGGACTGGGCCAGGGGCGTGTTCCTTGCCACGCATCCTGCGGAGCCCAAGCCGAGTTCCATCGCCTTGATCAGCGAATTGCTCAAGGCCCAGGGCAAGGAAGTGCGCTGATGCGCGTGTCTCCATTGCTGATAGTGACGGTGCTGCTGCTGGCCAGTGCGCACAGTGCGTACACTGCGCAGGCAGCACCGGAAGTGGCGCTCACGCTGGATCACTATTGCACGAGCTGCCACAACCCCGATGACTGGGCCGGTGGACTGGATTTGACCAGTCTCGATCCAGCGCATGTGGGAAGTGAAGCGGCATCGTGGGAGAAGGTGGTGCGCAAGCTGCAGGCCGGCATGATGCCGCCGCCGGGCAAGGCGCGGCCCTCACGCACCGATGCCGTGGCAATAGCCTCGACACTGGCGGCGCGCCTCGACTCGCAGTCGCGGCCAGCAGCCACGGCGCCGGCGCTGCACCGTCTCAATCGCGCCGAATATGCCAACGCCGTGCGCGACCTTTTCGGCATGCCACTGGATGTGGTGGGACTGCTGCCGCCGGACGATTCCAGTGAAGGCTTTGACAATGTCGCCTCGGGACTGGGACTGTCGCCGGCATTGATCCAGGGGTATACCAACGCTGCAATAAAGATCAGCCGCGCAGCGGTGGGTGACATGTCGACCTCCGAGTCGACGGTGGTGTTCCAGACGCCGGACAAGCTGGCGCAGGACAAGCACCTCGAAGGCATGCCGCTGGGATCGCGTGGCGGAGTGCGGATCGAGCATGATTTTCCGCTGGACGGTGAATACCGTTTCAGCGTGCGCGCCGGCTTCGCGCTGCGCGGCGCCAGCGTTGACGTGGCGCTGGACGGGCGGCACATCGAGCTGCAAAACCTGCGCGATTTTCGCCTGCCGGTGACTGCCGGAGTCCATGTGTTGACGGCAGCCATCTTCGACACCAGGAAATCCGCGGGCGTAAACGACATCTATTCAGTGTTCAAGGTGGAGGGCAGAATTGACAGCGTGGAAATCGCCGGTCCGTTCAAGGCCAGCGGCCCAGGTGACACGGCCAGCAGGCGACGCATCTTCATATGCCGCCCGCCATCGGCGGACCAGGAACGCGCGTGTGCCCAGCGCATCCTGGTGGACTTCGCCACGCAGGCATTCCGCGGTCCGCAGGCTTTGGATGACCTGACATCCGTCCTGCAATTCTACGAACGCGGTCGCGACGAAGCGGGCTTCGAATTCGGCATACAGCAGGGCTTGTCGCGCATCCTCATCGATCCGCGCTTCCTGTTTCGCTTCGAGGCGGAGCCTGCGGGCCTTGGGCCCGATACGCCTTACGCCATCAGCGATCTCGAACTTGCATCGCGTCTTTCATTCTTCCTCTGGAGCAGCATTCCCGACGCCGAGCTGCTCGACCTGGCGGCGAAGAAGACCTTGCACCAGCCCGAGGTCTACGCGGCGCAGACCAGGCGCATGCTGGCGGACCGCAAGGCGTATGCGCTGGTCGAGAACTTCGCCGGTCAGTGGCTGCATCTGCGCGAGATGGGGACGGTAACGCCGGAGGTGGACGGTTTCGACGAGAACCTGCGCGAGGCATTCATCGAGGAGACCCGTTCGCTGGTGGATAACGTGCGCAAGCAGGATCGTCCCATCACCGAACTGCTTTCCGCTGACTACACCTTTCTCAATGAGCGGCTGGCGCAGCATTACGGCATACCGGATGTGCGTGGCTCCTACTTTCGCAAGGTCAGCCTGCCTGCGGACAGCCATCGCCGTGGGCTGCTGGGGCAGGGCAGCATACTCACCATCACTTCCACTGCCAGCCGCACTTCGCCGGTGATACGCGGCAGCTGGATACTGGAGAACCTGCTGGGCGCGCCGGTGCCGGCCCCGCCTCCTGGCGTTGACACGAACCTCGATGGGGACGGGTCGCATGTGATCACCACGTCGGTGCGCCAGCGGCTGGAATTGCATCGCAAGAATCCTTCCTGTGCGACCTGTCACAGCGTGATGGACCCCGTAGGCTTTGCGCTGGAGAATTTCAATGCGATTGGTGCATGGCGCGAGCGAGATGGGGATACGATCATCGATGCCGGTGGGACGCTGATCGACGGCACACGCGTTGTTGGGCCGGCGGACCTCAACACCGCGTTATTGTCCAACCCGGACCTGTTTGTCACTCACTTCACCGAGAAGCTGATGATCTACGCACTGGGAAGGGCCCTGGAGCCGCGCGACATGCCTGCCGTTCGCGAGGTGGTTCGGCAGGCGCAACGCCAAGACCTGCGCTTCAGCGCGCTGGTACTGGGTGTGGTCCAGACCTCGCAGTTCCGGCAGCGCATGAAGGCGCCGCAGGGCACACCGTGAGCATGTTCATCACCCGTCGTCACCTGTCGCGCCGCGCAATGCTGCGCGGCGTGGGCACTGCCCTGGCGTTGCCGCTGCTGGAATCAATGATTCCCGCCATGGCCGCCGTTCCCGCGCCGCGCGTGCGCCTGGGCGCAATCTATTTTCCGCACGGCGTCACCATGTCGCGCTGGACGCCGCCGAACGAAGGATCTGATTTCACCTTCAGCGAGATTCTCAAGCCGCTCGAGCCCTATCGGGCGCAGCTCAACGTGATGTCGAATCTGGGGTTGCCGCTGGCCTATGGCCCGGGCGGCGCCACCGGAAATCACAATCGCTCCTCCGCAGCGTTTCTCAGCGGCGCCAAGGCTGCCGCCGGTGCGCAGCCGCGCCTGGGAATCACCATGGACCAGGTGGCCGTCAAACACCTGGGCCAGGATACGCCACTGCCTTCGCTGGAATTGATGATCGAGGAGGCGTCGCTGAGCTGCGGTGAGGGCCTGTCCTGTGCCTATCGCAACACGCTTTCCTGGCAGGGCGAAACCTCACCCCTGCCCACGCAGAATAATCCGCAGATGCTGTTCGAGCAGCTCTTCGGCGATGGCGCCAACGATGCGCAGCGTGCCGCGCGTCGCGCGCAGGCCTTGAGTCTGCTTGATTCGGTGACTGAGCAGATCCGCGGACTCGATCGCTCGCTGCCTGCAGCGGATCGCGAACGCCTCGACCGCTTCGTGACCGACGTACGTGAAATCGAGCGTCGCATCAACCAGTCAGCGCAGCGAGTGGGCAATCACGTGACGCTGCCGCAAAAGCCCAGCGGCGTGCCTGAAGACGTGGAAGTGCACATCAAGCTGATGTACGACCTCATGGCGGTGGCCTGGCAGACGGAAATCACGCGCATCAGCACCTTCATCGTGGCCAAGGAAGTTAGCAACGCGGTGTATCCCAACAGCGGGGTGCGCGATTCGTTCCATATCCTCTCGCATCATTCCAACAACGAGGACAACAAGGCGCGGTTCGCGGTGCTCAATCGCTATCACTCAACCCTGTTTGCTTATTTCCTCGACCGTTTGAGCAAGGTGCCTGACGGTGACGGCACGCTGCTGGACCACTCGCTGGTTCTTTATGGCAGCGGCATGAGTGATGGCAATTCACACAATCATGATCCATTGCCCATTGTGCTGGCCGGTCGCGCCGGCGGTGCAATCCAGGGCAACCGGCACATCAGGCAGAAAGAGCTGACACCCATGTCGAACCTGCTGCTGGCGATGCTTGGGAAAATGGGTTGCCCCGAAGAGAAATTTGGCGACAGCACCGGCAGGCTGGCGATATGAGAGCCAGCACGGATCGCATCCTGACCACCCACGTGGGCAACCTGCCGGCGCCTCAGGACCTCTGGCTGGATGGCAGGGTGGATGCGACACGTCTTGGCGAGTCGGTCAGCGAGATTGTCCGGCAGCAGCGCGCCGTCGGCGTGGATATCGTCAACGAGGGCGAGGCCACCAAGGACGGAAACTGGGTGCAGTTCATCAGTTCCCGCCTCACAGGTTTCAGGCCCAGTGAGGAGGGTGGCACGGTAAATCTGCTGACGCAGAGCGAGGACTGGAAGAAGTTCGACGCGTTCTACAAGGCCGCGATGGAAGGCGGCACTTTGTTTGAGCAAACGCGCAGCGCACCCTCGCAGGTTCGCAGCATGGACTGGCAATGCGACGGACCTGTCACCTACGTGGGGCAGCAGGCGCTGCAGCGCGAGATCGATTGTCTCAAGGCGGCACTTGGAACCACGCCATCGTCCGATGCCTTTCTGACTTCGACCGCGCCCTCCAGCATTGAGCCGGGGCGAAACAACATTTTCTACAAGTCCCAGGAAGAGTTTCTGTTCGCCATTGCCGAGGCCATGCGCGTCGAATACGAAGCCATTGCCGACGCGGGATTGCTGGTGCAGGTGGATGACGCGTGGCTGGCGGCGCTGTGGGATCGCATCGGAATCCCGATGGGTCTCGATGGCTACAGAAAATATTGCCGCGTGCGCATCGAAGCCCTCAACCACGCGTTGCGAAATATTCCCGAGGAGCGGGTTCGCTACCATCTGTGCTGGGGCAGTTGGCACGGCCCACATGCCTTCGATATCGAATTGAAGGAAGTAGCAGATCTGCTGCTGACCGTGAAGGCCCAGACTTATTTGATCGAGGCGGCAAATGCCCGCCATGAGCATGAGTTTGCCGTCTGGAAAACCGTCAAGCTGCCGGATCACAAGTTGCTCGCCCCGGGCGTGGTCTCGCATGCGACGCCGTTGATAGAGCATCCGGAACTTGTGGCCATGCGCATCGAAAGATTTGCGCAAATTGTCGGCAGGGATAGGGTGATCGCTTCTACCGACTGTGGCGTGGGGCTGCGCTGCCATCCGCAGATAGCCTGGGCAAAGCTCAAATCGCTATCACAGGGCGCCGCGTTGGCGAGTCAGCATCTTTGGAGGAGAAATCAGGCATGAGCACCAATTCGCGAGCGCGCCTTTCCTGGCGGATGGTCCTGGCTCTTGCCGGCGTGGCAGGTTCAGCCTTGAGCGTGCCGGTGGCGGCCCAGCAGGTGGCAAACCCTGGCTTCAGAAGCGTGGGCCGGGGCGCGCCGCTGGCTTCCGTGATTCCAACGCCCGATTTTCAATCGCTGCGCGCGGTTGCCACCCCGGAGCAGGCGCAGCGCCTGGCGGCGCAGCTGCAAAGCTACCCCTTCGTCGGGCCCATCAATCTTCCCACATTTGGCGGTCCTCCTGGTCAGCGGCCCGCGGGGGGGAGGTTTATCGGTTCTGCCCAGAACGGGGCCAGTCCTCCCGGCGTGCAACCCCTGACAGTGGATCTTTTTACCTCAAAGGATTTCTACAAGGACCGCGCGCTGTGGACCGATCCGCGCTATTTCCGCTGCAACAGTCCGCAGGGCCTCGAGATGCAGCGCGGCGCAATATTCCCGGCCACCATCGGCAGCGATCCGCCGCGTTCTGCCGCCTGGGGTTACTGCGATCGCGACTATCCGCGCAAGGCCATTGTCAGTCCCTACGGCTTCAAGACTGCGCAGGCCCATTACCAGGCACTGCTGGCCGAGACCACCAAGCGCGGCGGACCCACGCATCACACATACGCTACGGTGCCCGGGGATATCAGTGGTCGCTATGCACCGGCGAATATTTTCGGCGACTGGTACGCGATGATGCTGACGATGCAATTTCCGACGGTGCTGTCCGTCCTGACGCCGGAGTACCAGACACGCATGGTCCAGGACGCCTACCACCAGGGCAACACCAACGCGCCGCAGTGGCCTTCGCAATATTGCTGGCCCGAAGGCTTCATGCGCCGCTGGTATGCCTTTTCGATCCAGTTTCCGCAGTCGGTCATCGTTACACCCTCGCTGGTGCAGATCATGGCGGGCGTGGCCGACAACTTCGTGACCAACATCCAGATTGGCCGTGAGTTCCGCATGGACGGAGTCGTGCCGCGACTGGGCGCCGACGTGCCGCGTTGGTATGGCGAGACCATCGGCTTCTGGGACCATGACGCGCTGATCACCTGGACTTCCAATATCCAGGGCTGGGCTGCGCATGGCGCCTTCGAGTTTTCGAGCAAGATGCAGACCATCGAGATCTACACGCCAAATCGTGATGCAAAGGGCAAGGTGATCGGACTCAACCACGAGGCCGTGTTTTACGATCCGGAGGCGCTGGTTGAGCCCATACGCATTGTCCGCAACTACACCAAGCTCAGCGGATTCGAAGAGGGCGAGCCCTACACCTTCATCGAATGTATTCCCACCATATTGCCGGTAAAGGGGCACTCGACAGCGGTGTCGCCTGGCAATGTAATCGAATACGAAGTGCCCGACATGTACGGCCGTCCCTGGGCCCAGATCTGGGAAAAATATTTTGAGCAGGGCATGGAAAAACCCAAGGACGCCGATATTTTCACCTTCAAGTGATCAGGGCCCAACGTGCCCCGCGCGTAGTCGTTTAGAATGCGCTGCAATACGGGGGACGGAACAATGCGCAATTTCGGCAGGCTCGCGGCAATCGCGGGCATGATGGGCCTGGCGGTGGCAGTTCCTGCCAATGCGGAATGGGTGGCCAGCTGGAGCGCGCCACCGCATGCGCCGCTGGGCACTGACGGCCCGTTCGCCGCAGCGTCCTACAACAATGTCACGCTCAGTCAAAAACTGCGCATAAGCGAAGGTGGCACGCAGTTGCGTGTGCTCTTTTCAAACCGCTATGGCACCGGTCCGCTGGCAATAGGTGCAGCGCGAATCGTGCGCCTGGACGATTCGGGCAAGGAAGTCGCAGGGACTTCACGCAACCTCAGTTTCGGTGGGGAAGCCGGCGCAGTGATTCCGCGGGGTGCACCCTTTGCCAGCGATACAGTGGAGCTGGCCTTACCCAGCCTCTCGCGCATCAAGGTTGAGTTCTATCTGCCCACGCCCACCGGTCCATGTACCTGCCATCTCACGGGCCTTGATGAACTGGCGGTTTCGCCCCCAGGCAATTTTGTCGGCCAGCCATTCACGCCCGTGTCGACGGCGCAGTACCGTGCCTTTCTGAGCGTGATCGAGGTGGATTCACGCAAGTCACCTGGCACTATTGTGGCCTTCGGCGATTCAATTACCGACGGTGTGGGTTCAACGGCTGGCGCCGATCGCCGCTGGCCCGACATCCTTGCCAACCGGCTGCAGGCAGCGGGCAAGCATTGGGCGGTGGCCAACTCCGCCATCAGTGGCAACCGGATCCTGAGTCCCGGCATGGGCGAATCAGCGCTGGCGCGTTTCGACGAAGACGTGCTGAGCCTGCCAAACGTGAAATACATGATCATCTTCGAGGGCGTGAACGATATCGGCAATCGCTTCGGCAAACGCGGTCCCAACCAGCCCAATCTGCCGGGCCTCGACCAGCCGGAGATTACCGCGGACCAGATGATTGCCGGTTACAAGCAGCTCATAGAGCGTGCGCATGCCAAAGGCATCAAGGTGATCGGTGCGCCCATCGGCCCCTATAAGGGTGCGGGTTACTGGTCCGAGGAGGGCGAGGCCGCGCGGCAGAAGATCAATGACTGGATAATCAAGGGCGGCGCATTCGACGGCGTGACAAGAATCGACACGGCCTTCGCTGACCCGGCCGATCCGCTGCAGATGCGCGAGGGTTATCATATGGGGGACCACCTGCACGGCAACGATGCCAGCCTCAAGGCGGTTGGGGATTCCATCGACCTGTCATTGTTCGCCAGACATTGAGACTTACGCATATGAAAAAAAGCCGCCGCATACAATTCGGTTTTGCCGTCATCGTGGCCGTGTCCGCCGCTACGTGGGCCAGTGCGCAAAACGTCAACCCGCCGAGCGTCGGCCGCGATGCGCCACTGACGGTGGATCCGCGCGCACCGGTCACAACGCCGGCCGCGACGCCGGCACAGGCGATTCCAAACCAGTCGCGGATCGTCGGGCCGCAACGGATCCGAATGCGGCTGCCGGGGATTCCTGCAGCACCCGGAACCGCGGATGCCATTGAGATTGGTTCCGCCTGGGGAGGAACGGTGCCCAAGGGCGTGAAGCCATTGCCCATCGACATTTTCACTTCGAAGGACTTCTACCAGGATGTGGCTCTGTGGACCAACCAGCTTTATTTCCGCTGCAACAGTCCGGCGGGGATCGAGTCGCAGCGTGGCGCTAATGGGCCCGCGCTGGTGGTCAATAACGACCCAAAAACTGCAGCCTGGGGATATTGCGACCGCGATCTGCCACGCAGTGCGCTGGTCAGTCCCTATAAATTTAAGACTGCGCAGGCCCATTACGAAGCACTGCTGGCTGAAGTCAAGGCGCGCGGCGGCCCGATTCAGCACACCTATGCCACCGTGCCCGGCGACTGGAATGGCCGGTACAGCGTCGAATTTCGCAACAACGACTGGTACGCCAGCATGGGATACAACCAGATTCCCACCATCCTTTCCTTGCTGACCCCTGAGTACCAGAAGCGAATGGTGCAGCAGATGTATCACGAGGCTGTGGACGCAGCTTCCCAATGGCCGTCGCAATACTGCTGGCCTGAAGGCTTCATGCGCCGCTTTGACCCGGTGGCAACGCAGGCGCAGATCAATCCGTTCATTTTCCTCATTACGCCAAAGCTGGTTCAGATTTCCACGGGCGTAGCGCGCAACTTCGTCACCAACATCAATATCGGGCGCGAGTTCCGCATGGATGGCACGGTGCCGCGCTTGGGCGCCGATGTGCCCCGCTGGTACGGCGAGACCATCGGCTTCTGGGACAAGGATTCATTGATCACCTGGACCTCCAACATCCAGGGCTGGATGGTGCACCAGAAGTTCGAGTTCTCGAGCAAGATGCAGTCGGTGGAAATCTATTCGCCGGTTCGCGACGCGAACGGCAAGATCACTGCCATGCACCAGGAAGCCATTTTTTACGATCCGGAGGCGTTGGTGCAACCGATCCGTATCGTGCGGGATCTGCACCGCATGGGTGCGCTGGAAGACGGCAATCCCTACACCTTCATTGAGTGCGTGCCCAACATTTATCCAATCAAGGGCCACGCCACGCCAGTCACGCCGGGGCAGGAGATCACCTTCGAGACGCCAGACATCTACGGGCGCCCGTGGGCGAAGAACTGGGAAAAGTACTACGAGCAGGGCATGAAGCGGCCGGCACAGGACGAGGGCCTGTTCAATTTCGACAAGCCGGGGGCACCAGCCAAGTGATCTGAATTCGGGGTGCCGTATGCTATCTGCATGAATCCCGAATCCGGCGTCCCCGTTTCGCGCCGCATCGCACATCTGGATATGGATGCATTTTTCGCATCCGTCGAATTGCTGCGGTATCCGCAGCTCAAGGGCCTGCCCGTGGTGATCGGAGGCGGCAGGCGCAGGGATGAGAACCTGCCCGGCGCGCTGTTGCCCCACATGATTCCGGTGGACGCCTTTCCGCGACTGGGCAGCTATGTGGGCAGGGGAGTGGCCACCACTGCCACCTATGCAGCGCGACAGTTCGGCGTGGGGTCTGCGATGGGCCTGATGAAGGCCGCCAAGCTCTGCCCGCAGGCGATTTTGCTGCCGGTTGATTTCGAAGAGGTGCGCCGAGTCTCGCGCCTGTTCAAGCGCACCGTCACCGGGATAGCGCCGGTGATGGAGGATCGCGGCATCGATGAGGTTTACATTGATCTCACCGACGTGCCTGCTGCCGAAATAGACGGCGGCCGTGTGCTGGCACGCCATATACAGGAATGCATTTTTGATGCGACGGGCCTGACCTGCTCGATCGGAGTGGCGCCCAACAAGCTGCTTGCAAAACTGGCCAGCGAATTCGACAAGCCCAACGGCATCAGCATTGTCACCATGGATGACCTGCAAAGCAGGGTGTGGCCGCTGCCTTGCCGCAAGGTCAATGGCATCGGTCCCAGGGCCGACGAAAGACTGCGCGCCCAGGGCATCCACACCGTGGGCGATCTGGCTTCACGTGATCGCGACTGGCTGATCGAGAATTTTGGCAAGAGTCACGGAGCGTGGCTGCACGAGGTCAGCTGGGGACGAGACCAGCGCGCTGTGGTGACCGAGAGCGAGCCGGTAAGCATGAGTCGTGAGACCACATTCGAGCGCGATCTTCATGCCAAAAGGGATCGCGCGCAGCTGGGGGCGGTATTCACCACGCTGTGTGAGCAGGTAGCCGCGGACCTGCAGCGCAAGGGATACGCTGGCAAGACCATCGGCATCAAGCTGCGTTTCGACAACTTTCAGATCGTCACGCGCGACACCACCATTGAACAGTTCACGGCCGATGCCGCAACCATTCGCCATCATGCCGGCCAGGGACTCAAGCGTGTCAACCTGGAACGGCGCATCCGGCTACTGGGAGTGCGAGTGGGCAAGCTCGCCAAAAGCGAAGCGGCCTATTCGCCCGATCCGCTTTTGGTCCCATAGGGAATGCTGGCAAGCATGTTACCGCAACGCGAAAGGATAGTCGGTATAGCCCTTTTCGCCCTGCGTGTAGAAGCTCGCGAAATCTGGCTGGTTTACCGGTAGTCCTTCGCGCAGGCGCAGCGGCAGATCCGGGTTGGCAATGAAGGATCGACCAAAAGTTATGGCATCAGCTGCCCCCGTGGCGATGGTGCTCTGTGCACGTTCTCCGGTGAAATCGGAGTTGAGCACCAACACGCCTGGGAACACGGCGCGGATTTCGGGTGCCACAGGGGAGGTATCGAGTTTGCCAAAGTTGCTGTCGGGCGAGGGCTCGCGCAGTTCCAGAAAGACGATGCCCAGTTCGGCCAATGCGCGGGCCGCGGCGGGAAAAGTTTCGTGCGGCTGGCTGTCATTGACGCCCTGGATCTCTCCGTTGGGGGACAGGCGCACGGCGGTACGGTCGCGCCCCGCGACTTCAATAACGGCGGTAGTGATCTCACGCAGCAGGCGCAGACGATTGTCGATGCTGCCACCATATTCGTCCTTACGCAGGTTGGTGCCATCCCGCAGGAACTGATCGATGAGGTAGCCGTTGGCAGCGTGGATCTGCACGCCATCGAAGCCGGCTGCCAGCGCATTGCGCGTTGCGCGACGGTAGTCGTCCAGCAGCGCGGGAATCTCCTCCACGCGCAGCGCACGTGCAAGGACATTGGGCTGCTTGGCGTCGTAGGTATGGGCATCCCCCGGGGCCGTCGTTTCGCTGGCCGACACCGGCTGCACTTCACCCATGCTCGGATGCACGAGGCGGCCCATGTGCCACAGCTGCGCGAAGATGTGCCCGCCTGCGGCGTGTACCGCCGCAGTCACCGGCATCCAGCCCTCTAATTGCGCCTGATTCCACAGGCCCGGGGCCCACGGCCAGCCCAGACCCCGGCGACTGATCCCTGTTGCTTCAGTGATGATCAGGCCGGCACCGGCCCGCTGCCGGTAGTACTCGACCATCAAGGGAGTGGGCACAGCCTGCCGCGTCGCGCGACCGCGCGTCAGCGGCGCCATGATGATGCGATTGGGCAATGTCAGCGGGCCAAGCCGCAGTGGGGAGAACAGGTCGGTCATGAAACTCTCTATGGCTTGTGGCCTGGGTCGATGTCGCGTGCCTGCTGGTACGTCAGTTGATCGGCGGCACTGCCGGTTTGCACTTTGAGCGGCTCAAGCAGGTGGCCAACATGATCACCAAAGTCGATCTGCTCCAGAACCGATCCGGTAAACCAGCGTGGGCATCCGTCAAGAATCGGCACGCCATCCACAAGATGCCAGCGTACCTGCGCGAATTTGTCCACTGCATCGCCGGTCTCGCCACCGAACAGTTCGGCGAGGGCTTTGTTCTTTTCATCAATGACGTGCACGGCGAACACCGCGGCGCGCTTGGCCAGATGAAAGGTGTGATTCTTCCTTGAGATGCAAGCCAGGAAGCGCGGCGGATGGATGCTGCATTGGGTTGCGAATCCCAGCAGGCATCCCGTGGGTTCGCCGCCCACAGCGGTGGTGACTATGTAGAGGGGGTAGTCCAGTGTTGCGACAAGCCGCACGAACGCGGCGCCCACAGTGTCATTCGACGACTCATTCGTGGAAACCTTCACGCCCGTTATCCTTCCAGTGTCGTTAGTCTCAAGTCGCCAACCATGCTAATGGCCCAGTGGCGCGACGGGAAGAAGGAAATCGTCGATTCTGATCAACTCTGTTGCATTGGGTATTGACGCCTTCGCTATAATAATAGGCGGCCCGAATTTATTCGTTGCCAGACGCCAATCGGTGAGATGAGAATGAAGGCAGCCATCTGGTTTTTGACCTTGTTCAGCATCGTGGGGATGGCAGCAACGCCCCCGTACGATGAATTGGCTGACGCCAAGGCGGCTATCCAGCACGCTCTGACTGCAGCCAGGGGGCGTCATGTGCCAGTTCTTATCATATTCGGTGCCAACTGGTGCGAGGATTGCGTCGCGCTGGATCGCTCTTTGCACAACGGTCAGAACGCCGCCCTTGTTGCCAAGGCATTTACGCTGGTGAAAGTAGACGTGGGCAACTTTGACCGCAATCTGGAAATCACTGCCAGCTACGGCGACCCGATCCGCAAGGGCATACCTGCTGCGGTTGTGGTTTCGCCGGACAATAAGGTGCTGTACATGACCAAGGCTGGCGAGCTGGCGGATGCGCGGCGTATGAGCGACACCGGAATCTACGAGTTTTTCGCGCGCGTCAGTCAAGGCGTTACTTCCCCCAGGTAGGCCCAACACAAAGGACGTATGGCCGGCGAATCCACGGAACGGTTCGATATATTGCGGTCGCGCCTGTCGACAGACGGTGGCCGCGCGGCGCTCGAATATCTGGGATCCCTTTCGTCATTCAGGTTTCTCTCGGTTATCTGGTATTCCAACGGCATTGGATACCCGGTCTATCATTTCGACAAGCTGAGCCCCGACGTTCTGGATGCTGATGAAATCAATCAGCAGGCGTCGTACTGCGCAATCGTCCTGAGGGACAGCAAGCCATTTGAGACATCCAATTCAATGGAAGATGCGCGCCTGGTCAATCATCCCGCCAGGGAGGGGATTCGCTCTTATTTCGGCCTGCCGCTTTACGCCGAGGATGGTGATGCGCACGCAGTGTTGTGTCACTACGATCACTTCCCCAAGAGCACATCTGAGCTGGATATTGATCTTCTGCGCCACGCGGCAAGCCTGTTCCAGGCCCAGCTCGCCGAGTACGGCGTAAGTCGCCGACCCCCTGTTGTCGAGACTGAAATCACCGAACAGATTGGCAACTGGACCCTGCAGATCATCAAGCGAAGCAGGGCTGAGTGGTCAGCGCCGCGCTATTCCATTGAACGTCATCGGCGCTTGGTCAGTGGCTCAGTTGGCCCGACCGTTTCATATGGATCAGGCACATTCACAAGTCGCGATGAGGCGTTGCAGTTTGGCCGCGACTGGTGCCAGGCCAGTGCGGGCGATTGAATTGCGTCTAGGTGGCGTGCCTGGCAATCAGCACTGCATTGGTCCCGCCAAATGCAAACGAGTTTGACATGACCGTGTGCAGCGCAACGTGGCTGCGGGCTCCTTCGGTTACATAGTCCAGATCGCAGGCCGGATCTCGCACGTTGAGGTGCATGGTGGGCGGGATGACGCCACGTTGCAGTGCTGCAATTGCTATGACGAACTCAAGGGCACCCGCTGCGCCCAGCAGGTGTGCGTGCATGGACTTGGTTGAACTCACGGGAATTCCGCTGGCGCCAGGGCCGAACACGTCCTTGATCGCGGCAGTTTCCACGGCATCGTTGGCCAATGTCGCCGTGCCATGGGCGTTGATGTAGTCGATATCCTGCGGCTGCGCCCCGGCGCAGCGCAGTGCTGCGCGCATGGCGCTGGCCTGACCCGCCACGGAAGGGCGCGTCAGGTGTCCGATGTCAGTGACAAGCCCGTAGCCGGTGAGCTCGGCGTGGATCCTGGCGCCGCGCGCCACCGCGTGGTCCCAACCTTCCAGCAACACGAATGCCGCGCCTTCTCCGATCACCAGGCCCGTACGGGTTTTGGCAAACGGCCGACATGAAGTCGACAGGTCCAATGGGTCGGGAACCGCCAGGGTTCGCATGGCTTCCCAGGCGCGCAATATGCCGAACGTCAATGGCGCCTCGGCTCCACCTGCGAGCATGACGTCGATCTCAGAACTTTGAATTCGGCGTGCCGCTTCGCCGATGGCCACTGCGGATGAGGAACAGGCGGTGGAATAGGTGAGATTTGGCCCTGTGAAGCCATGCTCCAGGCCAATCCATGCTGCCGGTGCGTTGCCCATGGCCGCCACGATATTGAACGGCTGCACCCGGTCGGATTTTTCCGCGTACATGCTGTAATACGCTTCGTCGGTGGTCTGCACGCCGCCCAGGCTGGATCCTACCGAGACTCCGCAGCGCTCGAGATCTTCGCTGGATAGAGCAATCTTCGAATCTGCTACCGCCTGGGCGGCCGCTACCAGGGCGAGCTGACTGACCCGGTCGAGCATGCGCAGCCTGGCCACATCGAAATGCGCGCTGCCGTCAAAATCGACCATGGCGCCAATTGGGGACCGAAGCTTGGCGCAACGCGGTGCGCTGAGACTGCGGATTGCTGAATTGCCCGCGACAAAATTGGCGAACATCAGGTCAATGCTGTTGCCCAGCGGGGACACCACGCCCATCCCGGTAATCGCCACGCGTTGCATGGTCACCTGGGCAACAGGTTATCGATGTAATTGACAACGTCCGCCACCGTAACCAGATTGGTGGGGGTGTCCTCCGCGATGGAAACCTGGAAGGCATCCTCTATCTTGAACATCAGTTCAAGCGAGCTGAGGGAATCAATGCCGAGATCTGTCAACACTGCGTCGGGACTGAGTCGCTCGCGCGCCACGTGATAATCCTTAACGAGGATGTCCTGCAGTCTCTCCAATGTCGTCATGCGAATTCCTTGCGACGTGCCTTACCTGCGAAAGCGGCTGCTGCAGTCAATAAACCTGGCCAGTGATTCAAGAGCTTCCCCACAGGTTCTGACAGCGCAGGCTGCATCGCAATCTGCGCATAACAGCCGGCAACGCGCAACCGCGATGAAAAAAGCTGTCGCCAGGAATGGGCATAGGCACGGGCCGCGGCTTGGTGCTGCCGGACGTCGCCTTTGCGCGCCGCGTATTCGATGAGGTGTCGAGTCAGGGCCCGCGCCGACTGCAACGCCATGGTCATGCCTTCACCCACCAGCGGATGGGCTTCACCGGCGGCGTTGCCCACACGGTAAATCCCGGGGGTGTCGGTTAGTCGGGTTCCCGTTTGCAGCGGGCCGATCGATAGCCAGGCTCCCTGCCGTTGCCCATTCTGCAAGGCCTCCCGCACGCCCTGGCACGAGGTGCGCAGGTGATGCTCCAGCGCCACTCCGGCCGCAACTCCCGGGTACCGCATGCGAACGCGTCGAAGCGTGTCACGGCGCATGCACAGCGCAAGCGTCGTGCGCCCTGCGTTGGCCACCACCATTCCTCCATAGCCGCCATTGAGTGCGAACACGGGCAGCCAGCCGGGACTCAGGCTGGTGTTGCAAAAGGATGCCTTGAAGCCGAAGAGGTCCGATGCCTGCGCGACCCGCTCGGTTGGATCACGCGGGGCATTCGCAACCAGCCTCCGGGGTCCGTGTTCCCATGAACCATGCGCATCAATTATCACCGCGGCAGAGAGGCCTGCGGTTGATCGGGGACCAATCGTGATGTCGCAGTGAAAGTCGCCGGGCTCGCCATTGACCGAAACCACGCGTGCAGGCTGATGTATGTCTACCCCTGCGTATTGCGCCCGCGCCAGTAGTATCGAATCAAATACGTCGCGGCCCAGGGCATGGCCATATGCGTACGGGGCCAGGCTTTGCGGCATGCGTGCTGTCAACCTGCGAGTTGCATCCATCCAACCCACCCTTGTGAGCGGCGCGCCAGCGGCCTGGCGGACTTCGCTCCCCACCCCCAATGCATCCAGGAGTGGAAAGCTGCCGGCCCCCAGGCATTCGCCGCAGACCTTCTGGCGTGGAAAACGATGTTGCTCCACCAGCGTGACGCGCCAACCTGCTTCAGCCAGCCACACGGCGGTGGAGGTGCCTGCCGGGCCGCCACCGATGATCAAAGCATCCGCCCGCGTGTTCACGTTTGCGGTCCTGGCAGTCTCATCGTTTCGTCAATAGCGATGAAGCAATGGCTGAAGGGCAGGGCGGGATACTCTTCAAGTGACCAGTCGCGTCCATCACCCAACCACAACGCGGTGAGTTCCGATGCGCGAAATCCCGCGACAACACTGGTCACCGCGTCCTCGCGGGTTATCCGGTTCGAACCCAGCAGTCCAACCATCCTGCTTGCAGACAGGGATATGCCGTTGCGGCGGGGTTCACAGGCAATCAGGGCATTGCACGTTGAGGCAATCGAGGCTGTCAGCCGTGACAGGGCAGGACTTTCGAAATGATGCAGGAACAGATTGCAGAGGCACAGGTCGTAACGCGTGAGACCAGGCTGTGCTGCCCATTGCAGCGCGTCCTGCTGAAGCACGTGCAGTTCCCAACCCAAGGCCGCATATCCGCTGCGGGTCTGGGCGCTCACGATGTCGTGATTGTCGAGCACGGTAAGCGAAACCCCTGGCCAAGCTGGCTGTAAAGCTTGCGCCAGCCTCAGCACCAAAGTGGCGTCGCCCCCGCCTAATTCCAGGATACGTCGTGGCGGCTGCAGAAACCGCAATCGATCCGCAGCGCGCCTGAGGATGGATATGGTGCACATGGCGCGATGGATGCGGCGCAGGTCCAGGCGTGAACGTACTGCGCGCGGGTCCTGCGGCTCGATGTCGTCGAGAATCTCCGGCAATACCATGCGGGGGAACGCCATGGATCAGTCCACGTGCAGCAATGCGCCATGGCAGGTGAAACCAGCGCCAAAAGATGACATCCACCACCAGCCGCCGCGCGCCGGCTGGCTGAGGGCAGCATCCAGGACGAAATAGACGAAGGCGCTGCTCAGATTGCCAAAGCGGCGCAGTGTTTCCCGGCTATGCCGCAATTCATCCCCATGCAGATCAAAACGCTCACTCATGGCCTGCAGTACATCGCGACCGCCGGCGTGCAACATCCACCCGGTGATCTGAGGGCGCGAAACGCCGGCTTTCTGCAGGGTTGCATCCAGCACCTGTTGGGCATGCTGGGCGGCCAGCGCTGGAACCTGGCGCGTCAGAATGTTTCGCAGCAACCCGCCGCGCTGCTCGAATCGAAGCGCCTCCCGCTGGTCCGGGTTGGTCAGGGAGGAGGTCGCGCGCCATTCCACCCGGCGGCGCTCAGGCGCTCGCCGTGACAGTATCGCGGCACCTGCACCATCACCGAAAAGACAGGCGCTGATCAGCACGCCAGGATCGTCATCCAGATACATCGCGGCGCTGCTGATCTCCACGCAAATAGAGAGCACGTGCTCGCACTGCCCCGACTCCAGCAGTGAACTTGCAATCTGCCAATTGGGCAGGGCGCCGGCGCACCCCTGGCCCACAAGATCATAGGCCAGCGTTGTTGCGCGCAGACCGGTTCGCTCGATGACATAACCGCTTAGTCCAGGACACAGGTAACCCGTGCAGGTGGATATGATCACCGCATCGATATCATGAGGTGCAAGTCGCGCGCGTTCCAGTGCCTGTACCGCCGCCTCGCTGGCCAGGCGGGGGGCGTGCGTGGCAAAGCGTCGGTGCAAGGTGTCCGGATCTATCACGAAGGCTTCATCGAGAGACTGCACTGCCAGCCAGCGGGTTTCAATTCCGTTGTCGCGGCGCAGAACGGTGTTGGCGATGATGCGGGATCGCGCATTTAGCCGCTTGAACCATTCCGAGCCCTCAAACGCATCCCAGCACTGCGCTTTTGAATAGCTTTTTTCGGGCAGCGCAGTGCCGAGAGCGTTGAGGAACATTTCCATCCTTGATGTTGCGGAGCACTTTGACTATACCCTTCCCGAGTAACGCTACAATGGCGCACGCCATGACTGCACCCGCGCACACACTTGACACCGACTTGCTTGAGCGATTGGACACGTATTGGCGTGCAGCCAATTATCTGTCAGTGGGCCAGCTCTATCTGCAGGCGAAATCCCTGTTGACGCGTCCGCTGGCGCTTACTGACATCAAGCACATGCTGTTGGGGCACTGGGGGAGCGCGCCGGGGCAGAATTTCATCTACGTACACCTCAATCGCATCATCACTACGTTCGACCTGGACAAAGCCTCGACATGGTATCGGCTGCCCTGACCAGGACGTATTAACCGCGTGGGGTGCAATCGGTTATTCTTCGGGATATTGGCCAACAAATCGGCTTCGGGGGTTTCCATGCGACGTCTTCTATTGACTGTGGTGAGTGCTGCGCTTGCGATCGGCGGTGCGGCATGCATGGCGGCGAGCAACAACTCGCGCCAGGATGCCGGTGGCGATTGGGCCAGTCATGGACGCGATGCCGCCGAACAACGCTACAGCCCGTTGACCCAGGTCGACGCAGGTAATGTCAGCCAGCTGGGCCTGGCGTGGTTCACGAATCTTGCCGAGCGTGGCGGCTACCAGAGCACGCCGCTGGTCATCGACGGACGCATGTATGTCACCACGCCGTGGAGCAAGGTCTACGCCTTCGACGCCAGGACCGGCAAGCAGCTTTGGAAGTTCGACCCTTCCGTGCCGCGAGAAATCGCCGGCGCCTCCCTGTGCTGCAACATTTCGAACCGGGGCGTGGCCTACTGGAACGGCAAGATCATCTGGGCGACCCTGGATGGCCGGCTGGTGGCCGTGAACGCCAAGAGCGGCAAGAAAGTCTGGGATGTGCAGGTGACGGATCCGGCCATGGCCTATTCCATCACCGGCGCACCGCGCATTGGCAACGGCATCGTATTCATCGGTGAAGGCGGCGGTGAGTTCTATACGCGCGGCTTTCTCGCGGCGCACGATGCCGAGACCGGAAAAGCACTGTGGCGCTTCTGGACCGTACCCGGCAATCCGGCCAAGGGCCCCGACCATGCGGCATCCGACAGTGTGATGCCCATGGCCGCCAAGACCTGGAGCGGCGAATGGTGGAAGGCCGGCGGCGGCGGCACCGTGTGGGACGGCATACTTTACGATCCACAAACCGATTCAGTGATCTTCGGTACCGGCAATGGCATTCCCTGGCCGGCGAATCTGCGTTCGCCCGAGGGCGGCGACAACCTGTTCATCGCTTCCATCGTTGCACTGGATGCGAAAACCGGCAAATACAAATGGCATTACCAGACCACACCAAAGGAAGGGTTCGATTACGACAGCACCTCGCCTCTGACCGTGGCCGACATCGTCGTGGCCGGCCAAAAGAAGCACGTGGTGATGCAGGCACCCAAGAACGGGGTGATGTACGTCATCGAAGTGGCCACGGGCAAGGTGGTGTCGGCAGATCCGTTCGTGCCAAGCATCAACTGGGCCACGGGTTTTGACGAGAAGGACAACTGGAAACCCATCATGAATCCGGATGCCGATTACGGCAAAACCGGGAAGGGTTTTTACATAGTGCCATCGCGAGCGCATGCCTGGTCTTCGCAGTCCTACAACCCCAACACCGGGTTGATCTATATTCCCGCCAGTTACGGCGTCGGATCCTTTGTTGCCGAGAAGGGCAGCAAGATCCTGGGCAATCAGCTGGTGGATGTGAGCCTGTCCAAGAAACCAGACGCGTCGATGGTACGGCCGGTGCTCAAAGACGCGGGCTCTTACCTTGTGGCCTGGGATCCCGTGAAGCGCAAGGTTGCCTGGACTCAGCGCCAGGCCAGCGGCAGCGCCGGCACGTTGACCACGGCCGGCAACCTCGTGTTCCAGGGCACCGCCGGGCAGAAACTTTCTGCACTGCGCGCCGATACCGGCGAAATCATCTGGTCGACGCCCACGCAGGGAAATGTGGTGCCAGGCCCGGTGAGCTATTCCCTTGACGGCGTGCAGTACATTGCGGCGATTTCTTCCGCAAGCACGGGCTTCGCTGCAGCCAATGGCACCAACCACCTGCTGGTCTACAGGATCGGCGGCAAGGTGCTAATGCCGCCTGCGGCGCCGCAGGCGCCGCAGGTGCTCAACCCGCCGGAAAACTTCGGCGACGATGTTCTGCACAAGCATGGGCAGGACGTCTACGAGCGCAGCTGCACCGGTTGCCATGAAGGCGGCCGCATGTTCACCGGCTACCCGGATCTCAACTACACCGTGGCGCTCAACAATCCGGCGCTGTTCAAGGCCATCGTGATCGACGGCGCGCTCAGGGAGAACGGCATGATGCCTTTCAACAAGTCGCTGTCGGCGCAGGATGCGGAAGCGATTCGTTCTTACCTTACATTGCGCGCCAACGATCTCAAGAAGAATCCGCCGCGCCCCGGTTTCGGTCCTCCTGGCGCGCCACCACCACCTCCAGCACCACCGGCGCCCGCAGCGCACCAGTAGGGTGGAAGGCGGAGAATTGCAGAACGCATGCGCTTACACAGGGATCTTGACCTGACCAGGGTTCCGCAATATCTTTTGGCCGCCAGCGGTGCCTGGCCCAACCTGTAGTGGTTGGGCGGGCTTAATAGGGAATCCGGTGACTTCCTGAGGAAGAAATCCGGAACTGCCCCGCAGCGGTGATCGGGAACGAACGGCACGAAAACACTGCAGATAATAATATCTGTGGGAAGTGTGCCCAGTAGACCAGGCCAGGCTTCGGAAGCCCGCCATTGCCCGAGAGTCCGAAGACCTGCCGCAGCCGCCTGATCGGGTAAGACCCGCAGGTGCAAAGTCTGTCGGGCTCTCGTGGGAGGAGCAGGCGGCACGTTGCGGGAGTTGGCGCCAGTCCACGCGCATTCCTTCACTTTGCTGCTTGTTGATCCCCGTGTGCCCTCGTTCGAGGGAATCAACACAAATGCACGTCGAAACTCCAACAGCGGCGAATGCGCCGCTCGCACCGCCCCCCACACAGGCCGATTTCAGGTTCAGATCATCCTTGAATCATCTCGGGATGATCTGCCTTCGCCCATTGGCCGTCGCCGCTGCAATGATGCTTCCATTTAATGCGGCACAGGCGACCACGCCGTCATCAGATTCGGAGATGGAGCCGGTAATCGTTGTAGCGAACCGCACTCCGGTCGGGGCTCACAAAGTGGGCAGCTCGGTCACCGTCCTCAATGAGCCGAAGATTGTGGAAAGCCAGGCAATTGTCGTCGCGGACCTGCTGGCCACAACCCCGGGGGTCAATGTAACCCGCAATGGCGGTCCCGGAACGCAGACCTCAGTGCGCATCCGCGGTGCGGAATCCGACCAGACTCTGGTGCTGATCGACGGTGTTCAGATCAATGATCCGTCCTCCACCGGCGGCGGTTTTGACTTCGGCAATCTTCTGGTGGGCGACATCGGCCGCATCGAGATCCTGCGGGGTCCGCAGTCCACACTGTATGGCAGCCAGGCCATGGGCGGCGTGGTCAACATCATTACGCGCGAGCCACAGGGCGCACTGGCAGTCAATGTAGAGGCCGAGCTGGGTTCCATGAGCACCAGGCAGCTGAGCGCAGGCGTGGGCGAGCAGTTTGACCGTGCCAGCTTTCGACTGGCCGGCGCCTACTACGACACCGATGGCGTATCGTCCTATGACGCTGGCACGGAGACAGATCCTTTTCGCAATTCAACCTTCACGGGCAAGTTCGGATTTGCATTCACGCCTGATGTTTCCCTCGATGTGCGCGGCTATTACGCGGACAGCAAGTCTCACTACGATGGTTTTCCGCCACCCAATTACACCTTCGCCGACGAGGGTGACTTCGGCACCACCACCACCTGGATCGGCTACGGCGGACTGAACTTCGCGCTGGCTGGCGGCGCATTGCACAACCGGATTGCCTACCAGTACACCGACAATGACCGCGGCGCCTATCTGCATGACGGCACAAACGTGATCGACCTGGGTCAATTCAAGGGCAAGAACAATCGCGTTGAATACCAGGGCACCTGGAAGATCAACGAGGCCTGGCAGGTGGTGTTCGGTGCGCAACACGAAAAATCTGCGATGAACAGTGACTCGGAACCGCAACACGTGGAAGCCTCGATTGACAGCATCTATATGCAGTTGCAGGCGGAAGTGGTGACCGGACTGACGTTGACCGCGGGTGACCGCTACGACGATCACGACACTTTCGGTTCGCACAACAGTGTGCAGGTTGCTGCGGCCTGGGCGATAGGCACCGGCACGATGCTGCGCGGCAGTTGGGGGCAGGGGTTCAAGGCACCGACCCTCTATCAGCTGTATAGTCCGTATGCCAACCAGGATCTCAAACCCGAATCGTCACAAGGCTGGGATCTGGGCGTGGAGCAGAAGTTCATGGATAACCGCGCCATGGTGTCGGCCATCTACTTTGACCGCACGTCGACCGACCTGATTTCATTTTCCAATTGTCCGGATGATGGAAACTCAATATGCGGCGCGCCGGGGCATTCGCCTTTCGGCTACTACTCGAACACGGCAAGGGCTCGCAGCAAGGGTTTCGAACTGCAGGCCATGCTGCAGCCGCTATCGGAGCTGACCCTGGAGGCCAATTTCACGCACATGGAGGCCACAGATGAGTCACCGGGTGCGGCCACCGAAGGTCAGCGCTTGCTACGCCGCCCGGACGACGCCGCCAACCTCTCACTGAGCTACAAGTGGCCGGTACGACTGACCACCACCCTTGCGGTGCGTTATTCCGGCAAGAGCTACGACATGAATTTCGACACCTTTCCTGCCGAACGCGTGACCTTGGACCAGTTCACGCTGGTGGATATCCGTGCCGCTTACGACATCACCGACAAGGTGTCTGTGTCCGCCCGCGTGGAAAACCTGTTCGATGCGGATTACCGTGCAGGCTATCAGTACGGTACGACTGGGCGCGCCGGATACGCATCGGTCAATTACAAGTTCTGATCCTGGCTGAATCAGGGGGCAAGTCGATTCAGCGGGTAGTCGTGCGCGCTGGACGCCCGCGTGAAGCTGGGCGCATCCCCGGCGCCGGCGGCGCGATATAGGGCAATAGCGCCTGCAGTGAACGCTCCAGCTCCGCCAGCTGGGTGTTGTCCAGCTGTTCCACTGCACTCTGCAACACACCCACCACGCGACCCGCCGTAGATCCCACTACGCCATTACCGGTCTGCGTGACGAACAGATGCACGGAGCGCTGATCATCGCCACTGCGCCGCCGTTCGATCCAGCCCTGCTGGGCAAGCGTCTTCAAAAGATGGCTGACAGCGGAGCGCTGCATTCCGAGCAAGTTCGCCAGCTGTGAAGACTGAATGCCAGGCTCGGCTGCAATACCGGCCAGTGCGCGATGCGCCTGCACGGGTGCGCCGGTGCTCTGTTCCAGCTCCCGATACAGTGAGCGCGTACGGTCGACGAGCGTGCGGGCCAGCAGCAATGCCGCTTGCTCGCGCTTTGCACGGGACCTGGTGCCCGTCGGCCGGCTTGTCTCAACCATGTGGAATTCTAGGAAGGGTTTGCCGTGATCGCAAACGCAGCCCGTCAGACGCGCCCCGATTGCCATTTGATTGAATCTATTCAATCATATAATCTACTCAACTACATGACTGATTCACACCTGCATATGCCGGCACCTGAGCCGTGCAATTTCCAGACGAGACGCACTTGCCTGTTCCTCGACGTTGATGGAACTCTGGCTGATCTGCAGCCTCTGCCCACAGACGTGCGGATTGACGACGAACTGATCGTCCTGCTGAGCCGCGTGCACTCACATCTGGGTGGGGCGCTGGCAATCATCAGCGGTCGTCCACTCGCGGACCTGGATCGCATGTTCGCTCCCCTGAATATTCCAATGGCGGGCATCCACGGGTTCGAGCGACGTTGCGCGCAGGGCAACGTGCATCGTCCGACAGTGCCGCGCGCACGACTCGACGCGGCTCGCGATCGGCTCGAGAAATTGGCGCAGGTCCATCCAGGGCTGCTGATCGAGGATAAGGGGGCGGCGCTCGCCGTGCATTTCCGGGGTGCGCCCGGTGCAGCTGAAATTGCGGCTGACGCGATGCGCCAATGTATCCGCGGGCTTGAGTCAGAGTTCGAGTTATTGGAGGGCAACTGCGTCATCGAGATCAAGCCGGCTGCTCAAAACAAGGCCACCGCCATTGAGGCTTACATGAAGGAGGACCCATTCGCTGGCCTGACTCCCATATACATAGGTGATGACCGGACCGACTGCGACGGGTTCGGGGCCGTGCGCCGGCACGGCGGAGTGGACATCTCGGTGGGCGAGCTGGTGCTCGCTCGCTGGCACCTGGAGCACCCCAAGGCGGTACGCGCCTGGCTACGGTGCTTCGCAGACGCAGAATCCCGAGGCAAATGCACGCGGTAAACCTCGAACTGGCGGTCATTGGCAATTGTCAGATATCGGCACTGCTCGATGAGCGCGGCGCAATTGTCTGGTGCTGCCTGCCTCGACCCGATGGCGACCCGGTATTTTCCGCGCTGCTTTCGCCCGCCGAAGGGGTGGGGCGGTTCGCGATCGAAATGGCCAACTTTGCCCGCAGCGAACAACGTTATTTGTCAAACACTGCGATTGTCGAGACCATACTGCACGATACGCAGGGGGCAGCGTTACGCATTGTCGACTTCTGCCCCCGTTTCCGGAGCCGCGGCCGCATGTTCCGGCCGATGTCGCTGGCACGAATTGTGGAACCCGCAGTCGGCCGGCCTGCGGTGCGCATAGTCTTATCCCCGACGCGCTGCTATGGCCAGCGTGCGGCGCCGACCCTGGGGGGGTCCAGCCACCAGAGCTTTCGTTCCCGCGACGTGGGCTACCGCGTCACCACCGACTTCTCACTCACTGCAATCGAAGAGGGACGCTACGTGGTGCTGGACCGTCCGGTGCACTTTCTGCTGGGTCCGGACGAGACCGTGGAAGAGTCCCTTGCATCACTGCTTGGCTCCATGCTCGCAGAGACACGGATTTACTGGCAGGACTGGGTGCGGACACTATCGATTCCCTGCGAATGGCAGGAAGCGGTAATCCGGGCCGCGATCACGCTCAAGCTATGCACCTACGAAGACACCGGGGCGCTGCTTGCCGCGCTTACCACCTCGATTCCGGAAGCGCCGGATTCCGGCCGCAATTGGGACTATCGCTATTGCTGGTTGCGCGACAGCTACTTTGTGATTCAGGCAATGAATCGCCTCGGGGTTACAGGCACGATGGAAGCCTTTCTGCATTTCATCGACAACATAGTTTCGAGCAATAGTGCTGGCGCACTGCAGCCGCTCTACAGCATCAGCGGCGAGCCGCGACTCGAAGAATACCCGGTCCCATCCCTGCAGGGGTACCGCGGAATGGGCCCGGTGCGCATTGGCAACGATGCGGCCGTGCAGAATCAGCATGACGTCTACGGATCAGTCATCCTGGCAGCAACCCAGCTGTTCTTCGATGCGCGCCTGGTATCAAGAGGCGACAAAACGCTATTTGATCGGCTGCAACTGCTGGGCGAACACGCGAGTTCGATGTACGAACTGCCCGACGCGGGCCCCTGGGAATTACGCGGCACGCAGCAAGTGCATACATTCTCGGCAGCCATGTCCTGGGCCGGCTGCGACAGGCTGGTGCGCATCGCGAACCGTATCGGCGATCCCGCCAGTGCGGCACGCTGGCGTCCCACGGCACAGAACATGCGCAGCCGCATCCTAACGCGGGCCTGGAATGAAAGTCGCGCGGCCTTCGCCTCAACCCTCGGTGGCTCTGATCTTGATGCCTCGACACTGCTGCTGCCGGAACTCGGCCTCATTGCCGCAGATGATCCGCGTTTCGTCGCAACGGTAGCCACGATAGGGCGTGAGTTGCGGCACGGCGATCTGCTGTTCCGCTACCGACATGCTGATGACTTCGGTGAGCCGCAGACGTCGTTCGCGATCTGCGCCTTCTGGTATGTGAATGCACTGCATGGTTGCGGCCAGGTGGAAGAGGCGCGCGCCTTGTTTGAACGGTTGCTATCACGACGTACGCGACTTGGATTGTTGTCCGAAGACATTGCGCCGGCGACCGGCGAGCTGTGGGGCAACTTTCCGCAGACCTATAGCATGGTGGGCATCATCAACAGCGCGCTGCGCCTGAGTCGCAGCTGGGAAGAAATGCTGTGACTCGCCTGGTGGCGGTTTCCAACCGCATATCCCTGCCGCGACGTGGCGCACCGCCTGGCGGGCTGGCCGTGGGTCTCACCGCGGCAATGCGCGCCCGCGGCGGGCTGTGGTTCGGATGGAGCGGCGAGATCGTCGAATCCCCCGCACCGCAAGCTGATACCTCGCGACGCGACGGCATCACTTACGCCACGATAGATCTTTCAGCCGCCGAACATGATGAGTATTACCTCGGTTTTTGCAATGGAGTGCTGTGGCCGATATTTCACTATTTCCCCGACAACTTCCGACATCGGGAACAACTCTACCAACGATACCTTGCGGTGAATCAGCGGTTTGCCGACGCGCTGGTGCCGATGCTGCGAGTAGATGATGTGATCTGGGTGCACGATTTTCACTTGCTGTCCCTGGCGCAGGGCCTGCGCGCAGCCGGAATTGTGCAACCCATCGGACTATTCCTGCACATACCTTTTCCGCACGTCGAGTTGCTTCGCGTTTTGCCAGAGTACGGCGATCTGATGGGTGCCCTGTTGGAATACGATCTCATCGGATTCCAGACGTCCAGCGACCTCGAGGCATTTCGCGCCGCCGTCGTGCACCTGTGGGGATCGTCAGCCCTGGTATCCGATGACGAGATCTGTGTCGGAACCCGCCGTTTGCGCGCAGGAGTATTTCCCATCGGCGTAGATGTGGATGGCATAAGAGCCGAGGCGCAACGTGCACAAACCTCGGATGCCTGCAAGCGCATGGCAAGAGGCATGCTGGGTCGCAAACTGATGATCGGCGTGGACCGACTCGACTACAGCAAGGGTCTGGTTGAGCGCTTTCGTGCCTATGAGCAGTTCCTCGAAACCCACCC
Source organism: Pseudomonadota bacterium (assembly GCA_039932715.1). GTDB lineage: Bacteria > Pseudomonadota > Gammaproteobacteria > Steroidobacterales > Steroidobacteraceae > ZC4RG30. Next base: position 8,407 of record JBDTPN010000012.1, on the reverse strand, counting down.
AGAGAATCTGGGACGCGTGACGTTCCTGCAGATCGCCCCCTTGTCTCGTCCCGATCTGCATGCTTATGCGTCGATCCGTTCGGAGCTGGACCAGACCACCGGGCGCATTAACGGCCGCTTCGCCGACACTGACTGGACGCCGATCCGCTACCTCAACCGCAATTTCCCACATGACGTATTGATGGCGTTCATGCGAATTGCGCCTGTGGGCATAGTCACGCCGCTTCGTGACGGGATGAACCTTGTGGCCAAGGAATTCGTCGCCGCGCAGGATCCAGATGATCCAGGGGTGCTGATTCTCTCAACTCTCGCGGGCGCAGCTCGCGAGCTCACCGGAGCGTTGCTGGTTAATCCATATGACATACGTGCGATGGCGCATGCCATCCAGCATGGCTTCAATATGCCGCTACAGGAGCGTTGCGCGCGCCATGCGCAAATGCTGCAAACTCTGCGTAGGGCGGATATTACCGACTGGTATTGCAGCTTCCTGGCGGAGTTGGTCGCAGCGCACGCTGCTAATCAAGCCTTGCCGCTGAGCGCATGAGCAACTGATGAATGAATCGATGCTTATCCTGGGAATTCCGATCGACACACTGATAGCGTGCGTTCTGGTGATTGCGCTGCTCGCAGTGGCACATGTGGGACTACGGTTGTGGGCTGCGCGTCGCCATCGCCGGGAGGCAGCCCTGGCTGGTGCGGCTTCAGGGGCCATCTCTTTCGGACAGTGGCTGGCGTACACAATAATTGGGCTGGTTTCACCGATCGCGCTGCTTTTGTGGATTCATGGATTGCACTTCGCGCTGACCATGATTCTGGAGGATGTGCCTTATCCACGGTTCGCCCGTTACGGGATGATGGTGCTCGATGGTCTGAGGGGCATTGGCTCGCTGCTGGGACTCATGTGGGTGCTGGCGCGCGTCGGCCGTGGCCTTGAGCGCTGGCTCGTCCGTGTCGCGCTGCATACGAAGGGCACCGCTGACGATCTGTTCCTGCCCATCGTCGGTACTGCGATCCGCTTGCTGCTACCACTGCTTGCACTTATCCTGGGAACGCCCATGCTTGCGGTTCCAGACCGCATACAGGCAATGTTCCGCAATGGCGTCAGCATGGTATTGATCGGCGTATTTGCCTACATTCTCTATCGATTGATTGACGCCGCCTGTCAGCTGGTACTGAGCAGGCACCGCATCGATGTGGCTGACAATCGGGAGGCGCGCGGCGTATACACTCAGGTCACCGTGCTTCGCAAGGTGGCGCTGAGCGTGATAGGAACTTTTGCGCTAGCCTCGATGCTTATGGTGTTCGATTCCGTGCGGCAACTGGGTACCACCATCCTCGCGTCTGCCGGCGTCGCCGGTATTGTCGTGGGCTTCGCAGCGCAGCGCAGCCTTGGCGCGCTTCTAGGTGGCTTTCAGATCGCGATGACTCAACCCATCCGCATCGACGACGTGGTAGTCGTGGAAAATGAATGGGGCAAGATCGAAGAGATCACGCTGACCTATGTAGTAATCAACCTGTGGGATCAGCGCCGATTGGTCGTGCCGACAACGTATTTTCTGGAAAAGACCTTCCAGAACTGGACGCGTACCTCTGCCGACCTGCTGGCTTCTGTCTTCCTGTACGTGGATTACCAGGCTCCCATTGAGCGCGTCCGCCAACAGTTGACGCGCATTCTTGAGGCTTCGGAACTCTGGGATCGCAAGGTCAATGCGTTGCAGGTGACCGACACCACCGAACATGCGGTCCAAATCCGGGCACTGGCAAGTGCTGCAGACGCCAGTCGCGCCTGGGACCTGCGTTGCGAAATGCGCGAGAAGCTGATCCGCTTTCTGCAGCAGGAGCAACCCGATAGTCTTCCGCGCCTGCGGCTGGCGAAGACAGCGTTACATTTCGTACAGCAGCGGACGTAGTTGGGAATCCTTTTACATGCCAAAAGGTGATATTCCGGAAGAGGTTCTGCGGTTCATTGAGCGCAGAATCGACAGCGTGCCTCATCTGGAATCGCTGCTGCTATTATGGGAAAAGCCAACCGCATCCTGGGCCGAGGGGGATATTGCGGCCCGGGTGTATATCAGCCGGGAACAGGCGCAAGGTGTACTGCGTGATCTGGCCCGCCACGGGCTTATATCAGTCACCAGCCAGGTTCCAGATCGCTACTCATACAATACGGCCTGGGACGAATCAAATTTGATGGACAAGGTGGCGGCGAGCTATCGAACGCATGTCGTGAATCTTGCTGTCATGATCCATTCCAGACCCAGTTCCGAGGCCGTGCGTGATTTTGCACGCGCCTTCCAGTTCAAGGCCGAGGACTGACATGGCGCAATACGTCTACATTCTCGGTGCATTGACGACCCTGCTGTGTGCCGCTCTGCTGTTGCGCGGTTATGCGCGGGGCCGCAAAAGACTGCTGCTGTGGAGCGGACTTTGTTTCGTGGGTTTGACGATTTCGAATGTGCTCCTGTTCGTGGATCTCGTGATGCTGCCCTCCAGCGCGGATCTGTACTTGCTGCGACTTGCCACCGCTGCCGCGGCCATGATGCTGTTGCTGTACGGCCTCGTCTGGGAAAGTGAGTAAGGATGATCGAGAGCTTCCTGCTCGGCGTTATCGTTACGGCTTCACTGACCGCAGCGCTCTTTTTCCTGAGGTTCTGGCGCAATACTCGCGACCCGCTATTTCTGGCCTTCGCCCTTGCATTCGCCATTGAAGGGCTGAATCGCATCAGTTTTCTGTTTCTCGACCGGCCAAACGAAGGCAGTCCGGCCATTTATATCGTGCGCCTGCTGGCCTTCCTGCTGATTCTTGCAGCCATACTGTGGAAAAACAGCGGCCCCAGGAAATGACCGTCCCGTCAGTGGCAAAAGCCGGATTTCAGGTGCTTCATCGCGTTCTCTTTTACTGTGAGGCTGCCGCTTTCTTGTCCTGATTTGCGCGCAGGATCACGAACGCGCGAATGGCCTGCACATCCTGCGGCTGCAATACACTGGAAAAATTCGCCATGCCGTGCGCCTGGCTCGCTCCCCTGAGCACGACCGCAGCGAAAGTCTCATCGGTCTGCAGCATCGGCGTGCGACGCAGGTCCGGGAGGATGCCGACCTGGATAGCGCCGGGTCCGTGGCAGTTGCCGCAATAGGCGTCATAGAGGCCGGCGCCCTTGTTGACCACGGCCGCGGCGGCTGTCGCCGGTGGCTGATTCATCGGCAAAAGCTGGACTGCAGGGGCGGGCGGAAGCTGCACGCTGCCGCCGAGCTTGTAGACGAGCAGGCGGGAAATATTCTGCTGCACGAAACCCTTCATGTTCGTGTCACCGCCGATCAGTGCCCACGAGCTACCGGTGCCGGCCATGATCGCGACGTACTGCTCGCCATCGATGGCATAGGTCATGGGGGCGGCGACAATGCCGGTCTGCGTCGGCGACGACCACAGCTCCTTGCCACTTTTCGCATCCAGTGCAGTGAACTGACCCGATCCGGTGCCCTGGAATACCAAGCCGCCCGCGGTCGCCAGTGCGCCTCCGTTAGCCTGGCCGGCGCGTTCAACGCGCCACACTTCCTTCTGGTTCACCGGATCCCATGCAATGAGTCGGCCATAGGTTTGGGCAAGTACCTGCTTGGGATCCAGTGCTGCGTTGCCTGAGAAATCTGCGCCGACGTTCTGCGTCATGGGTCGCGGACCGAAGCTCTTGGGCTTGCTGAATATGAAGGGCGTGCCGTGGATGGGCAGGTACACCAGGCCGGTTTGCGGGCTGAATGCCATCGAGTGCCAGGTGTGCGCACCGTTCGGGTTCTGCTTCGAGAGGAACGGCTTGCCGGTGACTTCGTAGCGCGATTCTGGATTCTCGATCGGGCGACCGGTCTTCATATCCACGCTCTTGGCCCATGAAATTTCGGTGAAGTTTTTCGCCGAGATCAACTGGCCTGTAGCGGCGTCAATTACATAGAAGAATCCATTCTTTGGCGCCTGCATCAACACATGGCGACGCACCCCTTCAATCACGAGGTCCGCGATGATGATCTGTTGCGTGGCAGTGTGATCCCAGCTTTCGCCGTTGGTGCTCTGGTAATGCCACACATATTCGCCGGTGTCGGGTCGCAGCGCGACGATCGATGAGAGGAACAGGTTGTCGCCCTTGCCAGCACTGCGCAGCTTGCGGTTCCACGGGCTGCCGTTGCCCACGCCTATATAGAGCAGGTCGAGGCCCGGGTCATACGCCATCGAATCCCATACCGTGCCGCCGCCGCCCATCTTCCACCATTCGCCGAACCAGGTTTTCGCGACCTGCTCGAGGATGGGTTGTTCGAAGCCGTCCTTGGGATTTCCGGGCACTGTATAAAAGCGCCAGATCATTTTCCCGGTATCGGGATCGTAGGCCGATACATAGCCGCGTACGCCCAACTCGGCGCCGCCATTGCCGATCAAAACTTTTCCTTTCACTACGCGCGGAGCACCGGTGATGGTGTAGGGCTTGGTCTGATCCACCGTCACCACGTCCCAGAGTTTATTGCCGGTTAAAGAATCGAGCGCGATGAGCCGGCCGTCAATGGTGCCGACAAAGACCTTGCCCTTCCAGACAGCGACGCCGCGGTTCACCACATCACAGCAGGCGTTCACGCCGAACTGGCCGGGCACCTGCGGATCGAAGGCCCACAGCGCCTTGCCGGTCTTCGCATCGTAGGCCTTGACCTTGCTCCACGCGGTGGAGGTATAGATCACTCCATCGACCATGATGGGAGTGGCTTCCTGGCCCCGGTTCGTGTCCAGGTCCGCGAACCAGGCGAGGCCCAGCTTGCCGACGTTATCCTTGCTGATCTGCGTCAGCGGGCTGAAGCGCTGCTCGGAGTAGGTGCGGCCGTGGCTGAGCCATGACCCGGGCTCGCTGTCGGCATTCTCGATGCGGGGGCCGTCGACATTGGCTTTGCCCGTGTCTGTGGTGGTGTTGAGCGCCACTGGCTTGTCGCCGCGCGAACAAGCGACCAGTGTGATGGCCAGCAGAGTGAGGCCCAGCACGGCGGTTAGCCGCTGCAAGCGCGTGTGATTCATGTGAGCCCCCGATTGATCCCAACTGTCGTTGGTGTGGGGTAATAGTAGGGGATGTTCCCCTCGCAAGTCTGTACAGGCCGCATGAGATCGGACTATAAAGGGCCTAAGCGGCAGCGACCGCACTCAAGGGTTCAGGCAGGGGGGCAAGCCATGAAGTACGTGATCTGGGCCGTGCGATTCTGGTACGCAGGCTGGATGATTCCGGCCGGCATCGAGCACTTCTATCACATCTATCCACAGCCGGGAGCTAACAGCCCACACCCGCTGGCAGCGGAGATGCTCAGCGCGCTGCTCCATACCCACTTGTTCGACCTCGTGAAGGCTGTCGAGCTGATCACCGGGCTGGCTGTCCTGTTTGGATTCTTCACACCACTGGCGCTGCTGGTTTGCATGCCTGTCGCGTTCTGCGTGTTCTGGTGGGATGCGCCCCTTTCCGAATGGAGCAGGGGAAGCGTGATCGCCGGGGGAAGGGTACTGGCCTGCAACGTCCTGTTGTGCGTGGCCTACATTGCCAGCTTTCGCTCCATGTTTACCGTGCGCGCCAAGGTTGCCAGCAGTGTGCAAGCCCCGGGCATGCGGCAGCTGGCAGTGGCTGCTCGTGTGATCTTTGGCGCTTGGATGCTAATCAACGGTGTCAATCATTTCTTCTTCTCGCTCTGGCCGACACCAGCCGGCCAGCAGCCGCTGTCTGCGGAGCTCATGACCGCACTGGTTCACTCGAATCTGCTGGATGTGTGCATGCTGATCGAGCTGATCGCCGGAGCGCTGATCCTGCTGGGTTACTTCGTCCCTGCGGCGCTTTGCGTGGTCATGGCAGTGTCTACCTGCGGACTGTACTGGGCCATCCTGGACCATCAGCCACTCAGTCTGGCTCTGGGGTTCTTCGCCTTCGCCCTCAATGGCCTCCTGATGCTTGCCTATCTCGACTACTACAAGGGGGCGCTGCAGCGCGCACCGTTGACGCTGGGTGAGTCGGATAGCCGTACGGCCTGGAACACCTTGTTTGTGCATACCAACGGCCGCACGTCGCGCGGCCATTTCCTGGCCGCATTACTCCCGCTCGCGGTCGTTGTCTGGTGGCACGCGAGTTGGGGGCCGAAAGAGTACGCGCCGTGGGCCGTGCTGGTCCTGCTGTATCCCGCAGTCGTCCTGCACATTCGGCGCCTGCACGACATGGGCCGCAGCGGCTGGTTGATGCTGGTCCCCATAGTGCTGACTCTCGTCGCTGCGGGTATCTGGGCGGATCGCATCAGCCTCGGCGCTCAGCTCGACGTTGCAGTGCCTCTTGCCGCGCTGGTTGTCTTCGTCGGGTTTGCCCTCTGGGGTTGCATAGGAAGAGGCCAGGCCGAGGCCAACACGTTTGGCCCGCCAGTAGTGGCGAGGCAGTCCTGAACTAGGGCTGGAAATCGGGAGAGCGGGGTAGGGCGATGGCGGAGACACAGCCAGGAAAAGGAAACTTCTTTCGCCAGAACCGGTCTTAAAAGGGCCAGGGTTACAGCGGCTTACGGTGGGGCGGAAATCGCATTGCCTGGCTTGAGAATTGGGGGTGCCGCCGGCAGGCTTCGAGGGGGCGAATTGGGCCCCGCGGGGGCGGGAAGGCCGACATAAAGCCGCCTATGCGAATAAGGCTGCGCCCGACAGACCGAAGGACCGTTTGAAAGTACTATCCGCTGTGGACACCAATGTTGTGAATATGGCGCGGAGCTACCCATGTGTTTCCTCCACCACGTACTTCAAAATGGCAGTAGTCGCCTGACGATGCTTGCGCAGCATCGTTGAAAGGCGGGAATGTCATGCGGCTGACAACTTTGATAAGCGTCACTTCCAGTCGCATAGTCATGCTCGCGGGCGGCGTCATCCTCTCTCAGGCCGCCGTTGCCCAGGGCGGCAGAGTGGACAGTGAAGCGTTGTTCGATAAGTACTGCACCAAGTGCCACAACGTCACTGACTGGGCTGGCGGGATCGAACTGGAAAGTGCCAGTGCCACCACCCTGGCCGAGACGCCGGACATTGGCGAGAAACTGATCAAACGTTTGCGCGCCGGCATGATGCCGCCAGTGGGTGAGCAGCGCCCACCATACGATATGGTGCAAAAGCTGGCGCAAAGCGTGGAACAGAGCATCGACAAGCGTGCCGCCACTCAGGGTGCCCATCTGCCCGCGCCAGGCCTGCACCGCTTGAACCGCACCGAATACACCAATGCGATCCGTGATCTGCTGGCGCTCGACATCGACGCCGCCAGGTTTCTGCCGTCCGACGACTCCAGTCACGGCTTCGACAACATGGCGGGCACGCTGACCACCTCGCCGGCGTTGCTGGAGGCCTATCTGTCGGCGGCCGGCAATATCAGCCGTCTGGCCGTAGGCACCGAAACGGCCCCAACGCTGGCCGTGTTCGACGCGCCGCACGACACCAGCCAGAACGAATACATCGAAGGCCTGCCGTTCGGAACTCGCGGCGGCATGCTGATCGAACACGAATTCCCCGCCGACGGGGAGTACATGCTTACCGTGAAGGGCATGACCGGCTACTTCACCGCGGTACTGGGCAACGTCAAAGGGGAAAAGCTGGAAGTCACCGTCGACGGCAAACGCGTGTACCAGTACGACTGGGACAAGGAAATCGCCACCAAGCGCGGTGATGGCGGCAAGACGCCGGCCCTGCCCGTCAAGGCCGGCTTCCACCGCATCGGCGTGGCGTTCCTCGCCACCAGCGATTTGCCCGACACCGGACTCAACAAGTCGTTCCAGCGTACGATGAACTCGCCCGGCTCTATTTCCGGTTACACGTTCTACCCGCACGTGGGCCAGGTGTTCATCGAAGGCCCGTTCAAGGGCACGGCGGCCACCGATACGCAAAGCCGGCGCATGATTTTCGAGTGCTACCCGCAGAACGTCAGCGAGGAAGCCAACTGCGCACGCAAGATCATCGGTACTTTGGCCACCAAGGCCTTCCGCCGTCCGGCCAGCGAAGCCGACATAAAGGAACTGACCGCTTTCTACCGCAGCGGACGTGAACAGGGCGGCAAATTCGACAGCGGCATCGAAGCGGTGATCCAGCGCACCTTGGCCGATCCGGATTTCATTTACCGCGCCGAGATCGAGCCAGCCAAGGTAGCGGCAGGCACTGCCTACCGGATCAGCGATCTCGAACTGGCCTCACGCCTGTCGTTCTTCCTGTGGAGCAGCATTCCCGACACAGAGCTGATCAATATAGCCTCTGCCAACAAGCTGCATACGCCTGCAGTACTGCAGCAGCAGGTCGAGCGCATGATCGCCGACCCGCGTTCGCAGGCGCTGGTGCAGAACTTCACCGGCCAGTGGCTCAACATCCGCGGCATCGCCGCCAGCGAGCCGGCGGTGAACC
>JBDTPN010000011.1:0-86950 GCA_039932715.1 Pseudomonadota bacterium | reverse complement strand
GATGGGCGCTCCTGCCAGTGTTCTCGTGTGGGAATCTCTGGCCGGCGCAGCCTTCCTCGCCTTGGCGGCAATTGGCTTCAGGACCTCTCTCTGGTTGGTCGTTGTCGCGCTGGCCGCGCACGGGGTCTTCGACCTGACGCATAGGCACTTTATCGACAATGCTGGCGTGCCGGCATGGTGGCCGCATTGGTGCCTCTCCTACGATGTAACGGCGGCTGCATATCTGGCCTGGTTACTGAAGTCCAGGCACGTGGTCGCCAGGTCACCGCGCTGACTACCCCGGAATCAACATGGTCGGTGCGATGCCGAACATTCTGCGGCAGGTGCGGCTGAGATGCGCGGAGTCCGCGAAGCCCCAAGCCTGTGCGGCCTCCGTCCATGACAGTCCACCCATCGCAGCGCCAACAGCGGAACCCACACGCGCCCACAGGATGTAGCCTCGAAACGAGACGCCGGTCTGGGCCACGAACAGGTGACGGAATCGGCTTGGCGACAGGTGGGCAACAGCGGCCGCCTGCGCCGATGACATTGGCGTATCCAATCGCGATCGCACCACTCGATTGTACGGGTGATTCGGGGATCAACGCTGAGCACAAGATCTTCACCGCTTAGCGACGCCACTGCACTCTGACTTGCCTCGATGAGGGCCTGATTTCCCGCTCCCTTGGCAAATGCGACGCGAAGGGAATCGGCAACAACCTTGAATGACTCGCCCGTCGGTCGGACGATCGGTCCGTTGGTATGGCGCTTTAGTAGCACCCGTCCTTGCACAGTCTCCGGCTCCACGAAAATCTGGGCAACAGTCTGTCCATTGCCATCGAATTGATGCCGCTGGTGCGGTAACACGATGGCCGCCGCGTAATCGGACCATGCGACATCCTTGGGGCTGCGGAATCGCACCTGTCCTGAAAGTCCCAGTGAGATCTGAATCGCGTGATGTGAGTGTAGTTCTGCACGACCGGCGGCGCGCCCAATCCACAAGGCGCCGCCCTGCCACAGCACTACTCGCCCGATCCCGGCAATCGCCTTCGCCTTGACGTCCTGCACATTAGCCTTTTCGTTCAAGCAGGTTCCCGCCCCTGTTCAGCAGTATTCGTTTCGGACCGAAAACAGGCTAACACCGAACACACCCTTGACGACCGATTCAGATATATCAAAGGAACAACCGACATGAGCAACCGACTTGCCGCACTTTTGCTTCTGGGCCTCCCGCTGGCAGGCTGCATGACGGCGCCTGCGTCGCTGGACCTGTCCTTGTCCAAGCCAACTGTCCACCAGAAGTACGTAGTGGACATGCATCCGCAGACAGAAGTCATCGCCATCAATCGACTGCATGCATGGGAGATCAGGGTGACTTCACCCGAGGGTGCGCCCGTTCTGCAGGCGCACATCGATATCGACGGCGGCATGCCGCAACACGGCCACGGGTTGCCGACCAAGCCGATGGTTACCCAGGAGTTGGGTGACGGCCGATACCTGCTGGAGGGCATGAAATTCAGCATGACCGGTTGGTGGGAAATCAGGCTGAAAGTGGAGACGGATCAACGCGGAGCAGACGTGGTCACCTTCAACAAAGTGATTGCTCTGACCAAGTCCGACAGAACTTGACGTCTCCGCAATACACCGAGCATCAACCATCATGAAAAGAACCCCTGCAGCGTTAGGCATAGCACTAACGGCTCTCTGCACACTCGTGTTTGAGAGTGCACAAGGCTCCCCCAACTTCGGCCAGGGAGGTGGTGGCTGGAACGCTGAAGAGTTGGCCGTGCTGACATCCCTGCGCATCAGGGAGCTGCCCGCCGCGCCCAGGGATCTCTCCAACGCATTCCAGGACTCCGCGGCAGCTGCGGCACTGGGCAAGCTGCTGTTTTTCGACACGCGCTTTAGCCGCAATCAGGCCGTGTCGTGTGCGAGCTGCCATGACCCGGGTAGGCAGTTTCAGGACGGGCGGGCAGTTGGAGTCGGGCTGGGAGTCGGCTCGCGTAGGTCCATGCCTATCGTTGGCGCAGGATTCAGCCCCTGGCTGTTCTGGGATGGGCGAAAGGATAGCGTCTGGTCTCAAGCGCTCGGACCTCTCGAGGACCCTGTGGAACATGGTGGAAACCGCCTGCAGTACGCCCGACTGATGCAAATGTACTATCGCCAGACCTACCAGGAAATCTTCGGGCCGCTTCCCGAATTCAGCCACCTGCCCGAAGACGCCGGCCCTCGTGGATCGACTGCCGAAAAGGAAGCCTGGCTGGCCTTGGATGAGGCGGCCCGCGACGGCATATCTCGCGTTTTCGCCAACATGGGTAAGGCCATTGCGGCGTATGAAAAGACACTATCCTTCAATCCGTCTCGTCTGGATCTCTATATCAACGAGGTGCTGAACGGAAAGCGCGATGTACATTCGGTCTTTACTCCTCAGGAAGTAAGGGGTCTGCGCCTGTTCATTGGCAAGGGTCAATGCGTCAGCTGTCACAATGGACCTTTGCTTACCGACCAACAGTTTCATAACACCGGCGTACCTCCGCGCGATCCGGACTCGCCTGATCAAGGACGAGCATCGGCGCTGTCAAAAGTGCGCGACGACGAATTCAACTGTGCTGGTCGATTTAGCGATGCCAAGCTCGGGCAATGCGAGGAGCTGCGCTTCCTCGTTGCGCAGGATGGACACACGGTGGGCGCATTCAAGACGCCCGGATTGCGCGACGTGGCGCTAAGACCACCCTACATGCACGCAGGACAGTTTGCTTCTCTCGATGCCGTTGTTCTGCACTACGTCAACGCCCCACATGCGGCAGTGGGTCACTCCGAGCTCACCCACCTGCACAAATCACCGGACAAGACGAAGGGCGAGACCGAGGCCCGGCGCCCAATTGACCTGTCGCCTGCAGAACAGCAAGACTTGGTAGCCTTCCTGCAGACCCTTTCCACTAATTAGACTTCTTGTAGCGGCCACGAACATTCAATGAGTTCGCATTTCGATCCTATTGAATCGCCGACGGGCAAGCGAGTAATGTAGACAGGGATCTGCGAACCATCGAGGCATCGTTCGTCCAACCCATCATCGGGGCCACGGAAAGTCGTCGACGGAGCGATTCCCGCGATGATCGCCGGACGCTTAACAGGGCGAATTGAATTGCTCGGTATTGCCAACGCTTACGCAGCGCTTGGCATCGCGGCGGCGTTGATTGCAATTTTGGCGGCGAAAAATCCTTCTGCGAGCGCGATATGAGTGAACGTACGAACCATGCGACGAACGTCGTAACTAATTGTTTTTATTGATATTTTCTGGTGCCGGAGATAGGAATCGAACCTACGACCCCATCATTACGAATGATGTGCTCTACCAACTGAGCTACTCCGGCGTGCGGCGCGATTCTATGGATTTTCAGCAGTAATGACTACTGATTCGGACCGCTTTTGCGGCGCACTCTGCCTGTTATGCGCCGGACCGGATTTACCCTTGTCGAACTGCTAGCCACCCTGGCCATAGCCGCGATTTTGGCAGCCATGGCCACACCCGGCCTGCAGCGACTTCGCGCCCGTGCGGCGGTGGTTGCGGCGGCTAATCAGGCCGTTTCCGGGTTGCACCTGGCACGCCGCACCGCGCTGGCCACGGGCCGGACGACGACGCTGTGCGCGACCACAGACAGCCAGCGGTGCAGCTTCGACGGCACGCGCTGGATGCTGTTCGCCAACAACACCGACGGTTCGGACGCGCGGCGCGAACCGGGTGAGTCGCTGCTGCGTGAGTGGCCGCTGCCCAAGGGCGTGGTGCTGGGTGGGACACGCGGGTATGCCGCCTACCTGCCGCAACCGCGTGCCGCGGCAACACTGACATTCACGTTTTCGAGTCCGCTATTTCCGGAGCTCTTGCGACAGGTCGTGGTCAGCCAGACCGGTCGTCCGCGAATTGCTCAATAGGCAACAGATTGCGCCATTCACGTCACTGTCGATGCCGCCGTAATCTCGAACTCACACAGTGCGGAGCTCAACATGTTCGGACCAGAGCGTGCGCAATATGGCATAGGACTGATCGACACTCTGGTGGCGCTGACACTGCTGGCCTTTTCATTGCTGGGCGCCAGCACCACGCTCATCAGGACATTAGGTGCCAACCGCGCTGCGGCATTGCAGACAACCGCAGTCGACCTTGCCGCGGACCTGGCAGAAGACCAACGCGCCGGCTCTTCCCTCTTCGATGAAACAAGTCTCATCGAGGACTGGCGAAGTCGAGTCGCAGCGCAACTGCCCGGTGCGCTTCCGCTTGAGCAAATGGTCACCGCATCCGACGTGTCGCTGCGATGGCAGGATCCGGCCATCCATGCCCCCACTGATTTCGCGCTGGCCACGGCGGGCACCTGGTCGGGTGTGACTCGATGAAGCACCGGGGCTTTACGCTGGTCGAGCTGCTGGTGTCCGTGACCCTGGGGCTGGTGGTAATCGCCGGAACGTTGGTGGCGTGGATGCATGTGCAGCGCTACTACGCCCGTGCGCAGACCGAGAACCGCCTGCATGAGCGTGCGCAATATGTGTTCGCGTCCCTGGAACCCGAGCTGCAAATGGCCGGATACCTGGGCCTGGGGGCCCACAACCTTGTTCTCGATGGAGCCTTGCCGCCCTCAGCGCGTCGCTGTGGAAATTCCCACGTCACAGATCTGGGCAAACCGCTCGAGACCTCTGATGACCGCTACACGCTGGCCTGCGCCGCCGAAGGCCGCGGTGTAGTACCTGCGACTGACACCCTGACTGTTCGGCGTGCTTCTGCGCGGCTGGCCACTCCCACGCCCGGGCGCGCGCAACTGCTGGGCGCACTGTTCACTGGTGCGCAGCTGCTGTGGACTGGCGTCCTGCCCAGCGGCACGGTGCTGCAACCTTCGCTGGTGGAACTGCGCGACCTCATTGTGCGCAGCTACTACGTGGCCCGCAGTGCCGACGGCGATACCAACACGCCGGCGCTGCGAGTCAAGACTCTGACCGCGATCTCGGGCACTGCGGCATTCGTGGATACCGAAGTCATGGAGGGAATAGAAGATCTGCAGGTCACGGTGCTGCCACCGGCCGGACCTCCCCAATCCGTGCGCGTAACGCTGGGCGTGCGAGCCGACGCCGCGGATGTGCGTGTGGGCGAGCCATTGGCCCGCGCCCGCTACACGCGGCACTTCACCCTGCGCAACGCCCTGTGAAGCGGCCAGCGCAACGCACTGCTGACTCAGGCTTTGCCACTCCTGTGGCAATGGCCATCGCATTGCTGATGGGATTGCTGGCTGTCACGGCCCTGCAGGACGCAGGCCTGGCGCGAACATTGGCCACCACGCGCCTGCTGCATCAGCGCGCATTCTCGGCGGGAGAGATCGGGCTTGCGCGTGCCACTGCCATGCTGGCGGTTCCAGGTGCGGCCGCGCCGGGTCCCGCTCGCTTCAACCTGCCTGCCCACGTCACCGATGGTGTCGACACTACTGTGCTCGAGACGGCAGCGATTGCGCTGCCCACTGGCTACAGCGCCAGTCGCGTGATTGAACGGCACTTTGAAGTGCGCAGCACGGGCTGGTCCGCGCGCGGCGCCCGTGTTGTCCAGGTCGAAGGCCTGTACCGACATGAACTGGCGCTGCAGCCATGATCCCCGTACGCGCAGTGCTGGTGTTGCTGCATATCTGCGCCATCGCCCTCGCCGGAAAGACGTGGGCAGCAGATGCGCAGTGCTCCACGCAGTTTCGCCTGCCCATTCTGCTGCGCCTCCCGGGTTCAGCGGCAACATCGACACTCACCACCGCCTTGCTCATCGGCGACTTGACTCCGGGGCTGCGTATTGTTGATGCGACCAATGGCCGATTGCTCTGGACGGCCAGCGCATCGGGCACGCCCACGCAGCGCTTTGCTGACATGCAGGCCGGGTTCTCGACCAGCCTCGCCGCATTGGACACCGACGGTGATGGCGCACACGACCGTATCTATGCGGGGGACCTGCTCGGTCGCCTGTGGCGTTTTGACATGGACAATCACGGCGCGCCATCCAGTTGGTTGGCCGGCGCCATATTCGCCGACCTTTCGCAGGCCACACCCGGTCGCGGGTTCATTGCCGCACCAGACCTCACACTGATCGCACCGGCGGGCACTAAACCCTGGCTCAGTATCGCATTGGGCACTGCCAATACATCCACGGCAATGGCCGCCCAACCCATACATGTCCTTAATCGTTTCTATGTGCTCAAGGATCGCGCGCCATTGGAGCGCTGGACACAGCGGCAATACGACAGCTGGCGGCCGCTGGTCGAAAGTGACTTGATGCTGGCCGAAGGCACGCGCCCCGCCACTGTGCAGGACAACGCCGGGTTCTACATCAACCTGGGCGCACAGCAGGTGGCCGCTGCTTCCCTGACCGTCGATGGCAACACGTACTACACGACGGTGGCCACCAACGCATCGCTGCTGCACAGCTGCGTCGGGCCGCCGACTCCAATTCTCCTGGCACCCGTCAATGTGGGTTCCGTATCTGCCGACGGCGCATTGAACGCAGTGACTCTCGACACCAGCGCACCGTACATCGCACCGGCAGATTCGGCAGTTACGCTGGTGCGCGATGAGAGCGACCCTTCCGGCACATTCGTTTGCCAGGTAGCCGGCCACACCCTGCCGGGTTGCTCGGTGGAATCCACGCTGCATCGCAGTTTCTGGCGCCGGGAGGATGCTGACTGATGCGCGGTTTCACGCTGATTGAGTTAATGGTGTCGGTGGCCATTGTGGCGATCCTCGCGGCAGTGGCACTGCCGACCTACCAGGGCGTCAGGCATCGTTCGCAACGCACCGACGCGCGGTTGGCGTTGCTGTGGATCCAGTATCAGCAAGAGCGCCACTACGCAGCGCACAATGCCTACGCAGACGGGTTGTCAGATCTGGCTCCCGTTGCCGCTCCCGCCCAGCGCAGTGCCGCCGGGGACTACGACCTGGCCGTCACGTTGACCGATGGCGGCCAGGGCTATGTGGCCACCGCTTTGGCGCATGCCTATGGCAGGCAGGCCAGGGATAACGACTGCAGGTGGTTTTCCATCAACGAGCTGGGACAAAGAAAATCGGCCACGGCTTCCGGGGTTTGGAGCGACACCGATCCTTATCGCTGCTGGAGTTGAGCCGCGCCCAAAGGCGCTTCTGCAGAACTAACGCGGCGACTGCTCACCTGGGCCGCTGCGCAGGCTGCGCGGCAGGCTGAAAACTACATTTTCCTCGCGCCCGACAATCTCGCGAGGTTCGACGCCTCCCCATTCACGCAATCGCGTCACCACCTGCTGCACCAGCACCTCCGGCGCAGAAGCCCCGGCGGTAACTCCCACTGCGCGCCGGCCCGAGAACCACTCGCGCTGCAGATCATCCTGGCCATCGACCAGGTATCCAGGCTTGCCGGCCCGCTCCGCCAGTTCACGCAGCCGATTGGAATTCGAACTGGTGACCGAACCCACGACGATGAGGATGTCGCAGAGTTCCAGCAGGCGCTTGACGGCATCCTGGCGGTTCTGCGTCGCATAGCAGATATCCTCCACGCGTGGTGCCTGCAACGACGGGAAGCGTGCGCGCAGGGCTTCGACAATGGCCTGGGTGTCGTCCACAGACAGCGTGGTCTGCGTGACAAATGCCAGGGACTCCGGCCGGCTGACCGTGAGCTCATTCGCATCGGCAATGCTCTCGACCAGATGGATGCGGCCACCGGCACTGGCATCGAAGCGACCCATGGTGCCCTCCACTTCCGGATGACCAGCATGACCGATCAACACCACATCGCGCGCATCGCGCGCATAGCGCGCCACTTCGAGATGCACCTTGGTCACCAGCGGACAGGTGGCATCGAAGACCTGGAAGCCGCGTTCCTTTGCCCGCGCTTCCACCGCGCTGGACACGCCATGCGCCGAGAAAATAACGGTCGCGCCGTCGGGAATCTCATCCAGCTCGTCGACGAACCGCGCGCCCATGGCGCGCAGCCGCTCGACCACGTGGCGGTTGTGCACCACCTCGTGGCGCACATAAATGGGCGCACCAAACAGCTCGATGGCGCGCTCGACAATATCGATGGCGCGATCAACGCCGGCGCAAAACCCGCGTGGGCTGGCCAGGAGTATCTGCATGCCGGGTGTCGCGTTCGATGCTGTCACGATGTCGTGCGGTTGCGCCGCGCCTCCAGCAGTGTATCGAGGATCATGAGTCCGGCACCGATGGTGATGCAGCTGTCGGCGACATTGAAAGAAGGGAACTCCGCGCTTCCCCAGTGCACGTGGATGAAATCCACGACGTAACCCAGTCGCAGCCTATCGATCATGTTGCCGACAGCACCGGCCGCGATCAATGACAGGCCTGCACATTGCAAGGACTGCGCGCGGCTGAGCTGGCGCAGGTAATAGATGATCCCACCGCCGACCCCCAGCGCCAGCGCCGTGAAGAACCAGCGTTGCCAGCCGCCTGCGCGCGCCAGGAAATTGAATGCCGCCCCCACGTTGTGCGCGTGCGTGATGTCCAGTACCGGCAACAGGGTGATCATTTCGTACAGCGCCACCGATCTTGCGACCAGCCACTTGGTCAGCTGGTCGAGGCCCAGCAGCGCAAGCCCCAGCGGCAGCCAGCGCCAGCCACTTTGTGCAACGGGAATCTCAGACATGATCACGCACCTCCGGCCTGCCACTCACATTGCCGGCACAACGGCCGCACAGCTCCGGATGATTGGCGTCGACGCCCACGTCATCGGTCCAGTGCCAGCAGCGTACGCATTTTGTGCCACCTGCCCGGCTGACCTTGAGCCACACACCGGGAATGATTGCATTGCCTGTTTCCGCGACCACGGCGTCGTCTGGCGCAGCGGTTACTTCATGCACCCGGGCAGCAGACGTGATGGTGAGGAACCGCAATTCATTGGCCAGCGCGCTTAGGTGGCGCGCTTCACCAGGCAGACAGTAGACGTCGAGCTGCGCCTCCAGCGGTGCACCGATGGTGCCGGCTTCGCGCAGCTTTTCCAGTTCGCGCTGCACGGCCTGGCGCAGTGCAACCAGCGCATCCCAGTCCACGGTGGATTTGGGCAGCGCCGGGAATTGATACCAGTTGGTCAGCAGCACCGACTTGGCCGCGCTGTCCTTGCCCGGCAGCACCTGCCAGATCTCTTCGGCGGTAAACGAAAGTATCGGCGCCAGCCAGCGCACCATGCCCTGCAGTATGTGGAACATCGCGGTCTGTCCCGAGCGCCGCGCATGGCCTTCGGCAGGCGTGGTGTACATCCGGTCCTTGAGTACGTCCAGGTACAAACCACCCAGGTCGTTGACACAAAAGTTGTGCACGCGCTGGTAGATCACATGGAACTGGTAGTCACGATACGCGGTCACCACTTCTTCCTGGATGGCAGCGGCGCGCGCTACCACCCAAGCGTCGAAATCCAGCAGCTTGTCTGCGGGCACTGTATATATGGCCGGATCAAAGCCATGCAGGTTGCCCAGCATGAAACGCACGGTATTGCGCATGCGGCGGTACGAATCCGACATGCGCTTGAGGATCTCGTCCGAACAGCTCATCTCGCCGGTGTAGTCGGTGGCCGCCACCCACAGGCGCAGCACATCGGCGCCCAGATTGGACATGACCTTGTCCGGAGCGACCACGTTGCCCAGGGACTTGGACATCTTGCGACCTTTCTCGTCCACGATGAACCCGTGGGTCAGCACGCTCTTGTAGGGCGCACGTTCATACATGGCCTCGGACATCAGCAACGAGCTGTGGAACCAGCCGCGATGCTGGTCGGATCCCTCAAGGTACATTTCCACCGGCGCGGCGATCTCGGGACGCTCCTTGCCCACGCACTCGAAACTCACGCCCGCATCAGCCCACACGTCCATTACGTCGGTGACCTTTCGATAGTCAGCCGCTTCGCTGCCCAGCAGCTCCGCCGCATCAAGATCAAACCAGGCGTCGATGCCGCCTTTTTCAACGCGCGCGGCAACTGCCTCGATCAGCTCGGGTGTGCGCGGATGCAACTCGTTGGTGCCTGCGTGCACAAACAATGCGATGGGCACGCCCCAGGTGCGCTGGCGCGAGATGCACCAGTCGGGGCGCGTCTCGATCATGCCGGCGATGCGCGCCTGGCCCCACGCCGGTATCCACTGCACTTTTGGGATATCGCGCAGCGCATTGGCACGCAGCCCCTGCCGCTCCATGGAGATGAACCACTGCGGTGTGGCGCGGAAAATCACCGGTGTCTTGTGTCGCCAGCAATGCGGATAGCTATGGCGCACCGGCGCGTGATGCAGCAGGTTGCCGCTGGCCAGCAGCGTCTCGATGATGAGTTTGCTGGCATCGTCCAGCTTCATGCCGCCCACCAGCGGCACATCTGCCTGGAATCGCCCATCGCCCAGCACCGGATTGACCACCGGCAGGCCATAGCGGCGACCGACGATGTAATCGTCCTGGCCATGCGCAGGCGCGGTGTGCACGGCGCCGGTGCCGGCTTCAAGCGTCACATGATCGCCAAGGATCACCGGCACCAGCCGCGGCTGGAACGGATGATGCAGTTTGAGACCTTCGAGTGCACTGCCAGGGAAGCTGGCCAATTCGCGCACCTCGGTTGCCCCGTAACGCGCCAGGCAGTCCTGCGCCAGCCCCTTGGCCAGCACGATGCGACGCCGCACGCCGTCCTGCTCGAAGTCGAACAACCCATATTCGTATTCGGCGCGAAACGCCACGGCCTCATTGGCCGGTAGCGTCCACGGCGTGGTGGTCCAGATGGCCACTGAAGCCGGCACGCTGGAATCCACAGCGGCGCCGATGCGCCTGGAGAAATCCGCGAAGTCGCCGACATTGAACGCCACATCGATGGCCGGCGACGTCTTGTCCTCGTATTCCACTTCGGCCTCTGCCAGGGCGGAGCGGCAATCCAGACACCAGTACACGGGTTTGGCGCCGATATAGAGGTGGCCGTTGGCGATGACCTTGCCCAGCGCGCGGATCTGCTGCGCTTCGTATTGCGGCGCCATGGTCAGATAAGGGCGATCCCAATCACCCATCACGCCCAGGCGCTTGAAGTCGCGGCGCTGCAGCTCGACCTGCTCCATGGCATAGCTGCGGCAAGCCGCGCGAAACGCGCGCGCGTCGAGCTTCTGCCCCACGCGGCCATGCTTTTTTTCCACCTGCAACTCGATGGGCAGGCCGTGGCAGTCCCATCCCGGGATGTACGGCGAGTCACATCCATCGAGGCTGCGCGACTTGACGATGATGTCCTTGAGGATCTTGTTGGCAGCGTGACCGATATGAATGGCGCCGTTGGCATAGGGCGGCCCATCGTGCAGCACGAAACGCGGGCGACCCTTGGCGACACGGCGCAGTTCGCCGTATATGTCGTTCGCCTCCCACCACTGCTGCATGGCCGGCTCGCGCCGCGCCAGATCCGCCTTCATTGCGAAGTCAGTCTGCGGCAGGTTTACTGTGCTCTTGTAGTCCACCGAATCCTCACCTTCAATTGAGCTGCGCCTTGCGCAGCACTGCGCGCGCGTCAGCCGCGTCGCGATGCATCTGTTCAACCATGGCGTCGACGCTGTCGAATTTCAACTCGTCGCGCAGCCGCGCAATGAACTCCACTTCGATCTCGCGCCCGTAGAGATCGCCATCGAATTCGAACACATGGGCCTCGAGCAATGGCACCGTGCCGCCCACGGTGGGCCGCGTTCCAAGACTGGCCACTCCCGGCAATGCAGCGCCAGGCGCGTGGCCATTGCCCACGCCGCGAACGCGCACTGCAAAGATACCGCCCATTGGCGAGCGGCGCCGCCCCAGTCGCAGGTTGGCAGTCGGAAAGCCCAGCGTACGTCCCAGCTTTTGCCCTTCAATCACGCGTCCGACCATGGAATAACGTCGACCCAGCAGCGCCGCGGCCTGGTCAACGTCGCCAGCGGCCAGGGCGGCGCGCACGGCGCCGCTGCTGATGCGCAAGGTCGCAGCGGTCACCGGCGGCACGATCTCCACTTCCATCCCCAG
The DNA here is from genome assembly GCA_039932715.1 of Pseudomonadota bacterium. Lineage (GTDB taxonomy): Bacteria > Pseudomonadota > Gammaproteobacteria > Steroidobacterales > Steroidobacteraceae > ZC4RG30. The sequence continues at coordinate 74,971 of JBDTPN010000011.1, read as the reverse complement.
CTGCGGCCCTTCGTTCTGCAACCAATCCGCGGTGGCGCAGCCGTCGCGAGCGGCGCGAAAGTCATGGCCGATGATCAGCCGCCTGACCCCCGCGCCAGTCAATGCGGCTGCGAAATCGTGCGCCGACAGGTTGCGCAGTCGCTGCGAGAAATGCAGTACGCACAACACATCTGGCCCGCCGACCTGCAGCAATCGCCAGCGTTCACGCAATGTCGTCAGCCGCGCGGGTGGATCCGTACGCGCAAAGAATTCACGCGGCAACGGCTCGAAGGTGATCACCATGCTGCCCAGCGCAGCGCTACTCGCCCTGCGCAGGGTGCGGTCGATGAGCTCGCGGTGGCCGCGATGCAGCCCATCAAACCCGCCAACGGTGGCCACATAGCCGGGGTGGCCACTGGGTAGCGGATCAAGGCTGCGCTGCAGGCGCATCAATGAGGCACCGATCGCAGGTCGCGATAGCGCAGACCCAGGACGAACAGCACGGCGAAGTAGACCACCGCACCCAGCGCAATGCCACCGCCACAGCGCAAAACGCGCGTAATGAATGACAGGTGCGTCCAGGCCAGCGTGTCGCCAGCCAGCCAATAGAGCAATCCACCCATGGCGACATTTGCGGCGACCACCCGCAGCAGGAATTTCGGCCACATCGGTGACGGCCGCAGAACGCCCTCCTTCACCAGGCCACGCCACAACATGATGGTGTTGAGTGCCGCGCCAATGCAGGTTGAAGTGGCGATGAGGATATGCGGATTGGCGAACCCCATTTTCGACGCGGGCAGCACCACGAAAATATTGAGCGACGAGGTAATGGCCAGCGAAGTCAGCGCAATGCGTACCGGTCGCTTGGTGTTCTGCCGCGCGAAATAGCCTGGCACCAGCACCTTGACGAAGCTGAACCCCAGCAGGCCCCAGGAATAAGCCATCAGCGCATAGCTGGTCTTGAGCACGTTGAGGTCGCTGAAGCGTCCATAGCCCAGGATCATGGCCGTCATCGGTCCCGCAAAGCACAGCATGCCCACCGCAGCAGGCGAGGCCAGCAGCACCACCAGTCGCAGCGCCCAGTCGATGGTGGCGGAAAACTGGTCGCCCTCCTTGGCGGCATGCTGCGCAGACAAGCCCGGCAGAATCACCGTGGCCAGCGCAATGCTGAATACGCCCAGCGGAAACTCCATCAGGCGATCCGCGTAATACAGCCAGGTGACGCTGCCGGTGACCAGGAAGGTGGCAATCTGCGTATCGATCAACAGGCTAATCTGCGCCATGGACGAACCGACGATGCCGGGCACCATCAGTTTGGCAACACGACGCACCCCTTCCAGTGCCGGACGCCATCGCGGCCAGGATAGAAGATGCAATCGCGCCACCGACGGTAACTGGAACAGCAACTGCAGCACACCGGAAACAAACACGCCCATGGCCAGTGCCAGACCCGGATTGCTGCTGTTCTTCGCGATGAAAAGCGCGATAACTATCAGCACGACGTTCATCACCACTTGCGTGAACGCGGGGATGAAGAACTTGCCGTGACTGTTGAGTACGCCGGAAAACAGCGACGTCATGGAAATGAAGAACAGGTAGGGGAAGGTCCAGCGCAGCATCTGCACTGCCAGGGCATATTCACCGGTGCCGGTTACTGCCCACTTGGGTGCGAACAGCAGGATGATCAGCGGCGCGGCGATGACCCCCGCGATGCTGACCAGGAACAGCACCGCACCCAGCGTACCGGCCACCCCGGAGATCAGCTCCTTGACCTCATGGTGCTCGCGCTGCACCTTGAACTCGGAAATCACCGGAACAAAGGATTGCGAAAACGCGCCCTCGGCGAACAGGCGGCGCAGGAAATTGGGGATCTTGAAGGCCACCAGGAAGGCGTCCGACACCGGCCCGACGCCCAGGGCCTGGGCCATGAAGGTGTCCCGCAGCAGGCCTGTGATCCGCGACAGGAGGGTGGCAAACCCGGTGGTCGTGGTGTTCTTCAACAGGGGGCGGCTCATCGGGCTTGCAGCCTATCAGAACGCAAGGGCAGATTGCCCCCGGCAGATTGACTTCCGGACGCCCCCTCCCCACACTACGCGCCCCCGAATTTCGGCGAGATGTCCAAGCGTGGCGAATACAAAATCAGCGGAAAAGGCAGCCCGGCAGGCGATCAAGCATCGCGGCCAGAACGTGGCGCTGCGCTCCAGCATGCGCACTTCCATCCGCAAGGTCACCGAGGCTGCGGCCACGGGCGACAAGGCGGTGGCGCGCAAGGCTTTCCAGGACGCCCAGCCGGTCATCGATTCGATGGTCAACAAGGGCCTCGTGCACCGTAACAAGGCCGCTCGTCACAAGAGCCGGCTGTCGGCCCGCGTCAAGGCTTCAGTCAAGGCCTGATCAGGCTTCGACCTTCGAGGGCGCGGATTCCTCCAGCGCCTTCATTACCGCCAGCGTCAATTCTTTCGTTCCCTCTCCGGTTGCTCCGGAGATCAGGAACACCGGCCCCTTGAACCTGAGGCGTCGCACGATATCCGCTGCCCTGGCGCGGGCTTCCTTTTCCAGCAGCAGGTCTTTCTTGTTAAGCACCAGCCAGCGTGGCTTGACCGCCAGGTCCTTGCTGTATTTCTTGAGCTCGCCAACGATGGAGCGCGCGTCCTTGACCGGGTCCGAGTCGGGATCCGGCGGCGCAATGTCGATGAGGTGCAGCAACAAGCGAGTGCGCTGCAGATGCTTGAGGAAGCGAATGCCCAACCCCGCGCCTTCCGCTGCGCCTTCGATGAGTCCGGGAATATCGGCCATCACGAAACTGCGGTGCTGGCCCACGTCCACCACGCCCAGGTTGGGATACAGCGTCGTGAACGGGTAATCCGCCACTCGCGGCTTTGCCGCAGACACCGCGCGAATCAGCGTCGACTTGCCCGCGTTGGGCAGACCCAGAAGCCCCACATCGGCGATGACCTTCATCTCGAAGTTGAGAATGCGTTTCTCGCCGGGCAGCCCGGAACCATAATTGCGCGGGGCGCGATTGGTGCTGGATTTGAAGCGGGTGTTGCCGAAGCCGCCCTTGCCACCGGCAACCACCTGCAACGTATCGCCGTCCTGCTTGAGGTCGCCCAACTGCTCGCCGGTTTCCGAATCGGTGACCGTCGTGCCAATCGGCACATTGACGTAAAGGTCTTCGCCGCTGCGTCCGGTGCAGCCGCTACCAGACCCGGCATCGCCGCTCTTTGCCTTGAATGTGCGCTGGATGCGGAAATCCGCCAGCGTATTGATGCCATCCATGGCGCGCAGCCAGACGCTGCCGCCATTGCCGCCATCACCGCCATCCGGCCCGCCAAAAGGCACGAATTTCTCGCGCCGGAAGCTGACGCAGCCGCGTCCGCCGTTGCCGGCCTGCACCCTGCAGATTGCTTCGTCGACGAACTTCATGAGTTATTCCGGTCCCTAGACGCAAACCCCGGCGCGGGGCCGGGGTTTGCTATCGATCAGTACGAACGCAACACCCTTACTCGGGGATGACGCTCACGAATGTACGCTGGTTCTCGCCCTTCTTCTGGAAGTCCACCCGGCCGGTGACCTTGGCGAACAGCGTGTGGTCGGTGCCGATGCCGACGCCATCGCCGGGACGCATCGGCGTGCCACGCTGGCGCACCAGGATGTTGCCCGCCAACACATGCTCGCCGCCGAACTTCTTGACGCCCAGGCGCTTGCTGTGGGAATCGCGGCCGTTACGTGTACTGCCGCCTGCTTTCTTGTGTGCCATGTCTTATTCGCTCCGCTCGAAACTTCAGGCAATGTCCGTGATCTTGACCAGCGTGAACTGCTGGCGATGATTGCCCGCGCGCTTGTAGTGCTTGCGGCGACGGAACTTGACGATAACCTTCTTCTCGCCCTGCCCGTGGCTTTCAACAGTGGCGCTGACAATGCTGCCCGCAAGATGCGGCGTGCCCACGCGGATGTTGCCGCCGTCGGCGATCAACAGCACTTCTGCAAACTGCACGGTCGAACCCGGCTCGGCGTCGAGCTTTTCGATCTTGAGCGAGCTGTTCTTCTCAACTCGATATTGCTTGCCACCTGTGGCAATGACGGCGTACATCAGGTTCGACTCCAACAAAGGCTAAGGACCCGGAAAGGCCGCGCATTCTAATGGCCGGCCCTGCCCCGGTCAAACCCGTTTGGGGGTGGGGTTTCTCCCGGCCAAACAGCCACTTGCTGATACCATGCGCACCCTTTCCCAAGGGGTGTTGACGGACTGTATGCGGCCTTCCCAAACCCAATCGCTGGCCCAGATACGCGCGCTGGTTGCGCCCGACCTGGCCGAGGTCGATGAAATAATTCGCACCCGCCTGGCCAGCCAGGTTGCCCTGGTGGGCCAGGTTGCCGAGCATATCGTTGCAGGCGGGGGTAAACGTCTGCGCCCCCTGGTGGTGCTGCTGGCTGCCCAGGCCGCCTCGCGCGGCCAGCCCCCGGCCGGTGCCCGCTACCGCGAGGCTGCCGCTTTCATCGAGTTCATCCATACGGCCACCCTGCTGCACGACGATGTGGTCGACCACTCCGGCATGCGCCGCGGGCGCGACACGGCCAACGCCCTGTTTGGCAATGAAGCCAGCGTCCTGGTAGGGGATTTCGTCTATTCCCGGGCCTTCCAGATGATGGCCGCCACAGGCTCGCAGCGCGTCATGGAAATCATGGCCGACGCCACCAACGTGATCGCCGAGGGCGAGGTGCTGCAGTTGATGAATGCGCAGGATCCGGACACCACCGAGCAGCGTTACCTCGAGGTGATTTATCGCAAGACCGCGCGGCTTTTCGAGGCAGGTGGCGAAGTTGCAGCGGTGCTGTGCAGCGCACCGCCTGAAGTCCAGGGTGCCCTTTCGCGCTATGGGCGCCACCTGGGCACCGCTTTTCAGCTGATCGACGACGTGCTGGATTACCGCTCCGATCCGGGCGTACGCGGCAAGAACCTGGGTGAGGACCTGGCCGAAGGCAAACCCACCCTGCCCCTGATTCACGCACTGCGCAGCGCCAGCGGCGCGGAGCGCGACCTGATCCGGGCGGCCATCACACAGGAAACGCAGCCGGACCTGCAGCGCATCATCGGCTGCATCGACCGCAGCGGCGGCATTGAATACACCCGCGAGCGGGCGCAGGCCGAAGCCGACGCTGCGGAAACTGCCCTGCTGCTGGTGCCCCCCTCGCCCTGGCGCGAGGCCCTGGGCCAACTGGCGGGGTTTGCAGTTTCGCGGGATCGGTGACAGGCCGGTGCGCCTGCCGTAAACTCCCGCGCCCACCCAAGTCGGGGTGTAGCTCAGACTGGTAGAGCGCTACGTTCGGGACGTAGAAGTCGCAGGTTCAAATCCTGTCACCCCGACCATTTGAATCAAATAATTGGTCAAGGCACGAAGAATCGATTCTTCTCGAGCTTCACCTCAATGAACTTGCCGTCCACGAGAATTCCGCGACGTCCATCCCGGTGTTCAACCCGATACCAGCGATCGATGTGCCATATCTCGGCGTAGTGTTCGGCGAAGTTGACCCTGAGATCCGCCTGCCCATCTGCTTCGTAGTCTGTCACCGACACGAGAACCTTGCCGGCTGCATCCACCTTTGAGTACGTCAGACCGTCGAGTTGCCCGTCTCCGTTCGCATCTCCAACTGACAGGATCGGGGCTCCACTCTCTCGGTTGAAAATCGCCAAACCGCCTCCTGTCGAGGAAGACCTTCCCTTCTCAATGCCAATTTTGAACGTCTTCGGGGCGGTCACAATTACGGTCTGGAACTCGTTGCCTGTTGGCTTGAGCGAGCCATCGAGCTCCTTGTTCTGGGAGGACTCGAGGTGAAACCCGTTTGCGTCCACTCGATGGGCATTGGTAGTCGCGTCAGGCGGCATGGCCTTCACGAACTCGCGAATCAGTTCATCGTCTGGAAACTTCTCGTCGGCGGCATTACCTGGCGCCGCGCAGAGGGCAAGCACAATGGGCAACGCAAGCAGGCCAATGCTACGCATGCAGTACTCCTGATGGGGCACCGCCGAGCGTGCACGTTTTTCCTGGTGGCCGTCATCCCTTAATCGTTTGGTTATCCGCAGGTCTCGCACAGCAGCGGACCGTAGAGAGCCGCATGTGCCTTGTGCCATTGCGCCGGCGTGGGCTTGGTGGCCCCGAACATCACGAACGCCATGGCACTGAGCTCAGCGAGCGCCGTGTCGCTGACCTGTGGCTGCCAGATGCCGCCACCGGGATTGTCGGCACATTGCTCGTCGTATCGTCGCAGCACATCGAGGGCGCCGCGGAACTGCTCGCCGGTGGGATCGCGATGCACCCCACGATGCTCAAGCACTGCCTGGACGAAGGCCCATTCGAAGGACGTCAGGCGGTCGTCGAATGCACGGCGGAAATCGGTGGCGATTGCGGACATGGGAGTTCCTGGGGTGGATCAACTGGGTGAGATAACTGTACATCCATACAGTATCCACCCGTCAATACGTGCAAAGAACACTTGTCTTTGCTATGCCGTTGTGACAAGTTTTCTTTTCTATTTGAAAGGCACGCATTGCATAAGGAAGACGTGTTGATCTCTCCGGGGCTCATCGTGATCGTCGGCTTTCTGCTGTCCTCATGAAAAACCGCATCCACGTGCTGCGCGCCGAAAAGAAATGGAGTCAGGCCGAGCTTGCTGAGCGCGTGCATGTCTCACGCAATTCGATCAACGCCATCGAGAACGGCCGCTTCGATCCGTCGTTGCCGCTGGCCTTTCGTATCGCCGACGCATTCGGCCTCACTGTCGAAGAGGTGTTCGACAAGACCAATGTCTGATTTCTAATTAGCGCGCATGATGAATACGGCGGCCTTGCTGTTGGGTTCCACAATGGCTTCGGTATCGGCTTTGCCGATGGCCACGTAGAACATCTCCGTGTGCTTTCGTTGCGGATTGGCCAGGATTCGCACTGGCAGCTGCACCGAGGTTTCGCCCGCCTCGAACTGCGCGACCTGCGACTGGCCCTGATAATCCTTTCCCGATTTTGCACCGGCCGATTGGGTCCACCATTTAAACCTGGCAACCTCACCAATCTCACCGGATCGCTCCACCTGGATAGTCGCGGTGGACTTTCCCGGCAACACGACGACCCTGGAGCTCGACAGGGAAATCGTTTGCGGTTCCAGGGCAGCAGCGGGCAATTGCGGCGCAGCCTCCAGAATTACCGGGGTAGTCGCGACCACTGGGGCATCAGGCAGTTGCACAAGATTTGAAGACGATCCGGTAATCACGGTTGCCGCTGCCACCAGCAACGCGGCCGAAGACCATGTGTGTGGCCGCTGCAGGCGGCGATGTTGCGCAAGCCAAAGGGACAGCAGCACGCTTCCTGCATGAACCTTGGCGCGCATTGGAACCTTGGCAACCTTCATCGCAGGCGAGCTACTGTTACGATGCTGGCGTGCGTATTCGGCAAGGGTCTCGATGCGATGGCGATAGCGCCTGGATTTCCCGCGCTCCATCTCCAGTGCAGTGCGCAATCTCACGACCTCGGCATCCGGCGCTGCTAAGACAGGCGCTGCGGCCACACGGGGTTCTGGAATACCCAGTGCGTGAAATTCAATTTTGCGCCGCAAAGTCCGCAGGTGCTCGCCGGACAACTTTCCCCGGCGATGGTATTGATCAAGCAGCGCCAGCACTTCCCATGCAGAATCGGGCGTGGCATCGCAGTACGCGGTCAACTGGTTGGCGAACACTTCGGGCGCAGCATCGCCATTGAGAAATTTATCAACGAGGTCGTGGAGGCTGGTTGTCACTGCGCTTGCCGATTACGCATCCTGCGTCCCGATGTTGGAGCGCTCATGTTGTCACTTTTTAGCGTTTTCTCCAAAGCCGGCGCTGCCCAAACCTTGTAGGACAGGAACGACAAGAAGTTGATTATTGACGTGTCAGGGAAATCCTCGACTTGACAGAACATATGCGCATGGGTCGCCTTGAGCGACTACTGTCACTGGTAACGCGCGTGCGCCCGGGCGAGGGACGCGCTGCGCTGCTGTTCTTCCTGCACGCCTTCCTGCTGCTGTCGTCTTTCCAGGTGATCAAGGCAGTGCGCGATGGCTTCATTCTCACCAGGTTTTCGGCGGAGACCCGTTCCTACGTGGTGGCCCTGATGGCCCTGCTGCTGATGTTTATCGTGCCGCTCTATGCATTGGTCCGACGCCACCTCGACGGGGCCCGCCTGTTGCGGGTGGTGACGATTTTCTTCGTCATGACGCTGCCAGTGTTCGCCGTGCTTGCCCATTTCCAGGCACCCATCGCCATTGTTTTTTACGTCTGGGTTGGCATCTACGGGGTGATGGTGGTGGCCCAGATGTGGGCCTTTGCTGCGGACTCATTCAACGTCAAGACCGGGCAGCGCCTGTTCGTGGTAATTGCACTGGGCGCCAACCTGGGTGCGCTTGTGGGCGCAAAGCTGACGCAGGTTGCGGTGCAGGCGCTTTCATCGATGGGTCTGCTGCTCATTGCCACCTGCGCCCTCGGCGCCACGCTGCTGCTTGCGACGCCCGAACGCGCAGCGGTTCCGGCAGGCTCTCGCTGCATTCCCACCGATGAGAAGCAGCATGTGCCGCACCTGCTTGGCGGCATCGCCCTGGTCCTGCGGGACCGCTACCTGCTGTTGATCGCGATGTTCGTCGTGCTGCTCAACTGGATCAACTCCACCGGCGAATTCATACTTGCCGCTTACGTGAAGACCCACGCCCTGGCGCACATGGCGGCCATCGGCGGCGACGAAGAGGCTTTGCGCACATACATCTCGGCGTTCATGGCCAATTTCTATTTCTGGGTGACGCTGATCGGGCTGGCCATCCAGCTGCTGCTGGTGGCGCGCGTCTATCGCCTCATGGGCATGCGCGGCGCGCTGCTGGTCCACCCGGTGATTGTCGCGGTGGGCTATGGCTTGCTGGCATTTTCGCCCATGCTGGGCGGCTTCATCCCGCTTTTCTCCCTGATTCGTCGCGTCAAAGTGGCCGACAACGGCGTTGACTATTCGCTGATGAACACTACGCGCCAGGCGCTGTTTCTACCGGTGGACCGCGATTCCAAGTACGACGGCAAAATGGCCATCGACACCTTTTTCTGGCGCTTCGGCGACCTGCTGATGGCCGGCGGTGTGTATGTGGGGCTCAACCTGCTGGTATGGGACACACACCAGTTCGCGCTGTTCAACCTCGCGCTTGCATTGATCTGGATATTGCTTGCGCTGGCCATGGGGCGCAGTTACAGCAGCAAGACCCTGGAGTCCATGGGCAATACCGCGCCCGAGGCAGTGGATCCGATTCCTGACCTGCAGTGCACTCCAGGAGTGTCGTTCAGGCACCAGGTCCCGCCCACCGCGTTCCTGGATGCCGACCCCGGCGATGTATTGATGCTGCATGCGATCTGTGAAGACGGAAAGCCATTGCCGCGGTGGCTGCACTTCAATGGGCAGCAACAATTCTTTTTCGGCACGCTACCGCAACACCTGGAGATCGAAGAACTGCGCGTGGTGGTAATTGCCAGTGACCTGGATGGTCTCAAGGCGCGCAGCACCTTTATGGTGAGGCCGCTGCTGCCGCCGGCAGTTTGAGCAGCAGGTTGCGCCGCTCGAGAATGGCCTTGAGTGCGCGGCTGTCGAGCTGCTCGCCCAGCCCCGATTTCAATCCTGATTCTTCAAGCAAACCCACGCGCCGACGAAATTCCGCGCCGGGCGCCGGCGGTTGGGTCTTGAGGTAAGCCGGCAGTCCTGCCCCAGTGCCGAACGCGCGTTCGTAAGAAGTGCCATATACGAGCCAGTCGTCGGAATCGAACAATATTGACCGGGGGGTACGGTTTTCGTTGCCAATCAATGTGTCGAACGCATACATCATCTGGAATTGCAGCGGAATGCTGCACCAGCCACCGCCGCGCAAGCCCTGCTGCGACACATCGGCCTGCGTCACCCACTTGAGCGGACGCCCCTGCACCACACCGCGCTGGCCCTGCACCTCACGTTCGACCGTGGCTGGCACGAAACCCAGCCCCAGCATGCGATCGATCCGGTAGGCCGCGATTTCCCGTTTGACGGCATTTGCGTCCAGCACCAGGAACACCGCCGGTATTTTCTTGCCGCCGAAGCTCGCGGACACCGCCAGTTCATTGGGCGCTCGCGGGCCCGTCACGGTTACTTCCCCATCGCGAAGCGCCGCCAGCACGCTGGCATCATCCACTTCGTTGGGCGCGACGAACAGTCCTTCAGGCTGCAACGGCACGGCTTTGGGCTCACCTGCATAGCGCACACTGAGTCCGGGTTCGAGAAACAGTGCCGCAGGATGCCCGCGGTAAACCGCCCGATTCATGCCGGTGTCCAGCTTGATGACGCGACCGTCGAAGCGCGTGACCACGCGGCCATCGCGCGTGGGCGTGTGGCCAACGACCACCCTTGCAGCGCCGAACTGCTGCAACAATGGCAGCAGAATGTCCGATTCGGTGACTTCATTGCACAGGGCGGCACCGCGATACCAGTTGGGGCCGTCTTCGGACAACAGTGGATTGGCCAACGCCACTTCCAAGCGGCGCAGCATGTCGCTCAATGCAGGGTCAGGCGGCGAACCGCTTGCGGCCAACGCAGCCAGGCGCTCGCGAGCAACCCTGGGCCTTGCATCGTATTCGTCCCCTGGCTGCAGCAGCTTGGCCTGCTCCAGTCGCGAGACCAGCCCAAGATAATCCGTGAGCGCCGTGCGATAGCGAAGGTCGAGTTCCTGCAGGCTTAGTCCCTTTAGTGCACTCCCCGGCCCCGCATGCATGAACAGCGTGTCATTGATCTTGATTACCGCGGGCTGTGCCAGCAGCCACTTGCCGTATTTTCCATCTGGCAGGAAAGCCGCACGCTTTCCAAAATAGCCGGATGGAAGTGTGCTGCCGGCACGATCCGCGGGCGTTTCCAGGTCCGCGTACGCGGCAAATTCCGCGGGCGTGACGTAACGAAGATCGCCCATGAGGTTCATGGCCTCGTGGTTGCCCAGCAGCACATGCAACTGCCCGCCTGCCGCCAGCGCCTCATCCTGCAGCCTCATCAGCAGGTCGAGCACCTTGCGCGAGTCAGGGCCGCGATCCATGAGGTCACCCAGGCTCACGACATGGGTACGCCCGGCGGCCCAGTGATCCTGCGCATCCAGGACCCCGGCATCCCGCAACAATTCATGCAGATCGTTGTAGGCCCCGTGCACGTCGGCAAATGCGATCACCTTCGCGATGCCATTCCATTGCACGGCAGCGGGCTGCTGCGCGCACACCACCGCCGTGGCCAGCAGCGAAAACAACAGCCCGGATAAGCGCCAACGCGATATGGACATTTCAGCGCCTCAGGTCGTCGGCACCGGCACAACAGTGATCTTGCCGGCATCGACATCGGCCAGCAATTTCACCAACAGGCGTTGTACAGACTGGATCTCCGACCTGGTCAACCCCATCTGCACCTGGTCACCTTTGCGGCGCACGCCCCGGGCTTCGGAAAGACTCTCGGTAAGCGCCACTGGCACAAACATGCCGTCCTTGAGTTGCCATTGCGCCAGCACGCCCAGCTTGTCCTGCAGCGTGGCCAGCGTGACCTTGCGCAGTCGCGCAACCACATCGGCCGGCAGGCGGGTCACACGCATAACGCTCCACAGTTCGCCGCGATCGCTGTCCGGAGAAGCGAACGCCACGCCGTTATCAATGGAGAACACGCGCGCTGCGCGCTCCTGCTTGCCGATGAGGAAATTTCCCACATTCGAATCGCGGTGGTCTATGAGGTAAGTGAGCACATTGAGCTGCTCGATGTGGCGCGCATACAAGGGGTCCGTGGCGAACCGGTCGGGAAGATAAACGTCCGCAATCACCTTGATGTCGCTGAGCCAGTATTGCACCACGGCCAGCACCTGGTCGGCGCCCGGGAAGGTGCGCTTGACGTCAGGTGAATACCGGGCGAATTGCGCCAACTCCACCATGCGCAGTGCCGTAGGCGGCACCACGTATTCGGCGGGTTCGAGAAACAGTTTCTGCAGCTCGTAAGCCGCCAGGTCATAGCGCGGGACATTATTGAAGGAGTCAGCGCCGGGGTCCGCATGACGCAGTTTCACTTCCACCGGCGCTGAACCACCGAAGGACACTTGCGCGCGCAGGGTGATGTCACCCTTGGCCTTGGGCCTGCTGATTTGTGCCTGCGTGATCACCAGCGGTTCGGCGGCAAACAGTCTTTCGAGTTCTGGTATGGGCCGGGAAAAGTTCGCATCCTGGGCATTGGCCGCGGCCCCCAGCAGCAACGATGCGGTGAACAAGCCCAGTAGCCGGTGCATTGAGCGCATGGGCCAATCCTAGCCCCTATCAGTTATCCGCGCATCCACCCATTCAATCCAGTGCTGTACGGGAACGTCCGCGCCTTTTGCGATCTGCGCCAGGCAACCGATATTGGCCGACAGTATTACGTCTGGACGTGGCGCCATCAGCGCCCGCACCTTGGATTGACCCAACTTCCTGGAGATCTGCGGCTGCAGCAAGGTGTATGTACCTGCCGATCCGCAACACAGGTGCCCCTCTGCCACCGGCAGCAGCTGTGCCCCCATGCCCATCAACAGCTTCTCGACCAGACCGCGCACCTTGAGTCCATGCTGCAGGCTGCACGGCGCGTGATATGCCACGCGGGTTGCGCCGGCGTGGCGCGTTATCGCTGCCAGCGACTCGGCGTGTTGCGGCAACAACTCCGAGAGGTCACGCGCCAGCGCGCTGATGCGCAATGCCTTGTGCGCATAGGCGGGATCATCGCGCAGCAGATGACCGTATTCGCTCACCATGGTGCTGCAGCCGGACGCATTGATCATGATGGCTTCCACGCCGGCCTCGACATGCGGCCACCAGGCATCGATGTTGCGTCGCACGTCAGCCAACGCCCCTTGCTGCTGCGTTAGATGGTGGCGGATGGCGCCACAACACCCGCTGCCAGTTGCCACGTGCACCTGTATGCCCAACGCATCCAGCACGCGCGCCGTGGCCGCATTGATGTTGGGCGCCATCGCAGGTTGCACACAACCAGACAGCAACAGCATCTTGCGTGCATGAGTTCGCGTCGGCCATTGCCCCGGGCCGACGCGCGGCGGCTGCAGTCCCAGGGTCCGCGCGACGCGCAAGGCCGGCGCGAATAGCGGTCCGGTCAATCCAGTTGCCAGCAGACTTCTGAATATTCTCTGCGTGAAAGGACGCGCCACCTGTTCATCGACCACGCGCCGCCCGATATCGAGCAATCGCCCGAACTGCACACCCGACGGACACGTGGTTTCACATGCACGACATGTCAGGCATCGATCCAGATGCAGCTGAGTACTTGCGGTGGGCGTATCGCCCTCCAGCACCTGCTTGATGAGATAGATGCGGCCACGCGGACCATCCAGCTCATCTCCCAGCAACTGGTAAGTCGGACAAGTGGCCGTACAGAACCCGCAGTGCACGCAGCTGCGCAGGATGTCGGCCGCTTCCTGGCCATCGTGGCTGGCTCGAATCGCGTCGGTGAGCCGCGCTTCCAATTACAGCCCCTCGTACATGCGGCCGGGATTGAAGATTCGCGCCGGATCGAACTCCTCCTTGAGGCGCTGGTGAATCGCGGCAAGCGGCGCAGCCAGTGGTGTGAACACTCCCTGGGAACGATCTTCACCACGGAACAAGGTTGCATGACCGCCCAACACCCGGGCCCGTTCACGAATCGTCGTTGCAGGCATGGACGTGCGTACCCAGCGCAACGCGCCGCCCCACTCGATGCACTGGTCTCCCAAGTCCAGCGGCTCTGCGGTGGTGGGAACAGAAACGCGCCACAGGGCGGTGGCGCCCGCAAACCAACCAGCATTTTGTTCGCGAAGATCACGCCAGAATGAAATCACTTCTGTTGCGTCCAGGCAGTCGCCACCCCGCCCTTCCTGGCAAAGCGATTGCGCAGCCTGGCTGACTGCCGCCTGCGATCCGGAAAGACGCAGCCACAGTTGTCCGTCGCGCCAGCAGCTGGCGGAAATCGGCAAAGGTCGTCCGCCCCATTGATTGAGTTGATGGAGCGCCTGTGCCTCGTCCAAATCGAAACGCAGCGTCGCTTCCGTCGCTGGCCGTGGCAACACCTTGAGCGACACATCGATGATCACCCCCAGCATGCCCAGCGATCCGGCCAGCACCCGCGACACGTCATAGCCCGCTACGTTCTTGATGACCGTGCCACCGAAGCGCAACAGCCGCCCCCTTCCATCCAGCAACCGCGCGCCCAGCACTGAGTCGCGCACGCCGCCATGGGTGTATCCGGCCGAATTGCGCCGCGGTCCGGACAATCCGGCGGCAACACATCCGCCTATGGTTGCGGCCTCTCCGAAGTGCGGCGGCTCGAAGGCCAACATCTGGTTTGTCGCAGCCAGTGCATCCTCCACTTCGCGCAATGGCGTGCCCGCGCGAACGGTTATTACAAGTTCGCTGGGTTCATGGCTCTCGATGCCGCTCCACACGCGCGGATCAAGCAGATCGCCGCGCGGCGCATTGCCGTAGAAATCCTTGGTGCCCCCGGCGCGTATGCGCAGCGGCCGGCGCGCGTCTGCGGCGGCCTGGACGCGCGAGATCAATTCGTCGAGCACGGCATCCATCAGAACCGCGGCAAGTCGGGAAACGGCACGGCTCCTGCCGAGATGCGCATCCGGCCGTATTCGGCGCAGCGATGCAGCGACGGCACCACCTTGCCCGGGTTCAACAGTCCTGAAGGATCAAACGCACGCTTGACGCCCAGGAACGCATCGAGTGTCTGGCGATCAAACTGGGAACACATCTGATTGAGCTTTTCCATGCCCACGCCATGTTCACCACTGATTGTGCCGCCCAGCCTGATGCTCTCCTCCAGGATTTCGGCACCAAAGGCTTCCGCACGCGCCACCGAGTCCGGATCACTGTCATCAAACAGTATCAACGGGTGCAAGTTGCCATCGCCGGCATGAAAGACATTGGGGCAGCGCAGGCCGTAGCGCAGCTCCATGGCCTGGATGGACTTCAACATGCGACCGAGATGCTTGCGCGGAATCGTGCCATCGGTGCAGTAATAGGCCGGCGCAGCGCGGCCCGCGGCGGGGAATGCGTTCTTGCGTCCAGCCCAGAACCGCAGGCGCTCAGCCTCATCGCGGGAAACCTGCACTCGCGTTGCCCGCGCTGCCCGTAATACATCAGCCATTCGCGCGATCTCGGCTTCCACTTCCTCCGCCGTTCCATCCGACTCGCACAGCAGCACGGCAGCCGCGTCAAGGTCGTATCCGCATTTGGCGAATGGCTCGACCAATCTCGATGCCGCCTGGTCCAGCATTTCAAGCCCGGCGGGGATAATCCCCGCTGCAATCAATGCCTCCACTGCGTCCCCCGCATGCTCCACATCTGCGAAGCTGGCCATGATGCAGCGCGCGACCTGCGCAATCGGTACCAGTCGCACAGTGACTTCGGTGATGATCGCGAGCATTCCTTCTGAACCTACGAACAGTGCCAGCAGGTCCAGGCCTGGCGCGTCCAGCGCATGACTTCCCAGCAGCAGTTCCTCGCCCGCCATGGTGAGTCCGCGCACAGACATCACATTGTGCAGCGTCAGGCCGTACTTTAGGCAGTGCACACCACCGGAGTTCTCGGCCACATTGCCGCCAATAGTGCAGGCGATCTGGCTGGAAGGGTCCGGGGCGTAGTACAGGCCATGCGGCGCGGCAGCTTCCGAGATGGCGAGATTGCGCACCCCCGGCTCTACCGTCGCGGTGCGTTCACGCACGTCCATGTGCAGGATGCGGTTGAACTTGGCCATGGAAAGCAGCACGCCCGCGGGATGCGGCAAGGCACTTCCCGCCAATCCCGTTCCCGCGCCACGCGGTACCACGGGCACCTGCCTGTCATTGCAGAATTTAAGCACGCGCTGCAGTTGCTGCAGGTTCTCCGGCAACACCACCACCATCGGGATCTGCCGGATCAGCGTCAGGCCATCGCATTCGAACGGTCGCGTGTCCTCAGGCGCAGACAGCACGCAGTTCGCGGGCAGGACCTCGCGCAGCGCCTTGATGACATCCATGGGGATCAGTGTGGAACGAGCAGCGTGAACGGCGGCACGTAGGCCATCAGCATTACCACCAGCCCGACCAACGCTGCCAGCGCCAGGCTGTGCAGGAACACAAATCGCAGTATCCGGCCTTCCTGGCCGAACCAGCGGGTTGCGGTTGACGCCACGACAATGCTCTGCGCGTCGATCATCTTGCCCATGACGCCGCCGGCACTATTGGCCCCCGCCATCAGCACCGGCGACAGCCCCAGTTGCTGGGAGGTTACTTTCTGCAACCCGCCGAACAGCACATTCGATGCCGTATCGGAACCGGTCACCGCCACGCCCAGCCACCCCAGCAGGGTTCCGAAGAAGGGATACAGCACGCCCGTTGCGGCGAACGCCAGGCCCAGCGTGGCATCCACGCCCGCGTAGCGCGTGAGGTAACCCAGCGCCAGCATGGCCGCGATGGTCAACAAGGAAGGCGCAACCAGTCTGAGCGCGCGCAGGTAAGTGCCGGCAATCTGCAGCGGCCGTGCGCCCAGCAGCAATCCCGATATCACGCCGGCCAGCAGGATTGCCGTGCCGGTGGCAGACAACAGGTTGAGGTTGAGCATTGCTGCTTCCAATTGCGGCGCGGCCACCACCGGTGGCATGCGCTGCACCTGCATGTGCAGACCCGGGAATGGTGTGGATATATGGAAGATGCCGTCGAGCCACGCCTTGACGTCTGGCAGGCCCCACACGAACACCAGCACCATGAGGATGATCCATGGCATCCATGCCTTGCGCACGGCCGATCCGGACAACGCAGCCGGCGCAGTGGCGGGTGCATTGGTTGACGCACTGGCGATGCGCATCGGGCTCGCCGGCTTCCAGATGCGCACCAGCAAGACCAGCGATGCGATGGATACCAGCGACGCGCCAATCGCCGTCAACCACGGCCCATGCAGGTTTGAGATCAGCAATTGCGTGACGGAGAAACTTAACCCCACCACCAGCACCGCGGGCCAGACCTGCAGGGTTCTTCGCCACCCGCAATAAGCCACCAGCAGCCAGAATGGCACCAGCAACGCAAACGGCGTCATCATGCGTCCGACCACCGCCGACAAATCGATGAGCGGCAGGTTGGTCACTCCGGCCAGCGTGACCAGTGGCGTGCCCAGCGCGCCGAAAGCCACAGGCGCGGTGTTGGCAATCAATGAGAGACCTGCTGCCTGCAGTGGCGCAAAGCCCAGGCCGATCAGCATCGCGCCGGTCACGGCCACCGGGGTACCGAAGCCCGCCGCGCCTTCGAAGAAGGCGCCAAAGCAGAAGGCGATCAGCAGCAGCTGCAGCCGGCTGTCATCGACGATTCCGGCAATTGAATCGCGCAGCACTGCGAACTGGCCGCGCTCCAGTGTCAGTTGGTACATGAAGATGATGTTGAGGACTATCCAGCCTATGGGCAGCAGTCCATAGGCTGCGCCAAACCCGGCAGCCGACAAGGCAAGCTTGACCGGCATGCCGAACACCAGTGTCGCCACCAGCAAGGCCGCGGCCAGGCCCGCCAACGCGGCCACCGGCGCGCGCCATCGCATAATGGCAAGGCCGCCCAGCAATACGGCCAGGGGAAGAGTCGCGAGCAGCGTGGAAAGCCACGGCAAACCCAACGGATCGTAGTTCTGGGACCAGCTCATGTCGTGCGGCATCTTGCGGCCGCTGTGCGTCCGGTTACAAGTCCCGCGCGATGTTCAGAAACCAAGGTCCAGTTGTGGCCGCAGCGCTGCAGGACGAAACAGTTCGGTATGCAGTTGCAGGTCGCGATCCGGATTCAGTCCGAGCCTGCGACGCGCGAGGTGAAACCGGGCACGCAGCAGCTGCGCCCAGGCGCCACTGCCCCTCATGCGACTGCCAAACTGTGGGTCATTGTCTTTGCCGCCGCGCGCAGCCTGGATCAGGGACATCACATGCGCAGCCCTGTCGGGCATGTGCTGCGCCAGCCATTCGCGAAACAGGTCTTTGACCTCATATGGCAAGCGCAGCAATGTGTATCCCGCGCGGGTTGCCCCGGCCGCTGCCGCACGCTCAAGAATCGCCTCCAGCTCACTGTCGTTGATCGCGGGAATGATGGGCGCTGCCATCACGCCCACGGGCACCCCAGAGGCCGTTAATTCCCGAATCACATGCAACCTTGCCGGGGACGCGGCAGAGCGCGGTTCCAGCTTGCGTTTGAGGTCCGCATCAAACGTAGTGATGCTGATGTAGACACTGGCCAATCCCTGCGCCGCCATGGACCCAAGCAGGTCCAGGTCGCGCAGTATCAGCGTACTGCGCGTGGTGATCGCCACGGGGTGACGGGCCTGTGCCAAAACTTCCAGTATCGAGCGGGTCACGCCCAACTGGCGCTCGATGGGCTGGTAAGGATCCGTATTCGAACCCAGCATGATTTGGCGGCATTTGTACCCTGGCCGCGCCAGTTCCTGGCGCAGCAACGCTGCGGCATCGGGCTTGTAAAGGAGCCGGGTTTCGAAATCCACGCCCGGCGAAAGATCTAGATATGCATGGCTGGGGCGCGCATAGCAGAACACGCAACCGTGCTCGCAGCCGCGATAAGGGTTGATCGACTGGTCATAGGGAATATCAGGGGATTCGTTGCGGGCGATTATGCTGCGTGAGGCATCGACCCTGATCTCGGTGGCGATGGACTCTGGCAACTCATCCTGGTGCCACCCGTCATCGACGTGCTCGCTGTGCGCGGAAGAAAAGCGATTGGACGGATTCGAAAGCGCCCCGCGTCCCTTGAACCCGGAAACTGGTATTTCAGTTGCCATAGGTAACTGTATATCCATACAGTATCGAATAACAACCCCGGATGCCAAAGTAGTCGCCCATGCTTCTCACCATCGCCTTCCTGCACCGCTACACCGGCGTCGCGGTCGGATGGCTGATGACACTGTGGTGCCTGTCCGGTTTCGTGATGATGTATCAGGGCTATCCGGAGCTGACCAATGCGGAGCGATTGCGCGGGCTTGCCAGCCTGAATCTGAATGGCTGTTGCCAGAACCCGCCAGCGCTCCCTGTGCAGGATCTTTCAGGCACACGAATCAACATGGTGTCGGGCGTTCCCGTCTTGAGGGTGCCTGGCGCGGGTGCGTTCGACCTGCGCTCGGGAGAGGCCCTGCCCGATCGCACCGCGCAACAGGTTCAGGAAATCGCTGCCAGTTATGGCCGCGGCGCAGGCCTGGTGTCTGCACCCTCGCAACTGGCTTTCGACAGGATTGACCAGTGGACCCTGATGTCCGCGGGTCGCAACCACCCCGTGCATCATCTGGCATTCAACGACGCCGCAGGCTCAGAGGTATACGTCAGTGGCAACTCTGGCGAAGTCATCCAGGACACCAATCGTCGCGAACGGACATGGGCCTGGATGGGAGCCATTCCTCACTGGCTCTATCCGACGGTTTTGCGCAGCAAGCCGCGCGTCTGGACCCAGGTTGTCATCTGGACTGCAGCTGCAGGCACATTCCTGACCGTGGCCGGATTGTTCCTGGGCGTTTCGCGGATCAACTGGCGTAGGCGCGGCAGGAAGTTTCCGTTTCGCGGACTTTGGAACTGGCATCACATTGCAGGTGTGTTCTTTGGTGTGCTAGCGCTGACCTGGGTGTTCAGCGGCCTCATGACCATGAATCCCTGGGGACTGCTGGAAAACAATGACGATGGCATTTATGGCCACGATTTGACGGGAACAGCGCGATGGCAGGAACTGCAGCGCTTCATGCTTGAGCATGGCGACGAACTGAGCCGGTACGTTGAGATTCAAGTGACCCCCTTCAATGGCGTATTCCATGTGACCGCATTCCGGCAGGACGGCAGCTCGCAAAGACTCAATGCAATGGCGTCTAACGTCGAGATTCAACGCGCGGACGTTGCAGCAGCATCCGCACATCTGGGCGCGCGCGTGCTCTCACTGGATTCGCTGAGACAGGAAGACGCCTACTACTATGGACACAAGCAAGCAGTTGCCTTGCCAGTGTTCAGGTTGATCCTGGACGACGTGGGACACACACGCATATATGTGGATCCCGCCACTGGAACTGTCCAGACGCTGGATCTCAACTCCCGCCGGACGCGCTGGTGGGAATCGGCCTTGCACAACATGGATCTGCCAGGGCTGCGCACTCGTCCCGTCTGGGATTTCATCGTCCTGTTGTTGCTGGCTAGGGTCACCGCCGTGTGTGCCACGGGAACCTGGCTGGCATGGCGAGTGCTCCGATAGGCGGGTAGCATGGACTCATGAACTATCAATCCAATCTGCTGCGACTACTGGCCGGCACTGTACTGCTGTCAGCCGCAGGCACCATTTACGCCCAGCAAGCCGCCGCACCAGCGGCAGCTGCACCCGAAACCTGCCTGCCGCGCGGTTTCGTCACCGGTCCATCCGGATTCAAGTCGGTGGAAGTGTTGCCGGACAGGCGCGTCACGTTTCGCGTTTGCGCGCCGGCGGCCACTGAGGCGCGTGTTACCAGCACCGACATTGCAGATGTGATTCCAATGGGCATGGGTGGCGGACCTTCAGGCCTGCCGATGACAAAGGACAGCAAGGGCCTTTGGAGCGTCACCACCGACAAGCCGGTCTCACCTGACAACTACCGCTTCAACTTTGCCGTAAATGGTGCCCGTGTTCCGGACCCGCAGGGCACTGCTTTCACTCAGGAAGCAGTGGGCACCAACTCCACCTTCGAGGTGCTGGGACCTGAAGGCGCATTCCAGACCTATAACAAGGATGTGCCGCACGGCCTGGTTTCGACGTATGAATACTGGTCGAAGTCGCTGGGCGCCAAGCGTCGTGCCCATGTGTATACGCCCCCGGGATACCTGACTTCGACGCAGCGCTATCCAGTGCTGTACCTGGTTCATGGCGCGGGCGACAGCGACGACAGCTGGACCGGCACCGGGCATGCGCACTACATCCTCGACAACCTGATCGCGGCGGGCAAGGCGAAACCGATGATCATCGTGATGCCGTTCGGGCATACGCCAGATCGGCCCGGGGCCGACATCCTTGCCAACACGGACTTTGGTGACGACCTGATAAAAGATCTCATGCCGAAGATCGAACATGATTTCCGCACCATCAACAATCCCGATGCACGCGCGATGGCCGGCCTTTCCATGGGCGGCTCACACACAATCCGCTTCGGCCTGACGCACCCGGAATTGTTCCATTACATCGGCATCTTCAGCATGGGACTGGGGATGAATGGCAACACGGCCGACGTCACCCGCTATGAGACGGCCAACGATGGCGCACTCAAACGCGATGCGAAGGAACTCAAGCTGGTGTATTACGCCATGGGCAAGGACGATTTCCTGCATGGCACCGTGGCACCGACTCGCGGCATGTTAGACAAGTATGCGATCAAGCATGAATACCACGAGAGCACGGGCGGCCACACCTGGATCAACTGGCGCCGTTACCTCGATGATTTCGCCCCCAGGCTGTTCAAATGAGCCAGATAGCCGGCATTGCCATCGCGCAGCCTGAACGGCTCTATATCGGTGGCCACTGGGTCGAGCCATCGACGCAGGGCCGCATCGAGATCGTCAACCCCGCCACCGAGAAGGTGTTCGCGCGCGTTGCCGAAGCGCGCGAAGCGGATATGGATCGTGCGGTGACCGCCGCGCGCGCGGCCTTCGACAATGGTCCGTGGCCACGCATGACCCATGTCGAGCGTGGCACGTATGTTCAAAAGCTGGCCGAGCTGCTGGGGGCGCGCATGGGGGAGCTCACCCGCGCCTGGACCGACCAGATGGGTGGACTGGCAAGCTTTGCGCCCATGGTGGTGGGTGGTGGCGCATTCCAGCTGCAGTATTTCGCAGGGCTGGCCAGCACCTACGCCTTCGAGACGCGCCAGCCCATTTCCATGGGCCCGGGCACTGCAGTCATTGTGCGCGAGCCCGTGGGCGTAGTGGTCGCCATCGCACCCTGGAACGCGCCGTTCGCCATCATGACGCAGAAGATTGCGCCCGCACTGGTGGCCGGTTGCACCGTGATCATGAAGCCCTCGCCGGAAACGCCGCTAGAGGCCTACATCATTGCCGAGTGCGCGGCGGCAGCAGGCTTTCCTCCCGGCGTCATCAATCTCGTGCCGGCGCATCGGGAGGCCTCGGATTACCTGGTGCGCAATCCCGGTGTGGACAAGGTGTCGTTCACGGGCAGCACGGTGGCCGGGCGCCGCATCGCATCAGTGTGTGCCGATCGCATTGCGCGCTGCACACTGGAGTTGGGCGGCAAGTCAGCGGCTATTGTCCTCGACGATTTTCCGGTCGAGGAAGCTGCCGGCGTACTCACCGGCACCATCTGCACCATGTCCGGACAAGTGTGCGCCACGCTCAGCCGCGTCATCGTGTCGCGACCCAGGTACGACGCGCTGGCAGCGGCCATCTGCAAGGCCATGGCACAGGTCAAGGTCGGCGACCCAAATGATCCCACCACGCAGATGGGACCTCTGGCCATGGAACGCCAGCTGCGGCGTGTGGAAGGCTACATTGCCAAGGGCAAGCAGGAAGGCGCGACGCTGGCCTGTGGTGGCAGTCGACCTAAGCATCTGTCGACCGGCTACTACTTCGAGCCCACGTTGTTCACCAATGTCGACAATCGCATGACCATTGCGCAGGAAGAAATCTTCGGGCCCGTGATCTGCCTGATAGCGGCTGACAGCGAAGCGGACGCCATTCGCATCGCCAACGATTCAATCTATGGACTCAATGGCGCGGTACTAACCCGCGACAACGAAGCGGCGTATCGCGTGGCCAGGCAGCTGCGCACCGGTTGCGTGGGCCAGGGCGGACTCAGGATGGATTTTCTCGCGCCATACGGCGGATTCAAGCAGTCGGGCATTGGCCGCGAGGGCGGACCGGAAAACTTCCACGCCTATACCGAGACCAAGACCATCCTGCTGGATTGACTACCAGGGCAATTCGGTGCCCTGATAGTCCAGAAAACGGTGCTTGACGGACTGCGGAGTCTCCAGCACATCGACCAGTCCACCTACGCTTTCCGCAATGCTCAGCGGCGCTGCTCCGCCTCCCATATCGGTTCGAACCCAACCCGGATGCAGCGTCAGCACAGCGACCTTGCGGTCATGCGCGACCGTGGCGACAAAACTGCGCGTCAGCGAGTTTAGCGCCGCCTTGCTGGCGCGATACAGGTCCATGCCTCCCGACAGATTGTCGGCCACCGACCCCATGCGCGACGACATGAACGCCACGGTGCCACCATCAATCACATTGGCAAGCAGGCGTCGCGCAATCCGCACCGGCGCAATCGCATTGGTGGTGAATACCGCGGCCAGTTCTTGGGCGCTCACCAGGTCAACAGATTGATGCTTGGGACCCGCCACACCTGCATTGATGAACAGCAGGTCAAGCTTGCGCCCGGACAGCGCTGCCACCAGCGCGTCTACACTGGCGGTCGAATCCACATCCACCGTGGCGGTGCTGAGGCGCCCGGAGGATTTGGCTATTGCCGTTGCAAGTTCACCTGGCACGCTGGCGCTACGCACGGTAGCAATCACCTGCCATCCTCGATGCGCCAGTTCCCTGGCAAGACCCAGGCCCAGCCCGCGCGAGGCGCCGACAATCATCGCCGTGCGTTTGTGCTCACTCATGCAGTTCTCCCGCGCAGGCGCCGCAGCATCCACAAGATGGCCAATATCATCACCACCACCAGCAGCAGTGCAATCACTGGCAGTGCCAGGGCCAGCAGCGAGAGCCCCAGGGCGCCGCCCAGTTCAGTGGTCGCCACAACCGGATTGCCCAATCCGCCAGTGACTACTGTGGACTTGGCGCGCAGCAGCGAAGTGACTCCGTGGGTTATGCCCGCTGCTCCACCCCCGGCGATTATGGCAGCGGTCCATTTGAACAGCGGTGGCATGTCCCACAAAGGCGCCGCTACCATCATGGTTCCGGCCCCGAGGGCCACGGGCGTCGCGATGGCGTCCAGCATGTTGTCCAGTCCGGGTACGTAATACGCCGCAATTTCCACCGCAGCCGCCACGCCAAACATGGCCATGGCAGGCACTGTTCCAAGCCAGGCGAAACTCGCAGCCAGGTGGACCTTGCCAAACCAGGCGGCCACGGACACCACCAGCAGTGGCACGAAAATGCGCAGACCCACAGCTGCGGCCAGCGCGATCCCCAGCGCCAGGGACACAACGGTTTCCATACCGGTCATGACCCGATCCTAACCCCATTGAACGCCGTGGCGCCCGTGCTACCTTCAATACACAAGCAAGGGGGCGACATGGTTAGCAACTGGCGGATTTCCGGCCTGGTGGCACTTGCGCTGGCACTGGTCGTGGCACCGACCTACGCGGCGAGCCTGTCGGGTCGAATCGTTGACCTCAACGGCCAACCGCTGGCCGGCGCAATGGTAAGCATCGAAAGTCCGCAGCCCGGCCCGACTGCACTGACAGTCTTCACTGATGCGGCAGGCCGCTTTGAGTTTCCCGCACGCGACGGCCTGGGCGATGGCCACGAACTCAAGGTGAGCCTGCGCGCATTGGGGCATGAGATCCTGAACAGTCATTTTGCCAACAGCGCCAGCGGCGACTTGCAGCTCACCGTACTTGCCCGCCCGACAACCAACCAGGTGCGCTCAGCGCCGCCATCAGCCTGGCTGCGTACCGTGGGCGATCATGAGTCCAACTCCACGTTCATCCTGGACTGTATCGGGTGTCACCAGGTTCCGGCGCCCCAGTTCCGTAATTACGCAAATGCCATTGCGGACGTGCCGGGAGACGCACGCACGGATATCACGCGCCGCGGCTGGTCTGCGATCGTGAGCTACATGAACTTCGTGTCCGCCGAGGAGTTCAGTCGTGGGCCGGACGCGGCGCCACCGGACGCAAGAAACGTCTACTCCGTCGGCGACGGCGACAGTGTCGTCAACTTCCTCAGCAGGAATTTTCCGGGTCGCATGAACGAGGTGTCGGGTTACAAATGGGGCGCGCCTCTGGCAGTCACACCACGTACCTCCATTTCCGAGTTCGAACTGCCACGACCCAATGCCATACGCGAAGCGGTGCTGCTGGGCAGTCACCGGCAACTGTACGTGGCCGACGTGGCCAGCAACCGCATACTCAAGGTCGATCCGGCTACCGGACATTACCAGGCGCTGGAGATTCCCTGGACCGGGCCCGTGGGCCCGCATTCGTTGCATCGCGGTCCCGATGGCAGCCTGTGGATCGCGCCGTTTGTTTCCAGTGTCGTGGCACGTCTGGATGTCGAGAACGAAACCTGGAAGACCTGGCCCATGAAGGACATCCATGGCAAGACCACGGGCATCCACGACCTGAGCTTCGGGGCCGACCACACCATACTCACGGACCGCAAGGGCCTGGTCTGGTTCTCGGATGTGGTCAACAACTCGGTAGGCTACCTGGATCCGCAAACGGGCCGCAGCGAGATCTATCGCGCACCACTGATCGAAGGGCGCCCCGCCAACGGTTCGCTGTACGGGCTGGCGATGTCACCGGATCGCAAGCACATCTGGTACACGCAGCTGGCCATCGGTCGCTTCGGAAGCTTCAACACCGAGACGCGCAAGTTCGAGGACTCGGTGGTGCTACCGATGAATTCCGGTCCCCGACGGCTGGCCATCAACGAAGCGGGAATCCTGTTTGTTCCGCTGTACGGCCGTGGGCAACTGATCGAGTACGACACCCTGGCACATCGACAGATCGGGATTTACGATCTGCCCGACCTGGCGAGCGCACCCTATGCTGTGACCTGGGACCCGGTGCGCAAGGTGGTGTGGATACCCACGTCCAACGCCGACGCCATCTATCGTTTCAACCCCGCGGACAAGTCATTTGCAGTGCTGCCGATGCCGCGCACGGGGGCCATGATGCGCATGGTCGATGTGGATCCCGACACCGGACACCTGATCACCTCGTATGCAAACATCGTCGAGCAGGTGCACGGCCCGCGCATGGCGCTGATCATCGATCCGGGCGACGACGCCTATGCAAAGGTTCGCCTGCAACGCTCCATGCCCGCGCGACCGGGAGTGGCGACTATCGCGTCAGTGCCGGTGCCTGCAGCAACGCAGACCACTCCAGCGCGACCCCTGGATGGCGCATCCCTGGTGCAGAAGAGCCGGTGCTACGCCTGCCACCAGTTGAAGCAGCCACTGCTGGGTCCGCCCTACCAGGCAATTGCTGCCCGCTATGGCGCGAACCGCGAACTCATGACGGAAGTGTTGGCGCAGAAGATCGTTCTGGGTGGCGGGGGCAACTGGGGCGTGGTTCCCATGGTGCCCAATGAACATGTGTCGGCCGCAGATGCGCAGGCGATTGCGCGATGGATACTGGAACAGACGCCCTAGGCTGCAAACGGGAGATCGGCAGCGGACACCCACCAGCCGTGCACTTGCGTGTGCAGGCGGAACGGCAACAGGACTCGCGCAATGGCGCCCGCTTCCAGACGCTGCGCATCGACGATCACCAGTTCCGAACGCATCAAGGCGAAATCATTGACCACGCCCACCAGGAAGCCATCGCCCTCCGGCGCATCCGCACTGCGTGGCACGAATTGCGGCTCAGACAGGCCATGGGTATTGCCAGGAACAAAACGATCATGCCTGCCGGTAGTGTGATCAAGCCGGTACCAGGCATTCGCAACTCGCACGGCAAGATTCCCGCCCTGGATGCGATCGAAGGGGACATCCGGATCCACCATCAGCATATAGCTGTAGCGAAAAGGTCGGGTCATGAAGCGGTCGTCCATGCGCACCATAGTCGTCGCGCGCATCCCGTTGAACAGGATCTCTTCGTGCCAGCCATCACCCGCAGCGCCCAGGTCGAAAGTCCATCGGCGCAGCGTCTGCGCCGCCGAATCGACCTGATAAGGTGAACCGTCGAGGTTGGGAAAGAATGCATGGAAATTTCCAGCACCCACCGGCGCATCGAGAATCACGCGGTTTCCTTCGGTGCGGGCATTGATCGCATGCAGCAGCATGGCCTGTTGCGGCGTGCCACGGAACCAGCGTACGTCGCGGGCCTCGCCATCCCGCGGGATGATGGCCACGTGGCATGGCAGGTCCTTGTCGTAGGCCCAGTGAATCTTGCCCTCGCGCAGGCGCTCGAGACTGGTGGTCATGCCCGTCGTGGGCAGGATGATGTGACGATCGGTGATCGCCATGTCGTGCATCATGCTCACCACCGGCGAGCGGAACCAGATTTCACGCTGGAGCTTTCCGGACCGGTCGAAGATCCACACCGCGATGTCCGCCGTGGCGTCCCCGCGCGCCTCGTAGGAGAAGGCGATCATCTCGCCGGTGCGCGGGTCGATCTTGGGATGCGCAGTGAACGTCTTCGCCGTCATCTTGCCGTTAAATGTGTATTCACCCAGCGTCGCCAGCGTGTGCGGATCCATCGCCATCGGCGGGCTGTCCTCCTTCATGCTCAGCAACATCCCGTTGTAGAGAATCGGCGTGGTGTTTCCCGTGTTGTGGCTTAAGGCAGCCACCTGCGGCTCGTCCGTGTAGCGGTTGCGGTATTTCCCGAACAGCGCACGACGCGCGGCATGCTCGACTTCGTAACGTGCTGTGCGAACATAGCGCGTACGAAAATCCACATGCCCGTTGGCGATGCGGAACATGTCCACGGCACCGTCGGCGTTGTAGGGCGTATCGTCCTGGAACCGCGGCGGATACTGCCGGTCAAGGCAGGAGCGATAGAACGTGCCATGGATCTGGGAGGGTATCTCGCCCTCCACCTCGCAATCATGCACATCCGCTTCGAAGCGCAATGGCGCAAAGAAACCCGTTGCGGTCGGATCGCCGGCGAAGTTGATGCCCATGGTCGCTGCACGCTATCACGAGAATCGCACTGGGGAACAGACTCCTCTATAGTCTGGCGGATGAGTCCCGTTCCCGGTTCGACCTTTCGCCGCATGCTGTTCTGGACCCATCTGGGCTGTGGAGTCACGGCGGGTGTGCTGATCGTCCTGATGTCGGTCACCGGCGTGCTGCTGACCTATGAGCGCCAGATCGTCGACGGCGTCGGGAAGCGCAATCGCGTCGACCCAATGCCCGGGACCGGGCATCTCGACGCCGATACGCTGGCCGTGCGCGCGCGAGCTGCAGTTCCCGCGGACGCGCGCGCAAGCCTGGTTTTCGATGCCGATCCTTCAAGACTGGTGGTGGTGCAGGCGGGACGGGACGCGTCGATATTGCTCAATCCGTTTACCGGAGCGGTAACGCCAGACCTGACCCGTCCATGGCGCGACTTCTTCCGTGCAGTGGAAGACTGGCACCGCTGGATGGGAGGCGATCCGCGCAGCACGCGGGCCAACCTCATGGACGTGGCGAACCTGCTGTTCCTGTTCATCATCGCCAGCGGGATTTACCTGTGGCTGCCGGCGGTATGGAGATGGCGGACGCTGCGTGGGCTGATGCTGTTCCGGACACGCTACGTCAATTCGAAAGTTCGCGACTTCAACTGGCACCATGTATTTAGTTTCTGGATGCTGGCGCCATTGTTTCTGATCGCGTTGTCGGGCGTGGTCATGTCTTATGGCTGGGCCAACAACCTGGTGTATGCAGCATTCGGTGAATCGACGCCGCAACGCGGCGGCCCACCAGGACCAGGTGGCGGTGGTGGCCCGGCGCGCGCGCCACGCCCACTGGCACCCGACGCCGACGCATCACGTGCCAGCCTGCAAACGATACTCACCGTCGCTTCCGGCCAGGTCCCGAACTGGAGACGCATCACCATTCCCCTGACGGGTGCGTCAGGCACTGTGGATATCGCGATCGAGCTGCAGTCAAAGGAATTGCGGCCGCCGCGCCAGACACTGACCCTTGCCGCGCGGGATGCCAGCGTGGTGCGCCTCACACCGCCGCCAGCGCCTGGGGCCAATGCGCAGACCCGCGGGCAGCGCGCCCGAACCTGGTTCCGCTTTATACACACGGGCGAGCAGTACGGACTTATTGGCCAGACACTGGCTGGCATCGCGTCCCTGGCGGCATGCTTTCTTGCCTATACCGGCCTGGCGCTGGCCTGGCGGCGCCTGATCCACCCGTTACTGCGCCGGGCCGTATAGTCCCCGGGACCTCGCCCGCAGCCCTTGCGCTACTTTGCCTTGGTGCGCGGGTCTTTTTCGTTCAGGCCAGGGTAGTACACGGCGCGATTTTTCTCCGACTCGTTGAACACCTTGCGCTTCTTGAATAGCCACTTGCCGTTGACCTTCACCATGTCATCTTCATAGTGGCCGAAGTACAGCAGCTGCACATCCTTCTGGGGCGTGTTGTTGGTCAGCGCAAACCAGTACGCCGTTGTCTTGGCCGTGTTGCCAGTCACGTCGATGACGTGGTTGATGATCTGGTGGCGGGTGCGCGGTCGCGAGGTCGCTCCCTCGGGGATATTGACGGGGCGGGAACCGCCGAAATTGGACATGGCCTTGCGGATCGCGGCCTTGCCGTTCTCCACACCACCCACCCAGTCCAGCACTCCATCATCGGCCCAGGTGGACATCACGGTTTCAATGTCGCCTGCATCGACAGCAACCATGTATTTGTTGGAAAGGTTTTCGATTTCCGCACGATCGTCAGCGTAGCCGGCAAAGGCAGCCAATGGCGCCAAGGCCAGCAGCGCTGCAGCGGTCACCATCCTGATTGCATTGTTCATTTGCGAAGCTCCTCATGTATCCATGTGGACACGTCAATGACATTCTGTTCAGTCAGCAGTTCCGGAAACATCTTCGGCATGGGTGCCTTGGGATTCTTTACGTAATCGATTGTCGATGCCAGGTTGCGACGCGCGGCCAGCGTGCTCAACTTGTGATCCGCAATGAAATTGCCGTCCTCTCCATGACAGGACACACACACCTGCCCATACAAGCGACGCCCACTGGCCTTGCCCGTATTGGCGGCGGCGGCAGCATTCATCTTCGTCGCGTCAAAGGTAGTGGCGGCCTTTTGCGGATTGAGCGTCATGATCACCACGCTGGGCATGCCAAGATCACCAAACGCATTGCGCGATATGTTGCCCGCTGCAAACGCCACGTATTGCTTGCCACCGATGTCATATGTGACCAGGCCTCCGGCCATGGCTCCGCCCGCCCGCGCCGTATGCACCAGCTGCCCGGTCTTGGTATTGAACACCAGAAGGTTGCCGGCAAGATCGCCGGCAAAGGTGATGCCGCCGGCGGTGGGAGTAACGCCCGCGACCACAGGCTTCTCGGCGTGATATTTCCAGCGCACCTCGCCAGTCTCGCTGTCGACGGCCGTGATCCACCCGGTGGTCGGCCCCACCGGCTCGATGGTGCCGCCGAAACTGGCCTGGCCCGGCGCGTATTCAGTCTTGCCCAGCTTGACCATGAAGCAGGCATCCACGGCGCCCACCACCAGCAGCTTGTTGGCCTGGTCCAGCCCCGGCCCATTCCATTCCACGCCTCCGGCATAACCAGGGCACATCTTCGAACCTTGCGGCGAGGGCTTGGAATAAATGTGCTCGACAGTGGTGACGGGGGTGCGGAACACCACCTTGCGCGTCTTGCGATCGATGGCCGTGACATAGCCATCCTTGCCTGCGATCACCACCAGGTCGCGGATCCTGCTGTCGCGATACAGGACCGGTGCTGCAACCATGTCCAGATCCTGCCAATCAGCTGGCGCCACCTGGTGCCACCACTTGAGCGCGCCGGTGTGCGCGTCCAGCACTACCACCGAATCTGTGAACAGGTTGTCACCGGGACGATAGCCCACGTCGATATCCGGCCAGGGGTTGCCCACTGGCACGAACAGCTCACCGGTGGTGACATCCAGTGACAGCGCGCCCCACACGCCTCCGCCACCGGTTTTTGCGGATTCCTTGCGCTTCCACGTGTCGGCGCCCGTCTCATTGCCCATGGGAATGGTATTGAAGCGCCACAGTTCCTTGCCGGTGGCCGCGTCAAAGGCCATCACCCGTCCGCGCACGCCCAGCTCACTGCCGGCGATGCCCATGTAGACAACGCCCTGCCAGGCCAGCGGTGCAGCCGATGCACCCTCGCCCAATCCCGGGTCGCCAATGACGTTCTTCCACAGCAATTTTCCAGTTGCCGCATCCATTGCGATCAGGCGCGTATCGCCGGTGCCACGGAACACGCGGCCACCCATTACGGCAAGCCCACGATTGGAAGGCGAATAGGATCCTTCTTCGGAGGTGTGACTGACTTTCCAACGCACTGCGCAGGTGGTGGCATCCAGCGCCACGGTCTCTGCCCCAGTGTTGGTATAGATGACGCCATCCACCACCACCAGGCCCGAATGAAAAGACGTCGGGCCGTCGATCTGCACGCGACACACCTCGCCCAGCTGGGCCGCGTTTTCCGCAGTGATCTGCTTGAGTGGCGAGTAGCGCTGCCCGTTGAGGCGATTGTTATAGCTGGGCCATTGCGCGCCAGGCGTCACATCCTGGGCGAATGCGGCACTACACAGCGCCGCGAAAGCGAGAACAGTAAATACAGAACAGATACGCATGACCCCTCCCCTGGACGCAGGCCCAATGAATGAGCTCTCAGCGCCGAAGGGCAAGCCTACCATCAGTTCTGCGTCGAAATCACAACCAGGGTTGCGCCCATGCAAGTCCCGCCAGCGTGGTCGATTCTGGCACGTACTCGCATCCCACGAATCCGTCATAGCCAAGCGCGTCGATATGCGCCAGCAGGCGCACAAAATTGATCTCCCCGGTTCCCGGTTCGTGGCGACCCGGATTGTCGGCAATCTGTATATGACCGATGGAAGGCAGCAGCCTCTGGATGGAATGCATCAGGTCGCCCTCCATGATCTGCATATGATAGACGTCGTACTGCAGTCGCAGGTTGGCGCGCCCGGCCTTGGCCATGCATTCCAGTGCCAGCGTCGTACCGTCGAGCAGATATCCCGGCACATCCCGCGTGTTAATTGGTTCAATCATCGCTGTGGCATCGATAACATCCAACCTGTCAGCGGCGCGCGCAATGCTGGCGACGAACTGGTCAAGGTGCCGGCGACGATCAGCTCCCGTGGGCAGCAAGCCGGCCATCACATGCACGCGACGGCATCCGGTGGCCTGTGCATATTCGATCGCCCGCTCGATGCTCAAATCGAAATCCGCTTCCCTTCCCGGCAGTGATGCCAAACCCCGCTCACCGGACTCACTGCGCCCAGGCGGCGCATTGAACAGCACCAAGGGCAAGCCCACCTGCTTGAGGCGCCCGGCCATCGCCGCGGGTTCCACAGCATAGGGAAACTGGCATTCCACCGCATTGAACCCCGCCTGTGCGGCGGCATCAATGCGATCAAGGAAAGGAAGCTCGTTGAACAGAGTTGAGATGTTGGCGGCGAGGCGTGGCATCTGGTTACGATACCCCGCGTCGCGGGACGGGTGATACGCTTTGAGAAAGTCAGCCTTTGGGGCTGGGAAAACCAGGTGGGGCAACACAGAGATGAAGATTATTGTAACCGGCGCAACCGGCGGATTCGGGCGTTCTGCGACACAGCTGTTGCTGGAGCGCATTGCGCCTGCCGATTTGATACTCACCACGCGCAAGCCCGAACAGCTGGCAGACCTTGCCGCCCGTGGCGTGTCTGTGCGCAAGGCCGATTTTGATCATCCCGAATCCCTCCCGGCTGCCTTTGCCGGTGGCAATCGCATGTTGCTGATCAGCACCGCGCGCGTCGGATCGCGTGTACAGCAGCATGAGAATGCCGCCAGAGCCGCCGTAAAAGCCGGTGTCGGGCATATTGTTTACACCTCCATACTCAGTGCCGACAAGCCGGACAATCCCGCCATCGTCAAGCTGGATCATCGTGCCACAGAGAAAGCCATCGAGGCTTCTGGCGCAGCGTGGACTTTCCTGCGTGACAGCCAGTATGCCGAGGCCATCGCAATGGCCGTCATACCGCCCGCATTGGCTTCCGGGGTGTTGCCTGACAATGCGCACGACGGACCGATTGCCTTTGTGTCACGCGATGACTGCGTGGCCAGCGCAGTGGGCGCACTTACAACTGCGGGTCACGAGAAAAAGGCCTATGACATTACCGGTCCGGAACTGCTGAGTTTCCCCAGGGCGGTGGCGATGGCGGCGCAATTGGCCGGGCGGCCCATTGAATACCGTCGCGTCAGCGATGCGGAAATGTTCGCCTACTTTGATTCATTGGGCGTGCCCCGTCATGCATCGGACGATCCGGCTTCCGGGCCGATTCCGTGGTCCAGCGACGACATGGTGACCTTCGGCCAATCAATCCGCGAAGGCTATTTCAATATACTGTCCGACAGCGTGCTCAAGCTCACGGGCCGCGCCCCTCGCTCGCTGCTATCCGTGCTCGAGCAGTATCAATCCACCTGGCCCAAAGCGGGCGCTTCGGGAGACGGCAAATGAACCGACAACTTATTGCATTGGGCTGTGCGCTGGCTGTACTGGGCGCCTGCAGCAAGCCACGGCCGACCGCGCCTCCAGCCACGCCAGCGTCTAAGGTTGCACAGGTGGACGACGCGCGGCTCAACAATGCCGGTGCAGAGCCGCAGAACTGGCTGGCGCACGGCGGTGACCAGCAGGCCCATCGCTTCTCCGGACTGGACCAGATCACTCCCGACAATATCGCGGCACTCAAGCCCGCATGGTCCATGGACTTCGACACCACTCGCGGCCAGGAGTCCACTCCGCTCGTCGTCGACGGCGTCATCTATGTGACCACGGCGTGGAGCAAGGTGTATGCAGTCAACGCCAAAACCGGCGTAAAGCTGTGGAGCTTTGATCCCAAGGTGCCCGGCCCTGCGGCCGCCAAGAACTGCTGCGATGTGGTCAGCCGCGGTGCAGCGGTCTACCACGGCAAAGTCTACGTAGGCACCTACGACGGACGCCTCATCGCACTGGATGCAGCCACAGGAGTGCCGGTTTGGACTGCCGTGACTGCTGATCCGGGCCAGATGTACACCATCAGCGGCGCACCGCGCGTAGGCGCCGGCATGGTGTTCATCGGCAATGGCGGCGGCGAGTTTGGCGGACGCGGTTATGTCACCGCGTACAACGCCGACTCCGGGGAAATGGCCTGGCGCTTCTACACCGTGCCGGGCGATCCCGACAAGCCAGATGGCGCGGCGTCGGACGAGGTCATGGCCAGGCTCGCGCAACCCACGTGGTTTGGTGCGTATGACGAACATCGCGGTGGCGGCATGGTGTGGAACTCCATCGTCTATGACGCGCAGTTCGACCAACTATATCTTGCGACCGGTAATGGCTTCCCCTGGCCACGCGGCTTCAGGTCCGAGGGCAAGGGCGACAACCTGTTCATCTGTTCGGTGGTCGCACTGGATGCCAAAACCGGCCAGTACAAATGGCATTACCAGGAAACCCCGGGCGACAGCTGGGATTACGATTCCATCGCGGACATGATCCTGGCGGACCTGAGCATCGACGGCACGGCGCGCAAGGTGCTGATGCATACGCCCAAGAACGGCTTCTTCTACAACATCGATCGTCGTGACGGAAAATTGATCTCCGCTGTGCCGTACGTTCCCGGAGTGACGTGGGCATCGCATGTCGACATGGCCACCGGAAGGCCTGCGGTTCTACCCGCGGCCTACTACACCAACAAGCCGGTGCGCCTCAGCCCAGGTGAAGGTGGTGGTCACTCGTGGCAGCCGACGGCGTTCAGTCCCAAGACCGGATTGATGTACCTGCAGGCCAATGCAAACTCCAGCACGCGCTACATTCCCAAGGACAGCTACAAGTTCGTCAAGGGCATGGACTACCTGGGCCTGTGGCATTTCGTGCAGCACGCTCCCAATGAAGCGCCACCCAAGGATGATCCCAATGCACCCAAGCCCGAGAGCTACCTGTTGGCCTGGGATCCTGTTGCACAGAAGGCCGCGTGGAAAACCCCTGGCCCCGGCAATGGCGTCCTGGCCACGGCAGGCAACCTGGTGTTCCAGGGACACAGCCGCGACGTGATCATGGGCAGTCTCGAAGCGTATCGCGCCGACACCGGCCAACGCGTGTGGCAGCACGACACACCCAATGCAATCATGTCCGGACCCATCAGCTACAGCGTGGATGGCGAGCAGTACATTCTGGCAACGTCGGGTGCGGGTGGCGGAGCAATTATCGCATCTCCCCAGGTCGTACGGCAGCGGCAGGTGGGCAGGCTGGTGGCATTCAAGCTTGGCGGCACCGCGCAGTTGCCGGCGGATCCCGCACCGGCGGGCCCCATGATTGCGGTCAACGAAAAATGGCCCATAGCCACGGTCGCACATGGCAAGGATCTTTACGTGGAATTCTGCGGGCGGTGCCATGGCCTGGGCACGCGCGGTTCGAACGTCGTGCCGGACCTGCGTCGCTCCGCGATGCTGGCTGATGCGGCGCAGTGGAAGGCGGTGGTCGAAGACGGCGCCCTGGCTGCCAATGGCATGATTGCCTGGAAGGCATTGATGCCCGAAGGTGCGGCCGAAATCATCCGTGCCTATGTGGCCGAGGAAACCCGTCTGCAGATTTCCGCAAAGCCATAGAATGCAGTCATGACAGAACAACGTGGATCGCAGGTGCTGGCTTACCTGCGTTCGCTGCAGGACGATCTGTGCAGGACGTTTGGCGGCGATGCAATGGGCGGAACGTTCATGCGCGATGCCTGGGAGCGCGAGCCAGGCGCGGGCAAGCTGCTGGGGAGTGGAATAACCGCGGTCCAGGAAGGCGGCAAGGTGTTCGAGCGCGCCGGCGTTGCCCTGTCAGAGGTGCATGGCGCGCAATTACCGCCCGCCGCCTCGGCGCGCAACCCGCATCTGGCAGGGCGCGAGTACCGCGCCATGGGCGTATCAGCGGTGATGCATCCGCGAAATCCCCACGCGCCCACCAGCCACATGAATGTGCGCTATTTCAACGCTGGGGATGTGTGGTGGTTTGGTGGAGGATTTGACCTCACCCCCTATATTCCGTATGACGCGGACTGCGTCACCTGGCATCGCGCTGCGCGCAATGCCTGCGACGCTGTTTCGCCGCAACTCTATCCCATCGCGCGACGACACTGCGACGAGTACTTCTTCGTCAAGCACCGCGCCGAAGCGCGCGGCATCGGTGGCATCTTCTACGACGACATGAACGAGTCGACGCCCGACACCCCGCTGACCTGGGACCAGAGTTTCGCTCTCATGCGCCGTGTGGGCGGCGCGTTTCACGACGCCTATCGCGACATCATCCAGTTGCGCTGTGACACACCCTTCACCGAGCGCGAGCGCGCCTACCAGCTTTACCGCCGCGG
Organism: Pseudomonadota bacterium; assembly: GCA_039932715.1. Taxonomy (GTDB): domain Bacteria; phylum Pseudomonadota; class Gammaproteobacteria; order Steroidobacterales; family Steroidobacteraceae; genus ZC4RG30. The sequence continues at coordinate 38,681 of JBDTPN010000011.1, read as the reverse complement.
GCGGTACGTGGAATTCAACCTGGTGATCGATCGCGGCACTTTGTTTGGCCTGCAGACCGGCGGCCGCACGGAATCCATACTGATGTCCATGCCACCGGAAGTGCGCTGGGCTTACCGCAGTCCTGACGCAGAGCTGGATGCAAAGCTGCTGCCGTATCTCACCACTCTGATCGGCCGGGATTGGGCCGCCTGAATAGTTCAGGAATGGGGCCGGTCAGGCAGTCAGCGGCAACTCCTTTGCGTCGGCCCAGATGCCGTGCACCTGCTGGCTGATCCGGAATGGCAGGATCACACGTGCAATGTCGCCATCACCCAATCGCTGGGCATCCGCAATGATCAGCTCGGAGCGCATCTCGGCATAGTTGGACGCCACGCCAACCAGGTAGCCATCGCCCTCGGTGGCGCCTCCGTTGGCCAACTTGCGTGGTACGAAACTGCATTCCTGCAACGCATGCACGGGGCCGGCGAAATATTTCTGCACCTCTCCGGTCTTGACGTCGAACCGCCCGTAACTGTTTGAGGGCGGACCAAACAGCGATGGGCCCATCTTGGCGCGATCCATGGGGCGATCGCCGTCTGAGAACAGCGTGTAGAGGTAACGTGTTTCCAGCGACATGAATCGCGGATCAACCTTGCCCAGGTCACCCACCTGCATGGGCCAGAGGATCTCCTCCTGCCACTGGTCCCCGCGCTTGTCGAGGTCCAGCGTGATCTTGCGGATGAAGGCGCGCGCCTTGGCCGGATTCCACGGTGTGCCATCGATGGGCGGAAAGAACGGGAAGAAATTGGAGTCGTAGAACGGCGCGTAGAGGATGACCTTGTTGCCCTCGGAGTGCGCGTTGAACGTGTGCATCATGCAGCGCTCGGGCCCCTTGAACCAGCGCATGTCCCGGGCAGCGCCACCACGTGGAATCACGCCGATCATGCTGGGCTTCGAGGCATCCCAACCCCAGTGGATGCGTCCTTCCTTGAGGCGCTGCTCGCTGGTGACGTAGCCGCCAAACGGAATGACCACGTGCCGATGCGTGACGGCCATATCGTGAATTATGCTGACGTAAGGCACTTTCACAGTCACCGAGTCGGTGACCTTGCCCTGGGCATTGAGAGTGGCGATGTAGAGGTCATCGCTGGCCAGGCCATTGGCCTCGTAGCCGAAAGCGACCATTTCGCCGCTCAGGGGATCCAGCTTGGGATGGGCACTGAAAGTCTGGCTTTTCCAGGTGCCGCCGGCATCCCAATGAGCGCGGGTGGCAAGTGTATTGGGGTCGAGCTCATAGGGCAGCCCATCCTCTTTGAGCGAGAACAGCTTGCCCGCATGGATCAGCGGTGCCGTGTTTGACACCGTGCGACGGTTGGGGTGGGCCGGGTCGCTGATAGAAGGATCGTCGGTGTAGGGATTGCGGTAATAGCCATACAACTGCTTGCCCGCAGCCAGATTGCGCTCGAAGCGCTCGGTGCGTATCCAGCGTCCGCGATAACTCACGCGACCATTGCGGATGCGGAACATGCTGACGTAGCCATCGGCATTGAGGATGGCGTCGTCCTTGAATTTCGATGGCAAGAACCACTCGGCACCCACCCGATAGAACGCGCCGTCGATGTCCTTGGGAATCGAACCCACGACTTCGCAGTCGAGGATTTCCGCCTCAAACCGGATGGGAGCCCCGAAGCCGCGCCCAGGCACCGCACAGGATAGATCCGCCATACCCGCCCCCTCAAGATTATTCGTTTATTTCCAGCTGGCCAAAACGGCCTGATTCCAGATCATTGAACGCCGTGACTATCTCATTGCGTGTATTCATTACAAATGGCCCGTAACCGACGATGGGTTCGTCGATGGGTTGGCCCGAAAGCGCCAGCAGTGTGGCATCTGTGGTTGCACGCAACCAGGCACCGCTACCGGTTGCAGAAAGCACCGCCAGCGCAGCATCGCCCATGTTCTGGCCCGAACCGATCTGCACCTGCCCCTGCAGAACGGCCAGGATGGTGTTGTGACCTTCGGGCAGGTCGAGCAGACAGGAGGCGCCCGCGTTGAGCCGCACGTCCCACACATTGAGTTGGGTAAATGTGCGGGCAGGTCCGCGAACGCCCGCGCAGGTTCCCGCAATTACCCGCACGCGGCCGGCATTGTTGTCGAGCGTTACGTCCGGAATCATGGCGCTGGTGATGGTCTGGTATTGCGGCGGCGCCATCTTGTCCTTGGCGGGCAGGTTGACCCACAGCTGGGCCATTTCCAGCTTGCCACCGCGCCTGGTGAATCCCTCGGAATGAAACTCCTCGTGCATGATGCCGGCGCCAGCAGTCATCCACTGCACGTCACCTGGTCCGATGGAGCCACCGTTGCCGGCCGAATCGCGATGTGCCACCTCACCACTGTAGACAATGGTCACGGTTTCGAAACCGCGATGGGGATGTTCACCCACGCCACGCGGCGCGCGCGCGGGGGTGAATTCGCTGGGACCGGCAAAATCCAGCAACAGGAATGGACTGAGCTGTTTGCCCATGCGGTCATAGGAAAACAGCGTGCGCACGGGGAAGCCATCCCCCACCCAGTGGCTGGCAGGCCCACTGTAAATGCCGAGCACAGATTTCATGTTTGCACCTCCCTGGCGCAGCGCTCAACCCCGACCCACAAAAGGCATGGCCGTCGCCATGACAGTCATCCGCAACACGTTTGCGTCCAGCGGCAGATTGGCCATGTAGAGCACCGCGTCGGCAACATGCTTCACATCAAACGTTGGCTCCGGCTTGAGCGAAAAGTCTGCCTGCAGCGTGCCACTGGACATCGCAATGCCCAGGTTGGTCTGCACGTTGCCGATATCGATCTGTCCGCACGCAATGCTGAAGCGCCGGCCCTCCAGAGACAACGATTTGGTCAGGCCCGTGACCGCATGCTTCGAAGCCGTATAGGCAGCCATGTTGGGCCGCGGCGTTTCCGAGGCAATTGAACCATTGTTGATGATGCGGCCTCCCTGCGGGCTCTGCAATTTCATCACGCGAAAGGCTGCCTGCGCGCACAGGAAGACACCAGTGAGGTTGGTATCGATCACCCGGCGCCACAGTTCCGGGGCGAGCTCGTCGGTGGGCGTGGGTGGTGCCGCGGTTCCGGCGTTGTTGAACAGCACGTCCAGACGCCCGAACGCGGCAACCGTCTTTTCAACCATTCCCGCGACCGCGGCCGCATCGGTGACATCCACCGACAACACCAGCGTCTTGCCCGAGGCCAGGGCAGCGGTTTCCTGCAAAGGCTCAGTGCGACGCCCCGCCAGCGCAACCGCATAGCCCGCGCCCGCCAGCGTGATCGCCACCGCCCTGCCAATGCCTGATCCGGCCCCGGTAACCAGTGCGACCCTGGGCTGCATGCAACTCTCCAATTGATTCCGGGTAGGTTGCAAGCCTACCCCAAAGCCTCGAACCTGTGATGTAGTCCAGTGGCGTAAGCCTGTTTACGACGAGGGCGGCAGATGCGGATCCGGGGGTTGGGATTTCGTGGCGTTGTTGCCATTCTGGCCGCAGCCAATCTGGCGGCTGTGCCCGCATCGGTCCACAGCCAGGACACCCCGCGCCTATTTGTCCCCGCCCCCGCATTCACGGCGAGCCAGCTGAGTGCCTTGCCGCAGAGCGGCTGGCTCACCAATGGCGGCAACCTGTCGAACCAGCGCTATTCACCTTTAAATCTCGTCAACAGGGAAAACGTCGCTAACCTCAAAGGCAAGTGGCGCACCCACTTGGGTGGGTCGGGTGCAGGCGCACAGCACTCCGGGCAGGGGCAGCCCATCGTGTTCGAAGGTGTGGTGTACATCAGCACCGGGGCCAGCGATGTATTTGCAGTGGACGTCGACAGCGGCGCCATTCTGTGGCGCCATGATGCGGGCCTGGATGCACAGCGCGTGCATGTGTGCTGCGGCTGGGTAAATCGCGGGGTGGCCATCGGCGACGGCAAGATTTTCATCGGTCAGGCCGATGCGCGACTGTTGGCTTTGGACCAGCGCACCGGGAAGGAGGTCTGGTCCATACAGGCCGAGGACCCACTCAAGGGCTACAGCCTGGTCAGCGCTCCGCTGTATTACGACGGCATGATCATCACTGGTTTCGCCGGCGGTGACATGGGCGTGCGTGGGCGCATCAAGGCCTATGACGCGCGTACCGGCAAGCTGCGCTGGACGTTCTATACGATACCGGGCCCCGGCGAGCCCGGCCATGAAACCTGGCCGCAGGACAATGACGCCTGGAAATATGGTGGCGCGCCCATCTGGCAAACACCTGCCATTGACCCGCAGCTGGGGTTGATCTACTTCTCCACCGGCAACGCGGCGCCGGATTTCAATGGCTCAACGCGCGCGGGCGACAATCTCTACTCGGTTTCCATACTGGCACTGGATGTGAAAACCGGGGCCTATCGCTGGCATTTCCAGCAGGTGCATCACGATATCTGGGACTACGACTCGCCCAACCCCGTCATTCTTTTCGATGCGCCATACCAGGGCCAGCTGCGCAAAGGCATTGCTGAAGTTTCGAAAACCGGCTGGGTATACATACTGGACAGGCAAACCGGCAAGCCCCTGCTGGGCATCGAGGAGCGCGCCGTGCCCCAGGACGCACGGCAGCACACTTCGCCCACGCAGCCTCATGTGATCGGCGACGCCGTGGTGCCACAGGAAATGGATTACGCCCCCGAAGGATTCACGCTGGTCAACAAGGGTCGCATCTTCACGCCCTTCTGGGACCAGGTGATCGTTTACAAGCCGCAGATGGGGGTCAACTGGCCACCCAGTTCCTATGATCCACATACCAACCACATGTTCATCTGCGGCATCGACCATGTCGCCACCTCAATCAGCGACAAAAAGGGATTCGTATTGCCTGATTACCAGTCGTTCATGGGCGGCGACTGGATCAATCCGGGCGTAGCGCGTCGCGGCATCTTTACGGCGATGGACCTCACGACCAATCGCGTTGTCTGGCAGCAGCAATGGCCCAGCAGCTGTTTCAATGGAACGCTGGCCACCGGCGGTGACCTGATATTTGTGGGTCGCAGTGACGGCCGCTTCACGGCGCTTGATAGTACTAACGGGAATCGACTCTGGCAGTTCCAGACGGATGCAGGGGTTGCCGCCTCGGCCAGCACGTTCATGCATCACGGCAATCAGTACGTGGTGGTGCTGTCGGCCGGTTCCATGTTCGGCGGCGGCAGGAAGGGTGACAGCCTGTGGTTGTTCTCGCTAGACGGAACCATCAGCTCCTTGCCGGCGGATGCTCCCGATACACCGGTGGCGCAAACTACCGGCGTGGAATTGCCCGTTGGCACTGCAGACATGGGCAAGGGCAAACAGGTATACCAGCAGTTCTGCCTCGCCTGTCATGGTGACCGCGGCACCGGTGGCCATGGTGGCGGAGCCACGCTGGTCAATGCGTCGACCAACGTACAGTCGCTGGCCAACACCGCCTGGGCTGGCAAGAACGCCATGCCACCATTTCGCAACATGTTGACCCCGGAGCAGTTGCGCGATGTGGCCAGCTACATCGCGACGGAACTGTTTCCCGCCCAAAAAAATTGAAGGCGGCCATATGCCTGAAACCAAGTTGATCCTGGTAGCCATCAAATCGCCCACGCAGCGCAGCCAGCCTGCATTGCGCAAGGCGGCGCGGCTGGCGCAAGCCACCGGTGCCAGGCTGGAACTGTTCCATGCGATCACGTCGCCGTTGTACGTGGATGCGTTTGCGCTCGAGGGGCTCAGCATTGCGGAGGTGCAGAAGCAGGGTAAACAGCGAACTCTCAAGGCACTGGAGAAGCATGCGCAGCGCCTGCGCGATCAGGGACTGACGGTGGCCGCTACCTGCGACTGGGATTTCCCCGCCTATGAAGCGGTGGTGCGCCGCGCCACGCGCAGTGGCGCGGGTCTGATCGTCGCGGAACGCCATGCCGCGCGCCATGTGTTGCCGTGGCTGCTGCGCTTCAATGACTGGGAGCTGCTGCGGCGCAGTCCGGTGCCGGTGCTGCTGATCAAGCGCGCGCAGCCGTGGACGCGGCCGGTGATATTGGCCGCCATTGATCCGGTGCACGCCTTCGCCAAGCCAGCGGGGCTCGATGTCGACATACTCGATGAAAGCCAGACACTGGCAACCGCACTCGGGGGCAAGCTGCATGCCGTGCATGCATTTCCCAACGTCATACTACCAATGGACACCATAGGCTTGATGCCGGCGGACATCAGCCAGCGTGTCGAGAAGCAAATGGAAGCCGGGGTGCGCAAGACTTTCATAAAGGAGCTTGCAGGTCGCGACATTCCCGCCGCCCGACGCCACCTGGTCGGTGGACAACCTGCGGTTGTGGTGCCGCGGGTGGCGAAAAAATATCGCGCGGCAATCGTTGTCATGGGCGCGGTATCGCGATCAGGGCTGCGGCGACTGGTGATCGGAAATGTCGCCGAACAGGTGCTGGACGCACTGACCTGCGACGTGCTGGTGCTCAAGCCTGCCAACTTCAAGAGCAAGGTGGCCAAAAACACGCGCGGCGTGCAGCTGGTAGCGACTCCGTCCTACGGCTGAACGGCCTGATCGATGAGGATGGCGCGGCTGACGTCGCGCACATCGTTGCAGCCGGTCAGCGCCAGGCTGACCTGCAATTCCCGGCTCATGATCTGCAGTGCCGAGGTAACGCCGGGACCACCCATGGCGCCCAGCCCATAGAGAAACGCGCGGCCGGTCAGGGTTGACGATGCGCCCATTGCCAGCGCCTTGAGGATGTCCTGCCCGCTGCGGATGCCACCATCCAGCAGCACTTCGCATCGACCCTGTACGGCCTCGACCACGCGCGGCAGCGCGGCAATGGTTGAACTGCTGCCGTCGAGTTGCCGGCCACCGTGATTTGAAACCACCAGTGCTTCGGCACCCAGGTCCACCACGCGTCGTGCATCTTCGGGATCCGTCACGCCCTTGACGATGAGCTTGCCCTTCCAGCGGCGGCGCACATCCTCGAGGTCTTTCCACGTCACCGAGGCGTCAAACTGCGTGCTGATCCACTGGGCCAATGTCGCCGTGCCCATGCCAGCGGCAACGCGCGTGAGGTTGCCAAACGTGCGGCGCTTGCCGCGCAGCACGCCCAGCGCCCAGCTCGGCTTGGTGGCAATGTCCAGCGCATTGCGCAGCGTCAGTCGTGGCGGAATGGACATGCCGTTCTTGGCATCGCGACGACGCAGCCCGGACACGGGGATATCCACGGTCATCATCAGCACCGGGCAACCGGCGGCTTCGGCGCGGTCGATCAGCGAAGCGGTGTATCCGCGATCCTTCATCACGTAGAGCTGGAACCAGAACGGGGCCCTGGTTGCCGCGCGCACATCCTCAATGGAACAGATGGACACCGTGCTGAGGCAGAACGGGATGCCGAAGGCTTCGGCCGCCTGCGCCGTTACAATTTCGCCATCGCGATGCACCAGCCCGGCGCTGCCAGTCGGCCCGATGACCAGCGGCATGGAAGACGGCGCACCCAGTATGGGCTTGGACAGGTTCTGCTGCGCCACGTCAATGAGCACCCGCTGCCGCAGCAGCAGCGCGTCAAAGTCGCTGCGATTGCGCGCCAGCGTCAGCTCGTCGTAGGAACCGCGATCCACATATTCGAAAATGCTGCGCGGAATACGCCGCCGCGCGATCTCGCGCAAATCCGCAATACTGTTGATCACCTGCATTATTGATTCACCGGCATGGTGAATTCCGCACCCCGCCCCGCTCCGTCCGGCCAGCGCTGCATGACGCTCTTGTAGCGGGTGTAAAAGCGCAGTGCCTCATCCCCATAGGCATGATGATCGCCGAACAGCGAGTTCTTCCAGCCACCGAACGAATGCCAGGCCATGGGCACCGGAATGGGCACATTGATGCCCACCATTCCCACCTGCACGCTGCGCGAAAACGCCCTCGCGGTGGCGCCGTCTGCCGTAAAGCACACGGCACCGTTGCTGAAGGGATGCTCATTGATCAGGCGTACGGCAGCGGCCAGGTCGGGCACGCGCATCACACCCAGCACGGGCCCGAAAATCTCGTCGCGATAGATGACATGATTTTCGTGTACATGGTCGAAAAGGGTCGCCCCGGTAAAGAATCCGTTTTCGAATCCACTGACCTTGTGGCCGCGGCCATCCACCACCAGCCGCGCCCCTTCGGCAACGCCCTGGTCAATGCAGGACTCCACTCTTTGCCGATGGGCCGCATTCACCAACGGTCCCATCTGCGATCGCGGATCCGCCCCGTCGCCTATGCACAGTGCCTGCGCGCGCGCCGCCATCATTGGCACCAGTCGATCGGCCGTATCGCCCACCGCGATGGCCATGGAAATCGCCATGCACCGCTCACCGGCCGATCCATACGCTGCGCCCACCAGCGCATCGGCTGCCAACTCGAGGTCTGCGTCAGGCATTACCACCATGTGGTTCTTGGCGCTTCCCAGGGCCTGTACACGCTTTCCCTGCTGCGAGGCGGTCAGGTGGACGTGTCTTGCCACCGACGTGGATCCCACGAAGGAAACCGCCTGCACGTGCGGATGCGCAAGCAATTCATCGACGGCTTCGCGGTCACCCTGGACAACATTGAACACTCCATCCGGCAAGCCGGCTTCGCGCAGCAACTGGGCCAGCATCAGGCTTGGCGAAGGATCGCGTTCCGAGGGCTTGAGCACAAAGGTGTTGCCGCAGGCTATGGCCAGGGGAAACATCCACATCGGCACCATCGCGGGAAAATTGAACGGAGTGATGCCCACGGCCACGCCCAGTGGCTGGCGCAGACTCCAGTTATCAATTCCGCCACCCACATTGTCCGAGTGAACGCCTGAGAGCAGACGCGGAACGCCGCAGGCGAACTCCACGATCTCGATTCCCCGGGTTACCTCGCCCTGGGCATCGGCAAGCACTTTGCCATGCTCACGCGTTATTGCCGCGGCCAGATCGGCGCCCCGCTGCATCAGTAGTTCGCGGAACCGGAACAGTATGTGTGCGCGCCGCAATGACGGGGTGTTGGACCATGCAGGAAATGCCCGCGTTGCGGCAGCTACAGCCCCATGGACTTCAGACGCGCCTGCCAGCGACACCCGGCCGCTGACTTGCCCCGTCGCGGGATTGAAGACGTCTGCAAAGCGTTGGCCAGGCGCGCCCTGTGTCCCCTGGCCGTCAATGTGGTGACCGATGTTCATGATCAGCAGGCTTCCACTTGCCGATAGCCCGGGTCGCCATACTCGATGAGCTCGGTGGGCTTGCCGGTACGGTAAAGCACCACACGGCCCGCGAAGTCTTCACGCAATGCCAGTTCCAGCACCGCTTCGGCGAAATCATCCGCGGAGTCGATGGCATCGGGCACGATGCAGTTGACGCGTACCTTGTGATCGCGATGCCAGTCGCGCAGCGCCGCGGTCAGCCGCATGACGCCCGCCTTGGCAGCGCTGTAGGCAGGACGGTCGCCGGCGCCGAATCCCAGCCCGCAGTCCGCTGCCACATTCACGATGGACCCCCCGCGCTGCTTCAATATCTCCAGCGATTGCCTGGTGACCTGCAAAGTGCCCAACAGGTTGACGCTGGCGATGCGCGCCCAGTGTTCGAGGGGATCATTGTCCAGCCACGGGCCGGCAATGTTGAACACCAGGTCCAGTCCGCCGAATTCGCGCACGGCGCGATCGATCAGGTCGCGCACCTGGTCCCCTGATGCCACGTCGCAGCGATGCGCCAACGCCTGCCCCTTGGCGCCGCGAATGCTGGCCGCCACCTCGCCCGCCAGCGCGTAGTCAATGTCCGCCACGACCACGCAGGCACCCTGGGCGGCGCAGCGACGCGCCACGGCCGCTCCCGCGCCGGAGCCGCCGCCTGTTACCAGCGCCACGCGTCTATCGAGGCGGCGCGTGCCGGCGCGCGCGGGTTGGGGATCAGTCGGCTGCACGAATCTCGACGGGCGACTGTTTGAGATCGCGTAACGGCTGCTCGATTTTCGACTTATCGCCCACGGCAACCGTGATCATTTCGTCGGGGTGCAGGTATTGCCGCGCAACCCGCTGCACGTCTGCCCCGGATACCGCGTTGATCTTTGCCGGCAGTGAATTGAAGTAGTCCAGCGGCAAGCCGTAGACAAACAGCGCGCTGCCACTGGCGGCGACACTGGCATTGGTTTCGAACTCGGCTGGAAGCGAAAGGGAGAATGCCGAACGCGACAAGCCCAGCTCTTGCGCGCTCAATGCTTCATCGCGCATACGCCCGACCTCGGTGAAGATCTCCTTCACGGCAGGCGCAGTGGCATCCGTGCGCACGCTGCCAATGACGGCATAAGGACCCACGCCGCGACGGAACCCGAAGCTGGAGCCTACGCCGTAGGAGTAGCCGTTCTTCTCACGCAGGTTGAGATTGATGCGACTGGAGAACAGGCCGCCCAATGCTCCATTCATGACAATCAGCGGCACATAGTCCGGCGACGAGCGCGCCGCACCGATTCCCCCGATACGCAGCGCCGTCTGAGGCGCAGCGCCGTGATCAATCACGATAGTGCGGGCGCTGATCTTCTGCGGCACAGTCGGCGCAGGGGCCGGGCTGGCCGTGCCACTCCAGCTTCCGAAGTGGCGGGTGGCCATATCGCGCAGTTCAGCCTCGGTTACGTCACCGGCCACTATCAGGGCCGAGTTGCCCGGCGCATAGCCCTGGGTCCAGAAATTCACCAGCTCATCGCGCGTAATGCCGGAGTTTGCCTGGGCCGTCCCAAGTTCGATGTAGCCGTAGGGATTCTGTTTGCCATAAAGGGCTTCGTACAACGCGCTTCTGGCCAGCGCATCGGGACTGTCATTCTGCTGCAGCAGCTGTGTCTTGCGACTGGAACGCACACGCTCGATTTCCTGCGATGCGAACGCCGGGTGCTGGACAATATCGGCCAGTATGTCGAAAGCGCTGTCAGCAGTGGTCTTGAGTGAGCGCAGTGACACACTTGAATAATCTGTGGTCGAGCCGCTGCCAATGGATGCGCCCATCGTGGCCAGTTCCTCGGCAATCTGGCGGGTGCTGCGCGTTTTCGTCCCCTCGTCCATCACGTCGGCCGTAAAGCTGGCCAGCCCCGGACGCGCAACCGGATTGCGGTCACTACCGGCCAGCACCACGAGGTTGGCCGACACCAGTGGCAGGCGATGCTGTTCGAACAGCATCACCTTGAGGCCATTGGCCAGTGTGAACTGCGTGGGCACCGGCAGCTGTAGCGGACGCACCGGTCCGGGTGGCGGTTGCGTGGCGCGCCAGTCCTTGGCGGTCTTCTGCGGCTCGGGGGAATTGGCGGGAGGCGTGCTGCGGGGAACGTCGTTGATGACCTTCTCGCCAGGTACGCAATAGAGCACGGCGCGAGCATGCGGCGGCAACAGGCTTATCGCAGCCTTGCGCAGCAGCTCCGGTGTCAGCTTGGCGTAGCGCGACACATCCTGCTGCAGGTAGTCCGGCGTACCCACGAACTGGTTATAGCGATTGAGCTGGTCCGCGACACCAGCCGTTGTCTCAAGTCCCTGGATGATTGCGGAAAACATGCGATTGCGCGCCCGTTCCACTTCTGCCTGCGTGGGGCCCTTCTCGCGCAGCAAGGCCAGCTCGGCATCAACGGCCTTCTCGATCTGTTCCGGCTTCACGCCCGGGCGCGCCGTGACTTCAATCTGGAATACCGACTGCAGCATCATCGAGGACTGCCCCACGGAAACATCCTGGGCAATCTGCTGATCGTAGACCAGCTTCTGGTAAAGGCGACTGGCCTTTCCACCGCCCAGTATGTCGCCCAGCAAATCCGCCTCGGCGTCGCCGGGCTTGTAGGCCGCAGGCGTGAGCCAGGCCATGGAGACGCGCGGCAGTTCCACCTTGTCCGTGACCACCTTGCGACGTTCAGAGGTGATGGGCGGGGTCACTACGGTCGGCTTGGCCACCGGTTTGCCAGCGGACAGCGGGCCAAAATATTTTTCTACCAGCGCCTTGGTGCGGGCCTTGTCGAAATCCCCGGCGATGACCATGGTGGCGTTGTTGGGGGTGTAGTAGTCACGGAAAAATCCCCGGACGTCTGCCAGCTGCGCGGACTCGATGTCAGCGTGCGAACCGATGATGTACGAATAATATGGATGGTTGCGAGGGAACAACGTGTGGAAAACCTCCTCGTCCAGCATCCCGTAGGGAGTGTTCTCGTGGGATTGACGCCTTTCGTTGCGCACCACGTCCTGCTGGTTGGTCAACTTGGCCTGGTCGAGGTCCTCAAGCAGGAACCCCATGCGATCGCTTTCCATCCACATCACCAGCTCCAGCTGGTTTGAGGGCACGGTCTGGAAATAGTTGGTGCGATCGAAGTTCGTGGTGCCATTGAGCTCGCCACCGGCCTGCTCGATCAGCTGTATGTAGTCGTCGCCAGGCACGTTCTTGGATCCCTGGAACATCATGTGCTCGAACAGGTGCGCGAAGCCCGTGCGGCCGGCCTTCTCCTCAACGGGGCTGACGTGATACCAGGTGTTGACGGTCACCAGCGGCAGGCGCTTGTCCTCCATCAGGATGACTTCAAGCCCGTTGGCCAGCTTGTATTTCTCGAACGTCAGGTGCGGCATCACAGGCATGGGCTGCGCGGCCAGCACGGGCAACGCGACAACTGCCGTCAACAGGATCAGGGCGCGATTGAGTGGGTTCATTTGAGGGCTCCTGGGGAGCCGCCAAGCCTAGGCAAGCCGGCCTTGTCTGTCCACCGGTGGCTACCTGACACGCGACAGGTTGACACCCCCGTGCAGCGGCAGCGATTCTGCGCAGATGCAGCCCCAGACCCTCGACGCCGGTGACCGGCAACGTTATGCACGACATCTGGCGCTGCCGGAGATTGGTCTTGCCGGCCAGCAGCGCCTCGCGGCGGCGTCGGTATTGGTCATTGGCGCAGGTGGCCTCGGTTCGCCAGCCGCGTTGTACCTGGCGGCTGCTGGCATCGGCACCCTGGGCCTCGTGGACCACGACACCGTAGAACTGAGCAACCTGCAGCGCCAGGTGTTGTTCACCACTGGGGAAGTCGGAAAGGGCAAGGCCGCGACTGCCAGGACGCATCTGGCGGCGTTGAATCCGGGCATCAATGTGGTGGCCCACAGCGTCAAGCTGGATGCGTCAAATGTCGAGGCGCTGTTCCGCGATTACGACGTGGTCGTCGATGGCACGGATCGCCTGTCGGTACGCTACCTGATCAACGATGCGTGCGTGTTGCTGCACAAACCACTGGTCAGCGCCGCAATCCATCGCTTCGAAGGCCAGGCAATGACCTACGTGCCGGATGCGGGTCCCTGCTATCGCTGCCTGTATGCACACAGTTCCGAGGGGCTGGTGCCCAACTGCGCTGAAGCGGGCGTGCTCGGAGTATTGCCCGGCGTGATGGGCAGCCTGCAGGCAACGGAAGTCATCAAGTTATTGCTGGGTATTGGCGAACCGCTGGTGGGTCGGCTGCTTGTCTACGATGCGCTTTCGCTCTCGTTCCAGGAATTTCGCTTCCAGCGTCGCGACGACTGTGCTGTTTGTGGCACGCATCCCACGATCACCAGTGTCCGCTTTCATGAGGAGATGCCCGTGCCAGAAACCAGCGTGTCGATTTCGGAATTCACACCCACGCAGCTGGCTGATGCATTGAAAAATCCGGGCGGGGAATCGCTGCTGCTGGTCGATGTGCGCGAGCCGCATGAATGGGAGGCAGGAAGGCTGCCCGGTTCAATTCACATCCCATTGGCAACGCTGCCGCAGCACCTGGGCGAGCTTGCGCCGGATAGCACGCCCGTATTCATCTGCGCCTCCGGCGGTCGCAGCATGGCTGCGTGTCGGTTCCTCGCGGCACAAGGTCGCTCAGCGGTGAATCTGGCCGGTGGCGTGCAGGCGTGGAGCCAGGTGTATGGCGCGCCGCCGCAACCCCACGACCATTAATTGTGGGCGACTGACCGCTCTGCCGAAATGATGGTGTTGTGCAGCAGCATGGTGATGGTCATGGGGCCAACGCCACCGGGCACCGGGGTGATCAGCGATGCCTTCTTGCGCACGCCTTCAAAGTCCACATCCCCAACCAGTCGTCCATCGGGCAACCGGTTGATGCCTACGTCGATCACCACCGCGCCGGTCTTGACCATCTGCGGGACGATCAGACCCGGCACGCCGGCTGCCACTACCAGGATATCGGCCAGCAGCGTGAACTGACCCAGGTCGACGGTCTTCTTGTGGCAGATGCAAACCGTGGCGTCCTGCTGCATCAGCATCAGGGCCATGGGTTTGCCGACGATGTTGCTGGCGCCCACCACCACCACGTTGCGGCCGGCAATGGGCACGTTCTCGTGCTCCAGCAGTTTCTGCACGCCAAAGGGCGTGCATGGCGGAAACACCGTGTTGCCTGTCACCAGGCCACCGACGTTGTAGAGATGGAATCCGTCCACATCCTTGTCCACATCAATGCGTTCCAGCACCCTGGCAACGTCGATGTGCGCGGGCAAAGGCAGTTGCACGAGAATGCCATGCACCATCGGATCTGAATTGAGCTGGTCGATGCACGCCAGCAAGTCTGACTCCGGCGTCGTGACCGGCAATTGCCGCAGCTCGGAGTGGATGCCGGTCTCCGCACAGGCCTTGATCTTGTTGCGCACGTAGACCTGCGAGGCCGGGTTGTCACCCACAAGAATGACGGCAATACCCGGCTGCACACCGTGCTGGCTCTTCAGCCTCTCCACGCGCACGGCATATTCGGCGCGCAATTTGCGCGCCACTGCCTTGCCGTCAATGATCCGCGCGGTCATCAGTACCGGTAGTGATCCGTCTTGTACGGGCCCTCGGCGGGCACGCCGATGTACTTGGCCTGCTGGTCGGTCAATTTGGTCAGCCGTACGTTGAGCGTTGCCAGCTGCAGGCGCGCAACCTTCTCATCGAGATGCTTGGGCAGGACATAGACGCCAATGGGGTACTTGCCCGGATTGGCATACAGCTCGATCTGCGCCAGCGTCTGGTTGGCGAAGGACGAACTCATTACATACGAGGGGTGACCCGTGCCGCAGCCCAGGTTCACCAGGCGTCCTTCGGCCAGCAGGATGATGCGCTTGCCGTCGGGGAAGATCACATGATCGACCTGCGGCTTGATGTTCTCCCACTTGTACTGCTTGAGCGCGGCGATATCGATCTCGTTATCGAAGTGGCCGATGTTGCAGACGATGGCGTTGTTCTTCATCGCCTTGAGGTGATCATGCGTGATGACGTGGTAGTTGCCCGTAGTCGTCACGAAGATGTCGCCCTGCGAAGCCACCTCGTCCATGGTCACGACACGGTAGCCTTCCATGGCCGCCTGCAGTGCGCAGATCGGATCGATTTCGGTTACCCACACCTGTGCTGAAAGTGCGCGCAGTGCCTGGGCCGAGCCCTTGCCCACGTCGCCATAACCGCAGACGATGGCGACCTTGCCCGCAATCATCACATCGGTGGCGCGCTTGATACCGTCAACCAGCGACTCACGGCAGCCATAGAGGTTGTCGAACTTGCTCTTGGTCACCGAGTCATTGACGTTGATGGCCGGGAAAGCCAGCTTGCCTTCCTTGTGCATCTGGTAAAGGCGATGCACGCCGGTGGTGGTCTCCTCGCTGACACCCTTGATCTGCTTGAGACGCGTGGAGTACCACTTCGGGTCCCGTGCCAGCGTGGCCTTGATGCTCTTGAACAGGGAGGTTTCTTCCTCGCTGCCCGGCTTGGCCAGTACCGAAGCATCGCTCTCGGCGCGCGTGCCCAGGTGCAGCAACAGCGTGGCGTCGCCGCCGTCGTCGAGGATCATGTTCGAGAAACCGCCATCCGGCCATTCGAAGATGCGATGGGTGAAGTCCCAGTAATCGTCCAGTGACTCGCCCTTGAAGGCGAACACTGGCGTACCGCGAACGGCGATGGCTGCGGCGGCATGGTCCTGGGTCGAGAACACATTGCATGATGCCCAGCGCACCTGGGCCCCCAGCGCCTGCAGGGTCTCGATGAGCACTGCGGTCTGGATGGTCATGTGCAGCGAGCCGGTGATGCGCGCGCCCTTGAGCGGTTGCGTCTTGGCGAACTCGGCGCGTATGGCCATCAGGCCAGGCATTTCGACCTCGGCGATGTTGAGTTCCTTGCGGCCCCAGTCGGCCAGCGAAAGGTCTGCAACGTGGTAATCGGGCTTGCCAGTCATTGCGGCAGATGCTGCGTTCATTTCGTGTACTCCTTACAGTCCGGCGTCGGCACGCAGTGCCGCCGCTTTGTCCGTTTTTTCCCAGGTAAAAGTCGGTTCGTTGCGGCCGAAGTGCCCATAGGCAGCCGTCTTTAAATAGATGGGGCGCAGCAGGTCGAGCATCTGCACGATGCCCTTGGGTCGCAGGTCGAAATGCCTGCTGATCAACTCTTCGATCTTTTCGTCCGACACTTTGCCCGTGCCGAACGTGGTGGCCATGATGCTGGTGGGCTTGGCCACGCCAATGGCGTAGGACACCTGCACCTGGCAGCGCCTGGCCAGGCCAGCGGCAACCACGTTCTTGGCTACATAGCGCGCGGCATACGCTGCCGACCTGTCGACCTTGGTGGGATCCTTGCCCGAGAACGCGCCGCCACCGTGGGGCGCCGCTCCACCGTAAGTGTCCACGATGATCTTGCGGCCGGTCAGGCCACAGTCGCCTTGCGGCCCACCCACTACGAAACGTCCGGTGGGATTGACCAGGTAATTGATGTTCTTGCCGATCAGTTCCTTGGGCAGCACCGGCTTGATGATCTCCTCGATCACCGCCTCGGCCAGCGCCTTGTGCTCGATATCCGGATCATGCTGCGTCGACAGCACGACGGTGTCGATCTCCTTGGCCTTGCCATCCACGTAATGAATGGTGACCTGCGACTTGGCATCCGGACGCAGCCACTTGAGCTTGCCCGCCTTGCGCAATTGCGCCTGACGTTCCACCAGACGGTGCGCCAGGTGAATCGGCAGCGGCATCAGTTCAGGGGTTTCGTCAACCGCATAACCGAACATCAGGCCCTGGTCGCCGGCGCCCTGGTCGAGGTTGAGGCCCTTGCCTTCATCCACGCCCTGCGCGATATCCGGCGACTGCGTGTCGTAGGCCACCAGCACGGCGCAACCCTTGTAGTCGATTCCATAGTCGGTGTTGTCGTAACCGATGTTCTTGATTACTTCCCGCGCGACATGCTGGTAGTTCACATTGGCGGTGGTGGTGATCTCCCCGGCCAGCACCACGAGGCCAGTATTGCACAGCGTCTCGGCGGCGACGCGCGCGCGCGGATCGTCCTTGAGGATGGCGTCCAGGATGGCATCGGATATCTGGTCCGACACCTTGTCCGGGTGGCCTTCTGAAACAGACTCGGACGTGAAATGGTAACTGTCGCTCATGATGGATTCCTGAGTAAGTTCAATTAGCGCAACTGGCCGAACAGGCTCTGATAGCGGCCCAGAAACTGTTCACGCGAAAAATGATGATTCTGCGTGCCCCGTGACTCGATCTTGAGTGAGCCCATCAGCGAGGCGATCCGTCCGGTCTGCTCCCAGTCATGGCCGTGCAGCAGTCCGTGGATCAGGCCGGCACGGAAGGCGTCACCGCAACCGGTGGGATCGATGACGGCGCGCGCAGGCGCAGGCGGAATCGACAACTCCTTGCCACCGGTACAGATGATAGAGCCTTCGCTACCCAGGGTGATGACCAGCGCGTCCACTTTCGACGCCACCTCGGCTTTGTCCCAACCAGTACGCTCGGCCATCAGGCTCCACTCGTACTCGTTCACCGTGACCCAGGTTGCCTGTCCGATGAACTTGCGCAGATCTGCACCACTGAACATGGGCAGGCCCTGGCCGGGATCGAAGATGAAAGGGATGTCCGCCGCGGCGAACTGCGCGGCGTGTTCAATCATGCCATCACGGCCGTCCGGCGAGACGATACCCAGCGCAATGCCGTGGGCGTCGGCCACCTTGTTGCGGTGCGAGTGGCCCATGGCCCCTGGATGAAAGGCAGTGATCTGGTTGTTGTCCAGGTCAGTTGTGATGAACGCCTGGCCAGTGTGCTCGTCCGGCAGCGTGAGGATGTGGTCGCGTGGCACCGCGTGCTGATCCATCCATGCCGCGTAGTTACCGAAGTCATGGCCTACCGTGGCCATCACCAGGCCCGTATCCCCCAACAACTTGAGGTTGTACGCGATGTTTCCCGCGCAGCCACCAAACTCGCGCCGCATCTCTGGCACGAGGAAGGACACATTGAGCATGTGCAGCTTGTCGGGGAGCAGGTGGTTCTTGAACTGGTCCTGGAACACCATGATGGTGTCAAAGGCCATGGACCCGCAGATCAGTGCCTTGCCGGGTTTCAATGTTGTTTGCTTCATCTTCTGATCACTCGTCATCCGCGATGCGCAGCTGCAATCCGGCCAGCGCCTCGGTGAACTTTATCTGGCACGACAGGCGCGAGTTGTCCTTGTATGTCGAAAGGTCGCGCAGCAACTCGGTCTCGTCGGAGTGCCGTGCCGGCAGCTTGGGCAACCATTCGGGATCGATGTACACATGACAGGTTGCGCAAGCGCACATGCCGCCACACACCGCGGCAACGCCATAGTCGAGGTCACGCAGGTTTTCCATCAGCGTGAAGCTGGTGTTGCCCTGTACCTCGTGTTCCACCCCGTCCCGATCCGTCACCCTGATGAGAGCCATTGCGCCTCTGTGAACCCTTGGGTTCCCGCTTGCTTTACGACCCGGCATTGTGCCGACTGCCCGGGCAGTTATCCAGCGTTGATACCATCCGATACAACGCTGGCCAGGCCATTGGCGAGGGCCCACAGGCGGTTAAGGCAGGCAAACAGCTGCGCCTGTAGTCCGAGCAGTTCCAGGTCTGCCGGCCGGGACAGCCCGGCCGCCGCCAGTAATTCCGATTGCCAGGACCTCAGTTGCGGGTAATAAGTCAAAAGACAGGCGATGTCGTAGGTCGGCGCAGCCACCTGCGCGTATTCCCAGTCGATCAACAGGGGGGGATTGCCAATCAGGTTGGCGACTTGAAGGTCCCCGTGATTAATGCATGCGGGCACTTCCCTGCCCTGCAACATTGTCGCCAGCTGGTTGGTGCGCTGCGCAAGTTCGTCCGCCTCGCGCTGGATAGTTGTGGGCACGTTGTTCGAGTTGATGGCTTGCAATTGCTGGCGCGCAATGCCGGCCGCATCCAGAGGTGGCATTCTGGCAGCCACCGGCAACGCATGAACCAGCGCGAGCCGCTCTCCCAATACGCGAACGCCAGCGGCACATGACAGATCGCGTTCCTGCCATGGGTTGCCGGCAACGAAATCCATCACCATCCACGTGCCATCACTGGCCGCAGCCACCACGCGTGGGGCCAGCCCACTTCGTGCAGCCAGGCGATGGCACCCAAGTTCCAGCGCAGCATCGGAACCGGCGCGCGTAACCGGAGGCAAACGGCGTCGCACGACAAACTTTCCAACGGACGTTTCAACCCGCCGCACATCGTTGTGTCCGCCGCCCATCAGCACGTGCACGGCCAGCGGTGGCAATCCGGATTCGCACCCAGGAACCGCGGCCAGCACCTCGGCCGGTATCAGGCCTTCGCGGTTTGGCGTCGGTAGGTCATGAGCCATGTGCGGAATCCCAGGCAGGAAATGACCAGGTAGGCCACAAACAGCGTTGCGGTGAATCCCAGGTCCTGCTTGATGAACAGGAACACGGTAAGCGAGTCTATGACTATCCAGTACAGCCAGTTCTCGAGGTATACGCGCGCCACCATCCACGATGCCAGCAGCCCGACGCAGGTCACCAGCATGTCGAGGAAGGGCCAGTCGGAATGTTCACGCATGACGGGCAGTCGCGACATCCCGTAGCTGACAGCCAAACACACTGCAATCGCAATAAGGTGGCGCTGCCAGGGCCAGGTGCCAACACGCTGTGCTTCTTCCTCCGGCTTCCAGGAAAACCAGCCATACACGGCGATGGCGACGTAGGCCAGTTGCAGCAACGCCTGCATGGGCAGGCGCGAACGCTCGGCCAGCACCGCCAGTATCATCGAACTTCCCGCGCCCGCGACCCAACCCCAGCGATTGCGCTTGAGGATCAAAAGTATGTAGGCCACGCCCAGCAACACTGCCACGGCTTCGAAGGGATTGATCACAGCTTGAAGCTTACGCGCATGCCCACTTGCCGGGGATCGCCGGCCTGCAGATAAAGCTTTGCCGGATAGTCGGGCGGTTCGAGGTTGAAATAGAACCCATGGGTGGCGTAGTTCTCATCCAGTGCATTGCGCATCCACAGGCTGGCCGTCCAGTGCGTGGTCTCGTAACCAATGCGCAGGTTGAGGAGCTGATACGCAGTGTTGCGCTGATCATGGCTGGCGCTGAAGAAATAGCCGTCCACAGCCTGCAGGTCAGCGCGCGCGAAGAAGCCCTTGCTGCTGCGCCAGTCCAGGGTCAAGCCGGCCTGGTAATGCGGCGCGTAAGGTTGGTCGCGGCCATCCAGGGTCGCGTCACCCAGCGTGTAATCCAGAAACCTGGCGCGCAGCAGACCCAGAGTCGCGCCCACGCGCAACGTCTGCGTCGCCTGCCAGTCCACTTGCGATTCAAGGCCGTAGTTTTCCCCACGGGAAGCGTTGTCGGTCAACAGGATGAACGTCAATGGATCTTGCGGATCGTATTGCACTGACCCTGCAACCTGCTGATCGAAACGCCGCATGTAAAAGACACTGGTCATGGCGCTGAACCGCCGGTCGGCGCTGTGCACGCGCCAGCCCGCCTCGAGATTCCACAGGGATTCCGGATCAAAGCCGCGCAGTGCATCGGGCACCAGCGCACCGGTATTGATGCCACCGGCCTTGTACCCGCGGGTCAGGGCCACGTATGCGGACTGAAGGTCACCCAGTGCGCGGGTCAGCGAAATGTGACCGCCCACCATCGTGTCCACCGGATCCTGCACCAGGTCGTTGCTGTCGCGATAGCTGGCATCGCGCCGCTCCACGCGCAGGCCCACCGAGAGGGTCAGCGCCGGCATCAGGTCGCGGTCAACCTGTCCATACGCGGCCAGGCTCAGCGCCTGGTAGCGACTCTGGATGCTGCGATACACATCGCCGTTGTAAAGGTCGAGCAGTGAATAGTCTTCATCCATGTGCAGGGCATAGATGCCCGCCACCCAGCCGCCAGCTTCACGATTGCGCGAAGCAAAGCGCAGGTCCTGGCTGATGTTGCGACGCTGGCGATCGATCTGCTCGGTGAAATCATAAGGCCCGTTGACTCCCCAATATTCCTCGTTGGCCCAGTCGCCGTCATAGGAAAATCCGATGTCGGCGTCGGCCAGCGTGGTGACGCTGCGCAGGGACACGGCATCGTTGAGGTCGGCATCCAGGCGCACTGCCAGCGCCAGTGAGCGCTGCGCATCCATGCCAGGCTTGTCCGACAAGGTGACCCGACTGTTGTCGAGCGTCCACGCGTCATAACCGTTGTCGATGTTCGAATACATCGCGGTCACATCCAGTTTTACATCCTTGCCCAGCGTACTGGTGACGCGCAGGCGCAGCAGGTCCTCGTCGTAGCCATTGGTGTCAGACCGGTCGAGGTAGGCGTCCCGACGAAATCCGTCACTGGTGTATCTGTGCGCGGCCAGTCGCCACGCAGTGTCGCTGCCCAACGAATTATTGATGAACAATCCGCCGGCGCGCATGTTGTAGTCGCCCGCCTCCAGCTCGCCGCCCATGTCAAAACCCTGTTGCGGCGCCTGCGAACGCAGGCTGATCACGCCGGCCAGGGCATTTGCGCCATAGGCGGTTCCCTGTGGTCCGCGCAGCACCTCTGCCTGCTGCAAATCGTAAAGCGATGCCGGCATGCCGATGCCGGAGAAATCCACGTCATCAATGAGAAAACCCACCGATGGATTGGGCGCGCCTTCGTATTGCTCGGTCTCGCCAATGCCGCGCAACTGGTAATAGCGCGGCCGCGACGTACCACCGGCTGCACTGAGGTTGGGCACCAGCCCCAGCACGTCGCCCAGATGCGCTACACCCGCGGAGTCAAGGTCACTGCTGGGCAACACCGTTGCGCTGGCGGCAAGTTTGTCGAGGGTGCTGCCAGTAAGGCTGGCAGTGACCACCACTTCGTCGAGATCGTCCTGAATTGCCGCCATGACCGGCGCAGCAACACACAGCAACACGCAAGAAAATGCATAAGGGGACACGCCTGCTCCTTTCGCCGGTACTAGCCGGATCAAGTTCTACGGGTTCGCCAACGTCTGGCATCTCAGGCTCGTACGAGCCACCCCAAGCTGCGGGCTATGTTAGCGTTTGCCTTTTCAATAGCAAGCCCAGGCCAATAGCAAGTCTTGGCCACGCGAGGCACACGGTACATATGTCGGGCCGAATCCGTTTATTCCAGGTAGATGCCTTCACCACGCAGCGCTTCACGGGGAACCCGGCAGGCGTAGTGCTCGATGCGCAACTGCTCAGCGATGCGCAGATGCAGTCACTGGCGCGCGAACTGGGAAATGGCGACACCGCCTTCGTGCTGCCGCCCGACGATGCGCATCATGACCTGCGCATACGTTTCTTCACGCCGCGCAAGGAAGCTGCCTTCGTAGGTCACGCCACGCTGGCCGCACACGCCGTGCTGCAGCGGCTGGAGTCGCGGCCGTTTCGCCTGCAGCAGGGACAGACGGGCACCGTGGAAGTTGCTGCGCTTCCCACTGGGGGCTTGGGCATTCGCCAGCCGCCACCTGCAATGGGCCGGCCGCTGGCCGCCGAAGAACTGGAGAAAGTGCTGGCGCTGACGGGAATCCGGCCAGCGCAGCTGGATCCGGCGTGCCCTGCGCAGATCATTGGCTCAGCCAGCACACGCCTGTTGCTTGGCGTTGCCAACAGTGCCGTGCTCGACAGCCTGCAGCCGCAGCAGGCCGCGCTGGGTGAATTGTCGGCGGCACTGGGCGCGCAGGGTTATTTCCTGTTCACGCGCCACCCATCGGCACCGGATTGCGACACCGAGGCGCGGATGTTCTGTCCGGCCATCGGCATTGACGAGGATCCGGTCAGCGGCAACGCGCACGCCATGCTGGGTGCATACCTTGTCGGGCACGGGCTGATTGACGCCAGCGGTGCGGAGGTGTCATTCGAGGGAGTCCAGGGACGCCACGTCGGCAGGCCGGGACGGGTTTCAGTTTCCATGCAACTTGATGCGGGAGCAGTGAAGTCCACGCGCATCAGCGGCCACGCGGTCATCGTGTTTCAGTCAGTGCTGGATCTCTGACGCAACAGCGCCGCGTAGTCTCGCGACTTGACGCGATAAGCCTCGCAGCCCCTGGTCATGCGCTCCAGGTCGCGGGGTTGCACCGGCCGCACCACCTTGCCCGGCGCGCCCATCACCACTGACCCCGCCGGGATCTGTGTGTTGGGCGTGATCAGCGCGCCAGCTGCAATCAGGCAGTTCTCGCCGATGCGCGCGCCGTCCAGGACGATGGCGCGATTGCCGATCAGGCAGCCGTCACCGATCTGGCAGCCATGCAGCATCACGCCATGACCCACGGTGACATTGCGGCCGATGACCACCGGCACGCCCGGATCCACATGCACGATGCTGCCATCCTGGATGTTCGAGCCATCGCCCACATGGATCCAGTCGTTGTCACCGCGCAGCACTGCGCTAAACCAGACGCTGGCCTCATGTCCCAGTCGCACCGAACCGATGACGTCGGCGCTGGGGGCGATGAAGCACGCGCCCAGCATCTCGACGCGCCGATCACCATAGTCGTAGATCATTCTCAGTGCCCGGGCACGATATCGCTGATATTCGTGTTGGCGCCAGGAGCAACCGATTGCTCGACGAGGCCACGAATAAGCAGGTTGGGGATGGTCGTATCGCGTGCCTGTTGTGCATCTGCCGCCCACACGAGAATTGACAATCCACGTCGCGGCAACAGCCACAGCCGCACCCCTGGTTGCAGGTCGAACCAGAAAGTCTCGTGTGCTGCAGGAGGCTCGTCGCCCGCGAGCGCGCCGGCGGTTGCCATCCACACCGGATGGCTCTTGCCATTTTCGTCGATTGCCATCACACGACGCATCCAGTCCACCGAGACAATGCGTGAGCCTTCGTATTCGCCTTGTCGCAGCAGCAGGTCGCCCACGCGCATCCAGTCATCCAGCCGCGCAGCCACGCAGCAATCCAGGCGCACGTGACTGTCGTCGGTGCCCCACAGAAATGCGTCACCGGCCTGCAATGGCTGCCAGATACGCAACGACAATGTATTGGCCAACGATCCTTCCAGATCTTTTGTCAGAACCGCAGGCGGCGCAGAAAGAGAGAATTGCGAACGCGCAGCCGCCGACCAGGGGTTGCGCCAGCGTGGGCTTGAACTGGCAGCCTTGACTGTCGCAATGGCCTGGTCGAAATCGACCTGGCGCGAATCAGCCAGCGCACCGGTGGCCAGCATCATCAGCGCCGGCGACAACTGGCCGCCGGCCAACAGCGTGGATCCGTCCTTGCCATTGGCGAAGTACGCGGTGACGCGATGCCCATGCCTGTGCACCACAAGAGCACTGGCGCCCTGCTTTTTTGCCGCACTGACCGCATCGCTAACGGCCTGCGGGTAAAGTCCCTCGACTTCGGGGGATGCGACCGGCACGGCACCGCCCTCACCGCCCTTGATGACCATGCGCGGCTGCATTTGCGCCGCCGGTTCGGTGGAGCCAGTCAACAGCGCCGCCAGATAGCGATGCCAGTAGTCCACTGCGCCGGCTGCACGAAGCACCGCCAACAACGCCAGCACCACGGCCAGCGCGATCAGCCAGGCTTTACCCGATGTGGATTTCATCGCCGTATCGTACCTGCGTATTGGACCTTGCCGCCGGACAGATGCATCTCATGCGTTGCACCACGTGGCCACTCCGATCTGTAGTGCGTTGCAAGCACCACAGTCCTGCCGGACCTGATCTGCATTTCCAGCGCCTGCAGCAGCAATTCCCGTTGCCTGATGTCGAGCCCGGCAAAGGGCTCGTCCAGCAACATCAGTTGCGGGTTGAGCATGCTGGCCCGTGCAAACAACACTCGTCGCTTCTGGCCGTAAGACAATTCACCCAGGGTCCGATCTGCGACATTGCCCAGGCCAAAGTGACGCATTGCTTTTTGCGCGCGCCTGCGCTCCAACGCAGATATGCAGGCATTGAGGCCAATGCTTGAATGCAGACCCGAAACGATGGTTTCCAGCACGCTGTAGTGATGAGGATAGTCTGTCTGCAATTGCGGACTGACCAGCGCGGTATGCGCCCTGAATTGCTCCAGCGCAACTCCCGGTGCAATGCCGGCGCGAAAAATAATTCCACCACTGGCCACGCCATGGTCGCCATATATCGTGCGCAGCAGCGTCGACTTGCCCGAGCCGTTAGCTCCATGCAGCACCCAGCATTGGCCGCGCCGCACTTCCATGTTGATGCTGCGCAGGATGTGGGAACCGTCGAGGTATACATCCGCATTTTCCAGGGACACCAGCAGCGTGGCTGCTGGCGATACTCGCCTATGGACGCGTCGCTTCGCCGGCGCAGGGTGGGCGGCGCGCCGCATGGCGGATCTGCTGAGCAGGCCACAGTAGGAAATGCGACCGCCATCCAGCACCAACAGGCGATTGGCAGTCACGGGCGCGTCTTCCTCGCGATGCGCCGTGCAGACCCACGAAATTCGTGACCTGCCCGCCGCAAGAAATCGCTGTAGCCGCGCACGATGAGCCGGGTCCAGGCCGGTGGCCGCTTCATCCAGCAACAAGACTCCTGGTCGCCAGGCCCACGCCCGCGCCAACAGCACCAGTCGACGTTCGCCATAAGAGAGCGACAGGAAATTGCGTTTCGCAAGCGGCGCAATGCCGGCGCGCCGCAACAGCGCAATGCAGTATTTGCGTTGCGCCGGGGTCAGTGGCTCGAGGGGAATATCGGTTCGATATAAACCGGTGCCCACGACTTCCAGCACAGGGAAATTCCAGTCGTGACGTTCATAGCGGTCCTGGCGTTCGGGACCGAGCCAGGCGATCTCATCACGCGCCTCGTGTGGCTGGTTCTGCCATTGGCCGTGCAATCGATACTGCCGCGTGGACTTACGCGCCGGATTCGGCCACACGTCGCCGGCCAGCACTTTAAGCAATTGCGTCTTGCCCGCGCCGTTGGGCCCCAACACCAGCCAGCGCTCACCGGGATTCACTGTCCACGAGACGTTGCGCAGCACCGCTCGACCGGAACGATGCAGGTCCAAACCTTCCAGGCGTATTGTCACGGAGACGGGGGTGCGGGGACGAAATACTGCGGGCATTTCCGCCAAGCCTATAGCAGTATCGGGCGTATGCTGCGACACACGCTCAAGCCATTGGTAACAGCTGCAGTCGCCCTGCTGATAACCACCGCGGCACCATCCCAGACCGGGGGACCAGCGGGTTACAGCGTCGTGTCCCGGATCCCAGGACCGGATGGCGGATGGGACCTGCTCGACATAGACCCGGTAGCACAGCGTCTCTATCTCGCACGCCGGGCGGGAGTGATGTCGGTGGACCTTGCTTCCGGCAAGGTAACGCCGGATCTGGTGGCAGGCGACGGCATGCACGCCTCCATGCCGGTGCCTGGCACATCGCGCGTGCTGTCCACGAACGGAGACACCAACACCGTAACGATATTTGATGGCGTGTCGGGAAAGGTGTTCGCGAAACTCGAGGTCGGCACCAAGCCTGACGCGGTAGCGTGGGACCAGGCCACGCGGACGGCCTGGGTGATGAATCCCGGGTCCGGAGACATCAGCGTTGTCGATCCGCTCGCTGAAAAGGTACTGGGCACGATCACCGTAGGCGGATCACTGGAGCTGGGCATTGCGGACGGCAATGGCACCCTCTATGTAAACGTCGAAGACCGGAACGAAGTCGCCGTACTCGACACGCGCGCGCGAAAATTGCTGCGACGATTTCCATTGAACGGTTGCGAAGGGCCAACTGGCATCGCCTACGCGCCTGATCAGAAGCTGGTCATTTCCGCGTGCGCAAATGGTGTCGCTGTAATTTCCAAACCCGATGGGCATGCGGTCGCCACCCTGCCCGTTGGGCCACGCCCGGATGGCGCCGCATACGACGCGACCCGACACCTCGCTTTCGTTCCCTCAGGTGGCGACGGCACGCTCTATGTCATTCGGCTTTCGCCAAAACCGGAAGTGGTGCAGCGACTCGAGACTGCCCGCGGGGCACGTACCATCGCGCTGGATGCCGCGACGGGACGCCTGTATTTGCCATCGGCCCGGTACGAAACTGCTGCCGGCGCAAGTCGCCCCGCCATGATTCCGGGATCGTTCTCTGTGCTGGTGGTTGCACCTGCTCCCTGAGGCCACCATGCGTTGTCTCCTCGCCCCATTGTTGTGCGGCGCATTGCTCACCGGTTGCGGCACATTGCCGGATGGCGGACGGTGGGGTGAAAAGATCACTATTGCTCCCGGCTGGGAACGCATAGGCAGTGCTGCCGCGACGGCGGTGCGCGATCCCTGGGTCTGGGCACCGCTGGCGGCAGCCGCAGGGCTGCAGATCGGCAACTGGGACCAGCAAATTTCGACCTGGGCGATGCGTGAAACGCCGGTGTTCGGATCACAGGCCAATGCCGCCAGTTGGAGCGACACACTGCGCAGCGTCGCGGTGGTCTCGGACGTCTCGACTGTATTGCTGACGCCCAGCGGCGATGATGCCGGCCCCTGGTTGGCAGACAAGGCGCGCGGCTACGCACTGGACCTCGTTGCGGCAACCGCGACCATCAGCACCACCACCCTGCTCAAGAAGGCCACCGGTCGCACCCGGCCAAATGGTGTCGACGATGAAAGCTTTCCGTCCGGACACACAAGCATCACTGCCGCCTACGGTCGACTGGCGGCACGCAACCTGGAATTCATCGACATCAACCCGGTGCTGCGCAGCAGTTTCATTTACGGTCTTGATGCAGTGACGTTTGGCACCGCCTGGGCACGAATCGAGGCAGGTGCGCACTACCCCTCCGACACCCTGTTCGGTATGGCACTTGGAAATTTCTTCGCGAATTTCTTCAAGGACGCGTTCATGGGAACGCAGACAGGGTTCGTGCAGAATTTCAGTGTCGAGCCGACTCAAGGCGGTCTGGCACTGCAGTGGCACGCGTCCTTTTGAATAGCACCTGAACAGCGCCTGAACGCGGGGTGGAAGATGGCGCGCCCGGAGAGATTCGAACTCCCGACCAACTGGTTCGAAGCCAGCTACTCTATCCAACTGAGCTACGGGCGCCTTTCAGAGCCAGCATGATCGCATGCCAGGCGGGCTGGCGGCACCGCGATCCGGACTCGCCATGCTCCGGATAATTCGGGGTTGTACATGGCTCCCGAGGCAGTAATATGGCGGCAATCGGACCCGGCGAACCGGGAAATAACGGGGTGAAATCATGAACAAGGCTCTCGGTCTGCTCGTCATCGCTGCGTCCCTATCCACGGCGGCCTACGCCGACTGCACCTATCCGCGCAAGCCAGCCAAGTTGCCGGATGGCAATACGGCCACGCGCGATGAAATGGTTGCCGCCAACAAACTGGTCAAGCAGTACAACGCGGACATGACCGTATACACCGACTGCATCAAGGCCGAGTACGACGCCTCGGCAGCCAAACTTCCGGCGGATGCAACCGAAGACACGAAGAAGCAGCTCAATTCGGTTTACGCGCGCAAGAACGACGCGGCCGTTGACGAAGTGACGACCGTTGCGACGCAATTCAATGAGCAGCTGCGTGTATTCAAGGCCAAGTCGGCCGTAGTGAAGTAACAGTACTCGTCCGCGAGACTGACCCGCGACCCCCGGGGAATACCCGGGGAGCAATTATGAACAAGGCCACTGGCCTGCTGACGCCCGCCGAAGCCGAAGGTCTGATCACCCAGAACCTTCCCGCGCTACCTATCGAATCGCTTCCGGTGGGTCACTGTGCAGGCGCGGTGCTGAGGGAAAACGTCTACGCCGAGCGCGACCAGCCCCCCTACGACCGCGTGGCCATGGATGGCATCGCCGTTTCTTCATCTGGTGCAGCTGCGGCCCGTGGCCAATTGCGCATCCAGGGCATACAGGCTGCCGGCGATCCCCCGCTGACATTGGCTGGTGCTGATAACTGCATCGAGATCATGACCGGGGCAATGCTTCCCGCCGGATGCGACGCCGTGATTCCCGTTGAGCGCATTACTGTCGAAGCCGGAGTGGCGC
Source organism: Pseudomonadota bacterium (assembly GCA_039932715.1). Taxonomy (GTDB): domain Bacteria; phylum Pseudomonadota; class Gammaproteobacteria; order Steroidobacterales; family Steroidobacteraceae; genus ZC4RG30. The sequence continues at coordinate 9,469 of JBDTPN010000011.1, read as the reverse complement.
GCATTGCCGCAGACGTGAAGGTCACTTCCGGTCTCAACATTCACAACCGGGCCAGTGACCAGCGCCAGGGCGCGCTGCTGCTGGAAGCCGGTATGCGCCTGGAAGCTCCTGATGTGGCCACGGCAGCCGGCGCCGGCATGGCGCGACTGCGTGTCAGCCAGCAACCGGCGTTCATGGTGATCTCGACGGGCAATGAACTGGTCGAGCCCGGTGAGCCCATCCAGGATTGGCAGCTGCGACGCTCCAATGCCTACGCACTGTGCGCAGCCCTGCGCCGACGCGGCTTTGCGCGCGTGGCCGACGATCACCTGCCTGATGACGCCGCAATGCTGCAGGAGCGATTGAAACTGCATCTGGATTCCTACGAGGTACTGATACTTTCCGGTGGCGTGTCCATGGGCAAGTTCGACCTGGTCCCCGCAGCGCTGGCCAGTTGCGGCGTACGCCAGGTGTTCCACAAGGTCGCGCAGCGACCCGGCAAACCGTTCTGGTTTGGCGCGGGACCAAACGGCAATGCGGTGTTCGCATTGCCGGGAAACCCTGTATCGACCCTGGTGTGCCTGGCTCGTTATGTGTTGCCCGCGGTGGATCGCGCCATGGGAATCCGCAATGAAGCCCCTGGCGAGAAGATCGCACTGGCGGCAACGGTAGACTTTGCCCCTGCCCTGACGGGCTTCCTGCCCGCGGCAGTGGAAACCGATGAATGGGGGCGCCCCTGGGCCCGCACAGTCGCCCATAATGGCTCCGGGGACTTCGCCGCGCTTGCAGGAACGGCGGGGTTTGTAGAATTGCCTCCTGGCCCCAATACATACCCCAAGGGTTTCGTTACCCGCCTGTATCGTTGGTAGCCTGGATCGGAATATGGACACCGTCATTCCCCTTGACCGAGGACCTGTGGACCGCCTGTCCAGGCCGCTGCGCGACCTGCGCATCTCGGTCATGGACCGCTGCAATTTCCGCTGCCCCTATTGCATGCCGCGTGAGCGCTTCCATGAGCATTACGCCTTCCTCAAGACAGCCGAGCGCCTGTCGTTCGAGGAAATCATCCGGCTTACTCGCCTGTTCGTGCCCCTGGGCGTGCGCAAGTTGCGCATCACCGGCGGCGAACCCCTGTTGCGCGTCAACTTGCCAGACCTGATCGCAGACCTGCATGGAATTCCAGGGGTTGAAGACATCGCCATGACCACCAATGGCGTGCTGCTGGCAAAGCATGCCTATGAACTCAAGGCCGCTGGCCTGGAACGTGTCACCGTGAGTCTCGACAGCCTCGATCAGGACACCTTCGCCAAGATGAATGGTGGATTCGGTCGCGTAAGCGAAGTGCTGGAAGGAATCCAGCACGCCAGTGAGGCCGGCCTCGGGCCCATCAAGATCAATGCGGTGATCCAGCGCGGCGTCAATGAAGAAGGCGTGCTGGATCTGGTAGAGCGATTTCGCGGCACGGGCGTGACCGTCAGGTTCATCGAGTACATGGACGTGGGCAATCGCAATGACTGGCGCGAACAGCTGGTGGTGCCGTCGCGCGACCTGCAGGCGCTGATTCATGCGCGCTGGCCCCTGCGGGCAGTGCGCCCCGACTATGTGGGTGAAGTCGCGCGTCGCTATGCATTCGAAGATGGACAGGGTGAAGTCGGATTCATCTCATCGGTCACGCAACCCTTCTGTGGATCATGTTCGCGTGCGCGCCTGTCCTCCGATGGGTCCTTTTATACCTGCCTGTTTGCGCAGACGGGCACGGACCTGCGCGCACCGCTGCGGGCCGGCACCGACGACACGGAGATGTCACGCATTATTCGCGGCATCTGGAGCAACCGTGAAGACCGCTATAGCGAGCAACGCATGGTGCTGCGGCAGCGCGCAGGCGCCGCCCCCAAGGTCGAAATGAATTACATCGGCGGATAGTTGAAAGCGGCCGCACGCAAATCAGGGTTGACGCACCTGGATGCGGCCAATCGACCGACCATGGTGGATGTCAGTGGCAAGGCGGTGACGCAACGTGTCGCCAGTGCCGAAGCGCGAATCAAGCTGCCGGCGGATGTGGCGCGCGCCCTCAAGCGCAGCGGTCATCGCACCAAGAAAGGCCCAGTGTTCGACACCGCGATCATTGCAGGGGTGCTGGCGGCCAAGCGCACGCATGAACTGATCCCGTTTTGTCATCCGCTGCCGCTGCAGGGTGTCACCATTGATGTCAGGACGCGGCCCGGGGGACTGGTGGTGGTGTGCACGGTAACCGTCGAACACCGCACCGGCGTGGAAATGGAAGCGCTGACCGGTGCCAGTGTCGCTGCGTTGACCATCTATGACATGTGCAAGGCACTGTCGCATGACATACAGATCGGGCCGGTGCGGCTGCTGGCCAAAACCGGCGGCAAGCGCAAGTTCAAACGCAAGGCGCGCGCATGACGCCGTTGCTGGGACTGGTGTTGGCCGGCGGTCGCAGTTCGCGCATGGGCAGCGACAAGGCCGCCATCCGTTATGGGGAGCACACGCAGCTGGAGCGCGCCGTGCAGTTGCTGCGCAAGGTCACCGCCGCAACGTATGTGTCCGTGCGGGCCGACCAGGCCGCGGACCCGCTGCGCCAGCCATATCCGCAAATCGTTGACGGCGGCGACATCGAAGGTCCTGCCGCCGGTATTCGCGCTGCACAGCTGGCGCATCCCGACGCCGCCTGGCTGGTGGTGGCCTGCGACCTTCCGCATCTGACCGATGCAACCCTGCGGCATCTGATCGTGCATCGCAATTCAGACAAGGTTGCCACCGCTTATCGCAGCACGCACGATGGCCTGCCCGAACCCCTGTGCGCAATTTATGAGCCTGCGGCGGGCGCTGCATTGCAGGGGTTTCTTGCCACCGGGCGCAACTGCCCGCGCAAGTTCCTGATCAATTCCGATACGCTGCTGCTCTCGCAGCCTGAGCCGGAGGCACTGGACAACGTGAATACCCCAGACGAACTCGCCGGGGCGCGCCTGCGCGCAGGTGCTGCGGCCGCACCACGCGAAATTCGCGTGCAGTACTACGCACTGCTGCGTGAACAGGCTGGGCGGCGCGATGAGACCGTGTCGACTGTTGCTGGCACACCCGGCGAACTTTTCCTGGAACTGTCGAACCGCCATCACTTCACGCTGCCGCCGGAAATGCTCAAGGTCGCAGTCAATGCCGAGTTCCGCGACTGGTCGCACCCACTGGCAAAGGGCGATGTCGTAGTGTTCATTCCACCGGTGGCAGGCGGATGAGCCGCTTTCGTTTCAGCCACACGCCGGTGGACGCCGTGCCGCTGCGCGAGGAACTGCTGCATCCTTCCTGCGGCGGATTTGCCACCTTTGAAGGCTGGGTACGTGATCAGAACGAAGGCCAGTCCGTCACGCGCCTGGAATACGAAGCCTTCGAACAGCTGGGACTGCGGGAAGGCGAGAAGATAATCGCCGAAGCCTGCGAGCGCTTCGGCGTATCACGTGCGCTATGCGTGCATCGCCTGGGTGACCTCGGGCTCAAGGAAGTGGCCGTGTGGGTAGGCGTGGCCGCACCGCACCGCGACGAAGCGTTCCGTGCCTGCCGCTACATCATCGATGAGGTCAAGCATCGTGTTCCCATCTGGAAAAAGGAGCACTACGCTTCTGGCGATTCCGGATGGGTCAACTGCGAGCGTTGTGCCGCAGATGCGCATGCCCACGACCACGATCACGCTCAATTCGGCGCCGGTGCACACGCCCACAGTCACGATTGAGTCAGCCCGGTCGAACTTGTCCTGAACCGCGGACCACGTACTTGTAACTGGTCAGCTGCTCTACACCCACCGGCCCGCGCGCATGAAACCGGTCGGTGGAAATTCCGATTTCCGCGCCCATGCCGAATTCACCGCCATCGGCAAACTGAGTCGACGCGTTGTGCAGGACAATCGCACTATCCACTTCGCGCAGGAACCGCTCGGCGGTGGCCGCATTGGCAGTGATAATGGATTCCGTGTGCGCTGACCCGTAGCGCGCAATGTGTTCGATGGCGCCGGCCACGCCCTCCACCACGCGCACCGACATGATGGCGTCGAGATATTCGGTGTGCCAATCCTGTTCGGTTGCAGCCTTGACCCGCGCATCTGCCAGCTGTGCCGCGGCATCGCCGCGCAGTTCGCAACCCCGCTCTGCCAGCGCTGCCAGTAATGCCGGCAGCACCTTGGGTGCGCAGGCGCTATCGACGAGCAAGGTCTCGGCGGCGCCGCAGACGCCGGTACGACGCAATTTGGCGTTCACGACCACATTGATGGCCATGTCGAGGTCGGCATCGCGATCGACATACACATGGCAAAGCCCTTCCAGATGCCCGATTACCGGCACGCGCGCTTCGGCCTGCACGCGCTCTACGAGGCTGCGGCCACCCCGGGGCACGATCACGTTGATGTTACGGTCCAGGCCGCTGAGCATCATGCCCACCGCTGCGCGGTCGGTGGTCGGCACCAGCTGGATTGCAGCCTCGGGCAGACCAGCATGCCTGAGTCCTTCGACCAGGCATGCGTGGATGGCGGCACTGCTGAGGCGGCTTTCAGATCCTCCCCGCAGGATCACGGGATTGGCGGACTTGAGGCACAACGCACCTGCGTCGGCAGTCACATTGGGGCGGCTCTCGTAAATGATGCCGATGACGCCCAGCGGCACGCGCACCCGCTGTATCACCAGTCCATTGGGACGGGTCCACTCGGCGATGACCGTGCCCACGGGATCCGCCAGCGCGACTATGTCTTCGAGGCCTTTTGCCATCGCCTCGACACGACTTTCGTTGAGCTGCAATCGATCCAGCAACGCGCCACTGAGATTGCGCATCCGTGCGGCGTCCATATCGCGCGCATTTGCGGCCAGGATGCCGGCGCTTGAGGCACGTAGCTGCGCGGCTGCCGCAGCAAGCGCCGAATTGCGCTGTTGCGCAGTGGACTGTGCCAGCGTGGCGCGGCACTCCGCAGCGGCGCGTCCCAGTTGCGCCATGACATGGGCCAGTTGCGTATCTGTCATTTGATCAACACCAGGTCATCACGATGAATGATTTCATCCCTGCCACGAAAGCCCAGCAACGGCTCGAACTCGCTGCTGCGCTTGCCCATGATGCGCAGGACGTCTGCCGCGGAATAGGCAGACAGGCCGCGCGCCAGGGTCTGGCCCTCTGCAGTGGCGACGTTCACCGCATCACCGCGCTCGAAATCCCCCGTTGTCGCCACCACACCTGCCGGCAACAGGCTGCGACCGCGCCGCAGTGCCGCCTCCGCGCCCGCATCTATGCGCAGCGTTCCAGCGGGCTTGAGCACTCCCACTATCCACTGCTTACGGGCTGCAATGGGCGACGCGGTGGGCACGAACCAGGTGCACCGGGCACCGGCTTCAATGCGCTTTAGCGGGTGCTTGTGGTTGCCCGGCGCAATGCACATGTGGCAGCCCGCAGCCACCGCGATGCGCGCGGCGGCGATCTTGGTAGACATACCGCCTGATCCCAGCGCGGAGGCCGAACCGCCGGCCATGGCTTCGATCTGCGGGGTGATGCTGAGCACCTGGGGCAGGAATTGCGCGGCGGGATCGAGATTGGGATCTGCGGAATAAAGGCCATCCACGTCAGACAGCAGCACCAGGCAGTCAGCGCTGGCCATCTGCGCCACCCGCGCGGCCAGCCTGTCGTTGTCCCCGTAGCGGATCTCGCTGGTGGCTACCGTATCGTTTTCGTTGATGACAGGAATCGCTCCCAGCTCCAGCAGCGCGTTGAGCGTGGCGCGCGCATTGAGGTAGCGGCGACGCTGTTCGCTGTCCTGCAGGGTCAGCAGCACCTGGGCAACGGTGATTTCATCGTCTTCAAGCAGCTCCTTGTAGGCGTGGGCCAACCGTATTTGCCCCACTGCGGCAGCCGCCTGCTTGTGCTCCAGCGGCAATGGCCCATCAGGCAGCCGCAACTGCCGCCGCCCGAGGGCGATGGCTCCGGATGACACCAGGATCACCTGCTGACCGCGGCGCCGCAGCCGCCTGAGGTCATCCACCAGGGTCTCCAGCCACGCACGGTTGAGCCGCCCGGTCTGCTGATCCACCAGCAAAGCCGAGCCCACCTTGACCACGACGCGACGCGCCCCTTTAAGTGGCGTACCGCCGGCACCCCGGGATTTCGCTCGCGTATTCATGCGCCACAACTATAGCTCGGCCGCCGTTGCTCCGGCCCTGTACCGGCCCTAATATCGAACTGCGGGGATGGGATTGCAGGTGACACAGGAGCAACGGTGAGCAGAGATTACGAACCGGCCAAGGGTCAGTGGTACCAGAACGTGGAAGAGGACGAGACTTTTCGCGTGCTCTCCGTTGACGAGGATGCCGAACTGGTGGAGATCGAATACCTGGATGGCGACATCGAGGAAATGGACATCGACTCCTGGCATGAAATGGACCTCGAGAAAATCGCGGAGCCCGAGGGTTGGGCCGACAAGGATGAAGAGGAAGACGAGGAGGAAGAGGAAGACCTCGACGAAGATGAGGACGATGACGACTGGGACGACGATGACGAGGATGACGACGACCTTGACGAAGAGGACGAAAAGGACGGGTACTAGTTCCTGCCACCTGACGCCCCTGGCGCGGGGCTGTCGCGGGCCTGGCACGGCCTTGATTTGTGACCCCGTTGGCCCGATATACAGTCCCTGGGCTCATAGGTGGACAAATAGATGAAGCGAGTTTTCCTGTTCCTGGCCACCAACCTGGCCGTGATGCTGGTGCTTTCCGTGGTTGCCCGTCTGCTGGGCATAGACCGCTATCTCAGCGCCCACGGCAGCGACCTCTCTGGCCTGCTGGTATTCGCCGCGCTGTTTGGCTTCGGTGGCGCGTTTATCTCGCTGGCCATGTCCAAGTGGATGGCCAAACGTGCCATGGGCGTACGCGTCATCACCACCCCGGCCAATGCCACCGAGGAATGGCTGGTGCGTACGGTGCGTACGCAGGCAGAACTGGTCGGAATACAAATGCCGGAAGTCGGGATCTTCGACTCTGCGCAACCCAATGCCTTTGCCACCGGCGCGCGCCGCAACAGCGCGCTGGTCGCGGTCAGCAGCGGCCTGCTGCAGGGCATGCAGAAGAATGAAGTCGAGGCAGTTCTCGGCCACGAAATGACCCACGTTGCCAATGGCGACATGGTGACGCTGACCCTGATCCAGGGCGTCGTGAACACCTTCGTGATCTTTCTCTCGCGCGTCATCGGCCAGATAGTGGACAAAGCCGTGTTCCGCAGCGACAACGGCCGCGGCCCCGCCTACTTCATCTGCGTGATGGTCACCCAGCTGCTGCTGGGCATACTGGCCAATATGATTGTCATGTGGTTCTCACGGCAGCGTGAGTTCCGCGCTGACCAGGGCGGCGCCCGCGCGGCGGGCACCGGCAACATGATTGCGGCGCTGGAGCGCCTCAAGTCCACTGCCGACGCCCACCTGCCTGCACAACTTGCTGCCTTTGGCATCGGTGGTGACGCGGGCAGGGGTTTGCGTCGACTGTTCCTGAGCCATCCGCCGCTGGAAGAGCGCATTGCCGCGCTGCAAGGTCGGCGGCAACCCTGATTCTGACCCCTGTTGTCGAAACTGGGCGCAATCTCCGCCAAAACCGGGCGGAAAAGATTTATATTTCCGCGCGGTCATAAGCCGGCGATCCGATTGATTTCTGAGGTAAATAATGGGCATACCCCGATGGCTGGACAACGAACGACGGGCCGCTGAGCGGACCGCAGTGTTAAACGACGCCCAGGTCAATGACGCCCAGGGCGACTCAATTGAATGGACCCGGATCATTCCGTTCCTGCTGTTGCACGTTGCCTGCTTCGCCGTCATCTGGGTGGGTGTCAGCTGGATAGCCGTCATCGTGGCGCTGGTCGCCTATGTGGTGCGCATGTTTGCCATCACTGGCCTTTACCATCGTTACTTCTCGCACAAGACTTTCAAGACCTCACGACTGGGCCAGTTCATCTTCGGCCTCCTGGGGGCCTCGGCCGTGCAGCGCGGACCGATCTGGTGGGCAGCACATCATCGCCATCACCATGCGCATTCCGATCAGCCCGGCGACATCCATTCGCCCAAGCAGGTGGGGTTCTGGCGCGCGCACATGGGCTGGTTCCTGTCCCGCAAGGGTTTTGCACCCGACCTCAAATACGTGCGTGACCTGCTGCAATTCCGCGAACTGCGCTGGCTCGATCGCTTCGACATCGCCATCCCGTTCATCCTGGGATTTGGCATGTTCCTGCTGGGCGTGCTGCTCCAAAAGACTGCTCCGCACCTGGGAACCAACGGCTGGCAGATGCTGGTATGGGGCTTCTTCATCAGCACCGTGGTGTGCTATCACGCCACCTACACCATCAATTCACTGTCACATGTGTTTGGCTACCAGCGCTATCGCACTGGCGACACCAGCCGCAACAACTGGATGCTGGCCATCCTGACGCTGGGTGAGGGCTGGCATAACAACCACCACCACTACCCCAACACCGTGAAGCAGGGTTTCTACTGGTACGAGATCGACGTCAGCTTCTATATCCTGAAAGTGCTGTCCTGGCTGGGCATCATCTGGGACCTCAAGCCCATCCCCATCGACGCGCGTGATAACACGCCGCGCCGGATTCGACCCCCGCGCCGCTGAAATCCGGTCACAGGACCCTGGCGGCACTTGAAATTGCCGCCCCATCCGCAGCATCCTGCGGGGATGAACTCGACCTCCAAGCCCACCATCATCCCGGGCGACATCACCAACGACGCCCCTGCCCAATCCGGAATGCTGGCACGCATGGCGCGCCGCGCCCTGCTTGACCGCCTCGGAAAGCTCCAGGACGGCGAAATCCGCCTGCAGGACGCCTTGGGTGCACATCGGTTTGGCGCTCGTACCGCGCGCTGTGGCCTGTCGGTCACGATCTCAGTGCGAGACCCCGAGTTCTATCCGCTGGCCGCCTTCGGGGGCACGGTGGGCGCAGGCGAGTCGTACATCAACGGCCACTGGCAATGCGACGACCTGACGGCGCTGGTGCGCATCATGGTGCAGAACCGTCACGTGATGGAGGGCCTGGAGAGCGGCGTGGGCGCCACCACCGCGCGACTGGCGCGCCGCGCATTGCACTGGGCCAATCGCAATAGCCGCAGTGGCAGCGCGCGCAATATTGCCGCGCACTACGACCTGGGCAACGACCTCTACAAGCTGATGCTCGATGACACCATGGCCTATTCCTGCGGCATCTTCCTGCACGACGATGCCACCCTGCATGAAGCCTCCATCGCCAAGTTCGACGCCGTGTGTCGCAAGCTGGCATTGACCAGCAGCGACCACCTGGTGGAAATCGGAACCGGCTGGGGTGGGCTGGCCATTCATGCCGCCGAGCAATACGGCTGTCGCGTGACCACCACCACCATCTCGCGGGAACAGCACGATTTCGCGAAGGAAAAGATCGCTGCGCGCGGCCTCTCCAATCGCATCACGCTGCTGTTCGAGGA
>JBDTPN010000010.1:0-90584 GCA_039932715.1 Pseudomonadota bacterium | reverse complement strand
GAGATGATCGAAGCGGTGGGTGCCCGTTACCTCGACACCTACTTCGCCAAGTGTTCGTCGCTGCTAAAGGCCTCCGGCGCGATGCTGCTGCAGGCCATCACATTGCAGGACCAGTACTACGCACGCGCGCTGCGGTCGGTGGACTACATCCAGCGCTTCGTGTTCCCCGGCAGCTTTATTCCCTCCGTCACGGCGATTGCCGATTCGGTGACCCGCGTGACCGACATGAAGCTGTTCAATTTCGAGGATATCGGTCCGCACTACGCGCCCACCCTGCGCATCTGGCGCGAGAAGTTCTTTGCCAATATCGCCCAGGTACGCAACCTGGGTTACCCGGAAAGCTTCGTGCGGCTGTGGGAGTTTTATCTGTGCTACTGCGAGGGCGGATTCGCAGAGCGGCAGCTGGGTGACGTGCAGATGTTGCTGACCAAGCCGGATTGCCGCCGCGCCGCCATCGCTGCAGCCTAGGAATCCCGTGGATCTGCTGGCGCGCCTGCGTGAACTGATAGGTGACGCGGCGCTGCTGACCAGGTCCGAGGACAAGGCGCCCTATCTCGTCGATCACCGGCGCCTTTTCCAGGGCGCTGCACTGGCCATAGTCCAGCCCGCCTCCACTGACGAAGTGTCGCGCCTGCTTGCGTGGTGCAACGGCGTGGGCCTTGGCGTTGTGCCCCAGGGCGGCAATACCGGTTACTGCGGTGGCGCAACGCCGGATGCATCCGGCAGGCAGATCGTGCTGTCCCTGCGTCGCCTCAATCGCATCCGCAACGTTGACGCTGCCAACTTTTCGCTGGTGGCCGAAGCAGGCTGCACGCTGGCTGCGGTGCAGGCAGCCGCGGCAAATGCGCTGCGCCTGTTTCCACTGAGCCTCGGGTCCGAGGGCAGCTGCCAGATCGGCGGCAACCTGGCCACCAATGCCGGCGGCACGGCTGTACTGCGTTACGGAATGATGCGCGACCTGACCTTGGGTCTGGAAGTCGTGCTGGCCGATGGCAACGTGATCTCGGCCCTCTCACCACTGCGCAAGGACAATACCGGCTACGACCTCAAGGACCTCATGATCGGCAGCGAGGGAACACTGGGAATCATTACGGCAGCCTGCCTGAAATTGTTCCCGCAACCGCAAAGTGTCGCTACGGCCTGGATCAGTGTGCCCCATCCGCAAGCTGCAATCGCATTGCTGGGCAGGCTGCGCGATGCCAGCTCGGACCGGGTGGCCAGTTGCGAGTTGATTCCCCAATCCGCACTGGATCTGGTGATTGCGCATGTGCCTGGCACGCGCAGTCCTGGGACCACCCCCTCTGCCTGGTACCTGCTGGTGGAACTGACCAGCTCCCGCATTGAAGATCTGGATGCCCTGCTGGAGCAGGTTCTTGCCGCGGCCATCGAAGCCGGCGAAGCGCTGGACGCTGCCGTGGCACGATCCGGCCAGCAACGTCAACAATTCTGGCACCTGCGCGAAAGCGTGCCCGAGGCGCAAAGCCGCGCCGGCGGCAGTCTCAAGCATGACGTCAGTGTTGTAGTGTCAGCGGTGCCGCAACTGATAGAGCGGGGAGCTGAGCTCGCCGCGCAGCTGGTGCCCGAAGGGTTCCTGGTTGCCTATGGGCACGCTGGCGACGGCAACCTGCACTTCAATGTCAACCAGCGGCCCGGCGCAGATGCGACCCTCTTCCGCTCGCGCCAGCCAGTCCTGCAGCGCGCCATCCATGAGCTGGTGGCAGACATGGGCGGCAGCTTCAGCGCCGAGCACGGTATCGGCCAGCTCAAGGTCGCGGAACTTGAGCGCTACGCACAGCCCGCCGAGCTGGCCGCCATGCGCAGCATCAAGCAGGCGCTGGACCCCAACGGCATCCTCAACCCGGGAAAGGTGCTGCGAAGTTCCGCGGTATGATCCGCGTTGCCAAACAACTGGAGGGGGTCGAATGAAAAGCTTTTCAGGGATTCTGCTGGCCGGCGCACTGATGTTCGCCGTTGCCGCAACTGCCGGGGTATCCCTCAATGGCGTGCGCATTGGCGCCAAGGATCCGGCCGCCGTCGCGAAATTCTACAAGGCCGCTTTCGGCATGCAGGAAGTACAACGCATCGAGCAACCGACGATGCTGGAACTAATGCTCGATTTCGGCGCCACTGTCGAAGCGGCCAAGGCCAATGCCAATGGTGACCTGGTCATCATGCAGCGCGCTTCCGATGACGTGAAAGATGACATTGCTCATGTGGTCTTCAACGTCACCGACATGGCGGCCACCGTGGCTGCATTGAAGGCAGCGGGTGGCAAGATGCAGCGCGAGCCGTTTGAGTTTGGCAAGACCGGCATCGTGATTGGCATGGGCGTGGATCCGGCCGGCAATCACTTTGAGATGATCCAGCAGCCCAAACGCTGACGGGACCGTCCGCTTCAGGCCGGTGCTTGCCCTGCGGGCATCACGCGCAGGAGTCCTTCCTGCGCGGAGCTGGCCACCAACCGACCGTCGCGCGAAAACAGGCTGGCGCGCGCGAACCCGCGTGCGCCTGACGCGCTGGGGCTTTCGATTGAATACAGCAGCCATTCGTCCACGCGCATGGGGCGGTGAAACCACATGGCGTGATCGATGCTTGCCACGACGACGCCGGGACTGGCCATGGAGTAGCCATGCGGTCGCATGGCCGTGCCGATCAGGTAATAGTCCGAGACATACGCCAGCAGGCAGCGGTGCTGCTCATCGTCATCACCAAGACGGTCCACCGTGCGAAACCACACGTCGAGGCGCGGCTCCTCGCGTTTGGGCTGCAGGTATTCCTGTGGCTGCACGCTGCGAAATTCGAAAGGCGAGTCGCGCCCGGTGAACCTTTCAACCGCCGGGGGCAGCGATGCATGCTGTGCTTCGATCGCGTCGCGCAGGTCTGGCAGCGATTCCGGTGGCGGCACATCGGGCATGGCGATCTGGTGGTCGAGACCCTCTTCCGGCGCCTGGAATGAAGCAGACATGTGAAAGATCTGTTGGCCATGCTGGATGGCCACCACGCGGCGGCTCGAGAAACTGTGTCCATCGCGGCTGCGGTCCACTTCATAGACGATGGGAGCATTGAAATCTCCGCGGCGCAGGAAATACGCATGCAGGGAATGCACCAGGCGTCCTTCGACGGTGGCGTAGGCGGCGCGCAAAGCCTGCCCCAGCACCTGGCCACCGAATACCTGCGCGCTGCCGATGTCGCGGCTGGTACCGCGGAACAGGTTGATCTCCAGACGCTCCAGTTCCAGCAAACGCAGCAGATCCGAAAGTGATTGCTGCATGAGTGTCAGGTCTTGGGCGGATCCGGAACGCCCAACCGCTGGTGCATGATGGGACTGGTGGTGGTGTATTGCAGGAACTGGCGCTTTTCAGGGTAAAGATGGTGCTGAATGGCGAACGCAGCCAGTGCCGCTTCATGGAAGCCCGACAGGATCAGCTTCTTCTTGCCCGGATAGGTATTGATATCGCCCACGGCGAAGATGCCAGGCACGCTGGTCTGGAATTTTTCCGTATCCACCTTGAGCGCGCGCTTTTCGAGCTCCAATCCCCACTCGGCAATGGGGCCAAGCTTGGGATGCAGGCCGAAGAAAGCCAGCACGCGATCCGCTGCCACTTCGGTGACCGTGCCATCGCTGCCCTTGATGAAAACGCCCGTGAGCACGCCATCAACCTGCGCCAGCGCGCTGGCCGTGCCCTCGATGAATTGCATGCGGCCTGCAGCCTGCAGTGCATGCATCTTGGCCACCGATGCGGGCGCTGCGCGAAACTCGGGACGGCGATGCACCAGCGTCAGCGACGCGGCGCGGTCGATGAGGTCGAGCGTCCAGTCCAGTGCCGAATCACCGCCACCGAAGATGACCAGGTGTTTCCCCTGGAAATCCGCAGCGCGCTGCACGCGATAGAAAATCTGCTGGTTCTCGAAGGCATCAATGCCTTCCACGCCCAGTCGCCGCGGCTGGAATGAACCCACGCCGCCGGCGATCACAATGGTGCCCGCATCAAACTTCAGTCCACCGGCGGTCTCCACATCGAAACGGCCGTCATCGCGCTTATGCACGCGCGTAACCTCGTGACCGAAATGCATGGCGGCGCCAAAGGGTTTGATCTGCTCGAGCAGCCGGTCGACCAGTTCCTGTGCGCCGCACACCGGCAATGCAGGAATGTCGTAAATGGGTTTTTCCGGATATAGCTCGGTGCACTGGCCACCGGGCCGTGCAAGTGAATCCAGCAGATGCGCCTTGATTCCCAGCAGGCCCAGTTCGAAAACCTGGAACAGGCCGCACGGACCTGCACCGACAATCACAGCCTCGGTCTGAATCACGTCCGTCATGAAGAAAGGGCGCGGCGCCCTCAGGCGCGACCTGCGTTAGAGTCCGTGGGCGTGTGGTAGTACTCGCTGTCGGAAGCCAGCTCGCGGATCAGCCGCTTGAGCTCCTCGAGTCGAGCCTCCGCGGTGCTGACCGGCAGGCAATCCTGGCAGCGCGGATCCCCGCAGGGCTGCCGTGAATACAACCAATACTGCACGGCGCCCGCCAGGAGGCCATCGGCGATGTCCCAGAGGTCCGCGTCCTTGTCCTTGTCCGCCAGCTTGTTGCCAAGATCCACTGCCTTGGCAAAAGCTGACTCAAAACTCTCTGGGGATACGCTCATGGGGTCGAAATTATACGCAGATGTGGCAGTTCGGGATTGACTATTACTGCCTGTGCAAATACTGTAATAGGTATGAATCCAGAAAAGCAGATAACCAACGAGTTCTACAGCGGTGATCGCTGGTCGGCCGAAGAGTCGATCGGCTATTTGCTGCGCACGACAGTATCCACATTGATGCGCGCGGCCGAGACCGAGATGCGTCCGTATGGACTGACCGCTGTGCAGTGGGCGCCGCTGATGATCATTTCGCGCGGCGGCAATCCCACTGCAGCCAGTCTGGCGCGCGATCTCAACACCGACACCGGCGCGATGACGCGCATGCTCGATCGCCTCGAGGCCAAGGGCTTGCTGGCCCGCAACCGCAGTTCGACGGATCGACGCGTGGTCATGCTGACGTTGACGGACCAGGGCCGTGAACTCACGACCTTGATCCCGCATCACCTGGCGCGGGTGTACAACAATCACCTGTCGGGCTTCTCGCAGGACGAGTTCGCACAGCTCAAGCAGATGCTGCGCCGGATAATCTCCAACCGCGACGTGGTCTGAACGCTACTGGTAGCCGCGCGCCTGCAGTCCGAACAGGCGCGCATACACGCCATCCTGGGCCATCAGCGCGGCATGGTCGCCGCGCTCGGCCACCCTGCCCTCATCCAGCACAATGATCTCGTCCGCCGTGCGCACCGTGGAAAACCGGTGCGAGATGAGTATGGTCATGCGTCCCTGGGCCAGCTTGCGCACGTGCCCGTACACCTCTGCTTCCGCTTCGGCATCCATGGCCGCAGTGGGCTCGTCCAGCACCAGTATGTCGGCGTCGCGGCGCATGAATGCACGCGATAGCGCCGTCTTCTGCCACTGCCCGCCCGAGATTTCGCGCCCACCCTGGAACCACTTTCCCAACTGCGTCTTGTAGCCTTCGGGCAGCGTGTCGATGAACTCATCCGCCCTGCCCAGCCGGGCTGCCTCATGCCAGCGTGCCTCTTCGTCGAAATGTCGCTCGTCGCCGGCACCGATGTTCTCGCCCACCAGCAGTTGATAGCGCACGAAATCCTGGAAGATCACGCCGAACCTCTGGCGCAGCGCGTATTCGTCCCACTCGGCAAGATCCCGCCCGTCCAGCAGTATCCGGCCCTGCGTGGGCACATACAGTCGCGTGATCAACTTGATAAGCGTGGTCTTGCCTGACCCGTTTGCGCCCACCAGCGCCAGGCTGTGCCCGGGTTGCAGATGCAGGGATATGTCGGCGAGCGCCGGCTTTTCGGCGCCCGGATAGGTAAAGCTCACATGCTCTAGCCGCAATCCGTCAGTCTTGAGTGGACCGCTGGTGGCAATTCCAGACTTGGGACGCGCCGGCGTATCGAGATATTCGTAAAGCGTCGACAGGTAAAGATTGTCTTCGTACAAGCCACTGACTGCACCCAGTGCGGCGCTCACTGCACCTTGTCCCTGCCGGAACAACAGCAGATACATGGTCATCTGGCCCACGGTGATATGGCCACGCACTGCGCTGACGGCTACCCATGCATAGCCCGAATACAAGGCCAGCGTTGCCAGCAGTCCCAGTACAAAGCCCCAGGAGTCGCGGCGAATGGCAAGCTTGCGCTCCTGCGTAAGCAGGCCGTGGTGAATGAATTTGTATCTCTCGAGCAGCCGCCGCCCCAGCGCAAACAGCTTCACTTCCTTGGCGTGATCTTCGCGTGCCAGCACTGTTTCGAGATAAGCCTGCATGCGCCGTTCGGATGAACGCCAGCGGAACAACCGGAATGCATCGTTCGAGAATTTCGCTTCGGCGATGAAACCCGGAAGGCCGGCCAGCACCAGCAACACCACCGCCCATGCAGAGAAACCGATCAACAGCGCCGCGAAACTGACCAGCGACACCAGGTTCTGCGCCAACGCGAAACTGCGCAGCACCAGGCTCAGCGGCCGCTGAGAGGCTTCGCGCCGCGCGCGGGTAAGGCGGTCATAGAATTCTGAATCCTCGAAATGCTCCAGATCCAGGGTCAGGGCCTTGTCGAGGATCATGGAGTTGACGCGGAACCCCAGTTGATCGCGCAGCAACGTGGTGCACAGAGTCTGTGCACGCGTGCATAACGCCAGCACTGCAACCACGGCGCCTTCCATGGCCACCAGCCGCAGCACCGCCTCGAGACCCGAGCCAGAAGCCGCTGCGTGCACCACAGCATCGACGATGCGTGCACCGATATAGGCCACCAGTGCCGGCAGAGCCCCCGCGACCACGGTCAGCAGCCCCAGGGATATGGAAAGCGATCGGCTGGTCTGCCAGACCAGCTCCAGCGCCTTGCGCCCATAACGGAACACTTCGAGGAACTCGCGCGGGAGGCGCTGCAGGTTGGGTGCGGACTGTGGTGCCACTGGAGGGGGTCTATTCACGGCCCAGTGTAGGAAACCCCAGGCAAAACTGGTACTCTCGCGGCCCTTTTTCGCGCCTCGGCGCTACCCCCGCCAGGGTCACCAGGCACGGATAAACAAAGCCCATGCAGCGCCCTATTCGCAACATCGCCATCATTGCCCACGTCGACCACGGCAAGACCACGCTGGTCGACTGCCTGCTGAAGCAGTCGGGCACGTTTGCCGCCCACGAGAAAATGGGCGAGCGGATCATGGATTCCAACGCCATCGAGAAAGAGCGCGGCATCACCATCCTGGCCAAGAACTGCGCCATCGATTACGGCGGATGCCGCATCAATGTCGTGGACACGCCCGGCCACGCCGACTTCGGCGGTGAAGTGGAGCGCGTGTTGTCCATGGTCGACGGCGTGCTGCTGGTGGTGGATGCAGTGGAAGGCCCCATGCCACAGACGCGTTTCGTCACGCGCAAGGCGCTGGCGCTGGGCCTCAACGCCATTGTGGTGGTCAACAAGGTGGATCGACCTGGCGCACGCCCCGCCTGGGTGGTTGACCAGACCTTCGACCTGTTCGACAAGCTCGGCGCCACTGATGCACAGCTCGATTTCCACGTGATCTATGCCTCGGCCCTGCAGGGCTGGGCCAGCATCGACGCCGTGCAGCAGCAGCCGGACATGTCGGCACTGTTCGAAGCCATCATGAAATACGTGCCGGAGCCAAAGACCGATATCGACGGGCCGCTGCAGCTGCAGGTCTCGACGCTGGACTACAACTCCTACGTGGGTCGCATCGGCATCGGCCGCATCCGTCGCGGCACGGTGAAGCCAGGCCAGAATGTGGCGCTGCGCTATGGCGACCAAGACAAGGGCACCGGCAAGATTGCCCAGGTGCTGGCTTTCCAGGGCCTGGAGCGTACTACCGTTGAAAGCGCCGGCGCTGGCGACATCGTCGCGATCACCGGACTGCCCGATGTCAACATCGGCATCACGGTTTGCGATGTTGAGAACGCTGAAGGCCTGCCGCCGATTGCCGTGGACGAACCCACGTTGCAGATGAACTTTCAGGTCAACACGTCACCACTGGTGGGTCGCGAAGGCAAGTACGTCACCAGTCGCCAGATCCGTGAGCGCCTGGCACGCGAACTGGAGAGCAACGTCGCACTGCGCGTTGAAGACACCGGCGATGCGGATATTTTCCAGGTGTCCGGCCGCGGCGAACTGCACCTGACTATTCTCATCGAGAACATGCGCCGCGAGGGCTATGAGCTGGCCGTGTCGCGTCCGCGCGTGCTGCTGCGCCAGGTCAATGGCGAAACGCATGAACCCTTCGAGGCCCTGACCGTCGACGTCGAAGAGGCCCATCAGGGCGGCGTCATGGAAGCGCTGGGGCAACGCCGCGCCGAGATGAAGGACATGGCCATGGACGGTCGCGGCCGCGTGCGCATTGACTATCGTGTGCCGGCCCGCGGTCTTATCGGCTTCCAGGGTGAATTCATGACCCTGACCCGCGGCAGTGGCCTGATGAGCCACGTGTTCGACGGTTACGCGCCCATGCGCGGCGAAGTGGCTGAACGCCGCAACGGCGTGCTGATCAGCATGGAAAACGGCGATGCCGTGGCCTATTCGCTGTGGAGCTTGCAGGAGCGCGGACGCCTGTTCGTCGGCCACAACGAAAAGCTTTATGAAGGCATGATCATCGGCATCCATAGCCGCGAGAACGACCTGGTCGTTAATCCCATCAAGGGCAAGAAGCTGACCAACGTGCGTGCCTCGGGCAAGGATGACGCCATTCTCCTGACCCCGCCCATCGAGCTCACGCTTGAATACGCGGTGGAGTTCATTGCCGATGACGAGCTGGTGGAAGTGACGCCCAAGTCCATCCGCATCCGCAAGCGCTACCTGACAGAGAATGAGCGCAAGCGCATGTCACGCTCGGACGCCGCGCTGACCGCCTGAGGAAATCCCAGGGATGGGCCAGGTAATGACCCCGGTTGTCCGCTACCTGCTGATCGCCTGCGTGGCGATCTTTGGCGTGCAGTATCTGCTGGGCGATGTCGTCGAGCTGAATTTCGCGCTGTGGCCACCCGCCAGGGAGCCTGGCTATCCGGCATTCATGCCCTGGCAGCTGGTCAGCTACGCGTTCCTCCACGATCCGCACAACCTCTTCCATCTCCTGTTCAACATGTTTGCGCTGTACATGTTCGGCCCGGACATCGAGCGCCTCATGGGCTCGAAGCGGTTCGTGATTTACTACTTTGTGTGCGTGGTGACTGCGGCGCTGGCGCAGCTACTGGTGCTGCACCTGATGGGCAACCCGCCAGTGCCCACGGTGGGCGCATCAGGCGGCATCTTCGGCTTGCTGCTGGCTTTTGGCATGGCATATCCGCGGCGCAAGCTGATGCTTATCTTCCCGCCCATTCCCATGCCCGCATGGTTGTTCGTAACTCTTTACGGACTAGTGGAGCTCTACCTCGGACTCACCGGTAACAACGCCGGGGTTGCGCATTTTGCGCACCTGGGCGGAATGGTCGGGGGGTTGGCGCTGTTGCTCTATTGGCGCGCACAACGAACAGCCCAGAGACGCTAGCCAGCCGCACTCAGGGCGCCAACTCCAGGTCCAGCGGCTCCGCGCTCCCCACCTGCTCTCCGAACTGCAGCTGCGCAAGACGCGCATACAAAGGATTGCTGGCCTGCAACTCCGCGTGAGTACCAACAGCAACGATGCGTCCATGATCCATGACCACGATGCGATCGGCCTTGAGTACGGTGGCCAGTCGGTGGGCAATGATCACCGTAGTGCGCGTGGACATCAGTTCTTCAAGCGCCTGCTGCACCAACAGTTCACTTTCTGAATCCAGCGCGCTGGTGGCTTCATCCAGCAGCAGCAGTGGCGGATCCTTGAGAATTGCGCGCGCGATGGCAATGCGCTGGCGCTGCCCGCCCGATAGCCGCGTGCCACGCTCGCCGAGAAAGGTGTCGTATCCCTGGGGCAGTTTCTGGATGAAGGTGTCTGCCGCTGCGGCACGCGCCGCCGCTTCGATTTCCGCATCGGTGGCGCCAGGCCTGCCGTAGCGTATGTTCTCGCGCGCCGAGGCGCCGAACAGCACCGTGTCCTGGGGCACCATTCCGATGCGCGAGCGCAATGCAACCGGGTCCACTGTGGCCACGTCTACTCCGTCGAGCAATATGCGCCCGGAGTTCGGGTCGTAGAATCGCAGCGCCAGCTGGAACAATGTGCTCTTGCCGGCGCCCGAAGGTCCGACCACTGCGACGGTCTCGCCAAATGCAATCTCCAGCGACAGCCCGTCCACTGCCGGACTGCCCGGACGCGAGGGATAGCAGAACGTCACGTTTTCAAAACGCAGCGCCCCTCGGCTGGGCTCCGGCAGTGCCGCCGGCCGCGGCGGCGCTGCAATGGCCGGCTGAGCATTCAGCAGTTCGACCAGGCGCTCCATGGCGCCCGCCGCACGCTGCACCTCGCCCCACTGTTCGATGAGGGCAGCGGCCGAGCTGGTGACGAAACCCGCATACAGCAGGAACTGTCCCAGTTGTCCGCCGGTCATTTGGCCAGCCAGCACGGCGCGGGCACCAAGCCACAGCACCAGAGTGATCGCCCCCATCACCATGATCATGCCCACCGCCGTCAGCATCGCCCGGATGCGATTGCGCTTGATCGCAGTGATGAAACTCTGCTCCACGGCAGCGTCATAGCGCCGGCTTTGCAGGTCCTCGAGCGTGAACGCCTGCACGGTCTGCATGGCGTTTAGCGTTTCGCCGGCAAGTCCGCTGGTATCGGCAATGCGATCCTGCGATGCGCGCGACAACGACCGCACCTTGCGTCCCACTGCAAACATGGGCAACAGGATCACCGGAATCAGCACCACCATGACGCCCATTAATTTGGGACTGGTCCAGCCCATCATTACCAGTGCGCCCACCAGATTCAGCACCGAACGCAGCGCGATGGAAATCCCGACGCCGGAGATCGATTGCACCAGCGTCGTGTCAGTAGTGAGCCGCGACAGCACTTCGCCAGTGCGGGTCACCTCGAAGAAGGTCATGTCCATGCGCAACACGCGCCGGTATACAGCGGCCCGGATGTCGCTGACGACGCGCTCACCCAGCCAGGTCACCAGGTAATAGCGAAGTGCCGCGAACACGCCGAATACCACCGCCGCCGCCAGGAAACCCAGGAAATAGCGATTGATGGTGCTGGCATCGCCAGCTGCCATCCCGTGGTCAATCAGGCGGCCGACGGCAAACGGCAGAGCCAGCATTGCGCCGGAGGCGATCAACAGCGCCACCAATGCCAGCAACATGGTGCCGCGATAGCGCCACAGGAATGGCCCCAGCGCCCGCAGCGGCTTCATTGACTTGCCCTTGGGGCGATACGAGTTGGTGTCCATTTTTTCCCGGGTGGATTGGCCTCAGGCCAACCGGTTGAGCCCATTGTACGCGGCGATCCGGTAGGCCTCGGCCATGGTGGGATAGTTGAATGTGGTGTTGATGAAATAGCGCAGGTTGTTGAGGTCGTTGCTGGCCATGACGGTCTGGCCGATGTGCACGATCTCCGAAGCGTTGTCGCCGAAACAATGCACGCCCAGCACCTGCAGCGTCTGCGTGTGAAACAGCAGTTTGAGCATACCCACGCGCTGGCCCGTCATCTGCGCGCGTGCCAGCGACTTGAAATGAGTATGCCCGATTTCATAGGGCACGCCGGCCTGTTGCAGTTCCCGCTCGGTGCGCCCCACCGAGGAAATCTCCGGGATGGTGTAGATGCCGCTGGGAATCAGGTCCGCACGCCGCGACGCAATCGTGGGATCGAGAATGTATTGCCCCACATAACCGCCCTGCTGGTAAGCGGCGCTGGCCAGCGCCGGCGGCCCGATCACGTCCCCGATGGCGAATATATTGGGCAGCGCAGTGATGAAATGCTCATTGACCTCTATCTGTCCACGCCTGTTGGGGACGATCCCCACGGCCTCGAGGTTCATTCCATCGGTATTGCCGGTGCGGCCATTGGCCCACAGCAGCAGGTCGGACTTGATCTGGCGTCCAGACTTCAGATGCAGCAACACATCGCGTTCGCGCGCCTCGAGATGATCGAATTCCTCGTTGTGCCGGATGATGCAACCCTGCTCACGCAGGTGGTAGGAAAGCGCCTCGGCGATTTCATCGTCCATGAAAGACAGCAGCCGGTCCTGGGTGTTGACCAGCGTGACCTTGGCGCCCATGTTGAGAAATATGGATGCGTACTCGCAGCCAATGACTCCCGCCCCGTAGATAGTCACACTGAACGGGGTTTCCGGATAATGCAGCACGCTGTCACTGTCGCAGACACGCGGATGTGAAAAGTCGAGTCCCGGCGGATGGTAAGGCCGCGACCCACTGGCGATCACGATGCGATCAGCACGGATCTCAAAGGGCAGTGCCATGCGCGGAGTGATCCGTACCGTGTTGGCATCCACCAGACTGGCCGACCCTTCGAGCACCGGCACATGGTTGCGGCTGTAAAACCGCTGGCGCATCTGTACTTGCGCCTCGATGACACTGCCGGCAGTGGACAGCAACTGCGGGAAGGTGACCACCAGGGATTCCACCGCCTTGTGCAGCAGAGGATTGGCACGCGCATCACTCAGCGTCTTGACCGCATGACGCAGCGCCTTGCTGGGGATAGTGCCCCAGTGGGTACAGCCGCCTCCCACATCCTTGAAGCGCTCGACCACGGCCACCTTGCGATGGTGCTTGGCCAGCATCATCGCGGCGCCCTCGCCCGCGGGACCGGTCCCGATTACTACGGCGTCATACTGATCCATCAATCAATCGTCCTTGGCAGGTTGTCCCGGAAACAGCGCGTCATGGAATCCGAAGTGGCGCATGTCGGGAATGCGCATGGGATAAAGCACTCCGTCCAGGTGATCGACCTCATGCTGGACCACCCGCGCATGAAAGCCATCAACCGTGCGATCAATGCCTGCGCCATGGGCATCGAAGCCCTGGTAGCGCAGCCTGGCGAAACGCGGCACCAGTCCGCGCATGCCGGGAACCGAAAGGCAGCCTTCCCATCCGTCCTCCTGCTCGTCACCCATGGGTGTAAGCACGGGGTTGATGAGCACTGTGGGCGGCACCATCGGCGCATCCGGATAACGCTCGTTGCGCTCGAAGCCAAAGATCACCACGCGCACGGAAACGCCAACCTGCGGCGCGGCCAGGCCCGCGCCGTTGGCCGCATGCATGGTGTCGTGCATGTCCACCAGCAGCTCCTGCAGCCACGGTGTATCGAACTTGGCGATTTCACTCGCGCGCCGCAGCAGCAAGGGGTCGCCCATGCGCAGTATTGGTCTCAACGACATGGCGTTAGCCTATCCGAATCAGGCGTTGCGCAAATGAAAAGGGCCCGGTTTCCCGGGCCCCTTGAGTCACTTGATGCGAATGCGCGCTTACCAGCGACCGCCGCCGCCGCCGCCGCCGCCACCACCACCGCCTCCACCGCCGCGGTAGCCACCACCGCCGCCACCGCCGCCCGAACGACCACCGCCGCCACCACCACCAGTGCGGGGCTTGTCCTGGGCTTCATTGACGCGCAGCGGACGACCGCCCATCGAGTAACCATTCAGCGCCTGGATAGCACGCGCGGCATCAGCCTGCGGCATTTCCACGAAGCCGAATCCACGCGGGCGACCCGTTTCCCGGTCAGTCGGAAGCGCAACGGACTCTACCGTGCCATGCTGCGTGAACAGCGTGCGCACCGCAGCCTCATCCGCCGAAAACGGGAGGTTGCCAACGTAAATCTTCGCCATGAGTATCAATCTCCAAGAAAAATATAGAACACAGGCCGGATAACCATTGATCGGCGGATATTCTATACGGCCAATTCGCCCCGGAACTAGCGCTATTTGCCATTGTCAACCCCTGAAATGGCGCTCCGATTACTGCCGCGGCTGGATTCAGGGCGGTATGTGAAACACGCGTTGCGCATTGCGGTGATAGAGCTGGTGGCGCTGGGCATCGGTCACATCGACGCCATCCATGAACGCAACCGCCGGCGCCGACGGCTGGTAGGGATAGTCAATGGCCCACAACACATTGTCGATTCCCAGCTGGCGAATGGAGAAATCCAGCGCCAGCGGTGATTCCTGCCCGCTGGTGGTGATCACGAAATTGCGCTTGAAATATTCGCTGGGCGTGAGCTTGAGGCGTGGTGCCTCAGTGCCCTGTGCGCGTGCGCTCATGAAGTCGAGGCGCCACAGCCAGAAGTGCACGGCCTCGCCCATGTGCCCGAGGCAGATCTTGAGTCGCGGAAAGCGGTCGAACACACCACTGAGTATCAGGCGCACCGCGTGCGTCGAGACCTCGACGCCATAGGCCCACAAAGCGGCGAACATGCCGTAGTCGCGCATGGGTCCTGAAAGCATGTCGGACGGTCCGCGCGGATGGATGTAGATGCAGCGATCCAGCGCTTCAGCGGCCTCGAGAATCGGCCAGTATTTGGGATCGTCCAGGTATTCGTTATTGGTATGTGAATTGACCATGAAGCCGTTGAGCTTGAGCTTGCGTACGGCCCGCTCCATTTCCAGCACTGCCCGCCTGGGCGAATGTGGCGCAAACGAAGCCAACCCGGCAAATCGCGTGGGATGGCGCGCGATCACTTCGGCAAGCCGGTCGTTGGCCACGGTCGCAAGTTCAGTAGCAGTGTCCGCATCAAACAATTGCACACCTGGGGCGGTCAGTGACAGCAACTGCATGTCCACGCCATTAGCGTCCATGTCACGCAGGCGTTCCTGCTCGATATCCAGCAGTGGCGCGAGAAAGCGACCCTGGTAGCCCGCGACGCCGCCATAAATCTTGCGCACCAGCATCATGTCAATGCCCTGGGCGGGTCCGGCACACAACTGACCCAGCGCAGCGACAACCTCGGGAATCGTAAAAGCTTCCTCGGTGGCAATTCGTCGCATCATGTCGTTGCAGTCATTTCGAGCCGGTATTGCAGCCACGCGGAGATGTCGAAGACTTCCGGGTGGCAAAGGCTGTGTCCCATGGAATAGATATGCCACTCCACATCGAGGCCTGCTTCACGCATGGCATCGCGTGACTGTTCGCCGAAGTCGGCCAATACCACTACGTCTTCGCGACCATGGCACATCAGGATCGGGGTCTTGCGATTGGCCGCATTGGTCTCTGCTGCTACTCGCTGGCGCAACGGCAGGTAACACGAAAGGGCAAGGATGCCGCCCAACGGTTCCTTGTGGCGCAAGCCCACATACAGTGCCGTGGCGCCGCCTTGCGAAAAACCCGCCAGCACGATTCGCCGCGATGCGATGCCGGCCGCGCGCTCGCGGCTGATGTAGGACTCAATTCGCTCGCGGGTCGCAATCAGCCCTGGCTCGTCGTCGCGCCCTTCGGGCGTCAACTCCGCGATGTCATACCAGGCGCGCATGGCATATCCGGCATTGACGGTCACCGGCCGCACATCGGCATGCGGGAAAACAAAACGCACGCGCGCTCGTTCCGGCAGATTGAGTTCAGGCACCATGGGCACGAAGTCGAAACCATCGGCACCCAGCCCGTGCATCCAGATTACCGTCGCATCGGCAGGACCCGCTGCCGGGAACAGCACCACGGCGTCGTCGGTCTCCGTCGTCAGAGTCTTCACTCGACCTTCAGTGCCTGCTCGATCAGAAACAGGTCGGTGAGCAATGCACGCAGGTGCACCGACGCATTGAGGTTGTCGACCAGCAGCGAACTGATTCTGGCGCGGCTGAGCACCAGACCAATGGCGCCGCGCGCCGCGCGTACATCGTGCTCCACGGTTTCCATGAAGTCGCGCAGCCCAGTCAGGGGCGACAACCCCGGAAATGCGGCCAGCAGCGAACCCTGCATTCCTGTCAGCGCCACATGCATGCGATCCAGGGTCTCGCGCGCTTCGGTACCGGCATCGTCCTGCCGTCCCTGCGCCGCATAGGCCAGCAGGAATTCGTAGCCGCGTTCGATTACCTGGATGCGCTCGGCCAGCAGAATGGCCTCACTCACCGCGCGCCACCCTGTCGAGGTTGTGTTCCTGCTTGAGCTCGCCGCGGGTAATCCAGCCTTTGACCATGGCGCGCAGGTAGCCGCGTTTCTCGGGCAGGATGCCGAAATACACGTGCACCAATATCAGGAACACTGAAAGCAGCGCCGCCAGATCGTGCAGCAGGGTCAGCACCCCCCAGGTCTTGAGCGAATACGCATAGGGATTGCGCTGCATGAACGGCACGCCGGCCTTGGCCATCATGAACAGGCCGGTGGCGATGGCCACCAGAATGGCAACCGACCACCCCAGGTGCATGAGTTTCTGCGGCAGGGTGTATTTGCCGGCGCCTGCGCCGCGCAAATCGGCTGCATTGGGCAGGATGGTACGCAGCCGCTGCCAGAACAGCGCACGTATCACATGCATCAATATGGCCAGTGTGAGAATAATCCCCGCCATCCAGTGGATCTGATACCACGCGAAACGAATGCCCACGATGGGCAGCAGGCTGGTGGCCAGCAACACGGTCATCGTTGCCGCGGTGACCCAGTGGAACAACCGGTCGATACCAGCGTGGCGGATGATCCTGTCGTTTTCATCGGCCATGTCAGCGCCCGCCCTTGCGACCGGAGTTCTTGGTCATTGCGCGCCATACCAGGTGCACCACGATCACCCCGATGCCAGCCCAGAACGCTACCGGGAGAAGATCCCACGAGGCGCCGTTGAGCACTGTTTCCCCGAAGCTGTCGTGTCCATACCTAAAGATGTTCATTCAGGTACCCCTGATCGCGCGCAGCACCAGGTTCTCCATCAACGGGAGCTTGAACTGGTTGAACGCCAGTGGATGTGCGCCAACTGCGGCCATGGCTGCCGCTTTCTTGGCAGTGTCTTCATTGCGCGGGCTGCCAATGATGGCCTGCTCCACCGCCTTGAGCCGATGCGGCACACACGCCACTGCGCCCAGGACAATGCGCGCATCGCGGATCTTGTCACCGTCCAGTTGCAAGGCGACGGACACGCTGACTAGGGCAAAGTCCCAGGCCGCGCGATCCGCGATCTTCTCGAAATAGAAATTCGCTCCAGCCCACGTGGCCGGGATACGCACGGCGGTCAGGATCTCGCCAGGCTGCAGTACTGTCATGCGCTGGATGTCGACGTCTGGTCCAACGAAGAAATGATCGGCACGCACAACATGTTCGCCCTTGGCTCCCCGAATCACCATGCGCGCATCCAATGCAGTCAACGCGTTGGCGGTGTCGGAGGGAGTGACCGCCACGCAGCGGCTGGCGTTGAAGACGGCGTGTTCGCGATTCTGGCCCTGGGGCGTATCCGCGTAGCACGTGTTGCCGCCGGCCCGGTAGCAGTCGACACCGGCGCGGTAATACCAGCAGCGCGTGTCCTGGCAGAGATTGCCACCCAGCGTGCCGGCATTGCGTATCTGCGGACTGGCGACACGGCCGGCGGCCTTTGACAGCAAGCCAAATCGTTCCTTCACCAGCGGATCGTTTTCGATTTCGGTCAAGGTGGTCAGCGCACCGATTTCGATGCCGCCTTCGTGGTCACGAATGCCTTTCAATGCCGCCACGCCCGAAAGATCAACCACTGCCGTGGTGCGCTTGGTGCGGTTCTTGAGCCAATCGTAACTGTCCTGCCCACCCCCGATGAGCCAGCCATCAGCACCCAGCCTGCCGGCCAGATCCACTGCAGCATCGACGCTGTCCGGCTGGAACAGATCGAAATGCGGCATCATGTCCTTGAGCATTTGGGACTTCCGTTACTGGCAGTTGACCTGCAGCGGCCCGTGCGCCTGCGGCCTGCCTGCAAGATGGTTGAGGATCATGTCGGACACCACTGGTGTGCGGTTGAACACATGCCCGCCTATGGCTTCCGAAATCGCACACAGGATTGCCGACGCCGCGCATCCCAGCAGCGGCTCGCCGATTCCCTTGGTTCCCATCGGACTGGAAGGATCCGGTTTGTCCACCGCGCTGGTGCTGAAGCGCCGCGCTACGTCTTCATAAGTGGGCGGCCGGGCCTGGTAAAAACCCAGGCCGTGCGGCAATCCGTTCTGCGGGTCGTAGATGATGCGTTCCATGCCCGCAACACCGAAACCCTGCACCGCACCGCTCTTGATCTGTGTCTCAAGCCCGGAAGGGTGGATGACTGTGCCGCAGTCGGCCACCCCCAGGTAGTCGATGATCACGTATTTGCCGGTTTCCACATCCAGCTCGATCTGCACGAAGGCAACGGCAAACGCCGCGGGCTGCGGCGGCGCCTTGCCCGAATAGCCTTCCACCGGCATGGGCAGGTTGTCCTTGGCCACACCCACCAGGCCAGTGCCCGCGATCGCCGTAGCCGATGCCGTGGTCATGGGATTGATGTCTTTGGGCAACTCATGGCCGTCGTACTTGCCGCCCAGCTCGATGGCGCGCTGCGCAGCCTGGCCGTAGGTCATGCCGCTGCCCGGACTGCCGATGCGGAACACGCGCTTGCCGTCTACGTCGTAGTTGTCAGGTGAGCCGCCGAATTTCTTCGCGGCGATTTCCTTGAGCTTGACCAGCGCATCGGTGGCCGCGACGAAATTAGTGCGGGCCATGGTGTAGTTGGTATTGCTGCCGAATTGCCCGATGTTCCAGGGTAGGTTGCGACGGCTGTCGCCACGCTCGATCACCACGTCTGCCCAATCCAGTTTGAGAACCTCTGCCGCGATGCGCGAAGTGCTGGAATGCGAGAACGTGCCCAGATTGCCGACGCCGGTGTGCACGTGCACCTTGCCGGTGGGCAGTATGCGCAGGAGCCCGTCGAAACCGGCAAAGCCCGCGGGATGAAATGCCTGGCCGATGGCCACGGCAGTCACCTTGGCGCCATTGCGCTGGCCGTTGAGCTTGACGCGCTCTTCCCAGCCGAACAGCTGCGCCCCTTTGGTGAGCGCATCCTTGATGTAACAACTGGTGACCGGCGAACGCTGCGGCCCCAGTACGCCATACATCTCCGGAGCATTGCGCAGGCGGATGGCCAGGCGATCGATCTTGAGCTCACGCGCCGCCTTGTCCAGCAGCGGCTCCATGATGTGCACCATCTGGTTGTATCCCGGCCCGCGTTGCGCGCTGCGCAGCGGCGAATTGGCGTACACGGGCAAGCCCCGCCACCGCATGGCTTCGGGTTGATACAGCAGGGAAAGGGAATCCGGCGCGTTGCGGAAATCCCAGAAACTGTTGTAGGCGCCGTTCTCCTGCACGATGTAGATGTCGGCGGCGACGAGTTTGCCGTTCGCGGCAAAGCCCAGCTTGATCTGGCCCTGGAAGCCGATGCGCGCGGAGCCGTTGTAGTACTCCTCCGCCCGATTGACCCGCATCATCACCGGCCGGTTGATCTTCTTCGACAGCAGCGCCGGCAATGCCTGCAGCGGATACGCACCACCCTTGGATCCAAAGCCACCGCCGCAATATTCGGCCACCACCACCAGGTCACTGGGCGGGATGCCAATCATGCCGGCCAGCGCCGGAACGATGAACGACTGGCTTTGCGACGACACGTGAAGGATGCACTTGCCGTTCTGCCAGAAGGCCATGGCCGTGCGCGGCTCCATGCTGTGGTGCGAGTTGCTGCCATGCACGAACGGTTCGTCGATCACCAGTTTCGCCTTGGCAAATGCAGCCTCGACATCGCCGAAGGCCCACTCCTGGGCTGGTTTGCCCATGGGCATGCGCTTGCCGGCATTGGCGAAGTCTTCGCGCGTCCACTTCAACGTCTGGAAGTCGACGCCCGCGGCGCCCACATTGCCGTCAGTGCGCGCATTGGGTTTGTCCGGGTGCATGCTGGCCAGCGCATCCACATGAAACGGCAACGGCTCGTACTCGATGTGGATCTTCTCCAGCGCATCCTGCGCGGTGGTCTCGTCCTCGGCCGCCAGCAACAAAATGGGCGCACCCACATAGCCGGGCTCATGGGTCAGCAACTGGATTTCCGGCGCCGGAGGATTCTTGACGTCGTCAATGGTGAGTATGCCCACCACGCCGGGCATGGCCATCGCCGCCGAGGTATCCAGGTGCTTCACACGCGCATGCGGATAGGGGCTCGAAAGCAGCCGCGCGAACACCATGCCCTCAACGCGGAAATCCTCGGCAAACTTGGCTTCGCCGGTGACCTTGGCCACCACGTCATGTGGGAGGAAATCCTGGCCCAGGTGCTTATACGCCATGGTGGATCTCCGCCGTGTTGCCGGCAGCACGCATGATGGCGTTGAGGTAATTATCGTAGGCGCCGCAGCGGCACAGGTTGCCCGACATGGCGTGCCGCGCTTCCTCACGCGTGGGTCTGGGGTTCTTCTGCAGCAGCGCCACTGCCGCCACCACCTGTCCCGGCGTGCAGAAGCCACATTGCGGGCCCAGTTCGTCGACAAAGGCTTGCTGCACGGGATGCAGCTCGCCATTGGCACCGCGAAGTCCCTCCACGGTCACCACTTTGCGCCCACGCACCGAGTGCGTCAGCGTTGAACAGGAGTAGTAGGTGATGCCCTCGATCATTACCGTGCAGGCCCCGCATTCGGCGCGGTCGCAACTGAGCTTGGTGCCGGTGAGGCCCAGCTTGTAGCGCAGCGTTGTCGCCAGCGTTTCCTGAGGCAGCACATCGACCCGCCGCACTTGCCCGTTGACGGTGATGGACAGCAGCCGCTCCACGGAACCGGCAACGGCAGTCCGGCGTGGCGCACAACCGCCGAGACCTCCCATGACGAAACTGGCCGAGGACGCGACTGCCCCGGACGCTATGACGCGCTTGATGAATTCGCGACGTGAAAAATCACTCTGGACGGTCATGCAGGCCCCCTTACAGACCATCCGAAAGACTACGCGTCGGCGTTAGAATCGGCAATGCCCCCAACTCGCTGGTCTCTCAAGGTCAACGGCCAACAGCATGACGTGGAGGCCGCTGGCGACACGCCGTTGCTCTACATCCTGCAGAACGATCTGCAGCTCAAGGGACCGCGATTCGGTTGTGGGCTGGCACAATGCGGCTCCTGCTCCGTGCTGCTGGATGACCGGGAGGTGCGAGCCTGCATTACGCCGGTAAACGCTGTGGCCGGCAAGGCCATCACCACGCTCGAAGGCATTCCCGCCTGGTATGCAAAGCGCAAGGGACTGCGGCGAACACCAGACATGCATCCGGTGCAACAGGCACTGGTGGATGAGCAGGCGCCGCAATGCGGCTATTGCATGAATGGCATGGTGGTGAAGGCAGCAGAGTTGCTGGACGCAAAGCCAGACCCCAGCGAAGCCGAAATCCGGGCGGCCATGAATGGCCACCTGTGCCGGTGCGGCACCTACCCCAGCATTCTGCGCGCTATCCGCAAGTCGGGCCATTCTTGAACAGGCACGGCACGACGCTGGCGCGCCGCGAATTCCTGGCGGGCAGTGGCGCACTGGTGGTGGGGTTTTCCCTGGCCGGCTGCGTGTCCCCTGGTGGAGGCCAGAAAGCCGCTGCAAAAGGATTGCGCGCACCCACGCCCGGGCCACCCGATGCAAAGCAGGTGGACACCTGGCTGGCCATCCACCCCGACAGCACTGCCACCCTTTACACCGGCTTCGCCGAACTGGGGCAAGGCAACACCCTGGCACTGATGCAGGTTGCGGCCGAAGAACTTGACCTGGACATGGACCAGATTTTCACAGCGCCGCTCGACACTGATATTTCGCCCAACCAGGGCGGCACTTATTCCAGTGCATCCGTACAGCGTGGCCGGCCTGCCATTGCAGCGGCGGCGGCCGAGGCCCGCGCGGCATTGCTGGGCCGCGCCGCCGTCGAATTGAAAGCACCGGTCGAACGCCTCACGGTGTCCAGGGGAATAGTGAGTGTGTCGGGCGCGCCGCGAAAGTCTGTTGCCTACGGCGAACTGTTGGGCGGCGAGACCTTCAACCTCGAGATCACCGGCAAGGTGCCGTTGAAGGCGGCCAGTGCATATCGCCTGGTGGGCAAGCGCACCGTGCGGGGCGACCTTGCAGGCAAGGTGTCCGCCCGCCACACCTATATCCAGCACCTGCGGCTGCCCGGCATGGTGCACGCACGCATCGTGCGTCCCCGCGGCCAGGGAAACCATGCATCGGGGGCACGCGTCATCAGCATCGACGACAGTGCGCTTGCCGAGATTCCCGGCGCGCGGGTATTGCGCAAGGGAGACTTCATCGGCGTGGTTGCGCCGCGCGAGTGGGATGCAGTGCGCGCGGCGCAGGTCCTGAAAGTCGAATGGGAAAGTCCGGAGACCCTGCCCGGCGTGGGCGACTTGCATGCGCACATGCGCAGCGCGAAAACCATCGACAACGTGTCGCTGGAGCGCGGCGACGCGCGCGTGGCTTCCGACGCAAGTGCCACTACCGTCGTGCAACGCGGTTTCGGCCCCTATCAAGCGCATGCACCCTTCGCGCCCAACTGCGCGCTGGCAGACATCCATGCCGGCACGGGCCTCGTGATCTGCTCTTCGCAGGATGTCTACACTGCCCGGCGCAGCATCGGCGCCTTGCTGGGCATGGCTCCAGAAAAACTGCGCGTGCAGTACGCCGAAGGGTCGGGAACCTATGGCCATAGCTGTTATGACGACGCAGCTCAGGCGGCTGCGTTGCTTTCGCAGCTGGTCGATGCGCCCGTGCGTCTGCAATTCATGCGCTGGGATGAACATGGCTGGGACACCTACGGGCCTGCGCATGTGGGCGAAGCACGTGTTTCCGCCGATGCACAAGGCCACATCGTCGCCTACGAATATCATGGCTGGCAGCACAACTGGAGCAATGTCGAAACCACCACCCAGTTGGCCGGCGCTGCGCCCGCCGCCGAGTGGCCACCGGTGGGGGTGCAGGGCGTCAATCCATCGGTGTGCGGCGGCATGTACAACATCGCCAACCTCAAACTGGTCAATCATCGATTGCCGGGACTGGAATACCTGCGCGCCGGGTGGCTACGCTCGCCGCTTGATCTCTCATTCGCGTTTGTATCCGAGCAGGCAATCGACCAGCTGGCATTGAAGATGCAAATCGACCCACTGGAGTTCCGGCGCCGCAATATCACGGACCAGCGTTGGCTGGGTGTGCTTGAAGCTGCCGCCACGGCGGCGAGCTGGGACTCTTCACGCGCACCGGGTCACAAGTCCGGCGCGCGCATCCGCCAGGGAAGGGGCATCGGCCTTGGGACGCATCTGGTTTCTTATGGGGCAGCAGTTGCTGATCTGGAAGTGGATATGCAATCCGGCGCAGTGCGGATAGTGCATCTGTTTGGCGCCCTCGACGCGGGCCTGGTTGTGAACCCGCTCATCGTCGAACGCCAGATCGAAGGCCAGCTGGTGCAGACCGCAAGCCGCATGCTGCTGGAGGAAATACAGTTCGATCGCAAGCGCGTGACCAGTCTCGACTGGCAGGGCTATCCCATCCTGCGCTTCCAGGACTGCCCTGCCGTCACGGCGGTGGCGGTACAACGACTGGAAGAACGCTCCACCGGAGCGGGGGAGGAAACCATGGCTGCTGCAGCGGCGGCCATTGCCAATGCGTTCTTCGATGCCACGGGTGTCCGGCTGGAACGCTATCCGCTGACGGCCAACCGGGTGCGGGAGGCCCTGCGGGGGGCCTGAGCCCTGCGCGCCCTGCCCTCATACAGCGACAGCCTTCCCCCGGACCGCAAGGCAGGTTACCTTTCAAGGCTCCAGTCCAACGGGAGCAAGCACATCATGGCGTTATGGGACAAACCAGAATCTGGTTCGAATCCGGTGCCGGGCGCACCACCGCGTGACGCAATGACCGCGCCGCCGGCCGCGAACATTGCCCCGCGTGCTGCTGGGAATTCAGCACCAATATCTGTGGATCCGGCCAGAGCGCCGAGGGAGCGCGTCGAAATGAAAGAGTCGATCATTGCTTCGGGCCTCTCGATTGAGGGCAAGATCATCGGCGCAGGCCATGTGCGCGTGGCGGGAAAGTTCAAGGGCGATGTGCAGGTCGAAGGCAACCTGCATATTGACGCTGGCGCACGGGTGGAAGGCCAGGTGCGCGCCAGTGAAGTCATCGTGACCGGTGAGCTGCAAGGCAACATCGAAAGCGCCAAGCGTGTCGAACTGCAACAGGGTGGCGCCATCACCGGGGATGTGAAAGCCGGATCGCTCACCGTGGCTGCCGGCTCGAAGATGCGCGGCACCGTGGAATTCGGTTGGGAAGACAGCGCCAAACCCGCGGCCATCCTCACCGACAAGGGACGCAGTAACGTCGCATGATTGGCGCGCGCGCGATGGCGCAGCACGGCGCGGTTCGCACGTGTCCGCACTGCCGCGCAACGATCCTCGAAAGCGCGGTCGTGTGTCCCGGCTGCAAGCATCATCTGCGATTCGACAAGGATGCGTTGGCCGCCGCTTCGGCGGCCATGCGCACGGCATGGCAGGTGGAAGGCACACTGGACGCGCAGCGCATGGATTCCGCATCGGAATACTGCATCGTTGTCTCGGTGCGCAACGAGCGCAATGAAGAAGTGGCGCGCCACGTGGTCAACGTGGGTGCGCTGCAGGGCGCCGAGCGGCGCACCTTCTCCCTGTCCATAGACGTTGCCGATCCCAAGGCATCCCAGCCGCGTCGACGCTGACATCGGCGTGCCTGGCGCGCCGGAAATTTCCACTTCAGCGGCAGCCGAGCGCAATCGGCAGCCCATTCTCGATGAATTGAAGCGACTGCTGCCGTCTCAGGGCAGAGTACTGGAAATTGCTTCCGGCACTGGCCAGCACGTCACTCACTTTGCTGCGGGGTTGCCTGATTTCCACTGGCAGCCCACTGATCGTGAGCCTGACGACTTCTCATCCATCACGGCGCGGCGCGACGCGGCAGGACTTGGCAACATTGCCAATCCTGTGGTGCTGGATGTACTGCAGACTCCGTGGCAAGTGGGCACGGATTTCGATTCGGTGCTGTGCATCAACATGATCCACATATCGCCCTGGGAAACCACTGCGGCACTCTTCGACGGCGCCGCGCGGCACCTTGCCCCGCAGGGTGGACTGGTTGTGCTGTATGGTCCGTTCAGGGAAGGTGGCAAGCACACTGCTCCTTCCAACGCAGCCTTCGAACAATGGTTGCAGGCGAAGGACCCGCGATTTGGTGTGCGCAATCTTGAGGACGTGGAGGCCGTGGCCAATGCCAGTGGTTTCTCGAGGATGCACCTGGCGCGATTGCCGGCCAACAATCTGCTGCTGGCCTACGCGCTGCTTACTGCGGTTTCGCAGTAACCACTTTATCGACGCTGTTGACGGTGACCGAGTGATATCCGGGCCGGGCCGCGGCATAAACACGCCGTGCAATCGCCTGGCCCCACTGTCCCTGCGCCATGAGACTCCTGTATAGAGGCAGGACGAACTTGCGTCGCCCCATGGACATCAGGAAATCCTCGGTCTGCGCTTGCGCCGGCGGGTAACGATTGGCGATTGCCAGTTGCAGCCAGGCAAAGCGCACTTCACTGTTGTGCTGATCGGCAAGGTTGAACAAATCTGACACTGCTCCCAGTTGCTTGGAACTGAGCTTGCGCGGCAGTCGGTTGAGGAACCGCACGCGCTCAGCGCTGTTCCAGCTTCCCACGTCCAGACCCGTGCCACCCTTGGTGGCAAAAGTCGCAGCGGCGGCGTCGATTCGCCGGAAGACTACGGCACTCACATGTACCGCATTGGCAGGCATGCCCAGCCCGTATACCCAGTCGTCCAGACCCAGTTTTTTCTCCAGCACAGCATCGCCATGGATCAGGTTGGCGCGCAGGTCTTCAAGGAATCCAGCCGACGTCTGCGGCTGGAATGCGTGGCGGTTGAAATATGCACGCAGGTACGCGTCCCAACGCTCGCGGCCTACTGCCGCTTCGATGGTGCGCAGGAAGGTCGCGCCCTTCTGATAGGGGATCTGCGTCTGTCCTTCATCGGGATCACGCCCCCTGAGATCAATGTGCAGGCGTGTATCCGGGGAGTTCATTCCCCCTGCCAGCTTGATCGCGTCCTGAAGATCGTCCCACCCCAGGTCCGCCAGCATCTCTGCGGCTTCAGCGCCATACACTCGCTCAATGATCCGGGCATTGAAATAGTCGGTGAAACCCTCGTTGAGCCAGAAATCCGCCCAGGTAGCATTGGTGACCAGGTTGCCCGACCAGCTATGCGCCAGTTCATGCGAAATCAGGCTCACCAGGGATTTATCCCCAGCAATGATGGTGGGCGTCACGAAAGTGAGGCGAGGATTTTCCATGCCGCCGTAGGGAAATGACGGAGGCAAAACCAGCAGGTCGTAACGGCCCCAGCGATACGGCCCGTAAAGTGCCTCCGCGGCCTCGATCATTTTTTCCACATCCACAAATTCCGCGGCGGCGGCCGGCAGCATTGACGGCTCGGTGTACACGCCGGTGCGCTTGCCCAAAGACTGGAACTTGAGATCGCCGATCACGATGGCCATCAGGTACGGCGCCACGGGATGTTCCATATTGAATCGCCAGACTCGGGTTTCAGGCGTTGCGCCGGGCTGCGGGCCCAGCATGTCGGCGCTCATTACTACCGTGAGGGCAGCAGGCGCGACTATCCGGGCGCTCCACGTCTGGCGAATGCCGGGGCTGTCCTGGGTCGGAATCCAGGTGCGGGTGAGAATGGGTTCACTCTGGTTGAACAGGTAAGGCTGCTTCTTGCCTGCTGTCTGTGCCGGAGTGAGCCATTGAAGTGCCAGCGCGTTGGCACTGGTTTTGTAATGGACGATTGCGCGACGGGCACTGCCCAACTGAATTTGCAGTGGGGCGCCCAGCACTTTGTCCACTGCACCCAGAGTCCAGGCCAGGGATTTGCCGTCCTGATCCGTTACCGATTCAATGGCCAGGCCATTGGTGTCGAGCGTCAGCGTGTAGCCATCGGCTGCAGTCTGCACATCCAGGGCGGCCGTCCCGGCCAGGGTATGGGCAGTGAAGTCCGCGCTCAACTCGAGATCGACATGGGTTACGCGCGCAATTACCGGTTGTGCATAGGAGTGCACGTCGTGCGCATCTTCGGTCAGCAGCACCGGCGCCACTTCAGGCGCAGCCCTTGGAGTGGGTGGTGGTTGCGCGGCTGCGGGAGACTGCGGTTTGCATCCCGCCAGGCTGGCAGCAATCAGGCAGGCAACGACAACGGCAGCTGCTTTCATGCGTAGAATCTTACCCGTGCAACCCATCCTGCGGATCGAGAACCTTACCAAAACCTATCCCGGCGGCCTGACTGCACTGCGGTCGGTCAACCTCGACATCCAGGAAGGCGAAATCTTTGCCCTGCTGGGCCCCAACGGTGCGGGCAAGACCACGCTGATCGGCATTGCCTGCGGACTGGTCAACGCCACCAGTGGTTCGGTGATTGCCGGTGGCTTTGACGTCAAGCGCGACGCGCGCGCGGCGCGATCATTGATTGGCCTGGTGCCCCAGGAAATCGCCACCGATGCCTTCGAGACCGTGCAGGCTGCGGCACGTTTCAGCCGCGGGCTATTCGGCAAGCCGGCGGATCCGGCGGTGATCGAACGCGTGCTCAAGGCCTTGTCGCTGTGGGACAAGCGCGACGTCAAGATCATGACGCTTTCCGGGGGAATGAAGCGCCGCATGATGATCGCCAAGGCACTGGTGCACGAACCGCGCATATTGTTCCTCGACGAGCCGTCGGCTGGCGTGGATGTGGAGCTGCGACGCGATATGTGGCAGATGGTGCGTGAGCTTCGAGCCAGCGGCGTCACCATCATCCTGACCACGCATTACATCGAAGAAGCCGAAGAGATGGCCGACCGCATCGGCATCATCAATCGCGGCGAATTGATCCTGGTGGAGGACAAGGCCCAGCTGGTGCGCAAGCTGGGGCGCAAGGAACTGCGCCTGC
The DNA here is from genome assembly GCA_039932715.1 of Pseudomonadota bacterium. Lineage (GTDB taxonomy): Bacteria > Pseudomonadota > Gammaproteobacteria > Steroidobacterales > Steroidobacteraceae > ZC4RG30. The sequence continues at coordinate 62,702 of JBDTPN010000010.1, read as the reverse complement.
ATCTTGCAGAACGCCTCGAATCCATTCCTGCGCCCCTTGCACAGTTCAGCCTCGTGCTGTCGGCAGATGGCATGACCCTGATATACAGCTTCGAGACCGAGGGTGAGCGCACGCGCATTACCGCCGTGCTGCGCGAGCTCAACCAGTTGCACCTCAATTTCCGTGACCTGGAGACCCAGCAAAGCTCGCTGGAAGACATTTTTGTATCACTGGTCAGGAGCGCGCCATGAACTGGCATGCGGTGCGCGCGATTTACAAGTTCGAGATGGCGCGGACTTTTCGCACCGTGGTGCAAAGCATACTGACGCCAGTGCTCACTACGTCGCTGTATTTCGTGGTGTTCGGTTCGGCAATCGGTTCGCGCATTACCGAAATACATGGCGTGCCCTTCGCCGCGTTCATTGTCCCCGGCCTCATCATGCTGTCGGTGCTGACCGAGAGCATAGGCAACGCGTCTTTCGGCATCTACTTCCCGAAGTGGTCCGGCACCATCTACGAATTGCTGTCGGCGCCGGTATCAACGCCTGAGATCATCCTGGGCTACGTGGGCGCCGCTGCCACCAAGTCCATGATGATTGGCCTCATCATCCTGGCGACTTCGGCGTTCTTCGTGCCGCTGCAGATACTGCATCCGTTCTGGATGCTGATGTTCCTGCTGCTGACTGCGCTGACCTTCAGCCTGTTCGGTTTCGTGCTGGGCATCTGGGCTACCAGTTGGGAGAAACTGCAATTCGTGCCGTCACTGGTGGTCACTCCATTGACGTTCCTGGGTGGCAGCTTCTATTCCATCGACATGCTGCCCGGCGTGTGGCGCACGATCAGCCTGTTCAATCCCGTGGTCTACCTGATCAGCGGTTTCCGCTGGAGCTTCTATGGCAAGTCAGACGTCAACGTGCTGGTAAGCCTGGGCCTGGTGCTGGTCATCATGGCCGCGTGCCTGGCGCTGATCTCGTGGATGATCCGCAGCGGCTGGCGCCTCAGGCACTGACCGCTATGGACAAGGACTGGGATGCGCGCGATGCACCGCATCGATGTCCTGGATTACCGCCTGATCCAATTGAACGGAGCCGCTTGCCAGGTTGGTCTTGAGCTGCTCCATGGTGGTCGCGCCAATGAGCACGCTGGTCACGAAGGATTGCTGCCTGACGAATGCCAGCGCCATTTGTGCCATGTTGAGCCCATGCTTCGCGGCAATTCCCGCGTACGCAATCGTGGCGCGATCAGCATATTCGTTGGTGTAGCGCGCGAACCGCGTCCAGCGAACTATGCGGGATTCGGGCGGCCTGGCGCCATTGAGGAATTTTCCTGACAGCACACCAAATGCCAACGGCGAATAAGCGAGCAAGCCCACGTCTTCACGAATCGCCATCTCCGCCAAGCCGATCTCGAAGGTGCGGTTAAGCAAGCTATAGGGATTCTGGATGGACACGATGCGCTCCTGACCTGCGGATTCCGCCAATTGCAGGAACCGGTGCATTCCCCAGGGCGTCTCGTTGGATAAACCGATGTGGCGCACCTTGCCGGCGCGAACCAAGTCGCCCAGGGCACTCAACGTCTCCTCGATGGCCACCTCCTGTTCGGCCACATGTTGATAGCCCAGGCGCCCAAAGTAATTGGTGACGCGACTTGGCCAGTGCAGCTGGTAGATGTCGATGTAGTCCGTCTGCAGTCGCTGCAGACTGGTTTCCACTGCGGCGACAATATTTTTTCGATCCAGCTTGTTGTCGCCACCCCGCACATGCTTCACGCCCAGCACTGCTCCAGGGCCGGCGACTTTCGTGGCCAGCACCATCTTGTCACGCTTGCCGCTGCGCTTGAGCCAACTGCCGATGATGCGCTCGGTTGAGCCATAGGTTTCGGTGCGCGGGGGAACCGAATACATCTCAGCCGTATCGACCAGATTCACTCCCTGGTCAAATGCGTAGTCAAGCTGCTGATGCCCATCGGCCTCGCTGTTCTGCTCGCCGAAAGTCATGGTTCCAAGGCCGATCGCACTCACCTTGATGTTCGTGCGACCCAATGACCGGTATTCCATCCACTACTCCACTCAATACCCTGGGCAGGGGATATCTTGCGGCAATGTCGCGGGTGCGGCCACGCCTGCCTACTTCGCCGGCGCCCCGCCCGGATCCTTGCAGCGATAGGGAGCATAGGGGACGTCTGCAGGTAGAACGATATCCGCCCCGCGCCAGGGCTCGGCCAGGTATTCAGCATCCTCGGCCACGAACTGTCGCGTGAGGCGAACCGGTCCCGCTTCCACCCGGAACTTTTCAGTAATTCGCAGTTGTGCGCCATGCAGCACTCGACCATCCGCGTTGAGCACCCCCGGCAGGAAATTCGAGGTTTCAACCACCAGCGTATCGGCATCCCAATGGCCGACGGAATAGCCGGCGCGAGAAGGCTTGACCCCGGCAGGCACCGTCTTGTGATCAAGGTGAATGACCCGGGCCAGATCCATATGTCCGTACTGCAGCGCGATGCGGGTTGGCGTCTGCGTGATGCGGTTTACCACCGAGTCAAAGGTCCAGTCGAACAAGATGCTGGTGGGCTCGCAGCGCAGTCGTGGATTTTCACGTGAAGCGGGATTGAAAGCGCGCGATGCCCGCTGGCCGGTCTCGGTCAGCTTGACCGGGACCGGACGCTCCCAGGCCGCCCGCACCGGATCTGCGGCCATGGATTCTGGCGAACCACGCGCACCGGGAAAGGCCTTTTGTCCCGCAGGAATATCGCCGGGCTTCATTTTAGCGGCATCGCTCAGCGGCACCAGCGTGCCTGATTGTCCGCGGGGATCTGACATGACCCGTTGTTCGGCGGCCCACTCACCGGCAAGATTGGGCAGGCCTGTGTCCGTACGCATCACATGTGCCTGCGTTGCCGGCTTTGAGCCTGTGGCCACCGCAAGCTGGCGCTGCCCGTAACGATCCATGCGACTGCCATCGGCGAAAACAATCGTGCCCAGGTAGCAATAGGCGGGCTTGGTGCGCTCGGGCGAGCCGGTGATGGTCAGCGTGCTGCCGATATGAAACAGGTCGGTGGTCCAACCGGATCGGCGCAGGGAATTGACCGAGCGCATCTCGCAGCGCCAGTGCACTACCTTGCCATCAGCCCCCTTCACATCGACGAAGATCCACGAATGGGGATTGATCAGGTCGATGCGCACCAATGTGCCGGTGATCGACAGGTCCTTGTTGAGGTCCCAGTTGGAAATGCCGTGATGGGCCACCGCCGGGGCGCAGCCACCCACGATCATGGCCAGCAGAAGAATTTTTCGCAGCATGACTTGACCCTCCCCTGACGTCAGAGTCTAAGGTGCCTGCGTGTCAATGCATACCGTCAAACAGCTGGCCCGCCTCTCCGGAGTATCCGTGCGCACCCTGCACTATTACGACCAGATCGGGCTGCTGCGCCCGGCGCAGGTGGGCGCCAACGGCTACCGCTACTACGGGCGCGAGGAGCTGCTGCGCCTGCAGCAGATCCTGCTGCACCGGGAGCTGGGGCTACCGCTGGACGCCATAGCCACACTGCTGGATGACAGTGACCGCGGCCGGGTTGACCGGCTGCGACAACACCGCCAGCAACTGATGCAACGCACCGAGCATTACCGGGATTTGATTGCAACCGTCGACCGCACGATTGCCGAACTTGAAGGAGGACCGAAGATGGATACAAAGCAGCTTTACACGGGATTTTCACCGGCGAAGCAGGCCGAATACGAGGCCCAGCTGGTGGAACGGTTCGGTGAACCAATGCGCGAATCGCTGGAAATCTCGCACCGTCACCTCAAGGTCGAGGGTGCAGGCGCAATTGCAACCCGCATGCAGGAACTGGCAGTGATCGAAGCGGCGCTGGCCCAACACTGCCTGCAGCGGACTCCTGCGGGGCATCCGTCGCTCAACGCACTGCTGGTCAGGCACCGGGCGTGGGTTTCCGGCATGTGGGGCAAGCCCTGCCCTGCGTCGCGATACGCAGGCCTGGCCGACCTTTATGCATCGCACCCGGACTTCAGGGCGCGATATGAAACGCTGGCGCCCGGATTGGCGGATTACCTGCCAGCGGTCATGCGCGCGTATGCCAGCTCGGTTTCCGAGTAGGTCGGCTCGGCAACGCGTGGCGCCACGGCGGGTTCCAGTTGGGGGAAGGGATCACCGCCCGTCAATCGGCGTTGGCTGTTCATCAGCCAGCTTTCGATGTGCTTGCGGAATCGCTCCACTGCTTCCTGGCGCTGCGTATGCGCGGCCAATCCGTCGCTACGTTCCTGGGCCGTGCTGAGCTGCCACCACCATTGCAATCGATCCAGGCGCCCGCCCTCCATGTAAGTGAAGGTGATGGTGAAGCGTCGGCCCTGCAACGTCGCCGGCAACTCGGCAAAAGCGAAGTAGGCCTCAACCGCGCGAGGCAGTTCAATTTGCGACATACCGGAATCCGTGACGGGGGTGCGCTGCGATATTAGCATCGCCTCTACGCGCCCGACACGGTATCGTTGCCATCATCAACGGCCTGCCTAAAACCCCAGCGCGCGCCGCATGATGTGGTAAATCTCGTTCTGATTGATGGCGCCTCGCGCCAGATCAGCACCCGGTCCGCGCGCATAGAGCGCTACATCCTCGCCGCCGTGGGTTTCCCCCGACATGCCTACCAGCGACTGCTGGTGAAAATCCGGTGCAGTGGTGTCTACAGCGGTCAGATCCTGTCCCCTGCCCGGCGCGACCACCCGTGGGCTCGGCACCGATTCATCCTGCATGGAAAAACCCGGTCCCGTTGCATAGGAAAGTGTCGCGTAGGGCTGACCCTTGTAATCGAGTGTGGGTGCAGTCGCGCCCGGAGCCTTGACCAGTCCAAGAATGGGATTGCCACGTGCCGGATAACCGGAAATCGTGAGCACGTGGCTGTGGTCGGCGGTGACCATGATCAGCGTGTCGCCGGCGTTGGTCATGCTTGCAGCCATACGCACCGCATCGGAAAAGGCGATGGTATCGGTAAGTGCCCGATAGGCATTGCCAGCATGATGTGCGTGGTCGATGCATCCGCCTTCGACGATCAGGTAGAAGCCCTTGCTGTTGCCACTGAGCATCTCGATGGCCTTGCGGGTCATCTCGGCAAGTGAGGGCTCGCCCGCTGGGTCTTTCGTGCGATCTGCTTCGTAGTGCATGTTGCCAGGCTCGAAAAGTCCCAGCAGGTGGCGGGTGCGTTTCGGATCCACCGCCAGCAGGTCATCGCGCTTCCAGACGAATTGCGAAGCGCGCTGGGCCGCCACCCACTCTTTGATCAGGTTGCGGGCGTCATTGCGCCGGCCCATGCGCGCGGGATATTCCGGATCCGGCGTCGCTGTGTCGGTCATCACCTCACGTCCGCCGCCGAATACCACTTCAAGCCCGTCACCCGTAGTCTGGCGGGTCACCAGTTGCACGGCGATATCGGCAAGTGTTGCCGTTGGTGGCAACTGGCCGGCGTATTGCCAGTTGCGGTTGGGGGTATGGGCGTAATTGGCGGCGGGCGTAGCGTCGGTAATGCTGGTGGTGGTCACGATTCCCGTTGCCAGGCCCCTGCCTTCCGCAAGCTCCAGCAACGTCTGCAGTGAATGGGCGGCGACCGTCTTTGCATCGGACTCGTTGGAGGCCAAGGTGGGCGCCACTGACAGTGCACCGTCATTGGCATGCCAACCGGTCACCATGGCGGTGGCCGTAGGTGCGGAATCCGAAACCTGCTGGTTGGCCGAGAACGTGCGCACGAATGCGCTGTAGGGAAATTCCTCGAAACTGAGGCGATTGTCCTCGCCGGATTCGCCGCGGCGCTGTCCTTCGAGGATGCGCGCCGCGGTAATCGTGCTGATACCCATGCCATCACCGATGAACAGGATCACATTGTGCGCGTGCGTTGCGGCCCGCGGCGCCTCGCGACTGCGCCGTTCCACCTGCTGCGCGGCCCGGTCGTAATCGGAAAGGTCGGCACTCTGCACAAGGCCACAGGCGGCAAGCAGCACGACCACAGTCAGTTTTCCAGAAACGCGCATCATTCCTCCTGCGCGTATCTTGCCCTATTCGTGGGCGATTAATTGCTTGCCAAACCCTGTCAACCGAAGATCGACCGGGCCGTTGTAACGGTACAGGCAAAGGGCCTTGCAACCGGATTCGGGAGAGAACACCGTGAAAAAGACATATTCAACTTTTATCGCTGCGGGATTGCTGACCTTGATGGCCATTCCAGCCATGGCCGAGGATCGCGGCGATCGCGCCAACCAGCGACTGGACGCGCGTGGCGAGCGCATCAACGAACACCTTGATGCCCGCGGAGAACGCATCAATGAGCATCTGGATGCGCGGGGCGGGCGAATTAACGAGCGGGTGGATGGGCCGCGTGGTGACCAAGCCGAGCAGCGGCTTGATATGAAGGGCAACCGGATCGAACACCGGCTGGATCAGCGTGGCAATCGCGACGAGCACCGACTGGATGTGCGCGGCAACCACATCGAACGCAGGTTCGATCGTCGCCACGGCGGCTGAGCTCGGAAGCAGTGCCCGGTGCGCCGGCGTGACATAGACTCCCCGGCGTGCCCGCAGCTCCGACTTCCAGCAGCCTCAATGCCTTCCTTGCGGGCGTGGAACGACGTGCGCTGCGGCGCGCCCAGCTGGCCACGCGCGACCGGGACGACGCACTGGATCTGGTCCAGGACGCAATGCTGCGGTTGGCGCGCTCTTACGGCGGCAGGCCGGCCAGCCAGTGGCCAGCCCTGTTCCATCGCATACTGGTCAATCGTATCCGCGACTGGCAACGTTCACAGAAACTGCGGCGCAGGCTGTTCTTCTGGGTGGGCAGCGCATCATCGGAATATGCGGGTGACGGCGCCGACCCCATCGAGAATATCGCCGATCCGCAAGGTTCGGATGGCGCCGGCGATCTGCAGGGAGCGCAGCTGGCAAGCCAGCTGGAGCAGGCCCTGTTGCGGCTACCGGCACGACAGCGCGAGACTTTCGAATTGCGTGTCTGGGAAGGTTTGAGCGTGGAAGATACGGCTGCAGCCATGGGCTGCTCTGCAGGCAGCGTCAAGACGCACCTGTCTCGCGCGCTTGAGGCATTGCGCATCACTACGGGTGAAGAACTGAGATGAGCGACCTGGAAGAACTGGACGAACGGGACCGCGCACTGGCGCAGCGACTGCGCGCGCAATTGCGTGCCAGTGAGGAAGTGGACTACATCACGCAGGCACAGCTGTCTGCAGCGCGCGCGCGCGCCGTCGCTGCTACGCCCAGGCATACGGGGTGGTGGCTGGCCACCGGTGGCTTTACCGCAGCGGCCGTGCTTGCCGTGATGCTGGTGACGCGCACGCCGCAGCCGGTTTTGCCTGGCACAGCCGACGCGCTGGAACTGCTGACCGACGATGTCGATCCCGAGTTTTATCAGGACCTGGACCTGTACCAGTGGTTGGCAGAATCCGGGGAAGGCAGTGCTTGAATTGCTGGTCATGGCAGCAGCACAGGTCGGGGCCCCTCCCCCCGTGGCTAAACCTGCGCCGCCACCGGCGGATCTCATCGAGTTTCTGGGTGAATGGTCGGATGTCGAGGCCAACCTCATTGATGAGGTCGTTAAGCCGCCTGCAAAGCCGGTGCCCGACAAAGAGAAGCGAGGAGCGCAGAAATGAATACCCGCATGCGCGCCGTGCTGGCTGCCGCGTTGCTGCTGACTTGCAGCATCGCATTCGCGGCGGCACCAAAGTGGAGTGAATTGACGCCCGCGCAACAAGGCGTGCTGGAAAGCGTGCGCGACCGTTGGGACACCTTGCCTGAGGAGCGTCGGGAAACGCTGTTGCGCGGCGCGCAACGCTGGCAGGAAATGACACCGGAAGCACGCGAGCTGGCGCGTGGCCGCCTCGAGCGCTGGCGCAAACTTGAACCCCAGCAGCGCGAGCAGATCCTGCAGCGGCGCGGCGAATTCCGCAAAATGCCTGCGGACCAGCGCGCGCGCGTCAAGCAGCGCTACGAGCAACTGCGGGCCTTGCCGCCGGAAGAGCGTCGCCGTATCCGTCAGCGCTTCCAGCAGTTGCGTAACCAGCCGGGTGGCATCGAGAAAGGCTGCCCCGGCTCGATAGAGCAGCGACTAGATTGCCTGGGGGTTCCGCAAAGTCGCTGAAGCACCATGCCCTGCGAGATCGGCCTTGATGGTGCGCGACGCCAGCCAGAAGAAGATGGCTGCGACCCCGAAGGCCAGCACAGTTATCGACAGGGCACGCGCCAGACCAAAGCGGGCTGCTGATCCGCAGGCCTCGACGAGGGCGGCAGTGACGTGACCTGGGCGGCACTGCTGCGCGAACAGCGGATTGCCGAACTGCATCGCGCCGGCGCGATCGCTGATGTATCCCACCAGCGTCGGCCCGATTCCCGAACCCACCAGTGCATACAGCATCGCGAAAACAGCGGCGGCAGATGAACGCATGTTGACTGGCGTGAGGTTCTGGATCAGGCCCACCGTCGGGCCGTAATGAATCATCGCGCCGAAGCATCCGGCGGCCAGCAGCAATGCGACCAGGGGGAACATGGAATTGTTGAATGCGAGGATGAACACCACCGGGGTAATGGCCAGTGCGATGGCCGGCGCCGTCACCCACCAGCGAACGTCGCGAAGCGACGCGCGATCGGTACCGAACGCACCCGATACCAGGCCTACTGACAGCGATGCGCCGGAAATCACCCCGAACAACGCACCGGCCGTGCTGATAGGCAGGTTGAAGTTGCGCACCAGGAATAGCGTCATGAACTGCGACACGCCCTGGATGCCGATAGCGCAGATGGCGCCCCCGATGACTATCCAGCGCAAGGTACGCACCTTGAACAGGTGCCGCAGCACCAGGCCCAGCGGCGGAATCTGCCGTGCCTCGCCTCGTCCCCCATCTGCGAGACCTCGAGGTGGCTCGGCCAGCCCGAACCACGTCAGCAGCGCAATCAGCACTCCGGGTACGCCGAAGACAAAAAAGGCGGCGCGCCAACCCCAGTGCTGCGCAATCTGGCCGGCGATGATCGCACCCAGCATTGAGCCCAGTGGCAAGCCCAGCATGATCAGCGACATGCCCGAGGCGCGACGCTCGCGCGGGAAATGATCAGCCACCAGCGAACTGACAGGAGCGGTGAATCCGGCTTCACCCATGCCCACTGAAATTCGCGCCACTGCCATCTGCAGGTAGTTGCCCGCCAAGCCTGATAGCGCAGTTGCCCCCGACCACACGGCCGTCGCTATGGAAATGATCCGGACACGGCTATGGCGCTCCGCCAGTCTGCCGATGGGAATACCCAGGCACCCGTACAGCAGCGCAAACGACAGGCCCTGCAACAGCCCTATCTGCGTGTCGGTGAGGTGCAGTTCTGCGCGGATCAGTGGCGCCAGCACCGAGAATACGGCGCGGTCGGCAAAATTCATCACCGCCACCAGCAGCAGGATGATCACGAACCGCCTCTGGTACGCAGCGCTGAGCAGCGGGTGCAGGTTCACGCTTCCAATCCAGTGCACTGGCGAACGAATTTGGCCAGAGGTTGGCCCAGGGTATCGCCAAGACTGGATAGCTGCATGATATTGGAGACGTGATTGTGCCCTTCGAGATAGAGCACGCGCGGGTAATGTCCCGTTGTGGTGACACAGGCGTCGACCAGGCCGGCCATCTGCCGATGCCACATCGGGGGATCAAACTCACTCAACGTGAAAAGGCATGGAATTGGCGTCGCAACCAGTGCCGCGACGGTGGAGAATTGCGCGCGCTGTGCCAGGTCCGGACCGAAGTAATCGTTATTGCGCGGATCCGTGTCGTCACTGCCGAACCGGTAAAGTCCCGAGACAAACACGCCACCCGCGACCGGCAACTGCGATCCCGGTGCCCGACCATGGCCGGCGAAATAGCCTGCAACATGGGTGGCTCCGGCAGAGGTGCCGACCAGGATTATCCGCTGCGGCGATCCGCCGAAACGTTGCACGTTGGCGGCCAGCCAACTCACCGCCGCGCCCACATCCACGGAACCGGCAGGCCACTTGTGTGCAGGAGCAAGTCGATAGGTCATGGTCACGCCGACAAATCCCGCGCGCACGGCCCACGCACCGAAGTTGTTGTAGAACGGCGCATCCGCCGCGCCCTTGTCGCCCTGCACGAACCCACCTCCATGCACGAATACGACTACCGGAAGCTGTGCCCCTGCATCACCGCGATGAAATACATCGAGTCGCTGCTTCACATCTTGGCCATAGGCCTGGTCACGCTCAACAACGGCGCCCACGTCGGCCGGCCCGGCCACCAGCGCAGCGAACAGTTCGCGCGTTGCCATGATTTGAGCCAGCGTGAAATCGTCGCCCAGCGCACGCAGGCTGGCCATTACGGATTGCTTCATCAAGTCACCTCAAGCACTGGTTTTATGGCCGTTCCCGCGCGACAAGCCGCAAATGCAGCAGCGATATCGGCAAATGCGAATCGCGTGATCAGGCGCTCGAGGGGAAATCTTCCCTGGCGCCAGAACTCCAGCAACTGTGGAATCGTACGGCGCGGCAGCGAATCCCCACCGACGATGCCGCGCAGGGATTGCCCGCCCACCAGCATCGGAAACAGCGGCGCCGTGAACGGCTCGCGCGTGGCGGAAACGAACCCCAGCACACCCCGTGCGCCCAGGATCCGCTGCGCCATCGCCAGTACCGGCGCCAGGGTGGTGGTGTTGAGCGCGAAATCCACGCCGCGCCCCACGGTGCTGCGGATCCTGGCTTCCACGTCGTCCACCGCCGGATCCAGCGCCATGGTTGCGCCCAGCTCCAGGGCCAATGCGCGCCTGGACTCCACAGGTTCGATGACGATGATCGCGCGTGCGCCCGCCAGCCTTGCGGCCATCACCGCGCTGAGGCCTACGCCCCCCGCGCCAAACACCGCCAGTGTCTGACCGGCGCGCAATCCAAAGGAGCTGAGTACCGCGCCGGCGCCAGTGATCACTCCGCAGCCCAGGGGTGAGGCCACGGCAAACGGCACGTCGTCGCCCAGCGGCACCACTCCACTCGCATCCGCGATGGCATGGGTGGCGAAACTGGACTGCCCGAAGAAATGACTGTGTATCTTTTCCTCGCCGTGCTTCAAGGCTGTCGAACCATCGGCGCGCGATCCGCCGAAACTGCGTGGCATGCCCTCAACGCAATAACTGGGAAGCTGGTCGCGACATTGGGCGCACACGCCGCAGCTTGAACCTGAAAGCACGACACGGTCACCGGGTGCCAAGCCCCTGACTCCGGCGCCGACTTCAACAATCGTACCTGCACCCTCATGGCCCAGTACCACTGGACGCGGAGTGGGCAGCACACCGCCAGCGTGCGCGCGCAGGTCGGTGTGGCAGATGCCCGCTGTTGCAATCCGCACCAGAACTTCGCCGGCCCGCGGCGCCTGCAGCTCCAGCTCTTCAAGTACGGGTGCCGCAGCGCCATCGCGCGAGACGGCGGCAATGATCCGCATCAATTCTTGCCCTTGGTCGATTGAACTGGGGGCGGCGGGCCAGGGCGATCCTTCATGACAACCTCGCCCTTCCACGGCACGTCTGACATGCTCCTCCAGGCATTGACCTTGAGGGTCTGGAACAACCAGCGGCCACCGACCTTGCGCATCTCGTCATCGCGCGTGCCGATGCCGAACACGAAACTGGTTCCGTAGTCGACGTTGAACTGGATGATCTGGAAAAAACATTTGACCTGCGCACCGGTTTCCGTGGGTCGCATCAGGAAATGATTAAAGAGGTGCTGGCGCCCCAGCCACCAGTGCTGGCGCGAATACCACAGGTCTTCCATGTTCTTGAGGATGGCCGCGTGGCCGACGACCTTGCCCTGCCAGAGGTGGTCGAAGCTCGCGTCCTCGGTGAATGCGCTCACCACCATCTCGGGCATGGCCAGGTCGATGCCCCACGCGTAGCGCGAATAGGTCTCTTCGACGTCCAGGCGGTCCTGTGCCGGCATGGTGACGGGGATGCCGTTTGGCCAGACCGCGCTCATCGTATTGCCTCTTGCGGGACCCAGGAACCGTGAAACGTGGAGCGCACCCGCACGGGGATATGCAGGCGGGTCATCGGACCCTTGGCCAGCTGCAGGGCATCGAAGATCGCCAGCTCACTGTGGCCTGCATCCAGTCGATTGAGGATAACCAGCAGCCAGCCATCACATTCCGCTGAGGTTGGGCTGCGCGGCACGAACTGGGGCTCTTGCACGGTGATGTTCGCGCCATGTTCCCAGTAATCCACAGCACCGGTGGTCACGTCGATGCGGCCCACCGAACTGGTTCCACCGGGACCGCGACCCATGATCATGAATCCCTGCGTGTATGGCCGCCCCATGAAGCGCTCGTCGATCTTGGGCATTTCGCCGGGGCGCTGGCACAGGCGCTGCAGCGTGTAGTTGTCATCCTTGCCGGCAAGGTCGAAAGTCATGCGCGTGAGCATGGGCGGTGGCGCCTCGCAAACCCGCCCATCGGGAGTTTCAAAAAACGGAAAGCAGTTGCCGTCATACAGCACCACGTCCAGATGCACCTTCGACCCTTGGGTGAATGCGTTCATCATGTGTCCGGCGCTGGCATTGGGGCCGCGGAACCAGCGGATCTGATCGGCCTTGCCTCTGCGCGGCAGCACTGCCACCTGTACCTGCTTGTCGTCGTGCCACTCATAGAAAGTGCCACCGCGTTTGACGACGTTCATGTCCGTGATCAGCGGAAAGAACGGCAGGATGAAGTGTTCCTGCGTAACGCCGAAATCGTGCATGACCCCCGACCACGGCGCCTGGAACCACATTTCATTGGTCAGCCTGCCATCGGCGGCGAATTCGTACACCGCCATGTCATTGCTGCCATCTCCCAGCGCCTGGGATGCATAGGTCAACAGTTCGCCAGTGTGCAGGTCGATCTTGGGATGTGCCGCGAGGCGCGTGGCCCTGACCTGGCCACCCAGGTCGGTGCGCGCAATGGTGTCCAGTGTGTCCGGGTGCAGCTCGTAGGGTAGATCGTCTTCCTTGAGCACCAGCAGTCGTCCGGCGTGATAAATCATGTGGGTATTGGCCGCCCCGCCGTTGATGCCCGCGGCTTCTGGGGCATCCGAGTAGCGATTGCGATAGCGGCCGAACAGCGAACGGCGAGCGCGCTCCTGGGCAATGAAGCGCGCGCTGCGAACCCAGCGGCTGCGATACGACACGTCGCCGCGGTCGAAACGGAACAGGTGTGCCATTCCCTCGCCGTCGATGAACACGTCTTCGTCCAGCATGGGTGGATACTGCCGGTCCGGGCCCGCCCGATACCAGCTACCCTGCAAACCGCTGGGCACTTCCCCAGCCACCACTTCGAGACCCTCTATCGTGGACTCGGTGCGAAGTGGCCTGCCCCATCCCGCATACAGCGGCAATTCCTGAAAATGGATCCCCATACCCCCTCCTGGCCGCCTTCCAGCGGCGGACTGTGCAAACTGCAGCAGTTCGGACACTTTAGTCAATCCGCAAGTGCTCAAAGACACCTGACTTGACGTAAGCCTCAGTTGCGCCCGCAGCCCGAATGTTAGTCTTTCCCGCATGGACACGCGGCCCAGGCAGGGCAATTCAGGCAGGATCTTCGCCGTCGCGCTACTGGCGATTGTCGCGGCGTCGACGCTGGCAGCAGCGCAGCTCCCTCGCACCTCCAGTTCAACTCCCATCGCCCAGATGATCGAGCGCGCCACCGCCGCACAGCGCTCGGATAGTGAGCAATCGCGACGCGATGCCGAGGAAGCCCTGCAGGCGTTGATTGCAAACCCCGATCCGGATCTCGAGATGCGGGCTCGCCTGGTGCTGTGTGGCTACTACACCGACCGCGACGCCAGTGCCACCGAAGCACAGATCGCCACCATGCAGTCGCTGTTGCCCAGGCTGGCCAATGCAAGCCTTCGCGCCGGCCTCCTGACCTGTCGCGGCGGATTGCAGGAGCGACGTGGCTCGAATGTTGAAGCCCTCGCTCTGTACGAACAGGCCGTTTCGACGGCGAGGTCGAGCCCCGACGACGAAATGCTGGCGGGCGCACTTCACTACCGCGGATACCTGCGTTGCATGCAGGGCCGTTACGCCGAGGGACTCGACGACCTGCGCCAGGCACAGCGGCTGTATGAAAAGCTGGGCATGGGCACGCAGGCCATGACCACTGTCAGCAGCATCGCCACGACCTACATGCGCATGGGCGATCTCAGCCAGGCACTCACCATCTTTCGCGAGAACCTGCAGCAACAGCGCACCGCTGGCATGCGCAGCGATCAGCTGGTGACCCAGCACAGCATCGGGCGCGTCCTGGAAAAGCAAGGGGACTGGACAGAAGCGGCCAAGGCATATGAAGCGTCACTGCAACTGAGCACGGAATTGCAATACGCACGTGGCGAGGCCTACGCACTGCGCGGCCTGGCTGCCACTGCCCAGGGACGTGGCGATCCGCAGCGTGCACTGCAGCTACTCGACGGCGCCTCTGAATTGCAGAAACCGCTACCTGACGCGCGACTGGGGGCCTTGATTGCATTGGCGCGCGGCATCTCCCTGCATGCGCTCAACCGGCTGCCCGCGGCTCGAACCCAACTCATGTCGGCGCTGGAGGTGATGCGCGATGCCGGAGCTCTGAGCGAACTGATTGCTGTGTATGAGCAGCTGGCCAGCGTCGACGCGGACCTGGGCGACTGGCGACGGGCATTCCAGTGGCAGGAGGCTGCCAAGGCCAACACCGAGCGCCTGTTGCGCAACCAAATCGACGAGCAGTTCTCCACGTTGAAGTTCGAATTCGATACAGCGCGCCGTGAAAAGGAATACCAGGCACTGCTGCGCGAGCGCGAAGCCAACCAGCGGGCACTTGAGCAATCGCAGCGGGCCGGCATCCTGCAGTACATCGTGATTGGCCTGGCCACAATGCTTACTGTCCTGCTGGCCACCATTGCGCTGCGCCACAATCGCAATTCCCGGCGCATGCAGAAACTGGCCCTGACAGACGACCTCACCGGCGTGCCCAACAGGCGTTCCGTGTTGTCGCTGTTGCCGCAGTGCCTGCAGGCCAACCCCCGGGGAAGCACCGCAGTGCTGGTAGTCGACATTGATCATTTCAAGTTGATCAACGATAGTTTCGGGCACGCCACAGGTGATCGAGTGCTGCAGCTCATCGCCGGGGTAATGCGCTCCTCATTGCGGCCGCCTGAATTTTTCGGCCGCATCGGCGGCGAGGAATTCCTGATTGTCCTGCCTGGTGCCGACGTGCGCACCGCACTGGCGCGTGCCGAGGCACTGCGCATAGCTGCCAAGGATGCAGACATTAGCGTGCTGGTTCCCGAACTGCGGGCGTTGACGGTCAGCATCGGCATCACGATTTCGCGCACCGGGGATTCTGTCAGCACCATACTGCAACGCGCGGACATGGCGTTGTATCGCGCCAAGGCCGCTGGCCGCAATCGCGTGTCGGGCGATGAAACGAGTACGGACAATCAGACGTTTCCGCTTGCGCGGGGCAAACCCGCCAGTCCGGGCCATGCGTGAGGCCGCGGGATTCGTCCTACGTCCCCTGTAGTCGCCTGACTGTAGCCCCTAGGGTTAGCACTAAGGGATAATGCGACGAACCGGAATGCCGGAGGAGAAGCTCATGTATTTGAAACCAGTGCTTGCGTTGGTTGTATCAGGAACCATTCTGACCGCCTGCGGAAACGCCAATGCGCCGAGTGCGGCGGATACCGTGGCCGCAGATGCCGCAACAGCAGCACAGACTGCCGCCGCCGCCGCCGAAGATGCCACGCGCAAGCAGGCTGAAGCCGACGCAGCTTCCGTCGCAGCAGCGCGCGAAGCGCAATATGCACTGCAGCAGTCGGAATTGAAGGCCAAGGAAGCAGAACTGGCTGCGCGCGAGGCTTCGGTTAGCAGGAGTGCAGCCGCGGCGAAGGCTGCAAAGCCAGTGACACGCCCAGTCGCCGCTGCACCCGTGGCCGCCCCTGTGGTCAACTCCAGACCTGTACCGAGGAATGTCACTGTTTCCAGCGGCACCCAGCTAAACGCTGCACTTGCCTCGGATGTGAGCACCAAGTCCGCCAAAGTGGGTGACAGTTTCCGCGCTCGACTGACCAGTGACGTGATGGCGGAAGGCAAGGTTGCCATCCCCTCAGGCACCATTCTGGTGGGACAGGTCACCAATGTCATTTCAGGCAGTGACAAGATCGGTGCCGTGCCCGCCATCAGTCTGCATTTCAGCTCCCTCGAATACCCCGGTGGCCACACGCAGCCAATCAGTGGTGATTTCACCAGCACGGGCAAGAGTGAAAAAGGCCAGGACACTGCCAAGATTGTGGGCGGTGCTGCAGCTGGCGCCATCCTGGGTCACCAGACCAACAACAAGTCCAGCGGCACCATTATTGGCGGACTACTCGGCGCCGGTGCCGGCACTCTCGCGGCCAAGAAAACCGGTTCGGAGGTCAAACTGCCTTCAGGAACCGAAATTGGTGTGGTGCTGGCAGAGGCGCTGAGGGTCCAGGTCAAATAGCTCCCTGCAGGTTTGATGGCGCACCATCACGACGCGCCATCAAACCGAGCACTATTTCCAATGCGGTGCTTTCACAGGGTGGCAACTGCGCGTCGGAATAGCCAACAGGGGTAACACGGCTGCCCCATCGCACCACGTGCGCACACCATGTCAGACCGGCGCCAAAGGCCGGTAGCAGCAATGTCGCTGCTGGTTGCAACCGCCCTTCTTCCAGCGCTTCCACCAACGCCACCGGCACCGTCCCTGCGGACATGTTGCCGTAGCGTTGCACGTTGACGAACACGCGCTGCATGGGAATACCTGCGCGCTTTGCCACCGCCTCAATGATGCGCAGGTTGGCCTGGTGTGGCACTACCAGGTCGATATCATCTGCCGTGAACTCACATGCGGCCATGACGGCCGCGGCGGCGTGGCCCATGCAGGTGACGGCGCGCTTGAAGATCTCCTGGCCTTCAAACACCCAACGCGTGTCGCCGTAGCGCCGCTGCAAGTCGGCATAGCGGCAACCCATGCCTTCAATCACCAGTGCATCTCGGCCGTCGACATCGCAGCCAAGCTTTTCTGCAAGCACGCCCTCCTCGCCAGCGGTGGCCTGCAGTACCAACGCCGCACAGCCATCCCCGAACAGCACCGCCACATTGCGATTGCGCCAGTCCATGAAGCGACTGATGACCTCTCCGCCGATCACCAGTGCAGTACGCACCGTGCCCGTGCGTATCAGTGCATTTGCGGTGCTCAACGAATAGAGGAAGCTCGTGCATGCCGTGTTGACATCCATTGATGCCGCGTTCTTCGCGCCCAGCTGTTTTTGCAGGCCCGAGGCTTGGTTGGGCGCCTGGTCTTCATGACTGGTAGTGCCGAATACAATGAGATCGATATCGGCGGCCGCAAGGCCCGCTGCAGCCAGCGCTCGCTGCGCGGCAACGAATGCCAATTCGCCAAGGCCCACGTGCGAGATCCGCCGCTCAAGGATCCCGGTGCGGGTCGTGATCCATTCATTACTGGTATCGAGAAATGTCGCCAGATCGGCGTTAGTCAGGACGGCCGGGGGCAGACACTTCCCCCAGCCGATGATCGCAGCGTGCGTCATTCTCGAACCATTTGCGCGAGCCTCAGACTTCTTTCTTTCCCGTCACCGCATAGTAGATGAGATTGCCAAGGCCCAGAAAACCGACAATGGCAGCGGCCATGGCCAGGCCCCATCTGGGCACATGCCGCGCGAAGTCGTCCGATCCGTAGTTCAACTGCACCCAGAAGGCCACGGCGAGGCCAACCCCCAGCATCAACATGATGATCCCCGAACGCAGGCTGCGCTCACGCTGGGAAGCCAGGTCGCGAGGGCGTTGCCCCCAGGTGTTTGCATTTTCATCCACGACGGGTGGCACCATGCCCTTTTCGATCATGGCGCGACGCTCCTCGGAGTGCAGCCTGCGGCGCTTGTAATCCATGAAAATGGCCACGATCGGGATCGCGAAACTACCGGCAATGGCGACGATGGGAATAAGGATCCCGGGGCTGAATCCGTCACTCATGACTGTTCTCCTGTTGCGTGTATGGCGAACATGATGTTCGTATGCAGATGAGACGCTGGGTGCACCTTTGGGTTTCAACAAGAATCGTGAAACCGCCAGCCATGAACCTCCGTCTAATGGATATCTGACCCGCAAGGACCCCGATTGAATGCCGACCCACAACAATGGCTGCGTCGCTGCGCCGCGGGCGAACCGGTCGCCTGTCGCCAACTGGTGGAGCAGTATGGACGCATGGCCGGCACCATCATCCTGCGCACCATCGGGCGCCGCGACCTGGTGGAAGACTTGCTGCAGGAAACTTTCCTGCGCGTATTTCGTTCATTGCCGGACTTCGAAGGTCGCGCCAAATTATCCACGTGGATATGCACCATTGCCCAGCGTGTTGCCGTGGACGAACTGCGTCGCAGCCAGCGGGCCCCGATCCTGGTGCATGAAGAACACGATGCGGCTGACCCGGCCAACATCGAACAGGAAGCCGACCGCGACGCCACGGATGAAATGGTGCGCGCCGCACTGTCAGGGCTGCCGGAGAAGTACCGGCTGCCCCTGGTCTACGCGGCCATTGACGGGCTCGACTATGCGACCATCGCCACCATGCTCGGGATTCCAGTGGGCACAGTGAAGACGAATGTGTTCCGCGGCAAACAGATGTTGCGCGAACGACTGGAGGCAACGCCATGAGCGACTTGCAACCCGATCAACTGGATAAGCGCATCGACTCTTCGCTTGGTCGCCTGCCGCAGTGGCAGCCACCGGCGGATTTCGCGTCGCGATTGGCGGCAGCAGCCGCGCGTCAATCGTTGCAGCCTGTGGTGCCCGCCGCGTTGGTACAGGCGGGTAACCTGCTGCAACAGCTGTCCGATGCAGCGCTGATGGTCACTGCCGCATTTTTCGTGGCGGGACTGATGGCCTGGGTGGTCCCATGGACCACCGTCATGCAGTTTCCCAACCTGGTCAGCTGGGCTGGCGGCATCGCGCTGGGCATCACTGGTTTGTGGCTGACCCGTCGCACGCTTACGCAAGTGTATTAGCGGCGCGCCACCAGCGGGCAACTGCGTAGCGGCGAGTGCTGCAGCCACTGTGCATCCGGGTAATACGCGAACAGGTATTGCCCGCCCTTGATGGCGTCGATCAGCGATCGCGCAATCTGCGTTCTGACGGCAGGACATCCCCAGCTGCGCCCCACTCCCCCGCGCAGGCTGATGGTCTTGTCACTGACATACGACGCGCCATGGATCACGATGGCGCGTTCGCGCGCACGGTCGTTGAATCCGGGTTCCAGTCCGTCGAGGCGCAGCGAATAGCCGTTGTGCCCCATGTAGGTATCACTGGTCCGGTAAAGACCGAGGCTGGACTGGTGACTGCCAGGAAGATTTGAAAAACGGGTGCTGATGTTGTCGCCGGAATCACGTCCATGGGCCACGCGCTCAACCAGCAACGCCTTCAATGTCTGCAGATCGAAGACCCAGAGGCGCGGCTGTGCCGACGGCAGCGAGTAGTCGATGACGGCAAGCCGACGTGATGCGCCAGGCGGGGCTGGCGCCTGGGAACTGGTGGCGCAATTGAGCGATTCCACTGCCATGGTGACGACGTCGGGATTGATGCCAGGCGCCGCCCGGACCAGCGCTGCGACCAGGTCCGAAGGGGTGGCGCTGAGGGACTGGGCAAAAGCCAGGCTGAGACAGGCGGCGGCAATGGCCAGCTTCATGGGGTCCCCGATCCGGAAAGAGGCCGAATATACATAAAGGCGCTACAGGGATTCCCGGATTGCCACAGTGATTTCATGGTGATATCATTCTTATATCAGAACAGGAGAGCGCCATGTCAGACGTCACACACAACGCCATTTCCAGGGAAATCCCGGCCACGGCTTTTAGCGGTTGGCCGATGTTGTTCTTCAACATCCTGCTGGTGCTGGGAGCAGCGGTACTGTTCCTAAATGGCGCGGGCCGGCATCACGGACCCACGATGCTGCTGGCGCTGGTTGCGGAAATCATCGGCGTCTTCTGTCTTTTCGGCTACTTCACCCTGCAGCCCAATGAGGCGCGGGTGCAGATCCTGTTCGGTAACTACAAGGGCACGGTGCGCGCGGGGGGCTTTCATTGGGCCAACCCCTTCTATTCGCGCAGCCGCTCCGCCGGCAACCAGCGGTCATCCGGGACAATCCTGCGTGCCATGGCCAAGAACGACATCAAGGGCGCCATCAGCGGCGCCAGCGCCACGTCGCCGTCCACCAAGCTGTCCCTGCGGGCGCACAACTTCAACTGCGAGACCCTCAAGGTCAACGACAAGCGCGGCAATCCGGTGGAAATTGCCGCAGTGGTGGTCTGGCGTGTGCAGAACACCGCACAGGCGGTGTTCGACGTCGAGGATTACAAAAGCTACGTGCAGGTGCAGAGTGAATCTGCCCTGCGCGGCATTGCCAGCCGCTTTGCCTACGATCACGGCGAAGTCCATGAGCCCACACTGCGCGGCAGCTCTGATGAAGTCGCGCATGCCCTCACCGAAGAGCTGCAGCTGCGGTTGGCCAAGGCCGGCGTGGTGGTGGACGAGGCGCGACTCACGCATCTGGCCTATGCACCGGAGATCGCGTCGGTGATGCTGCGCCGGCAGCAGGCGGAAGCAATAGTTGCAGCTCGTCAGCAGATCGTGACCGGCGCGGTGGGCATGGTGCGCATGGCGCTGCTGGAACTTGAAGCGCAGCAGGTGGTACAACTGGATCCGGAACGCAAGGCCGCGATGGTCAGCAACCTGCTGGTGGTGCTGTGTGGCAACGCGGATGCCTCGCCGGTCATCAACACCGGCACGCTGTACACCTGATCGTGCCGCCGGAAGCGCGCAAGGCATTTCTGCTGCGGGTTCCAGAGGACCTGTGGAAGGAGCTTGAAAAATGGGCAGCGGATGACCTGCGCAGCGTCAATGCGCAGGTAGAATTCCTGTTGCGCCAGGCCATGGCGCGTCGCAAAGGCTCGCCCCGCCAATGACCGCACTCACGCAATTTCCTGTGACCCAAAGATGGGCCGCGCAATACCCGCAGCGCCTGCAGCTCTACACGCTGGGGACACCCAATGGAATCAAGATATCCATCATGCTGGAGGAAACCGGCCTGCCCTATGAAGCGCACAAGGTCAGCTTCCAGACGCAGGACCAGTTGTCCGTGCAATTCCTGTCGCTGAATCCCAATGGAAAGATTCCTGCCGTCATTGATCCGGACGGTCCCGGTGGCAAACCCATCGGCTTGTTCGAATCCGGTGCCATCCTGTTCTATCTGGCCGAGAAAACCGGCCGCTTCATGCCAGCCGGCGAATCCGCCCGGTATGAAACCCTCACGTGGCTGATGTTCCAGATGGCCAACATCGGCCCGATGTTCGGTCAGCTGGGATTTTTCTACACCTACGCGGGCAGCGCCTATGAGGACAAACGTCCACTTGAACGCTATGCCAATGAGTCACGGCGGTTGCTTGGTGTGCTCAACAATCGCCTGCGTGACCGGCAGTGGATGATGGGTGATGACTACTCCATCGTCGACATGGCCATCTTCCCCTGGATCAACGGAACGCTGACGCATTACCGGGCCGGTGAACTGCTGGGCATGGCCAATTTTCCAGAGGTCACGCGCGTACTGGATGCGTTCCTCGCCAGGCCCGCAGTTCAGCGCGGCATGGCAGTCCCCTGACCTTGCGCTGCCGCAGGTGACGCAGCTCTCATATTGAGGGAAAACCCGAGCAGCGGCCCTGCTAGACTCCGACGATCAATGCCGCATACGACGGCATATCAGGGGATCATTATCGAGGCCGCATGCGGGATTTCCGCACAGACGAAGCGCGCGCTGATCAGCCAGTACGCAGGCGGCGTCGATGTCATCGGCGCCCTGCAATGCGTAACCACGCTATTGCCCTTGGCCCTGCTGTGGATCGCGGCGCTGGTGGGCGGCACTTACTCCCTGTGGTTGAGCGCCGCCGCCACCATTGCCATCACCTTGTTCCTGGTTCGCGTTTTCGCGCTGATGCACGAATGCGGCCACGGCTCCCTGTTTCGCAGTCCACTCGCCAATCGCCTCATGGGTTTCGTGTTTGGCGTGATATCGGGCATGCCGCAGTACGTGTGGTCGCAGCACCACGACTATCACCATCGCAACAACGGCAACTGGGAGCGCTATCGCGGCCCGCTCACGACCCTTTCGGTGGATGAATACATCGCACTCAGCCCTGCCAGGCGGCGCCGTTACTGGCTGGTGCGCCATATCGCCCTGGCGCCACTGGGGGGATTCGTTTACCTGGTCTTCAATCCGCGCTTCAACTGGCTCAAGGGCAACCTGGCACTGCTGGCGCACCTGGCTTGCGGAAGACCGGTCGCGGCATTTACCTGCCGCTATTGGAAGAGCTGGCGCGAATATCGCCACATGACGGCAAACAACGTGGTGTTGCTGAGTGCACTGACTGGCCTGTGCCTGGTTGGCGGCGCAGTCCTGGTACTCACTGTCTACACCGTGAGCCTGTCCGTGGCTGGCGGCGTGGGAATTATGTTGTTTACGGTGCAGCACAATTTCGAGGGTTCCTACGCCGACAATTCGGACACTTGGAACCTGGACCGGGGCGCCATGACCGGCACCAGCTTCCTGGTCCTGCCCGGATGGATGAACTGGTTCACCGCAAACATCGGTTTCCATCACGTGCATCACCTTTCTGCGGCCATTCCCAACTACCGCCTGGTGGCCTGTCACCACGCCAACCTGGGGCTGTTCGAATCCATTCCACGCATCAGGCTGTCGCAGGTTCCCGCCTCGCTCAAATGCCTGCTCTGGGACCGGACGGCGCGGCGCATCGTCCCGCTGAGCAAAGCGACTCTTTAACCCCATCGCAGACCCTGGTTCGTATTGGTAAGGCAGATCCACTCAAACAGGAGCTGTCATGAAACGCTTATGTGCAATTGCCCTGGCCACCCTCGCCTCTGCGCAGGCATTGGCCATTGGAAACCTGGCCGATGTGTCGGTCACGGACCGCGACACGGGTGAAGCCCTTTCCGTCTACCGTCATCGTGGCGACTACTGGGTAGCCGGCCGACCTGGTGCCCGCTATGCCATCAACATCCGCAACCAGGGCAGCACGCGACTGATGGCAGTGGCATCCGTCGATGGCGTGAATGTCATCACCGGCGAGACTGCGGGCTTCGGCCAGAGTGGCTATGTATTCGACTCCTGGTCCGGTTATGACATCACCGGCTGGCGCAAGAGCAATGCGCAGATCGCGGCCTTTACCTTCACTTCAGTGCCCAGGTCATACGCCGCGCGTACAGGTCGACCTGACAACGTTGGCGTGATCGGTGTAGCCGTGTTCAGGGAGCGCAGTTATCCCCCCATCGCGATGGCCCAGGCAGCGCCCGCCGCGCCGGCACGTGCAGAGGAATCCGCTGCCGACTCAGCGGGCACCTTGAATCGGGAGCGCGATTCGAATCGAAAATCTGCTGCGCCGAGCCTGGGAACCGGTCACGGCCAACGCGAGACTTCCGTGGTGGTCAACGTGAATTTCGAACGCGAACAGTCGCAGCCCAACGAGGTGATCCGCATCCGTTACGACAGCCGGGAAAACCTGCTGGCCATGGGCGTGATCCGGTCGGCAACGCCGCCGCGTCCGCAACCCTTCCCCGGAGAACAGCAGCTGGGCTTCGTTCCGGATCCGTAACCGCACTGGCTCGCCGGAGCTTCTGCGATACTGTCGCGGATGGAAACATCCGCGACTTCTGATGAAGCGATGATGAAGCGCTATGCCAATGGCGATGTATCGGCCTTCGATAAACTGTATACGCGGCACGAACTGCCGTTATGGCGCTATATCCTGCGGCTATGCGGCAATCGCGCTACGGCGGAGGAACTCATGCAAGAGGTGTGGTTCGCCGTGGCGCGGGAGGCCGCAACGTTCCGCACCGACGCGCGCTTCACCAGCTGGCTGTACACCATGGCTCGCAACCGGGTGATTGACCGGTTTCGCACCGCGCATCCGCACAAGAGCCTGGATATGGTCGAAAGTGATTCCGGGCATACGCTCATGGACACATTGGCTGACGAGCACGCTTCGCCACTGCAGGCCGCTGAGCAATCCGAACAGGGGCAATCCATCATCGTCGCCCTGGGTCGCCTGCCCCGCGAACAGCGCGAGGCCTTTGTCCTGCAGGTGGATGCGGGCATGACCGTCGAACAGATCGCGTCTGTTACCGGCACCACATTCGAGACCGCCAAGAGCCGGCTGCGCTATGCGCGCGAGCGGCTCAAGGATCTGCTGCGGGAGCACGCATGAATACGCCAGACGATGAATCCGCGGACGAGCTCACGCGCGCCTACCGTGCCAGCAAAGGGGAAGCGGGCGGGCCCTCAGCCGCGACGCGCGCGGCAATCCTTGCCGAAGCCCGTGCCGCCGCCCGGCGGCGCACGCCGGCAGCAAACGATTCGCGCTACGGCTGGCGCGCCGCCGCCGGAATCGCGGTGCTTGGGGTAGCGGTGATTCTGTGGCGGCAGGCAAGTCACAGCCTGCCTGAGCTTGGCGCCACGCCGCAACGCACGGCCGCGACGCGACCGCCCGCGCCTGCGGAGCAAGCTGCGGCGGATGCTGCGGGCGCCAATGAGGCTCACGCCGGTGCGATACCCGAAAACCGTGCAGCCCCCCTAGCCACAGCCCCGGCACCAGAACGGGCGACAGCCAAGGACGAGAAGGAAGTGCAGTCGAAGGCGTCGCCGGCACGCGCGCGTGAAGAAGCACCGCAGGCCGATACCCAGCTTGCCAATGTCCAACTTGCGCGTGCCAGTGCGCAGGCCGCGGCGCCAATACAGGCCGCGGCGCCAATACAGGCTGCTGGCGCTATCCGCAAAGATAGCCCCGATTACCAGCAACTACTGCAGAGCGAATTCCCCGAGGTGTGGAATGCAGCCGGGCAGCCACCCAACGTGTGGGTGGTCATGGATGCACGCGGCAAGGTGTTGCGCAAGGGCACGCTATCGCCAGGCGCCGGCGTTACAGCCGACCAGCCATTCGAATCACAGCGCCCCTGGCAGATGGTTGAAGTAAAAACGGCCAGCGGCAGTTCCCTGCAGTTGGCCGTGATGAACGTCAACTAAACGGGGAAACCTAGAACTTCCAGCCAACGCTCAACAGGAACCCATCTGTACTGGGAGTTCCCTTTGCATTGCCGATGTCGATCCAGGTGTAATGATAGGCAGCCTGGAGTGAGATCTGCGAGTTGACGTCATAGCGCATACCCGCGCCCAACCGGTAGGTAAAGCCATCGATCGTCTTGGTGTTCTGGTAGGTGGTGCAAATATAGCCCCACCACGGATCCCACCAGCAACCAGTCTGTGGCGGAGACGTCGCGATGTTGGTGTCCATCCATGTCCAGCCCACTGCACCCGTGACGAATGGCGAGAACTTCCCCGGCAGGAAGTTGTAGGTGCCATTGAACATCAGCCGAAAATTGTCCGAATGGCCGCTGACCGGAAACACCAGTCCGGGAGTCGTGCCTGAGTGGATAAACGCGCGTATCCCTGGTTGTCAAACTCAAGATCACCACCAAACTCAAGCTGGTCGGTGTAGTGGTAGCCGAATCCGAGCAGGAAACCGGTGCTGCTCTTCAGATCTGCGGTAGTGCCACCGTCGAAATCCCAGGTGTTTGAATTTTCGAAAATCACGCCAACGCGCGTTTTCCCAGCCCGCCAGGACAATAGCTATTTTGCGATTCCTTTCATTGCAATGCCTTTCACATTTTTCACAGGAGACTCCTTTTCCGGGGCAGGCCTGGAAAAGTGGCCAAAAGATGGTCCGTTATTGGCTGAATGATGTGGCCATCGTGAGGCTGGCTTCAGTGGCCAAAAGTTCCCACGCGAGGATTACTTCACAGGCTGCGGCGCATAGGGATTGCCGCCCAGCGCGTTGGACACAGCCTCGATGGTCTTCTGCGCCTTGACGCTGTTACCGGCCTTGTCCAATGGCGGTGAGATCACCGCAATGCCGAACTTCCCCGGTGACACCGCCAGTAGTCCACCGCCTACACCGCTCTTGGCGGGCAGACCGGCGCGATAAAGCCACTTGCCAGAATCGTCATAGAGCCCGGCCGTCGCCATTACCGCCAGCACATTTGCACATAGCTGGTCTTGAGCACCATTCCCCTTGGGGAAGGACGCGCACGCAATAGTGACTATTTTCTGCGCAGCGCCGACTCAAAATCGAATTTGTAATCCGACTCAAGGACTTTGGGTGACTCATATTTTCGCAGGTAAAGCGTGTGGCAGGCATCGCAACTTGCGCGCAGCTTGAGGCTTGCGGCGCGCAGCGGCGCCTTTCCCTTGGTGACGGCGAAGGCGTCGGCGGCCTTGGAAGCCGCTGCGGCGAGGCTGTAGAAGCTGTCAAAGTTGTTCCAGATCTCGGGCAGCGCCAGGGTTGCCGGCATCTGGATCTTGGGGTCATAGAGGTTTGTTGTCGGGGGAAACAGGTGTGGAACCGCCATCAGGATGGCGCCCAGCACTTCGGCATTTTCATGCAGCTGCTCGACGTTGCGCACTTCCTCCACCGTTATAGTGTCGATGGGCTTCATCAGGATTTCCATGTGCTCCATGATTTCCTGGCGCGCCGCGATCACATCCTTGGGCCTGGTGACTCCGGTCCATCCCTGCCCCTGGCCCGGAATTGCGGCGGCGGCCTGGGCGCCATCAAAAAGGGCGTCACTGAGTAGCGCGCCAAGGGCGAATACGACAATCATCCTTTTCATGTAGCTGCCTTTATACTCGTCCATTCGCAGGGACGTCAGGGGAGATGAGGAATGAAACCAAAATCTACCGGGTCAGCAATCATGCGGCAGCGCGCACGCGCGCTGGCAATTGCAACTTTGCTGCTGACTGGATCCCTCGCGGCGGCATAAAAGCCGACCGTCGTTCCCACCGATTCGCAGCGCGAAGCGGCTGCAATCCTCAAGGGCATGGTTGACTACATGTCCGGCCTGAAGTCCTTTACGTGCACGGCCCGCAGCGGGTATGAAGTCGTTCAGACCAGCGGCCAGAAGATAGAATTCGGCGAAACGCGGCACTTGACCCTGGCTCGTCCCGACAAGCTGCGCGTCGAAGAAGTGTCCAACGACGACAATCATGACCTTGCCTTGTTCGACGGCAAACAGATCACCATCTACGACGCCGACGCTGGCGCCTACGCACAGGCCCCACAGCCTGGCACCGGCAACGACGCGTTGGTCTACTTCATCCGCGACCTGCACATGCGCATGCCCCTGGCGCTGATGCTGTCATCGAACTTCAAATCCGAGCTTCCCGCAATCGTCAAGACTGTCGACTATGTGGAGACCGAGGAAATCAACGGCAAGACCGTGCATCACATCGCAGGTCGAACTGCTTGCGTCGACTTCCAATTCTGGATTGCCGATGGCCCGAAGCCGCTGCCCCAGCGCGTAATCATTACTTACAAGAAGTCTGCGGGTCAGCCCCAGTACTGGGCAGACATGTCGGAGTGGAATACAAATCCAATGCTGGCCAGCTCCGTGTTCAATCTTGCGCTGCCCAAGGATGCACGCAAGATTGCCTTCGCCGTCCAACTCACGAGGCCAGGCAGTACGCAGACATCCGACGTCGCGAATGGGGTGGTCAAGCCATGAAGTCCATTACCTTTGCGCGTTCGGGCACCACGAGCCCGGTCGCGATGATTGCCTTGGGACTGATTTTTCTGGCCGTTGACGATGCCGATGCCCGGGGTGGCGGACGAGGCGGTGGCGGCGGGCGCGGTGGCGGCGGGTTCTCCAGTCGCGGGCCTGCTGCCAGTGGAGGGTTTTCACGGCAGAGCACTCCATCGCGAAGCTCCTCACGTCAAAGTGCATCGCAACCCTCAGCTGCACAGAGGGGTAGTCCGCCAGTAAACGGCTCTCAACCTCCGGCCGGTGGCGGCCCAGGTGCAGGTTGCCCAGGGGGCGGAGTCGGTGGACCGGGCGGCGGCACTGGGCGCCCACCCACTGCAGGCAATTTGCCATCAGGCCCGGGGACTGGAGTCGGTGGTGGAATCGGCGGCGTTGGAGGAGTAGGTGGCGTTGGCGGAGTCGGAGGTGGTTACCGGCCGCCGGTGGTCGTCGTGCCTCCGCCGTATTACGGCGGGTATTACGGTGGCGGATATGGCTATTACGACGATGACTGGATGATGGGAATGATGATCGGCACCACCATGGTGTTCGGCGCTGCGGCCATCGCCTCAGACGACGATGATAATGATGACGAAACAACCACCACAACCACCGTGGTGAACGTACCTGCAGCTACAGCCGCGCCGGCAACACTTCCGTGTGCGCCGATCATCACTGCCGTCGATGGCGTGACGTATTTTCAGTGCGGTGGTCAGCACTATGTGCAGGCCTATGGCGGCACCGGGCCCATCTACATGCCAGTGCCACCGCCGGGCACACTTGTTACGCCGCCGCCAGGCTAGGGAATGCCGAATGCCAGCAGCACGTTGCCTGGCATTCCGCCGAACCGCGGATAGCCCGAGTTGATGTAAATCATGCCGCCGGCGATGACAGGGCCGGCGCCATCAAGCGAGCCACCATTGGCGGTTATGCCGTTTACGGTGACGTAGCTCTTCACCGTATCGATATCCCACAGCAGCTTGCCATCTTCGGTGGAGAACGCCCGCAAGTGGCCATCCATCGAGCCCGAGAACACTGCCCCCTCAATGGCCGTTACTGCACCGGACTGTGCCGGACTGCAGCCGGCGCGCGGCGGATTGCAGGGCGTGGCAGCAACCAACCAGGCTGGCTTGCCATCGATGACATTCAAGGCAGTCAATCCACCGCCCTGCGAGGGATCGAACTGGGCGTTACCAATTGTTGAGAATCCCGCGGGCGCATCCGCCCCGCGCATGCGCTGCGACCCGGCGGCCGCGGCATACACATTGATTCCGTCGCTGGCCATGCCCCACTGGATGCCGCCGTTGGCCCCACCTTTGGCCACGCGCGTCTGCCACAAGATCCGGCCCTTGTTGTCCGGATCAAAGGCGTGCACCACGCCGGACTTCTGACCGGCTATCAGGATGTCGCGACCATTGCCGGCCTTGACCAGCATGGCGGAAGAACCGAAATCAACATCCGGGCCGTTCTTGAACGGACATTGTGCAATCCTGCTGCAGGACGAATTGAAAACATCGCCCTGCGTCGCCTGTTGTGACCAGACGATGTGCCCATCCTTGAGCGACAGCGCAACGATGGCATCGCTGGTCGCGGTGGCTGGCCGGGAATAGTTGTCACCAGTCGCGACATAGAGCAGCCCGCGGGAGGCATCAACGGTCGGTGCCGACCAGACGCCTGCGCCAGATGGACCAAACGTCGCGGTACCGTTTGGCAAGGTGCCAGTCTTCACGGGCTTATCAACGAGGTAGGTCTTCCATAGCACCGAGCCATCGCGAATCCGCACTGCCGTGACGCTGCCGCGAAACGTGCAGCATGGATAGGCCGGGTCAATCGAGCGGGTTTCTTCCCACGAAGCTGCAGGAATGAATGCAATGCCTTCCTGTACGGCAAAAGAACCGGTCAATCGCGTAGCCTCATGCTCCTCCACCTTCTTGTTCCAAATTTCTTTTCCGCTGCGCGCGTCGAGCGCGTAGACGCCGCCGTTCTGGTCACTGAAAACCAGCACATCGCGCAGACCATCAACGTTCATGATCGAGGCAACCGTCATGGCGGCGCGCACCGGACCCTTGGCCTGGTATTGCCAATGCACGCAGCCGGTCCTGGCATCAAGCGCCTGCACCATGCCGCCAGCGCTGCCCACGAACAGTGTTCCTGCCCGGACGGTGGGTGCTGCGAACGCGGTCACGTCACCGGAGAAACCGAATGCCCACTTGAGTTGCAGGCGGCCGATGTCGCGGGCGCCGAGTCCTGCGCGTTGCGGCGACTGGAATCGCGCATTGTCCTGCGCCGGCCCCCAGCCGCTCCAGTTCGCCGCTGAAGCGGCGGCCATGACTCCCAGCTCGGCCCTGCAAAACGCACTGGCCGGCAGCGCTGTCTCGTCTTTTCCATGGCCGAGGAAGGCAGCAACGGCTTCCCGCTCTTCGCGCCGCAGGGGGTAAGCAATGCTCATCATCTGCCCGAAATCCAGCGCCCGCCGAATGCGCGCCGGCGACATTTTCGCCAATGCATCACGTGTTGGAATGCGCGGCCCAATTTGTTCGTGGCAGGCCGCGCAATATTTTGTGTACACCGCTTGACCCGCAGGCGGGTTCTGCGCAGGCGCCGGCAGCGCCATGCTGCCGAACGCCAGTGCGCACAGCGCTGCCAAAGCCATCGACTGCCTCGTTGTCATGTGTGACATGCTACTCATGGCATCGCGCTGCTGCCAGACAATATGGATTCACTCTTGGCACTCGGAGCCACTATTTACGCGTTCGATATCGAGCTCAACGATGTCGATCGCAATGTCTACCAGTCACTCAACCTGCGAGTGGCACAGCATCCCAGTGAAACCCAGGACTACCTGGTGGCGCGCGTCCTGGCTTATTGCCTGGAATACGCCGAGGGCATCGGTTTTTCCAAAGGTCTGTCGGATCCGGACGATCCCGCCATCTTCGTGCGCGATCTCACTGGCACGCTGCAGGTCTGGGTGGACATCGGCCTGCCTGAACCGGAGCGACTGCACCGTGCCAGCAAGGCTGCACCGCGCGTTGTCGTATACACGCACAAGGATCCGTCCCAATGGGCACTGCGTATCGCCGAGGCCAACATCCATCGCGCGCACAAGCTCGAAGTGTTTGCGTTCGATCGCGCCTGGATCGCGCAGATCGTGGCGCGGCTGGACCGGCGCATGGCACTTTCGCTGGCGCGATCTGAGTCGGAGATCTACCTGACAGTGGGTAGCGATACGTTGCAAACCGTGTTGCAACGTCCCGAAATACACACAGGTCCCGGGTGAAGCCCAGCGCGAGCGGCCGGATACTGATGTGGCATGGGGGCAGCCTGTGGATAGGGCTCGCGGGCGAACCTGCGGCCACGCATTCTCACCACGCGGTCCAGATCTCCCTTGCGTTTCCTGCGGGCACCGTTCGACTGCAGAGCTTCAGCGGAGTCTGGACAAGTTACCGCGCAGCCATCGTGGCGGCCCACGTATCCCACGCGTTCGAGGCACGTGGACAGCATGTTGCGCAGATATTTATTGAACCGGAATCGCGCGACGGGCGACGGCTGCAGCTTCGATATGGCAAGGACGGCATTGCCAGTATTTCGACCCTGGGGCTGGACAACGAGGTCAAAACTCTTTCCACCGGCTACGAAAGCCGCGCTACAGACGCGCAGCTGGTCGCGGCTGCACTCATCGCCATCGCCACTATTATCGGTGCCACGGCTCCCGCGAAGCAGCCGGACCCGCGCATCGCGCTTGCCGTGGAATTGATCCGCAAGCGATCCGGCGAGGCAATCGCGCTCGGCGAGATCGCACGCGCGGTTCACCTGTCTCCGGATCGCTTTCGCCATCTCTTCATGGAAGAGACGGGGGTGGCCTTCCGGCCGTACCTGCTGTGGCAGCGGCTTGAGTGCTCCCTCGCAGCCTATGTCTGCGGCAAATCCCTGACGGATGCGGCCTACGGTGGAGGCTTTGCCGATTCCGCACATTTCTCACGAACGTTCAAGAGGATGTTCGGAATTTCCCCCGTCAGCGTGCGCCCCGAATAGCCGTTTCGTTCAAGCCTGCCCCTGGGTCAGCAAGTAGATTTGATTCGTAGTCAATTCAACCCACCAAGGAGAATCATCATGAACGAATCAAACGAAAGCCTCTGCACCTGCAATTCCTGCCCAGGGACGCAATGCGGTTGTGGCTGCCAGGGTGGCGCGCAGAAAAATGGCTGCTCCTGCGGTGCGCAGTGCAATTGCGGCGACGCATGTGGCTGCGCCGAGTACGAAGCCGGCAACCAGACGGCCTAGCCGGACTGCGTGAACTATCTCACCGGAGTGCTGCTGGCGATCCTGGTATATGGTGCAGCGCTGTCGCTGCGCCTAAACCGGGATCGTCAGTCGCAGCCCGGCAATCACAGTTGCCGCGAACACTGCCGCAAGGCCTCCCCAGTGGGGAGCACTGCATGGATTGCGGCCTAGGCCGCAAGCAGTGCTTTCTTGAAGTGTTGCGAATACCACGCG
Source organism: Pseudomonadota bacterium (assembly GCA_039932715.1). Lineage (GTDB taxonomy): Bacteria > Pseudomonadota > Gammaproteobacteria > Steroidobacterales > Steroidobacteraceae > ZC4RG30. Next base: position 30,521 of record JBDTPN010000010.1, on the reverse strand, counting down.
ACTGTTCGCTGCAGACCCTGGTCGAAGGAATAGCGTGGCTTCCAGCCCAATCGGTCTGCGGCCTTGTCGGAACATAAGCGCATGTGAGGGATCTCAACCCGGACACTGTCGTTCACTATGGGTTCCACTGGATCGCCGAACAGGGCACTCAGGCGTCGCACGATATCGATAACTTCGATTTCCAGGCCATACGAAAAGTTGAATGCTTCTCCGTAAAGCGAGGGATCGCCATGGATTCGTTCCGCCAGGAACAGCTGCACTTCGGCGGCATCTTCGATGTACAGGAAATCACGTGTGAAACGGCCATTGGAGCGCAGCACTGGCTGTCGGCCCTCCACAAGGTCTTTCATGACGCCCGGGATCAGGCGGGTCAGATTGAAATCGTATCCGCCATAGTAGTTTCCACACCGTGTGATAGCGGTCGGAAGACCGAAGATCTTGCCATAACTCTGCGCCGATAGATCCTGGCAAGCTTTTGCGATTTCATAGGGATGGCGTGGATCAAGCGGGCTGGACTCACGATACGGCAACGCTTGATTGCCATAGGCCTTGTCCGTCGAACTGATGATGCACGCGCAGGTCGGATATTTTCGTCGGCATAGATCGAGAATGTTCCAGGTGCTCACGGCCGCGGATTGAAAACACTCCAACGGCTCCTTCAACACGCGGTTGACATCGGCACCGTACGCACAATGAAAGAAAACACTGATATCCGGATGCTCTTCGAAAACTTTCGCCACGAACGCAGCGTCAGCGATATCACCAAACTTTACCCGCACGCGGTGCTGCAGGTTCTTCATGAAGAACTGCGATTCGGGACGGGCCGTGCGCACGATGGCAATGACGTTGGCGCCGTAATCGACAAGTTTGCGAACCACCCATCCGCCGAGGAAGCCGGTCGCACCTGCCACCAGAACCGTTCGATCCCGCCAAAAACTCGGAGTTGACACGTGGTGAGGTCCTCGGCAAATGTGAATTGAAGCTGCCGGATTCAGGGTAGCGTAAGGATCCGACTGCTTCAGGCAGAACGCGCGTAGGCCATGACCTACATTTGCCTTGTACATTTGCCTTGAGTGTTGCATGAACATGGGAGTCAACTGTCTGCTTTCCCACCGCGTTCAATTTTATGATTTGTGGCTTGGTGCAACTGAAGCGCGGTGGACAAGTTCTCGCGTCGCGTAATGGCGCCATCAGGAAATTCTACAAACAGGCAGCTTGCAATGAATCACGTGTCACTGAAGAGTCAACCGATGCCATTCGCTGAGTCCACTCAGCGTTACCGCGAGACGTTGGGGTAAAGTCTGAATGGGCCTATTCAGGGGGACAGGATGACCCGAATGAGCCGGGGTTCAAGGGTTCAATCACCCCGTGAGGCAGCCCACGCGTTGCGTGCAACCCGAGCAAATAGATGATTGCAGGGGCACCGCGGTGAGCTGGACGCGGGAGAGTTGCCGGCGCTCCTGCAACTTGCTTCAATACGCCACATGATTTCCCGTCGTAAACTGCTGGCCGCTGGGGCCGTGGGTGCTGCTGCAACTGCATTCGGCGCGACCGCGGCACCCATACTCGGCCTGATATTGCCTGTCGACCCGGTGGTACCGCCCGAGGCGGCCGCCATGTATCCCAAAGGCATCCACTTCCAGGCGGCCAGCGTCGGACTGAAGACGATGACGCCGCAGGGCTACGACCAGGTGTTGGAGAAGATCGCGCCGGTCGCCAAGACCCTGGGCAGCCAGGGTGCGCAGGCAATCATCCTGATGGGCACGTCACTGAGTTTCTACAAGGGAGCGGCATTCAACCGCGAGCTCACGACGCGCATCGCGACAGCGAGCGGTTTGCCTGCGACAACGATGAGCACCGCTGTCACCGAGGGTTTGCGCAGCGTCGGCGGCAAGCGGCTGGCGGTCGCGACGGCATATGACGATGAGGTGAATCGTCGCCTGCAGGCTTATCTGCATGAGGAAGGGTTCGAGGTCCTGACCATCAAGGGAATGGGCATCCAGAAAGTGGAGGACATCCTCACCGTGACGCAGGAGGGACTGCAGAAGTTCTGTGTCGGCGTTTCGAAGTCAGCTCCCGGCGCGGATGCCATGCTGGTGTCCTGCGGCGGCCTGCGCACACTGGATCTAATTGCCCCGCTCGAGCAGCAGTGCAGGATTCCGGTGGTTTCGAGCCTTCCGCACGCCCTGCGAGCCGGTGTGCGCCTCCTCGGCCTCGGTGGCCGCGCCCCCGGTTACGGGCGGCTGTTGTCCCTGTAAGATCCGCGACGACCAAGATAATTACCGGGGGTCCTGTGTCGAACCGTGCTCACCTGCTGGGCTTGTCCCTGCTACTGCCCATTGCCGTCGGCGCCAGCCTGGCCGCCGCTCCGCTCTCAAACCCCGCCGCCGTGAATCAGGCGCGCCTGCTCAAGGGCACCAACGACCCACACCAGTGGTCCACCTATGGCGGCAGCTACAACGAACAGCGCTTCAGCCCACTCAAGGCAATCAATTCACAAAACGTCAAGGACCTCGGCCTGTCCTGGTACGCCGACTACGACACCAACCAGAACCAGCACGGCTCACCACTTTATATAGACGGCGTCATTTACGTATCCACCGCACGCAATGTGGTCCATGCCTTCGACGCCAGGAACGGCAAGCGGCTGTGGACTTACACCCCTCTCCTGATTCCCAATCCCAACCTCGGCCTCGTGAACCGCGGCATCGCGGCGTACAACGGCAAGATCTACATGGGCATGCTCGATGCGCACCTGGTTGCGATTGATGCGAAGACCGGCAAGGCCGCATGGAATGTCGACACCGTGCCGGAGAGCCTGGGCCTGGGCGCGCTACGCAAGAACTATTCCATCACCATGGCCCCGCGTGTTGCCAAGGGCAAAGTGTTTGTCGGCGCCTCTGGCGGTGAGTTCGGCGTGCGCGGCTTCATTGCCGCCTACGATGCCGATACCGGCAAGGAAGTGTGGCGCTTCTGGACTGTTCCCGGCGACCCCGCCAAGCCGGACCATGCGATTTCCGATGGCCCGCTGGCAAAGGCCGTGAATACCTGGCCGAAGAACGTCGAGTACTGGAAACAGGGCGGCGGTGGCACCATCTGGGATGCAACGGTCTACGATCCGGTGACCGACCTGCTGTATTTCGGCACTGGCAACGGCACGCCGTGGAATCGCGAGATGCGCGATCCCACCAGTGGCGATAATCTCTTCGTCGCGTCCATCGTCGCGGTGAAGCCCGATACCGGCGAGTACGTTTGGCACTACCAGGAAACCCCGGGGGATTCCTGGGACTACGACGCCATCAGCCCGATGGTGACGACCGACATCACCATCGGCGGCCAGAAGAAACACGTCATCATCCAGCCATCGAAGAACGGCATGATCTACGTGATCGAGGCCGCCACCGGCAAGCTCATCAGCGGTGATGCGTTTACCAGCGTGACCTGGAATTCCGGCGTGGACCTCAAGACCGGGCGCCCGATCGAAGTCCCCGGCGCGCGCTACGAGACCGAGCCGTTCAACATCGGGCCCGGCGCGCCAGGCGGGCACACCTGGCATCCGAATGCATACAGTCCCGATACCGGCCTGATCTACATCCCGACCTGGGAGAACTATTCCGCGATTGCACCCCAGGCCAAGCCCGCACCGGGCGTCGCGCCACCGTTGGTTGCCTTCGGCGGCCGCGTGGATCGCGCGACACTTAAACCCAACAACAAGCAGGCCGACAACGGCTGGCTGCAGGCGTGGGATCCCGTGGCGCGCAAAGCAGTGTGGGAGACGCCGAAGGGTCCGCGTGCCACCAGCGGCGTGCTGGCCACGCACGGCAACGTCGTATTCATGGGCAACAGCAACGGCAAGCAGCTTTCTGCCTACGATGCAAAGACCGGCGCGAAGCTTTGGAACTTTGATACGCAGACCGCGGTGTATGCCGCGCCCATCACCTACGAACTGGATGGCGTGCAGTACGTCGCAGCCAGCGTTGGCGGCACCAGTGGCAACGACTACTTCGCGCCAACGTATGCACGCATGCTGGTGTTCAAGGTCGGCGGTACCATGAAACTGCCGCCCAATGCACCCTATACACCTGCGCAGCTCAATCCGCCGCCCTCCACTGCCTCAGCGCAAGTGATCGCGCACGGCGGCGCGGTGTATGCCGAAAATTGCTCGGTATGCCATGGCGCCCAGGGCACGCAGCAGCGGTCGAGCTTCCCGAACCTCACCCTCACGCCCTTTCTGCATTCGCAGGAAGGCTTTGACCAGGTGGTGCTGAAGGGTGTCAAGGTTGAGCGCGGCATGGGCAACTTCTCGGACAGGCTGACGCCTGCGGATTCGACGGCAGTGCGCGAATACATCATCTCTCGCGCCAACGAAATCAAGAGCCGGCCCCCTGCGGCTCCTGGCGGTTTCGGTGGTCCACCGCCGCCAGCCCCAGCACGCCCGGCTGTTCCTGCTGCCACGCCTGATATCCACGAGGAAGCGGGCAAACAGAAGTAGGCGCGCCAGTGCAACGCAACTTCCCCACGCTTACCCTCTGGCTCCTGCCCTGCATAGCCGCAGCGCAGGGGCTGCTTGCCAATGATGCGGCGACGCCGTTCACTGCTGATCAAGCTGCGCGCGGACAGGCCGCTTATGGGCGCGCCTGCGTCTCGTGTCACGGCGCCGCACTCGAAGGCGGGCAATTCGGGGTGGCACTCAAGGGCGTGGCATTCGCGGGCCATTGGCGCGGCAAGACACGCGCCGAGTTCTCGGAAAAAATACGCACCACCATGCCTCCACGCGGACTGGGCTCCATCAGCGGCCAGGCCTACTCCGACATCGAGGCATACATACTGCAGGTCAACAGCGCCCAGTCACCCAGTTCGGAATTGCCCAGCTCGGAATTGCAGATAGCCGCCGCACAGCGTGGCGATACCGGCCCGCTGCACCAGGCTGCGCTGGACGCACGTACTGCCAAGTTGAGCACTGTCTCTCCTGTCACCGACGCCATGCTGCGCGATCCGCCACCGGCCGACTGGCTGATATGGCGCCGCACGTATGACGGGCAGGGATACAGTCCACTGGCAGTGATCGACCGCTCGAACGTGGCGAAGCTGCGCTCAGCCTGGAGCTGGTCCCTGCCCGAAAGCATGAACGAGATCACGCCGCTGGTTCATGACGGCGTCATGTTCATTTACAGCGGGCCGGTGGTCCAGGCGCTGGACGCGGTCAATGGCGATCTGTTGTGGCAATACCTGCGCGTGCTGCCTGACGAGTTCGACAACGGACGCGGCGGACGCGTAAAGACGCTGGCCATTTATGGTGATCGCCTGTTCGTGCCGACCACGGATGGCCACATCGTGGCGCTGGATGCGCGCACCGGGCATGTGGTTTGGGACCAGCAGGTCATCACCGATACAGAGCGCGCGATGAGTGGCAAGGCTGAAGGCGTGGCACTGCACCTCAACGGCGGCCCCATTGTCGTCAATGGCAAGGTGATCATGGGCGTGAGCCTGGGCCTCGAGAATTCACCCGGCGGCTGCTTCATCTTTGCGCTGGATACAAACAGCGGCAAGGAACTGTGGCGCTTCCACACCATTGCGCGTCCCGGCCAACCCGGTGGCGATAGCTGGAACAGCGCGCCAGTGCAGGAAAGATTTGGCGGCGGAGTGTGGACAGCCGGCAGCTATGATCCGCAACTGGACCTGGTTTATTTCGGCATCGGCAATACGTACAACGCTGCGACGCTGCTGCAGCCGCGACCCGGTGCCAAACGCGTCAGCAACAATGACGGCCTCTACACCGATGCCACCGTGGCATTGCGACCGGACACCGGTGCACTGGCATGGCATTACCAGCACCAGCGGCGCGATGTCTGGGACCTGGACTGGGTGTTCGAACAATCCGTCGTCAGCGTCCCCGTCAATGGCAAACCCCGAAGACTTCTTGTCACCGGTGGCAAGACGGCGATGTTCGACGCCGTGGATGCCGCCACGGGCACCTATGTGTTCTCCAAAGACATGGGCGTGCAGAATCTTGTGACCGCGGTTGACCCGAAGACTGGCGACAAGACAGTGAATCCGGCGGCGCAGCCCGAGGCAGGCAAGAGCAAGCTGGTGTGCCCCGCCGCTTCCGGTGCACGCAACTGGCCCGCTACAGCATTCAATCCCGGCACACATTTGTTGTTCGTGCCGATGACCGAATCGTGCATGAATTACACCTATGCGCCGCGCAGCGCCGCGGAAACCGCCGCTGGTGGCACTGACATGAAATTGACGCCGCGACTGCCGCCGGGCAGCGACGGATTGTTCGGACGCCTGACTGCGTTCGACCTTGCAACGCAGCAGTTCGTGTGGACCCATCGGCAGCGCATTCCGGTGGCGGGTTCGACGCTGGCCACCGGCGGCGGACTGCTGTTCAACGGCGACCTGGATCGTTATTTCTATGCCTATGACCAGGCAACAGGCGCAGTGTTGTGGCGCACCCGGCTCAATGCAGCCCCAGAGTCTTCGCCCATCACCTATTCGGTCAATGGGCGCCAGTACGTCGCGGTGGTTGCCGGTGGCGGCAGTGCCTTCGGCGCCAATGGTCGTGGCCTGGTACCAGAATTACTTCCGCCTGCTGCGGGAGTGACGCTCACGATTTTTGAACTGCCGCAGTAGCAGTTCGCAAGGAACAAGTCAGGCGTCCCTGAGCACCTGTTGCAGGATGTGCAGCGTGTCGTTGGTATGTTCCTTGGCCATTTCGCCCACCAGCTTCTTCTTGAGCGGCTCGCTGTAGTGCTGGCGCAGTTCGCCCAGCGCGCGGGGCGGCGCAATCACGAACAGCGAGCCCATATCGCCAGCGGCGATCGCATGATTGAGCCACTTGGCCACGGCCAATCCGTAACTGGCTTCCTGATGGTCCTGCTTGTCGCCTCCGGTGTGCTCATGCCGGCTCGTGCCCGCCACATCGCCGTGCACGTCCGGGTGCGGCAGTTCGGTCAGCGCCAGATGAAACTCGGTACCGGTGTTGCGCAACAGGCGCAGCTTCTGTCCGTCGGTTACAACGATAGTCGTGTCGTGCGGAAGCAGCATGTCGGGCCCCTGTGGTTTGAGCAAAGGATGATAGGCCAAAAGACAGGCGCATATCAGTCAATGCCCGGTCGCATCGAATCCCCCTAGAATGGTTGATGACTTGTCCACCGAAAGTGCGCGCGCTTGTCAGAGCTCTGTGCCTGCTGGTTCTTGCGCCGCTGGCAAGCCACGCCGAGGAAGGCAATGCGCCCTCGCCGCCGGACCAGCCGCGCCGCGAGGGCCTTGCGCAGTTTTTTGACCCCGGGGATCAGCAGCTGGACCTCAGTTATTTCCTGGAGACTCCCCGTGGCTTCATTCCGCTGCCGCTCGTGGTGACTGAGCCCGCTGTTGGTTACGGCGGCGGCGTGGCGGGGATATTCATCACTCCGCGCAAGGACGCCGGCGCGGAGGGCTGGGCTCGTCCCAACATGTCCATGCTTGGCGGCATTGCAACGGAAAATGGAACATGGGCAGGATTTGCGGGGAATGCCAGCCGTTGGCGCGACGGGCGTCTGCGCACCATCGCCGGGCTGGGCACCGGCCGGATCAATCTGGATTTCTATGGGGCAGGCCTTGGACTTCCCGAGCTCGACCAGCCTGTCAGCTATACGCTCGACTTTACAGGGGCCATCATGCAGGCCAACTGGCAGCTGACACCGAAATCCCCCTGGGCGGTGGGCTTGCGCTACGTGTTTGCCAAGGACGATGGAGCCTGGTGACATTCGGCGGCGTGGGCGGCACACGGATCCGTGCCAACGTTACCTCGGACGGCCAGAGTGTGGGCAGTGGGGGGCTCGGGTTTCGCTATGAACTGGCCAACAGGTTCGGAATGCACGCCGGAGTGGATGTCGCACACAGTCCTGGAACCACTGCCGTGTATTTGCAGCTGGGCAATGCGTGGTTCCGGCCGTGAAGTCCTAGGGCGTCACGAACTTCGTGTCGTTGGGCCCATAGCCGGTAACCAGGATGACCACCGGCTCATCCACGGTCTGCGAGAAATGTGGTTGACCTGCGGGCTCGGTGAACAGGCTGCCCGGCTTGAGTTCCTTGAGCAACTTTGCGTCGAACTGCGACCCGTATCCCAACTGCCAGGTCCCGGAAAGCACCGTGACCGAGCGATTGTCGCGATGGGTGTGCGGCTTTACCTGCGTGTGCGCAGGAATCGCAACGCGCACCGTGTAGAGCCCGGGCAGCTTCGGATCACCGACGAGAACAGTCATCGTGGGGCCAGTGGGATTCGCCGGCACTGCGGCGGCGAGAGCGGCGATCTCGGCAGCCGTCAGCCGCACCATGGACACCGGTTCGTCCGCAACCGCGGTCGACGCCAGGGGGACCCACAACGATGACAGTGTGATAACCAGAAGGCGCTTCATGAACATGTAATCTTTCCCCCGTTGTCGCATGGGCCAGCTCGGCGGAATATACGCCACCAGACCGGGGGTCATGATTGCATGAAACGATTCCACCTGATGCTGATCGTCTTCGGTTCGCTACTGGCGGGTATGTGCCAGGCGCAGATCTCGCCGCCCGTCGCGAAAGGCGATCACCGGCTGAATTTAGGTTCACTGTATGGGCCACCTCGCGACCGGATCATGGTGCTGGATCTGACCATCAAGCAGGACGGCAAGGTTGGCGACGTTGATGTCGTGTCTGGATTCTTCGATGACGTCTACAAGGCGCGGGCGCTGCCAGCAGTGCGTGGAATACAGTTTGCACCTGCAACGCTCAATGGAGCGCCGGTGGAATTCCACGGCTACAGGTTTGTACTTGCTTCGCGCGCGACTTTCACCACCAGCACGCACCCGGGGTTTGAATCTAACTATCAGAAGGTGACAGCGCTCACGAATGCGGGGGACTTCGCGGCAGCAGAGGCCCTGGTCCAGGAACAGATCAAGAACCGGATCACTACGGTCTTCGAGTACGCTTTTCTCAACGAAACCCTGATTCCGATCTATGTGAAGCTGCAGCGACCATACGACGCGCTGCGCGCCAGCCGCATCGCCACCCTGAAAAGCGGCTTTCAGCAGACCGAGTACTTCACCGGCTCACATATCCAGGCCAATGATCCCAACTGGCCGTATTTCCTGCCCAAGGAGTTGCTGGTCGACGCGTTGCGCAAGAGATTTGCGTTGGCAATGAGCCTGGAACGCTTTGGCGAAGCCGGCGCCGCATACCGCGAGTTGACTTCACTACAGCCCCTTGCGGACGACGATCCCATTTCTGTCCTCGCCAGCAATCTCGAGAAGCGACGACGCTCGCCGCAGCCCATGACTGTGCATGGAAAAATCGAGCATGGTGAATGGGAGTTTTCTCCAACCCGACGGGCGATCTCGGTCGAGGCGAGCCCCGCCACTGCCATTCACTCGGTGGACGTCAATTGCAACCTGCATCGGGAAACGCGCAACTTCGAGACTGCGAAATGGACACTGCCGCCTCCATGGGGAGCATGCACGCTGCTTTTCCACGGCGATGAAAATGCGGACATCGTGGTGACGGAGAACATGCTGCAACTGCCGTTCAACTAGCCATTTGGCCAACTAACCGCTTCCTTGGGGCGCACCCACTCTGGCGACCAGCCACTGTTCGGTGGCCTTGGCCTCCTCGAGCAACCATTGGCGAAATCGCCGCACCTGTGGCCGCAGCAGCGCGTCGGTGCGGATGCGCAGCAGGAAGGCATGCGATGTCCAGCGGCCACTACCCGCTGAGAAGGGCAACGACAACTGTCCGGCTTCCAGCTGTTCGCGGGCAAGCGCAATGCCGCACATTGCGTAACCTGCCCCATCGACCACGGTTTCAAGCGCCTGGGCAATGCGCGCGAAGTGGATGCCGCGCTCTGGAGCAGTTCGCTTGTGGCCCTGGGTTGCTACCCACTGCGCCCACTTCGGCACCTGCGGATCGTCCTTGTAGAAATCGACATGAAACAACGCTTGACCCTCAAGGCGTTCGCGCTCCGGGCGACTGGCTACCCGCGCATCCGTCTCCGGCGAACTGATGGGCAGGACGAAGTCGCGAAACAAGCCTTCGACCTTGCGCTCGTCCCGCCGCGCGTTTAGCGCGCCGAATGTAATTTCGCAGTCGATGCGGCCAATGCGCATTGGAGCCGTGCCCTCGCCATTCACGTTGAAGCGAATGTTTGGATGCGCGGCTGCGAAACCCGGCAATCGCTTCTGCAACCACAGGTCAGAAAAATCCTGAGCTGCGGCAATGTGGATTTCCTGTCCACGTTGCAGGTCGAGCAACTCCGTGACTGTTGCCAGCTCCCGGAATGCTGATTCCAGGTGTGGCAATGCACCCGCCAGTTCCGCCGTTGCTTGCAGCCCTGAACGTCCACGCACCAGCAACGAGATGCCGAGGTAGTCCTCCAGTGCCTTGACGCGTTGACCAGCTGCAGCGGGCGTAATGGCAAGGCGCTGCGCAGCTCCCTTGAGCGATCCGGTGCGTAGCGCGAGTTCCAGTGCCTGAAGAGAGCGCAGATGAGTCGGGCCATCCATTGAGAAATACTAAAGATTTTCTTTCTTTTGATCAAGAACCTTTAGCTTGTCCGTTTTAGAGCCAACTGGATAATTCGCCCAGTGGAATCAATCACCAAATAAAGGGAACACCTCATGACCAAGTTGCAGCGATACATGATCGAGCGGGACATTCCAGGCATTGGGAGCATGTCTACCAACGAGCTGTGCGGTGCGGCGCGCACCTCGAACCAGGCCATCACCAAGGTTGGTCCGGGGGTGCAGTGGCAGCACAGCTACGTCACCGGCGACAAGACCTTCTGCATCTATCTGGCCGACGGCGAGGCCAGCATCCGCAAACACTCTGAGTTGAGCGGGATCCCCTACACGAAGATCACGGCCATCCAGTCGGTGATCGATCCGACGACTGCCAACAATTGATCAATATCCACCGGAAGGCCCGCGCGAAGCGGGTCTTTTCTTTCGGCCTCAACGGATCAGCACCGCGATGAGTCAGCGCCGCGGCGGCGGCGGTCCGAACACCGGCTGCCAATCCTCCTGGCCGCGCGAAATCACATAGGCGTGAACGGCATCGACCTGGTCCTGCGTGAGCACACCGTTGAACGGCACCATGCCTTTGTCCTTGAATTTGCCGCCCAGTACGATGTCATTGAAATCCGAGTGAGACTGCGGCTTGATGAAGCGCAGGTCCTTGGACCCGGAGCCGATGGCGCTCTGCCCGTGGCAGGTCGCGCAGAACTGGGCGAACACCGCGCCACCCGCCGCAACCTTGTCGGCTGCCTGGGGCGCTGACGGAGGCGGCGCAATGGATTCCGGCGCGGGTGCTGCCGGCAGTGTCACACCCTTGGCATCCAGTGCGTACACCACCAATTTTGCCGGACCCACTGAGAACGGCTCGGGCCCGGAATTGAGGCCGTGAACGACGGCGTTGTTCCATCCGGCATTCACCGCGATGTACTGCCTGCCTTTGACACTGTAGGTAATCGGGCCGGCAACGGGCACGGACACCGTGGGGGATTCCCACAGCTTCTCGCCATTGTCTGCACGATAGATGGCCAGCGTTCGATTCATCGTGCCCTGTACCAGCAGATTGCCGGCAGTCACCATGGTGCCGCCACTGAAATGAAACGGCTGATCAATACGAAAGCGTTCTTTTTGCGTGATCGGATCCCAGGCCAGCGTGTAGCCCTTGTCGCCGGTATTCACTTTCTGGTTGAACTCGCGGCGCAGCTCGGGGAAGTTTCCGTTGCCGGCACCTATGGTCGTACGACCCAGGCGGAACTGGAACTGCCCGTCCGGTACGCGTGAAATCACGATCCATTGCTCCTGGATGGGGATGTACACCAGGCCCGTCAGCGGACTGTATGACATCGGGTTCCAGTTGTGCGCCGCATTGGGCGTGATGAGGCGCGGTTCCACCTGCACCATGGCCTCTGGATTGATCGCCGGACGACCGGTCTTGAGATCCACATGCGAGGCCCAGGTATTGGGAACGAAATTCTGCGCCGACAGCAATTCGCCCGTGGCGCGATCCAGCACATAGAAGAACCCATCCTTGGGCGCGTGCATGATCACCTGGCGGTCGCGGCCATTCAGCTTCAGGTCCGCCAGTATCAGCGGCGAGGTGCTGTCGTAGTCCCACTGTTCGCCTGGTACTTCCTGGTAGTGCCAGAGGTATTGGCCGGTCTTCGCGTTCACCGCAACGATGGAGCCGATGAAAAGGTTGTCGCCGCCGCCGGGAGAACGGAAAGCCTGCGGATGCGGCGAACCGTTACCCGTGCCGAAGTAAACGATGTCGAGCTTCGGGTCGTAGACAATGCCGTCCCAGTTGTTGCCGCCGCCGCCGGTCTTCCACCATTCGCCGCTCCACGTCTTGGCGGCCATGGGCATGATGGAATCGGAGGCAACGCCATCGGGTTTCGCCGGATCGCCGGGCACGATGTAGAACTTCCACACCTGCTTGCCGGTCTCGGCGTCATAGGCGTTCATGTAGCCGCGGGCACCAAGGTCACCGCCGCCATTGCCGATGACCACCAGGCCATCCTTGGTCACCCGCGGTGCGCCGGTGATCGAGATGGGCTGGGCGGGATCCGCAGTCTGCGTCTCCCAGACTTTGCTGCCGTCCTTTGCACTGATGGCGATCAGTCGCCCATCCAATGCGCCGATGTAAAGCTTGCCGTTCCACGCGGCGAGGCCACGACTCACTGGACCACAGCACGCCACCGCGCCAGCCTGCGGGGTGATTTTCGGATCATAGGTCCACAGCACCTTGCCATTGGCCGCGTTGTAAGCGGTGGTGATGTCCCACGCTGAAATGTTGTAGAGCACGCCATCGATAACCAGCGGTGTTGCCACCACGCCGCGATAGGTGCCGATGTCGGCGTACCACGCCAGACCCAGGCGCTTCACGTTCTTGTCGGTGATCTGCTTGAGCGGACTGAAGCGCTGCTCACCCCAGGTGCGGCCATAGGACATCCACTGGCCCGGGTCCTTGTCAGCATTTTCCATTCGCTGTCCGTTGACGGCGGCGAACTTGCCAGCAGACCAGGCGGTGGGAGTTGCGGCCAGCGCGATCAGGCTGATGAGCAGGGAAAGGCGATGAACATGAGACATGGCATTCGCACCGGTCTTATGGTTATGTGAGAGCGGCATAGTACAGTGGGAGGGCAGAATGCAGAACCGGCACATCAATGTGGGCCTCGTAATTGCGGCGACCCTGATTGCCTTAGGGATAGCGGCGGGTGGCTGGTTCACCGGCAACGCGCTGGTGAAGGGCCGCGAGGCGGACCGGGTGGTCACCGTCAAGGGCGTGGCAGAAAGAGAAGTCGAGGCGGATCTGGCTCTGTGGCCCATCCAATTCGTCGTCGCCGATGACGAACTCAAGGCGGCGCAAACGCACATTGGCGACAACGCCAGGAAGGTCTCTGCATTCCTGGAGCGCCATGGCATCGATGCCAAACAAGTGGGACTGCAGGATCTCAATGTCACCGACACCCAAGCCAATCGCTATGGCGGCCAGAGTGCCGCGCGCCGCTTTGTGATCAGCCAGACCATCATGGTGCGCTCCACCGCGCCTGAAACGGTGTTCCTGGCCAGCCAGAAGATTGGCGAACTGGTGGACGAAGGCGTGGTGCTTTCTTCAGACGGCCCGATGTCCGGAGGACCCACATTCCTGTTCACAAAACTCAACGATGTGAAGCCTGCAATGATCGCCGAGGCCACCGCCAGCGCGCGTCAGGCGGCTGAGCAATTCGCCAAGGATGCACACAGCAATCTTGGAGGCATCGGTCGAGCCAACCAGGGATTGTTCGTGATCCTGCCCCGCGATCAGGCTTCGGGTGTGCAGGAAGAAAAGCAGAGGACCAAGATCGTGCGCGTGGTGACTACGGTCGACTACCTTCTGAGGTAGTGCTGGTGAGGTCACCGCTAACCCTGGCGCCGTGTGCAGGAAATTCCCTCAGCAGTTCGGCCACGGCACTTTGAATCAGCGCCGGCTCGACATTGCCTTTACAGTTCGCGCGTGACTTGCCCGGTCCACACCTCGGCCTTGCGCGCCGGGTCGACCGCGCGCAGGAACAGCGTGCCTTCGGTAATGTTCTTGACGCCCGAGGTGCTGGCACCGACGGAGCCGCCGGAGCTGCCGCCCACGCTGCCTACGCCAATTCCAAAGCGAAACGGGCTGCTCTTGATCGTCTCGGCCCGGGCAGTCTCAAAGCTGATTACCAAGTCGGGGTTTGTGCCGGCTGCCGCTTGTGCGTATCCCTTGCCCTGCAACTCCGAGCTAATCGCCGAGCGGATGTTGCTATCGAGAATGGACAGGGGCTGATCAGAGTCCGCGGCTTTCCAGTCGAAGGTTCTGAAGGCATTGAAGTCGGCGTGCGAGTCGCGCATCGACTGGGGTTTGGGTGCGGGGGCGGTGCACCCGGTAGTCAGCATTGCGGCACCCACCGCCAGGGTGACGATCGCAAGCGAGTTACGCAGCACATGCGTCCACAGCGCAATTACGGGGGCGTTTTGCAGCTTGCTCATTCGAATCTCCCGGGGTGAATCTCCCGTACCCATGGCATCGAGAATACCGGATCTGCCCGCTTTCAACCTGCCGGTGGACTGTCGGTGAACACTGACAACTGCGCAGCGAAAGCCCGCTGGTAGGTGGGACGCGCCTCACCCCGAGCGCTCTACACCCTACTTGGCTGGCGATCCGATCTGGCCTACTCGGACTTTCCCGACCGGGCAAGATCCCAAAACAACGCGTCGACACCGATGCGAATGCCCGCATCACCGCTCCAGTTGTAATCCCGGTCCCAGCGCACCAGCGGTTCGACGTACCAGAACAACCAGTGGCTCTTGCTGGGCCACCGAAAAAAGACGCCGGCTTCGTAGTAGGTCACGGCGCCTGTCTGTTCCGCCTCGGCCAGCAGGCGCGCACCCCAGCCGCGACCGATGTCCCGTCCTTCGGCATACTGGGCAGAGCTGCGCAGCTCCAGCTGCTCACTGACGTGGGCATAGACCAGGGATTGCGTCCACTTGACCTTGTTGCTATCCACAAGCCACTTGCCGTAGCTGGAAGTGCGAAACAACTCTCGACCCCACCAGCGATCGAAGGTTGCCGCGGAGGACAGGCCCAGGCCATCATCCGATTCGAGAAACAGTTTTATGTAGGGGTGGAAATCCCACTTGCCGAGTTTGTAGTCGTTCTTCCATTTCAACGACGTGAAGGCCACGGGGCGAATTTCGAATTTCACGCCGACATCAAAATCAAGGTTCTCGAACAGCGCGTAGCGAAGACCGGCGCTAAGGTTGGTGTCCTCGCCCGCCTCGCGCGGCGCCTCGTCGAGTGTGTCACTGGTGACGAAGAGGCTTAGCCGCTTCTGGATGTTGGGCAGTTTCAGCTGGATATCGAACTCGGCGTCCAGCGACAAGTCGAGTCCATCACTGCGGTCGACGGATTCAACCGACAAACCGACTCGAAATGGCGCCGCAGGAACGGGATCCAGGTCCTTGGTCTTGTCCGCGAAGCGATGATCGGTCCCCTCCACTATGCCCTGGGTCCATGCGAAAACCCCGTCATGGGCATAGTCAATGTAGTCCTCGAAGCCGACCGGCGGCGGTGCCGAGGCATGTTCGGCCAGCAAGTCGTCGACTTGAAGGCTCGTCGGACGATGGCGCGTTACCTCCGGCGCGATTTCCGGAACAGACTGCGCGATAGGAGGCTGCGCGACTTCCTTGGATGTGCTTGCGCAGCCAGCAAGGGCCAAGGTTACCAAGGTGAGTAGCAGCCGCCCACGCGCAGTAGTACGGCTCATCCCTTAGTTGCTATCCGGCTATGCATCGCTTGCGGATCACGATCTGCGAAGTATGCCCAAGACTTGCCCGCGTTGATCGATCCCGTCGACGACGGAACGGCGAACGCGTGAACGTCTCAGTAGATCAATTACTTAGATGGCCCGCCCTCGCGCGATTCACCTTACTGCAATAGAGCGCTTGCCACTGCCGTCATCGACTTGACACCCGTGGCAATCGTCGGTTCAGGGTCGGGCAAGAACTTTGAGTTGTGTGGGCCCGGCAGCGACTTGCCAGTGGCAGCGGCCGCCGCATAGGCCTCGGGATTCGCTGCGCCCAGCAGGTAGTAAGTGAGCGGAATCTGATGCCCCGGCAACCCGAAAATGCCGACGTCTTCACTGGGAGTAATCGGTGGCACTTCGATCACATTGTTCTTGCCCAGGGTTTTTATCAGCACCGCCTCAATGCGCCGAGACTGAGTGGGTTCATTGTAGGTCGCGGGTACGGATTCGTTTTCATCCACTGACACAATTGGCGCTTTCTCCGGCGGCAGACCGGCGGAGATGGCGATGCCGGCCGCCATCTGGCGGATTCCAGTCAGGATGATGTCGCGCCCCTTGTCCGAGAAGTAGCGCGTGGTGAGTTGCAGCTTTACCTCATCGGGGATGATATTGCGCTTTGTCCCGCCGTGGATGGATCCGACAGTGACCACGGTCGGATCCTGAGGGTCCGCTTCGCGGCTGACGATGGTTTGCAGTTGCATGATGAACTCGGCCGAGAGCACGACAGGATCGCGCCCGAGCTGGGGCATGGCCCCGTGGCCACCGACGCCGCGGATGGTTACGTCAACCGAGGCACTGCCCGACTGCGCAGGCCCGATGGCTAGGGAGACCTTGCCAGCTGGTTGATCGGACCCGTCGTGCAACCCGACGATCATGTCCGGCCGCCCGAACCGCTCATAAAGATGATCAGCCAACATGGCTCGGGCCCCGTCGATTGTCTCTTCCGAGGGCTGACCCACCAGCATCAGCGTTCCATGCCAATTGGCCTTGCTCGCTGCCATCGCACGCGCGACGCCAATCAGGATGGTCGTATGAACATCGTGGCCGCAGGCATGCATTACGCCCACATCCTGACCGGAGCTCGTGACACCGCGGATATGGCTGGCGTAGGGCACGCCCGTCTCCTCCACGATCGGCAATGCGTCCATATCCGCACGGACCATCAGCGTCGGGCCGGAACCGTTCTTCATTACCCCAACTATGCCAAAGGCCTTTGAGCCGTCGGAATAGATGCCTACATGTTCCGCAACCTGGTAACCGGTCGCCCGAAGCTCCCTCGCCAAAATGGCAGAAGTCTCCGCCTCCTGATGCGACAGTTCGGGATGCGCGTGGATCCCTTTGTAGATGTCGATCAACGGTACTTCAGCCAATGCCGGTGTCGACATCACCATGAGCAGCAATGAGGGAAGGGCTTTCGAAATCATCGGAACCCCCGTTGGCGAAATGCATGGAATGCGCCATTGGCAGACCGGCGACTGCTCAGTTGGGTTTCGCCGCGTGGGCAATGCGCTGTTCGTTGTTAATCGTGCGCTTGGTGAAAAGCCACTCGCCGTCCACTTTCGCCAGTTCGTCCTCGTAGTAGCCGTAGCTTTCCAGATAGGGGCTGCGTTTAGCGTTGTCGTTACTATATCCGGACCAGTAGGCGCGCCCAGTGGCACGGTCGCCCTCGATGTTGATAACCAGGTTGGTGATCGTGTGCCGGCGGCTGAAAGGCCGCAGCTTCTCGCCTGCGACTTTCTTGAGGTCGTTCTGTTTCATGTTGACCACTTCGGCGCGGATCGCATCGCGGCCCTTGGCCGTTGCGACTGCCGACACCAGTTGCCCATCCTCGGTGAAGGTCGATGCATAGGCCTCTGGGTCTTGCCAGTCCAGGGCAAACATGTAGCGCGCCTGCAGGTTCTCGATCGCGGCGCGGTTATCTGCATAGGTGGGGTTGGCTGGCACAACAACCGGGAGGTGAACCGGCGTCGGAAGTACGTTGGGCGCAACACGATCCGCCTTCATCTGGTTGAAGATCTTGCGACTCTTGAACTGCCAACGACCGTCAACTTTCACCAGCTCGTCTTCGTAGCTGCCGTAATTGCCCAGCTCGGCGGAGCGCTTGAGATTGTCGTTCTGCAGCGTGTTCCAATAGGCCCAGGAGCGTGCGGTATTGCCGGTGATCTCGACCACGACATTGGTAATCGCATGCCTGACAGCAGGTGGTCTCAGGCCCTGGCCCGCGCCTGTGGGATGACCCATGATAATGTCTCTATAGTCGGTAATGACGGTCTCGATCTGCTTGCGACCATTCTCCACGCGTGTGCCCATGTAGACCGTTCCGTCCGGGGTGAAGGTGCCGGCATACTCTGCCGGATCAAACCAGTTCATCGCATACAGATACCGCGCCTGCAGATCCTTGATCGCTTCGCGATTGTCAGCATAGCTGTCTCCCACCGCCGGCGGCGGCGAGAACGACAGCGTCGGCCGTTCTGCCGTGGCGGCCCGCGCGTCCTGCATCTCGTTGAAGATCTCGCGGCGCTTGAAGCGCCACTGGCCGCCTTCCTTTACCAGCTCATCTTCGTAGTGACCGTACGCTCCGAGATAGGGCGCGTAAGTCTTGTTGTTGTCGCCCAGCTGGTACCAGTAGGCGCGGCCGCGGGCGGTGTCACCCTTGATGTCGAGCACCACGTTGGTGATCGAATGCCGGCCCTGTGCCTTGGGTTGCATGGGCGTGCGAAGCGGCTCTTTCAGGAAAGAGCCAATGGCGTTGCCGGACTCTTCGCCGGAGGCCGAGGCCAGCTGCCCGTTGCTTGCGAATGTACCTCGGTAGGCGTCCGCGTCGCGGCCGTCCAAGGCGAACATATACCGCGCCTGCAACGCCTGGATCTCGGCGCGGTCCTCAGTAAGGTTTGCATCGGCTGCAGCGGCGCTTGTCTCGACCTTCGGAACCCCTGCAGGTGCGGCAGATTTGGAGCAACCGGCAATGCCGATCAGGATCAGCGCGGCCGCACCGGCGCACAGGTTCAGCGACATGGATTTCATTCAGGCGTCTCCCCAACTCGGCGCTTGTCGGCCTATTGCGGACAACTTATCGCGCATAACGGCAAAACTCCAGCGGCGATTTCAAGTCGTTGACACTGATGCCGTGCGAAGCCGACACTCGCAGCCCAAGGCAGAAACAAGGCCAGCTGTTGTGCAATTCGGCGGGTTGCTGAAGTCGGCCTGCATTGCAGGATTTCAAGGGCTCGGTCTCAATAATTCACGAGGACATCATGAACAGGAAATTGCCGGTCGCGCTGTGCCTGATGCTGATGAGCGGACTGCTGCCGTCGAGCGGCTTCGCCGATGGCGTCGTCTTGGGCAATCCGGACCATGCCGCGATGCTGCAGAGCAAGGATCCGAAGGCGGCTGCAAACAAGCGCGTCGTCTATGATTTCTGGCGCGTCGTGGTTGAAGCGGGGCACCTCGATCAGATGGCCAGGTTCACCACTGCGGGCTATATCCAGCACAATCCAAATTTCGTAAGCGGCCGCCAGAACCTGATCGACATGTTCGCGCAGTCCGGCCGCAAGCCAATCCCGGTCGAGGAGCGAGTGAAAACCCCGATCGTCGCCATCCTTGCCGAAGGCGATTTCGTCAGCATCTCGTTCGTGCGCGAACTGCCCGATCCCAAGGATGCCACCAGGAAATACACCACGACCAATCTTGCGCTGTTCCGCGTCGAGAACGGCAAGCTGGCCGAGCATTGGGACCCGGCACTCAAGACCAACTAGGCATTGCGCGGCTGTCGATTTCCGTGCGCCCGCCCGATCTCGATCAGCAGTCGCGCAACTACGGCAGGGTTTTGGCGACGCGAAAGCCCAGATAGTTGCGGCCGCGAGTATCCGGCGCATACGGGTAGGCGCGGTTCGCCGAACGCATGGTATGAGGATTGCTTTCGAACGAGTTGGAACGGAAGCCACGCGTCGCGCAATTGCCGTTCTTCACCGCCGAACCGTCGGTGGGCAATTTCGTGCTGTCGCTTTCGTAGCAGTCTTCGATCCATTGGTAGATATTGCCGTACATGTCGTATAGACCGAACGCGTTGGGCGGGAACGAGCCAACCGGCGAGGTGTCATTCAACCATATATCGCGACCGCCGACTGCGCCGCCCAATCCCGCACCATCATCCATTCCGTAGTTGGCGTAATCATGGCTAGGCTCGTCTCCCCACCACAACGCCGTCGTCGTGCCGGAGCGTGCGGCATATTCAAATTCGGCTTCGGATAGCAGTCGGTACCGATCCTTTCCGGACTTCTTGTTGAGCCAACCTACGAATACCTGCGCATCCCACCAGCTGACGCCAACGACAGGGCGGTTGCCGCGACCGTGATCAGCATAGGGCGGTGGCCTGCTGGCGGGTGCCGCAGCTTGTTCGCCAGTCGTTGCCGGCCGCGGTGGCGGCGTCATCGGGGTTCGCAAAGCCGTTTCCACGGCTTGGCCGTCACACATGCCGTCGCGAGCGCACGCTTCAAATTCATCCCATGTGATGGGGAATTTGCTGACCGCGAATGGATACCCGATCGTGACTCTGTGCTGGTCCTCGTCCTTGTCGCGACCCCTTTCTGTGGCGGGCGACCCCATGACAAAGGTGCCGGACGGAACGACCACCATCTCCGGACAAACGGTGCAATCGCGAAACGATTTGCCGTGCGATGCTGCGTGCGCGCTCTGTAAAATGCCTACGCTCAGCGCAATGCACGCTACGCTCGAAGCAATCACTCCCGACATGTATCGTGTGTATCGCATGACTTCCCCAATGGACTTTGCTTATCCGCAATAGCTGCGTGTTGCGAAGAATACGGACTCTAATAGACAGGTGACAATAGTGTACAAAATAAGTTATGGATGCCGCCGCCCCGCACTGGCAATCTTCTGGATATTCGCGTCCCACAGCGTTGCAGCACAGGATCAATGCGACCGCGCGTGTCTGAAGCAGATCACCGATCGATACTTTGATGCACTGGCCAAGCATAGCCCCACAGGATTGCCCTTGGCGGCGACGGTCAAGGCGACCGAGAACGGCATGCCAGTGCAGCTCGGCGAGGGTTTGTGGAAGTTCGCGGGGGCAACGACGTATCGCATGGATACGTTCGACCCGGAGAGCGGCGGCGCCGGAATCATCGCTATCATCTTGGAAAAGAATCAACCCGTCATTCTCGCGCTGCGTCTAAAAGTGGAGCAAGGCAAGATCACGGAATCCGAGACCATTCTGTGCAGCAAAGGCGATGCGGGAGTTCTTTGGGCACCCGAGAAGCTGACACGGCCGCCGCCGCACTTCACGCGCTGGGTCCGTCCGTCTGAGCGTGATTCACGGTACGCATTGATCAATGCAGCCGACGGCTATTTCCGGGCGTTCGAAACCGAGGGCACGCCGGAATATGTGCGTGCGCCCATGCTTCCAGATACGAACCGCTTCGAGAATGGATTGCAGACGACCAACGTCTCATCGGGAGGTCGCAAGCCGACGACTGCGACGGAGCAGTTCGACATGGCGCAGTTCAGGAATGCGCGCATCTACGACCGCCGCTATCCGGTAGTCGACGAGGAGCACGGTCTCGTTATGTCCATCGTTCGATTCGGCCGCAAGCTGAACGCCGATGGCACCGAGATTCCGCTCGAACGCTCGACGCAGGCCCAGGGATCGCCCCTGGTTGCGGAATTTTTCTCCGTGACTGGAGGCAAGATTCGCGAGATTCAGGCGGTTCTCATCACCACGCCGGTGGGATCGCCTACCGGGTGGTAACCGGCTGAATGATTTGCCGCCCTCGCGGCATTGACGCCACGGGCATCGCTCGCGCGCTGGGGGACATTGCCCGCGTACGCGGAATGACACGGGTCGCGCGCGCTGCGGGGCTGAGCCGAGAGAGTCTCTACAAAGCGCTTGGTGAAAATGGCAATCCGAGCTTCGCGACGATTCTGAAAGTGGCGCGCGCGGTGGGTGTACGACTGCACGCGCTAAGCGCTTCACGCTCAGCCCATTAATGAAAGGGCTACGTCCAACGCGTAGCCCTCCCATAAACTGATGCGCCTGGAGAGATTCGAACTCCCGGCCTTCTGGTTCGTAGACGCGACTGGAAATTTTTGAGGTTCTTGGTTTTCAACAAGTTAACAGGCCCGCCCTCACTCGAAATCGGCACCAAAGCGCACATTCAGGCACCAAATGCTACGTGCTCGCTACGAATCACCACCGATATCGGCGTTTTAGAACTCAACATGGTCGCTGGAATTCACCGGCAATCAAGAAAACTACATAGGATGATTTGAGTGTCCGCTCTCCCGGTACGTGAATGGCCGGGTTGGGCTCAAGGCTGACTCTGATCATGGGACCGGCCTCCCCTGGCTTAGCGGGGCATGCTCGGTAGCTTCTTGGCTTCCTTTGGGATCGGGTACTGAGCTGCATTGAGCTGCATGGCAAGAAAGGTGTAGTAACCGACGATTCCCGTCATGTCGACGATCCCCTTTGTGCCAAAACGAGACTTCGCGCGCTCGAACGTCGCATCGGAAATCTGATGGCTCTTCAGTAGTTCGTTGGCGTAGTCGTACACGATCTCTTCATCAATACTCATCGCGGCCGGGTGCCGACCGGCGGCAATGGAATCGGCGACTTCCTGCCGAATGCCGGCCTTAAGGGCGATCGGGTAGTGCAGGGACCACTCGTAGTCCTGCATCCATTCGCGCGCGGTAATCAGGATCATGAGCTCACTGAGCGTATTGCCGATAGCTGATTTGTAGCGAAGGTAGTCGCCCATTGCGCGCGCCTGCGACATCACCTGCGGGCTGTGCATCATGGGTTCAAATGGGCCAAAAACTGGAGCCTTGCGCGCAGTCTCGAAATCAACTGCGGCTAGTCTCTGCTCTGGCGTGTATTGCGCTGGGGGCACTGTCGGCAGCCGTTCCTCCGCTCGGGCGGCAATACCGATGAAGGCTGAGGCGACGGCCAAAGAAACACATCGTAAGTCCATGCCTTCGCCTCCATCCTCAAGATTGCTCTTCAGTTCTAAATAATTGTGGCATGACCTCGGCGGCTCGGCCACAGACGCTCGCTTCACGCCTCATTCTCACGCTCCGAAACCGCCACTCATCAATGCCGCAGAAGGGCACACCGGAGACGGTGAGCAATCTGGCTCTGGTCGGCCAGAAGCTGACATCAACAACACCGCAGAAACAGCTAGCGGTTTCACGCGCTGAGATGTCATTGCAGTAGTGGCAAATCAAACTGGCGATGTGGCCGTGTGTGATCGAGGAGCCGTTGGTGACTCAGTGGTGACTCGGCCAATCGTGCAATTGGCCGGGTTTCCCTCACTCATTGAATTAATGGTGCGCCTGGAGAGATTCGAACTCCCGGCCTTCTGGTTCGTAGCTTGCGGAGGCTAATCAGAGCCAATTTTGCTGGAAACTTTGTTCTTTAGTTATCAGAGACTTATCTAACCGTGGCCATCGGGACATCGTTGCAAATGTCACTACCGAGCACAACGAAGCAGCACTGATCCCCGCAAAAGTCCCGCAACCTCCTAGCCTCATTTGTCCCTGCGCACCAACCATGAGGTTGCGGGGATTGGCATTCCTGACTATCTCTTCTGGCGGGCTCACGAGGCACAAGGTTTGCGTTTCGCTGGTGCTACTGGATGAAGTGAAGTCCAAGAATTCGCTCGCCTCCAGGCGGGGAGCGAATTGAGCGATCCTGTGGGCCGCGGGCTTGAAGGGGTAGACCGACCTCAGCCGGGGTCAGACTCTAATGGCTCCCGCTACTCAAAGCAGGGGTGACGTCGCTACTGCAGCCGCGCCCAGCGGGCCCATGGAGTTAAGCCTCGGACCTTCTTTCCCTTTTGTGCCTGTAACGAGCCGTTTCGTCCCATTTTGCCCGTCATTTCAGACCGGTCTTGTCCTTACGACTGCGAATCAGGGGCCGCGATACTGAATACCAAAACGCCAATCCAGCAGCCGATGAACTCAACCCCCCGACCGCCAACGTCCGCAACAAGGTGCCCAAAGTGAGGGTTCCCTCAGAATACATGGTCCCAACCGCCCAAAGAATCCCCGGACATCCAACTAACAGGTTGAATAGCAGCACGTTCCCAACCGCGGTACTACTGCACGATTTTATGAAGCCGTTCTTCACCAGTTGGCCCTTATGGGCAACTCTGGGCAGGCAATGAGGCGCCGAGTGCGCCAAGTGAAATTGCACCAAACGCGCTACCGGTCACGCCTCCGAGCCCGACTCCCTCAAGCCCAGTGCTGTAGAGGACAGTCAGTAATGTTGCACCCTCGACTCCAAGTTCGACCACTTCAAATTCGTGGAAGCCAATGAGGTTCGCAACAATAAGAGCACCCGCCAGTCCCCCGGCGGTCATGAGCCGAGCATGAGCAGGCGCGGCGTACGCACGAGGTAGCTCGTGATGGGCGGCACACATTGGATCGAGCCATCACACGGAGGAATCCGTACGCTTTATTCGCAACCTTCCTCTTATCCCGTACACCAAGAATGCCGATCCCAAAATCACGTAGGTCGCACATGTGGCAACTCTGCGCAGAACGGTCTCTTCATGTAATTGGGAATAGTAGACCGCAAAGCACAACCATACGATTCCCACTACAACTCCTAAACATCTGATTGCTATTCGCATGTCATTATTCCAACCATCTGCACTGCGCTTCCATGCCGACTTGGAAACCAGTAGCACCTGCGCTTACAACGCCTGTAGCCTTACTGAGAACTTTCATACCCTTCAACAGATTACTCGCGCGTCTACCTGCGTAGTAGTTTGGTGAATAGAGAAGCCTATTGGCATATTGCGTGCCCTTGGTCTCTAGCGCCTCGGTCACCTCTTCTTCGAATACCGCCTGCCCTACGCCCATCCACGATGCGTAGGACAGGTTCTCCATCCACACCCCAAACGTACCGTAGCGATTCCACAGACATTGTTGCCGCAATGTCTCGTTAGTTGGCTGCTGCCCTTGCACCGCTCCCCCAACGCTCCCATCGAGTGCCAGCCCTACATTCCTAGCGGCCATGGCGCCAGCCTGCGCTATGGCGTCCATATTGAACGCTTCTGGAAACATTGCGAGGTAATCGCTAAATGCCCAGGATGAGCAATAGGCGCATCGATAACCTGTAACTTGAACTTCGTCAAGATCACAGTCCGGCTGCTGTCCGGCAAACGGTACTTTCAATACATTGTCAGCACAGCTTTGAAACCCAAACGGATCCACCAGATTGACAGGATCCCCTCCGACATACCCATACATGTTCATGCTATCCGCGTACCCGATCGGATCCGGACTCAAGAACCTGCCCGTCTCGCGAGAGTAGAACCTGGCCTTGTAGTAATAGGCATTCAAGGCAGCAATGTACACCTGTCCGGTATAACCGAATGCCGATGCCAGCGTGCCCGACTCACCATAAGCGGAGTATTTGACCGAGGAGGTGGCCACACCAGAGTTGTCGCTGGCCGTGATGATCGAACCCCGCTCATCGGCCTGCAGGTATTTGCGGGTGGTGGTCCCCGAGCCCTCGTACCAGACTAGCGGCTCATCCGAGCCGCCGCCATGCACAAACTTGCGCAGCACTGTCGCGCCGCTGTACTGGGCAATCAGATCCGGACCGTCGTACAGGTAGTCAGTTGTGCCTACTTTCGAAAGCATTCCGGAGGGATCATATTCCACCGCTGTGCCACCGCCACTGACCATTTGACCCAATGCGTTGTATGCATAGCTATAGCTATTGAGGGTACTGATATTGGTGTCGGCATCTGAGGGTATTGCTGTGGCTCCAACCTGCGTCAGCTGGTTTCGGCCGTTCACGGTTTCCGCAGTGCTGGAGTTTGGTACCGGTGGCAACCAGGTATAGGCCGCATCATTGCTCTGGCTGCGGCTCACAATTTGCCCGGCAGGGTTATAGCCCAACGTGACGGTGCTGTCATAGACAGTGCCACTCAGATCCTGAGTCAGAGTTTGCAGCCGACCCAGCGCGTCCGGCGTGAACGACGTGACTGCGGCACTGGCCGGCCGGGCAATACCCGTCGGATACCCTGCCGTGCTGTAGGTGTACGTTGCCAACGTAACGCCTGAGCTGTCGCTCACCGTCGTCAGCTCATTTGCATTGCTGTACCCGTAATTGACAAAGAACCCATCCGGGTACGTCAGCTTCGTCCGCCTTCCCGCCGCATCAAGCAAATAGCTCATCTGCCGCCCGAACACTGTGCGCGTTGCCAGCCTGCCCAGGCCATCATAGGTCTGGTCAATGCCCGCGCCGGAAGTGCTGCCCTTGCGCGCCCAGATGACACGTCCCTGGTTGTCCAGATTCAGGTACACATCGTCGGCCGATCCCGCGCCTATCACTTTGGAAGTGACGCGATTCAACGCGTCCCGGTTCAACGTGATTGTGGTGCCACTGCGTCGGCGGACCGACGTAATCTGTGAATTGGCGTCATATCCGAACTGCTCATAGTCAGTGCCGGACGAACTTCCCACATTGACCGGATCCGGATATTGAACCTGGGACACTCGCCCGAACCCGTCATTGACGTAGGTGGTCTTGTTACCCTTGCCGTCAAGAACCGCAGTGAGCCGCCCCGCGGTATAGATCAGTGATCGATCCACGATCGGGTCCACCCCGAAGCCACTGGTGACCGAGGTCACCCGGTCGCCACTGTCATAGGCATACTTGCTGATTCGGTCCGGACCAAAGGTGGCGCTTCCCGAAATATTGCTGCAAGCCGCTCCTCCACCTGCAAATGTCGCCGGGTCCATCCGCGTGGCAGTGCAATCCACTCTACCCAGCGTATCGTAGCTGGTTTGCTGCGCAGCAACGTTGGCTCCGCCCGCCACCAACACAGAACTGGTCGACCGGCCGTCACTGTCGAAACTCGTAGTCTGGATCTGTAATGCTGTAAATCCGGCCAGGGTGGTGCCCTGATTGGCGACCGTTCCGTTCTCCACGGTGCCAGGCCACCCTTGCGCGTTGTAGGTTGTGCGCACCGCGGACGGCAATCGCGGCCCGGCGACATCCGGATCAGGTCCGATCTGCCCGATTACCCTTCTTCCGGCGTCATAGGTCACGAACGAAGTATCGTTCGAGAGCGGTCCATCCACGGAAGTAACATTGCCGATACCATCATAGCTACGAGTAGTGACCGCAGAAATTGTGTTGGTTCCGTTCCGGATCGTCGTGCTTACCGGCAGGCGATTGTTCGCGACGCTGTTGGCTCCATAGCTGATAACGGTTCGAAGCTCATCTGCACCATTGGTGCAGCTTCCCAAGGTACGACACGTCGACGATGCCGTAACCAGTCGCAAGTTGGTCCCCGACGCTACGATGGTCCCTGCAGAATTCTTGTAGTACGCCTGAAGGTTCGAATATGTATTTGTAGTTGTGGGTCGAACGCCGTTGACCGCTGGCAGCATAGACGTCAGCA
Source organism: Pseudomonadota bacterium (assembly GCA_039932715.1). Lineage (GTDB taxonomy): Bacteria > Pseudomonadota > Gammaproteobacteria > Steroidobacterales > Steroidobacteraceae > ZC4RG30. Next base: position 3,239 of record JBDTPN010000010.1, on the reverse strand, counting down.
CCCCCCCCGTCGTTGTGTCGTATGTGTAGTCAGTGCGTCCACCTTTTGGGTCCTGCGTCCAGTGCGGCTGGTTGCAGATTTTTGCGGTCGCAACCGTGCAAGTCGCATCAAATTCTGCGGTCCAAACCAAGTCCGCCGTTGAAGGAGACGTTCGCCTAATTTCAACGGCATTCCCTCGCGGATCGTAGACGTAGTGAATCGTCTCATTTGAAGGTAACGTTACAGTAATGGGCCTGCCATTCGCATCGTTCACGTAGGTCGTGGTCTCGCTAGTGGCGACATTCGTATAACTCTTGATTGTCCGCGTCACAGCGTCGAACACGTAAATGCTGACTCGATTTCCGGGATCAGTTACCGTTGTTGTGGGATCGCTACCGGTCGAACTCAGGGCATACGTCCAAGTCCGCCCATTGCGCGTATAGCCCCCACTGAAGACTTCGTTGTAAGTTTGACTGCCTGGCCATCGAATTGAACCTGTCGAAGAATTGTAGGCAGTTACGGCACCCGCGGCATCCGTGAAAAGATAGTCACTGCCGATAACGTATGAGACTGTAGGCCACGACTGAGTAGTTCCCGTGCACGAATTGGCAGTAGGGCTGCAGTAATCAATGGCCATGTTGATGCCCATGGCACCGGACAATCCGCCCCACACCCCACCTACATCGGCATACAGCAGTTTTATTTGATATCCACGGCTATTGGTAACGGACTGAAGACGCGATATAGGCTGAGCGTTAGACACCCAGTTGTAGGTGCGGATCTCTCCGCCTGGGATAGTAAGTGTCTTTATAAAATATGAATCTACGCTACGCCCTGGTAGTGTTGAGTAAGTCGCAATCAGTCCATCTGAGTTTGTGTACGTAAATGTCGAACCCGACTTGGTCAGCGTGGATGCTGTGCCTTCCAAGTTTACGTATGGCGCATTGCTAGGACTGTTCTGCTTTGAGAAACGCTCAATGGTGTCATTCACCGAATTGTCCATCGAGACTATGAATGCCTTCGATGACGTATAGGATACTGTGCTGATGGCTCCTGAAAAATAGAGCTCTGATGCAGCAAAGCTATCTCTATGGCGTCCAAAGGTAAGCCCGCCACTTCCTGGCTGACCAATGACGAGATCAGTCGTTGCATTAGATCGTGTGCCAGAAATGAGATCAAATCCGTTTTCATCAATCATGTGCCTGTCTGGCAGTGGAGCACTTTGAGCTTGCGCGAAGGCACTCCATGCCAATCCGAAAATTAGGGCAGCAACTAACTTCGACATTCCTGAGATCTTTTGCATCATTTTTCTTTTAGGTTCCTAGTGCTGCCCCATCGCACGTACCAGACAATTTCCGATTAGCCGCCCGACTCAGTAAGCCCAGCTCTTGCCGAATTGCACGCCAGCTCTCTATTCCGGCCAAACATTATTTCCGTGTTCATGGAAGGGATGGAACCGGCATTCGAACTTGAGCAGATTTTTTCAACGTACTGACGAAATACGCTCATATCCTTAGGACATTGCACTTCGCTAAAGCCGAGTTTCGCGTAGTCCGCGACTTCACTTTTCTGAGCTACCATGAATGTCTGTGCGCCACTCAGACCTTTGACTGGTCTTGTCTTCTGCAGGCATGCGGCAGACGTCACACCGGACACGACACACAGACCTATTGCCACTGCTGCCAAGGCCCAGGACTTCGTGTATTTCTTGGCTTTCATCGTGATTCTCCGTGAGGCGCTTCAGGCGTCTACTGGTGAACAAGGATCATGTTTACTGTCCCAACGAAATTGGGTGCGGACGGCCATGTCCAGACTGCCGATCCGTTGGTGTAGTTAAATGTCGCAGTGGCTCCCGTAAAAGTCGTGGCTCCCGGTCCAGAGATCGATTGCAACCACGCTGCGCCGGGATTGCTGGTAAATCCGTCTACTCGAAAATAGGTCACCATGCTGACTACAGAGAATTGGTAATACTGGTCGACAGCCAATTCGAGATCCGACCAGTAGGCAATGATCGTCTTGCCGGTAGAAGTCGTTACGGGCGCCAGTGAACCCATCCCCGTCCCGAAACCGGTGATCTGTGAAAGAGGGGGACTTCCACTGGATCCGCCCACATACGTCATTGTGTCTGAAACGGTACTCAAGGTCGTAAAGCTGCCGCTGCCGCTGCCGCTCCAATTTCCAGCCGCGTCCCGCGCCTGCACGAGCACCGTGTAGGTGGTCGAGAGCGCCAGACCCGTCAGATTGGTCGTTAGAACGTTGCCCACATCTGTCCAGCTAGAGCCGCCGTTGATACTGTATCGATAGCCTGCAACGCCGACGTTGTCGGTCGCTGCTGTCCACGTAACTGTCGCCGAAGATCCGAGAATTGCCGAGAACGTCGGATTGCCAGGGGCGCTTGGCGGCACGCAATCTGGAGTCGTTACCGAGATCTCAGTAGAGAAACCCGAATAATTGGTTGGTGCCGCCAAGTCATAAGCAAGCGCCTTATAGAGATTTGCCACCGCGGAGGTTGCGGTTTGATCTGAGTAACTTGCAACAGCTGAGGTTGCAAGATACGAGCCTCCTCGGTATATCTGATATCCCCCCAAACCGGAGCCGCCAGTATCCGTTGAGGGGTTCCATGTCAGATTTACCCATGTGCAAGAGACTGCGCTCCCTTGTAGACCTGTAGGTATGCTGGGAGGTATCAGGTCCGCCCCGGGCGGCGTAGTCGCGCTCGCTGAGTTTGATTGAACAGACTCGTTGCTCTGAGGGTCGACCGCCGAAACGTTGTAGGAATAGGGAGTATTTGCCCCCAATCCTGTGTCGTCATAGGGGGGTGCACCGGTCGATCCCACATTGGACCCGCCGCGGTAGATTTTATAAGAGGACACAGGTCCACCGCCGACATCCAGACTGGTCGTCCAATTCAATCGAATCCTATCGGAGGCTTGGGCGATGGCAGTCAGACTCGTGGGTGCGTTCGGCGCTGTTATGTCCGCCTGAAAAGTGACGACGGAAGTGCGGTTGTTCGCAGCGTCAAATCCGTAGGTAGTGCGCGAAACATCAATCCCGACCGGCGCCTCTACTTTCGTAAGTCGCCCGTGAACGTCGTAGGTATAGGAGGTAGTGCTGGCGTGAATTGGCTGCGCAAATGGCAACACTAGCAGCAGAATGCTCGTGACACCCTTTACCCAACCAACACGAATTCGACCAAGACCCGATTTGGGCTTCCCCCGATATTCCGGACACCGAGGTTAGGTGGGATGATGACCTTGGAG